>CAYRGN010000010.1:0-18136 GCA_964423865.1 uncultured Lacihabitans sp.
TACTCAATACTCAATACTCAATACTCAATACTCAATACTCAATACTCAATACTCAGAACTCGACTATGCGTAAAGTTCTCCATATATCTCTTTTTTTCGGCCTGTTGGCAGGGCTGTTCTATTTTCTTTTTTTTATCCTGATGTATTTCACGATAGACAACCCCCTGGCCAACAAGACCGCCCCTCTGGGTTTACAGATTATTATTCTGTTATTCGGTATCTGGTATTTTAAACGCCGGAACAACGGGTATCTTCATTTTTATGAAGGATTTACCATAGGGTTGCTGGGGAATCTCCTCGCTGCGATATTGAGCGGCCTCCTGATTTTCGCCTTCCTGGAAGTGATAGATAGGCAGCCTTTTCATACCTGGATTTCGGAAAGTATTTCTTTTTTACAGGCCGACAGACCATCCAAAAAAGAGATCATGTCAGACGAAGCATTTGAAAAGATGCTGGTATCTCTTGAAAATAGTACCACTTCTTCTGTTATCTTTGACCGCTTAATGGCCTCTTTCTGGGCGATTTTCCCGATAGGCCTTTTTGCTATGGCAACGCGTAAAATTAAACCTTCATAAATATGGAAAAAGTATCTACCGCCAGAATCGCGCTGAAATGGGGCCTGATCTACGGCTTACTTAGCATTGTAGTGTATACCATTATCTATACCTTCAACCTCCTCTCCCAGCAGTGGATCAGCACCGTGGTGTCTATCCTGCTTTCTTTTGGAGTGCTGTTCATGGCTTTCCGGGAGTTTCGGGAGCTGAATGGAGGCTTTATGAGTTTCGGGCAGGGCCTCGGCCTGGGTATGCTGCTCTTTGTAACCGGAGGTGTTCTGTTTGCCGGTTTTGATGTTTTGTATAAAAAAGTGATTGATCCGGGTATTGTAGATAAGCTGCTGGAAATTACGGAAATGCAATATGAAAAGAGCGGCCTTTCGCCGGAAGCGATTGAGCAGGCCATCGAAGCAGCCCGACCCTTCATTGCGGGGCCTTTCGCGCCGGTGGTGGTGATCTTTTCCTATGCCCTGACCGGCTTCATCTGTTCCCTTATTATGGCGGCAATTATGAAAAAGAACCCGCCTGTGTTTGAATAAATATGTGGAGTATCTTTAAAAAAGAAGTTTCCTCCTTTTTTAATTCGCTGATCGCCTATATGGTTATCGGGGTGTTTCTGCTCATGAACGGTCTTTTGTTCTGGCTGTACCCCGATACCAACATTCTGGATTACGGTTACGCGGACATGGACGGTTTTTTCCGGTTATGTCCTTACCTCCTGCTTTTTTTTGTGCCGGCCATTACCATGCGGATGTTTTCCGAAGAACTGAGGTCGGGTACCATGGAGTTCCTGCTGACCCGCCCGGTGTCGCTTTCAGCCATTATCGGGGGGAAGTACCTGTCTTGTGTATTTATTATCGGGCTGGCTCTTCTTCCTACATTGATTTATTATTTGAGCCTCTACAGGCTGGGAAACCCGGTCGGAAATATCGATTCGGCCGCTGTAGTCGGTTCCTATTTCGGACTGGTGCTGCTGGCATCGGTCTATGCCGCAGTAGGGCTTTTCCTGTCTTCCGTGACCCGGAACCAGGTGGTGGCCTTCCTGCTCACTGCTCTTGTGTGTTATATTCTCTTTATCGGTTTTGACCAGCTGTCCGGCCTCTTCACGGGCGCTGTGCAATATGGAGTAGCCTATGTCGGCTTGGCTTTTCACTATAATTCCCTGGGGAAAGGCATTATTGACAGCAGAGATGTGCTGTGGCTGGTGAGCCTTTCCCTGATATTCCTTGTATTAACCTTATTGTCATTAAACAACATTAGAAAATGATCGCGCTTAAAATTTTTCACATCAATTCTTTCAGTGCCGAAGATTTCAGAGGAAACCCCGCGGGCGTGGTTCCCCTTGATTTCTGGATTTCGGATACCCTGATGCAGAAAATTGCTAACCAGAATGGGCTGTCGGAGACAGCTTTTTTCGTTAAAACCGCCCGGGGATTTCGTATCCGGTGGTTTACTCCGGAGGTGGAAGTGCCGCTTTGCGGGCATGCTACCCTGGCCAGCGGCTTTGTACTGACCGAATATATGGGGCATCCGGAAGACCGCATCCTGTTTGAATCGAACAGCGGAGACCTGGAGTTTGTGCGGAACATGGGTACGTACTATCTGGACTTTCCCGCCTTTGTGCCTGAAGAGACCTCCATTGATTTTCCCTTTGAAAAAGTACTGGGCATCAAGCCCGCCAAGATACTGCGTGCCAACGAAGATATCATGGCCGTATTCGGTTCGGAGGAAGAAATCCGGCGGATTCGTCCGGATTTTAACGCTTTGCAAAAACTGAAAGCACGGGGGCTGATCGTGACCGCTCCGGGGCAGGAAGTAGATTTTGTTTGCCGCTTTTTCGCGCCGGGTTTAGGTATAAACGAAGATCCCGTTACCGGTTCTTCCTTTACTAAATTGTTCCCTTATTGGGCCGGAGAGTTGAATAAAACCACTTTTGAAGCCGAACAGCTTTCGGAAAGAGGAGGGAAGGTGATCGGGGAGTACCGGGAAGGGCGGGTGCTGATAGGAGGAGACGCCATGGCCTATTTGCAGGGAGAAATATACATCCGGAATCAGCAATAGCTAAGTGCTTTGGATACAATATTTAACCATTTACTTGACAACCCCTGTTTGAATTTCGTATTTTTGCATTTATTTTAATAAAAGCCAGGATATCCGGCAGCTCACTTAATTCTTTCTAATGAAATTATCTTCCTTCAAATTTGATCTTCCAGGCAGTCTTATCGCACAACATCCATACGCAGACCGCGACGGTGCCAGGATGATGGTGCTTCACCGAAATTCCGGTAAAATTGAACATAAAAAGTTTACCGACATCATCGATTATTTTGGTGACGGCGATGTGATGGTGGCCAACGATACGAAAGTGTTCCCGGCCCGCTTGTACGGATCAAAGGAGAAGACAGGCGCTAAAATCGAGGTTTTCCTGTTGAGGGAACTGAACCGGGATATGCGCCTTTGGGATGTACTGGTAGACCCCGCCCGTAAAATCAGGGTAGGAAATAAACTGTATTTCGGAGATAGCGACCTGGTAGCCGAAGTGATTGATAATACCACCTCACGCGGGCGGACCATCCGTTTCCTGTTTGATGGAAATCATGAAGAAATGATGGCGGCGGTACACCAGCTGGGCGAAACGCCCATCCCGAAAGATATTCTTCAGCGGGAAGTAGCAGACCATGATCAGGAACGTTTCCAGACCATTTTCGCCAGCCAGGAAGGTGCAGTAGCGGCCCCTATTGCCGGGATGCACTTCACCAAGAATATTGTGCGGAAGATGGAAATTAACGGGGTGGATTTTGTGCCGCTTACCCTTCATATCGGCATTGGTACTTTCCGCCAGGTGGAAGTAGAAGACCTGACCAAGCACAAGACAGATTCGGAGAATTTTGCTATTCCGGGAAAAACCTGTGAAGTAGTGAACAATGCCCTCGACGAAGGAAAACGGGTCTGTGCCATTGGAAGTACCTCTCTGAGGGCCATGGAATCTTCGGTTTCGGCCAATAATCGCCTGAAACCCCTGGAAAACGCCTGGACAGATAAATTTATCTTTCCTCCCTTTGATTTCAAGATTGCCAACGCCCTGCTGACCAATTTCCATTTGCCCGAGTCTATCCTGCTGATGACCACCTGTGCTTTCGGAGGGTACGAAACCGTGACGGAAGCCTATAAAGTAGCCATAAAGGAAAAGTATAAGTTCTATACGTACGGTGACGCCATGTTGATTATTTGATGGCGGGCCGGGGAACAGATGTTACGTAGAATAGCCATAATTGTAGCCAGCGGTACGGGCAGCCGTATGGGCGGGGAGATCCCCAAACAGTTTCTACCCCTCGGGGGGAAACCCGTACTGGTACATACCCTGGAAAAATTCCTTTCCCTGGAGAACTGTGAAATTATCCTGGCCTTGTCCGGCCAGGAATTTTGGAAACCTATCGCGCACCGGTATTTACCCGGCGCGCCCATTACGGTGGTGAGGGGCGGTGAAACCCGTTTTCATTCCGTAAAAAACGCGCTAGACTCCATTCAGGGGGATGAAAATGCGGTGGTGGCTGTACACGACGGCGTTCGGCCCTTTATTCCCCAAAATATCATAGAGAATTGCTTCTCTGTGGCCGCACAAGCCGGCACGGCCGTCACCTGCGTAGACAGCAAAGATTCGGTACGCCTGCTTTCCGGTACGGATAACCGGGCGGTGGACCGCCGCAGTGTGAAACTGATTCAAACGCCCCAGGCCTTTTCCCTGCCGGTTTTGCGACGGGCTTATGAAGCCATGTATAACGAAAACTTTACGGATGACGCCTCCGTAGTAGAACACAGCGGACACCCCATTCGCCTGATCGAAGGAAGTTATTCCAATATCAAAATCACTACTCCGGAAGATATGGCCCTCGGTGAGCTGATTTTAGCGGGTTTTTCAGAGCCATAAATCATCTGAACTTTTTAGACGATGCCCGCATTTAGACTCTTGCTGTTTCCATCTCAAATAGCTCTGCCAGTTTTCGGCTCTCTTCTTCGTACCGGGCTTTGTCTGCCCAGGTGTTGACCGGATTCAGCAGGGCGGAAGGTACGCCCGGGCAGCACAGGGGTACTTCCAGCTCAAATATAGGGTGGGTTTGGGTAACTACATTCTTCAGGCTGCCGTTCAAAACTGCTTTGATCATGGCACGGGTATAACTTAGCTTGATGCGCTCTCCCGTACCGTACCCGCCGCCCGTCCAGCCCGTGTTGACCATCCATACGCTTACGTGGTGACGATAGATTTTCTCTTTCAGCATTTCGGCGTATACTTGTGGGGAGAGTGGCAGGAAAGGCGCACCGAAACAGGTACTGAAAGTGGGGCGGGGTTCTTTCACCCCTTCTTCCGTGCCGGCGATTCGGGCGGTGTATCCCCTCAGGAAATAGAACATGGCCTGCTCCGGGGTGAGGCGGCTCAAAGGAGGCAGCACACCGAAGGCATCGCAGGTAAGAAAGAAAATGTGGCTTGGGTTGTCCGCCACAGAGGGCAGAATTGCGTTTTCGATATAAGAAAGGGGATAGCTCACCCGGGTATTCTCGGTTACAGACCGGTCGGTATAGTGGAGGTGGTGACTTCCCGGCAGAAACGTGACATTCTCTACCAGAGCTTGGCCGCGGATAGCCCCGAAAATCTGGGGCTCTTTGGCCGGAGACAGGTCAATTACTTTGGCGTAGCACCCTCCTTCAATATTGAAGATGCCCTCGTTTGTCCAGGCGTGTTCGTCATCCCCGATCAGGGCGCGTTCGGGATCGGCGCTGAGCGTGGTTTTACCCGTGCCGCTCAGTCCGAAGAACAGGGCTACGTCGCCTTCCTTTCCGCGGTTGGCGCTGCAATGCATGGTGAAGATGTCTCTTTCCTGGGGGTAGAGGTAGTTGATCACAGTAAACATTCCTTTTTTGATTTCACCGGTATATCCCGTTCCTCCAATCAGGATGGTTTTTTCCGAAAAGCAAATCACCGCGAAGTTGCCCTGTCGGGTGCCGTGAATTTCCGGGTCTGCCTGAAACCCAGGGGCCTGGATGAGGGTCCATTCCGGTGTAAAAGGTCCTTCAGCACGAATGAACATATTGCATACAAATAGACTGCTGTCGGGCCACTCGGTAAGGCAGGTTAGGGCTACACGTTGCGCGGGGTCGGCGCCGGCATATACCTCCTGCGTCCAAACGGCCTCTTTGCCTTCCAGGTAGGCCAGCAGATCTTCCCTTAATTTCTCAAAGCAGGCTTTCTCTATCGGGATGTTGAAGTCGTTCCAGTCTATGCCCGGACTTCCGTCGGATACCAGGAATTTGTCTTTGGGACTTCTTCCTGTAAACTTTCCGGTGGAAATAACCAGAGCGCCTGACGCGCTGAGACGGCCAAGGCCGAGGGACAGGGATTGTTGCTTAAGTTCTTCCGGCGAAAGGTTTTTGTGTATGTTCATTCTGGCTGATGATTTTATTAGGAATTGAGGCCTTTAATCCCCATTTTTGGCAGATTAAAGGTCCTCAGGATCCCTTTGTTTTATTGATGAAATATTTGTTTTGTGCAAATCTATTGAAAAATATCAGTAATAATTGCTATAACAATAATTAAATATTTTTATTAATTATTTTATAATGTGTGTTTATAACACATTGATAATTAGTTTTATGTTAGAATTTCTGTAGAATGAATTTATTTTGTACTGCAATTTTTTCTTAGATAAGTCTAAAATTTGGAATATGAGAAAAATTATAAAATTTGTTTTGGTTTTTCTGGGAATCCTATTGGTGTTGGTGATTTCGATGGTGCAGTGGATAGAGCGAACGCCTTACACCGAGACCGCCCATTACGAAAGATGGAAGAAGCAGGTACCTGATTTCACGGAAGTCTCCGGCAGCGCCAGGGTAGGGTGGGCGCTGGAAAACATTACACCCGTGCGGCCGGTACCGCTGGCCGGTTATGGCAAACGCCGGGGCCGCCATTACGAAGCCGTGCACGATTCCATTTATGTACGCTCTGTGGCAGTAGAGACAGGGGGTATGCGGGTGTTTTTGGTGTCCGCGGATTTGCTTTTTATTCCGCCCAGGGTAGTGATGGCGGTAGAAGACAAGCTGAAAACACGGGGTATCGGTCTGGAAAATATTCATTTTTCGGCTACGCATAGCCACAGCAGTATAGGGGGATGGGAGAGTACCCTGACAGGAGAGTTGTTCGGAGGGGAATTTGACCCCACGGTGGTGGAGTTTCTGGCCGACCGTTTTTGCCGGGCTATCCTGGCTTCGGAGAGTGACCTGAGTCCGGGAAAAATAGCGTATTCGGAAGTGATTGACGACGAAGATGTGCGCTATCGGATCAATTTGCCGGGGGGCGTGCGCGACAGGGAAATCCGGGCCCTGAGTTTTTTTAAAGACAATGGTGAGAAAGCCTACCTGATTACGTATGCGGCCCACAGTACTACTTTAGGGGATGGTAACCTGCAATTATCGAGAGACTATTCCGGGGTACTGGTAGACTCTCTCAGGCCGGCTTTCGCCCTCTATATGGCCGGGGCCGTGGCCGGTATGGGGCCGGTAGAACGTGGCATCACCGAATTTGATGAAGCGAAAAACCAGGGATTAAGTGTGTTGTATTATTTTAATCAAAGACAGGAAACCGTTTTGGGAGATACGCTGCTGTCTGCGCTTATTCCCGTACCTTTGCCGGAGCCTACTGCGCGCCTGACCCGGAACCTGGCCCTGAGGCCCTGGGTGTTTAAACGTTTTTTCGGCGATTACCAAGCGTTCATTAAAGTGACCCGGATAGGGAACACGCTGTTGCTGGGCATGCCCGCCGATTTTTCGGGAGAGATTATGGTGGAACTGGACGAATACGCCCGGAAAAGAGGACTCAACCTGATGATCACGAGTTTTAATGGGGGGTATGTGGGCTATATAACGGACGATAAACTGTACGATTCGGGCCATTATGAAACCGTGACGATGTCGTGGTACGGCTACCAGAACGGCGGTTATTTTACCGCGGTATCGAAAGATATTATTGACCGGGTAAGTGATGCGGTTGTTTTGGAATAGATTTTTTGTGAAATTAAGTAGCTAGTAGCTTCGAGGAAGAGCAGGATGCTCGCTTACTCCACGGCGGTAAAAGTTCTTTCCCAGGCTCCAGGCTCAAAGCTCAAGGCTCACAGCTCACAGCTCAAAACTAAAATACATAATGAAGATTGAAATTATTTCGGGTAGTCCCCGTCAGGGCAGTATTACGTTTCGTATAGCCCAAAACCTGTTTCGGCGTTTACAGGAAACGCCGGGTATAGAGGTAGGATTGATTGACGTGCGCGATTATGCGCTGCCTTTTGTACAGCAGGTGTGGTCGTCGCCGGAGAAGGTGCCCGCAGAATTTAAAACATTGGGCGACCGCGTTTTTTCGGCCGACGCTTTTATCCTGGTTTCCCCGGAATATAACGGAGGGTATTCTCCCGCCCTCAAAAACCTCCTGGACCATTTCCCAAAACAGAGCCGGAAAGTTTTTGGCCTGGCTACCGGAACCGACGGCGCCCTGGGCGCTATGCGGTCGGCCCAGCAGCTGATTCAGCTGGTTGCCGCCCTTTTCGGTATTTTAAGCCCGCGTTTGCTGATTACCCCGCATGCCGACAAGAAATTTGATACGGAGGGGAACCTGCTAGAGCCGGGCTTTGAGAAAAGCATAGATCTGTTCCTGGAAGAATTTGTATGGCTGGCTTCCACGGTGAAGAAAGGAGAATGAGTTTATATCGTTTTTGGCCCTTATAATGTCAAAATTTACCTTTCATCCGGTTTTGAAAAAAACGGGAACCTGTGTATCTTTAACTTTTGTTTTGTAGAAAATAATTAAATTAACAGATGATCGGATTACTTATTATTGGTGTTGTTTTTATGCTGATTGGTTCGGTGGTTTCCCGCCGCCTGAAAAGTAAGTTTGCCCAGTATTCTCAGGTTGGGCTTTCTAACGGGCTTAGTGGTGAACAGATTGCCAGGAAAATGCTGGACGATAACGGCATATATGATGTACAGATCACGCAGGTAGACGGTCAGCTGACCGACCACTACAATCCGCTGAATAAGACAGTAAACCTGAGTGCGGATGTGTATCACGGCAGAAGCGCGGCTTCGGCGGCTGTAGCGGCCCACGAGGTAGGTCATGCGGTTCAGCATGCCACGGCGTATGCCGCATTGCGTATGCGGTCTGCCATGGTACCCGCCGTAAATATTGCTTCCCGGGTGATGGGAATGGCGAACATGTTCCTGATGTTCGGTGGTATCGCCATGATGTCCCAGAATAACCCTTTAGGAAATACCCTGTTGATTATTCTCATTGCGGCTAACCTGGCCCTGGCTCTGTTCGCTCTGATCACTCTGCCGGTAGAATTTGACGCCAGCAAGCGTGCCCTGGTTTGGATGGAGAACCGGAATGTAGTCAACCAAAGTGAGCATGCCATGGCCAAAGACGCCCTCAAATGGGCCGCCATGACGTATGTGGTAGGCGCCGCCGCTGCGCTGGCTAACCTGCTTTATTTTGTAATGATCTTCCTCGGACGCAGAGACGATTAATTCAGGGGGGGGGCTCGGCAGAGTCCTTTTTCAAAGAGACTCTGCCGGGACGGCTACTTTTCCCGATACAAAACTGGAATCCGGTCGAAACCACAAGAGTTTTTGGATAGACCGGATTTCGTATTCTACCAGGTTTCCGCCGGATGTACTTAGAAACACCTCCGAACCCGTAGAAAAGAAATGGTTACCGGATTGACGGATACAGTGCAGCGTAAGCGGCAAACGAAGAGAATCAAATACCACAGTCAACTCTTTAATGGGGAGATCCTCCCCCGGCTTCAGGCGGTATACGGTCTGGTTAATGTCAGATACCGAATCGTAACTGCTGACAAAAGAACTTTTGTTCAGATCAGCGTCCAGGAAAAGTTTCAGCTCCTTTTCCCAGTCTATTTCTTCTACCCGCTTGTTTTTCGTTTTGTGGTCATAGGTCCATGTTTTGTCTACTTCCGGGCGTGTCTTTTCCAGTTGGGAAACCAGGTGTTCTACCCAGGTTTTGGCATCAAAATAGGTAATGACGCGGTCAGAGGAGCGGGATGGCCCGCAAGCGGAAAAGAGGAACGTTATCAGGAAGAGGCGTAGTTTCATTATTTAAAATATTAGTTCTGAGTTTGGGATGGTATTGGCACGGTTACTTACCGCTACAAAGGTAATCCGGAATTCGGGTTGAAAGATATCCGGGCAAAAAAATGAGGAGTACAGCAGCACTCCTCCTTTCACATCTTTTTGAAACAAATAACCTGAATCAGGATACCCGTTCCTACATAATCATTAAACCGGTGTAAATATACGAAGAAATTATAGGAAAAAGTAAAGTTTCTAAGGATATAAATTTCATTCTATGTAATATTGGGTAGAAAATGACCTGAACCATAAAATGCAAGAAAAGAAGATTAATATTTCGGAAGACTGGGTGGTAGTGATCACCGGTTTCTTAGTAATAGGCGTAGTACTCGCCGGGTTTAGTTTTGATAGCCCCTCGTTTAAATGGAATACCGTTTCCGATATCACAGGGAAGATCCTTGGCGCGGAGAATATGGTCAGAACGCTGGTGCAGTTAGGGCTGGTAGGCGCCGCAGCCACCTTAGCCGCCTGGCTGACGGGTAAGAATCCTGCCCGCTTCCTGGCGGGTTTTGTGCTGCTTTTTGTACTTTCGGTGGTGGCACAGATCCTGGCCGGAAACAAGGTAGTACAGGAGTATAACCTGGAAACTGTTATTTTCGGTCTGGCCATCGGGTTATTTATTAATAACGTATTGGGCGTTCCGGAATGGTTGAAGGAGAGCCTTCAAAGCGAGTTGTTTGTGAAAATCGGCCTGGTGATGCTGGGTACTTCCATTATCTTTTCAGAAATTCTCCGGGCGGGAATGCTGGGCCTGGTGCAGGCCACGGTGGTGGTGCTATCGGTGTGGTATTTTGCCTTTTGGCTATGTAAGCGCACCGGTGTCGACAAGGAAATGTCACTGATGATCAGCAGCGCGGTTTCCATTTGCGGGGTCTCCGCCGCCATCGCCACTTCCGGCGCCATCAAAGGCGACTCCAAAAAGCTCTCCTACGTGATCTCCATGGTATTGATTACCGCCGTACCCATGATGATCTTTATGCCGTATATGGCCCAGTGGATGGGACTCTCCCAGGCCGTGACCGGCGCCTGGATCGGAGGCAGCATCGATACCACCGGCGCGGTGGTGGCATCAGGCTCACTCGTCGGTGATGAAGCCCTGGAAATCAGTACCATCATTAAGTTTTCCCAGAATGTAATGCTCGGACTGGCCGCTTTCGCCATCAGCATTTACTGGTCGGTGAACCAGGCCCAGCAAACGGCCGAAAAACCTACGTTGAAGCTAATCTGGGAACGCTTTCCCAAGTTTGTGATTGGTTTTGTAGCCGCCTCACTTCTGTTTTCTTTTGTGCTTTCCACAGAAAAGGTAGGAGAGGTAAAATCGGTAATCAAAAGCATACAGGGCGTGTGGTTTGCCCTGGCTTTTGTAAGTATAGGTCTGGAAACCAACTTTAAGGAACTGTTTGTTCACTCCAACAAAAAACCGCTTTTCGTATTTCTGGGCGCACAGACCTTCAATATTGTGATTACCCTGATTATGGCCTTGTTGCTGTTCAGGTAAAACCCAGTCCAGGCAGAGTTTCCATTTATGGGACTCTGCTTAACCCGTTTTCCAGTCCAGTCAGAGTCTCCATTTGTGGGACTCTGCTTAACCCGTTTTCAAAAACACTCCTGCGAATCGCTCAATTCCCCACCTTCAATTCGTACACGTTTTTTCCTACCTTTTTGTATTTCCCTGCCAATGCCGGGATATGCGCGAAGACGGCGGGCATGACTTCCTGGTCGTCAATGATCACATCCGGCATGTCTTTGGTGAAATTGTTGTAAATGTTGGAGATACTGAGGAAGTTTCCGGGGGTTTCAAAATCGTGTCGGGCCAGATTCCAGCTGAGGTAGCCGGTCGCCATTTCGTTAGACTGGTACGCATCGATATTTCTTCCCGTAATAAAAATTCGTTTTCCGGTATAAGACATGTCAGGCGCCTGTACACGATAGTCGGCCAGCAGATGGGTGGAAACACCGAAAATTTGTTTCGCTCCGAGGTAAGAAATAAAGATAACAAGACCAAAGAACGTGAGGAAGATCATTTCGGGTACAAACAATTTTTTGGCATGCACGAAAAACCCGGAACAGTAGAAAGCCAGGGGGATCAGGAAGTATACCAGGTTAGACGGCAGGTATTTCCCTGAAATAAGAAAGGCAATCAGCGCGAAGATACCCAGGATCAGCAATGCCTGGTGGGAACGGTTCTGGAAACTGTGGTACCGCTGCCCGCGTAATACCCGGGCCACCCCCAGGAGGGAGAGGAGCACCGGCAAGGTGTACACAATAAGAATGTCGCGGATATTCAGAAGGGTCAGTTTGACAAAATTATTGAGGTTAAAGAGCCAGATACCGGTAAAATCGGCGCCGTTATCGTTAAGGTAGAAGAAAATATACATAAAAAACAGGGGCAGAATAAAGGCCAGGAACACCATAAATGCCTGGCGGATATTGATGCCCGTGTACAAAAACAGGGTGAGAATAGCCCAGAAAATGAAAACAAAAGAGGGGTGATGAAAGAGGGTGGCCAGTCCGAGGAACAAACCGGTTTCAAAGACATCGTCGCCCACGCCGTCGCGTTTCTCAACCTGGCTCAGTACCGCATTGACCCCCATCAGCACGAAAGTGTTGGCCAGTAGGGCGGGGGAAAGTTTCATAAGGTCGAAGGAAATGCTCATGAGTACCACATAAATCAATGCCCCTATGTAATTTCGCTCATTTAACAGGTTGCGTTTGCTGATCATGAAATTAAACAGGAGGGCCTGCACATACACTACAGCAGCCGCTATAAGTTCATACGTTAGCTGGTTTCGCCCGAGAGTGGCGTCAATCAGCTGGTAAAAATAGGAGGATAGGGGGGCAACCTGTGTCAATACCTCGTTATACAAAGCAAGTCCTTCATTGAGTTTTCGCCCGATCAGGATCCACTCCAGCTCATTCGACAAGAGAGGGAGGTCTGGTGTGAAAAAAAGCACCCGGATCGCCACAATGATTACCAGAATGGACAGGATCTGGAAAATGGAATAAATTCGGAAGAATGTTAACAAGGGATGTTCGTTATTTTTTATGCAAAAATATGTTTCCTTTCATGCTTATACCAAAAAATAGCCGGATATTTGTAAATTAAAGCATAAGATCGCCAGGTTCTGATTTAATCTATTGAGGATCAGTTGGCAGGGGCGAGAAATGAATTGCATAAGCATAAATGACTATGGAGAGTAAGCGGCAAAGACAGGTGGGGCGGTTAATCCAGAAAGATCTGGGTGATATATTCCAGAGAGAATTCAGAAGTGTGTTTGCCGGAAATTTCGTCACCATTACCGATGTGAAAGTGTCTCCCGATCTCAGCGTGGCCAAAGTATACCTGAGTTTCCTGAAAACCCACAACCGGGAGGCTATCCTGGATGAAATAAGGGAAAACACCAAAAAAATCAGGGGCCTGTTCGGAAGTATGGCCGGCAAACAATTACGGATTATCCCCAACTTTAGTTTTTTTGTGGACGATACTGCGGAATACGCCCAGAAAATTGAAGAACTCTTTGCCGGTATCCATATTCCCCCGGCCGAGGAAGAAGATCAATGAATCTGTCCTTTTTCATAGCGCGGAAATATTTTTTCTCAAAGAAAAAGCGAAGTTTTATAAATTTCATTTCCTTCATTTCCATGTTGGGTGTGGGCATAGGCCTCTCCGCTCTCATTATTATTCTTTCGGTATTTAACGGTTTGGAAGACCTGAACCGGCAAATCTTCAAATCGTTTGACCCGGATCTGAAAATTACCGCGGTTTCGGCCAAGAGTTTTGAGCCCGGCGCCGAACTACTGAGCGCCATTGGAGCCACGGAAGGGGTAGACTTTTTTACGCAGGTGTACCAGGACAAGGCGCTTGCGCGTAACGAAAACGCCCAGGCCATTGTGGACGTGAAAGGGGTAGACAGTACGTTTGCCCGCAACGCGGAATTCAGGAAATCACTGGCGGGTGGAGAAATGAGCGTGTACGTGGGCGACCGGCCCGCCGCGTTTATCGGCGCTGCCGTGTACAACAGCCTGCAACTAACCGTAAACGATTTTTTCCGGCCGCTCGAAATTCTGTATCCCCGCAACCAGAAGCTGAACGTGCTGGATCCTGAAGACAATATTAACCGAATCGGCCTGGAGATCGCGGGTGTTTTTATCCTGGAGCAACATTATGATAATTTTGTCTACCTTCCCTTAGAAGTAATGGAAGAACTGAATGATTATCCCGGGCGGCGGACCGCCCTTGAAATTACCCTTCGCCCGGGTGTGAATACCCGGAAAGTCAGGGCTTCCATTGAAAAGTTACTGCCGGAAAACCTGGTGATCCGCGACAGGGATGAACAGAATGCTTCTTTACTGAAAGCCATCCGGATTGAGAAACTTTTTATCTTTATCGGTTTGTTTTTTGTGGTAGGAATTGCCGCCTTTAATATTTTTTACGCCCTGAGTATGCTGGTGCTGGATAAAAAAGACGATATCGCCACGCTGTCGGCTATGGGAGCCGGCCACACCCTGGTCCGTAAGATTTTCTTTACCGAAGGACTGATTATTTCCGGGGTGGGGATTGTGTTCGGGCTGGCGCTGGGCCTTGGCGTTTGCACACTTCAAATGCGTTATGGCCTGGTAGGGCTGGGCATGGACCACGCCATTACCACGGCCTATCCGGTTCGGGTAATGAGCAGCGACGTGGCGCTATCGGTACTGGGAATCCTGGTGATTACCCTCCTGGCTTCGTTTATCCCCGCTACCAAAGCCGCGAATTTTATGTTAAACAGGGCAGCTCACAGCTCATAGCTCACAGCTCATAGCTCAAAGCTCAAAGCTCACAGCTCAAATAAAGAAAAAAATGAAGAAACTGTTTTTTTTGCTACTGATCTGCTCCACTGCCGGTGCCCAGGTGCGGTCTTCGGAAGAGTTGAAATTTGACCTGCTCCACACCGAATTGCATGTGAAGCCGCAGTGGGCCGCCCAAACCCTGGAGGGAAGGGCGGTGCTGACGCTTAAACCTTATTTTTACCCCCAGTCGATCCTGGTGCTGAACGCGCGGGAAATGGAGGTGTCTTATGTGAAGACGGGTACGAATACTCTGAAATTTACGAACGACGGCCGTTACCTGTCGGTGCAGCTGGACCGGCAGTATACCGCAGAAGATACCTTATGCATAGAAATTGCCTACCTGGCCCAACCGGAGAAAATAAAGGAAGAGGCCGGAGAGGAGAACAAGAGTGAAAAGGGATTGTATTTTATCAATGCCGCCGGAACGGTCAAAGGATTGCCCACCCAGTTCTGGACCCAGGGCGAAACCCAGAGCAACAGCGCGTGGTTTCCGACCCTCGATTCCCCCAACCAGAACCACACCCAGGATATTCATATCACCCTGGAGAAGAAATATACTACCTTGTCTAACGGGCTGCTGGTGGGTACTACCGACCTGGGCAACGGCCTGAAAACCGACCACTGGTCGCAATCACTACCGCACGGGGTGTACCTGACCATGATAGCAGGCGGCGACTTTGTGAAGGTGACCGACCCCGGCTTTACGCGGTTTGAAGTGAGCTATTTCATGGAGCCGGAATACGCCCCTTTCGCGTCAGGTATCTTCGGGCGTACGCCCGAAATGATCCGGTATTTTGAAGACCGGCTGGGTGTGCCTTTCCCCTGGCAGAAATATGCCCAGGTTCCCATCCGGAAGTTTATTTCCGGCGCCATGGAGAATACCACGGCTACCACCCATGCCCGCTCGGTACTGAAGAACGACCACCAGCTGGTAGACGGGCACGATGACGCCGTGATTGCCCATGAATTGTTCCATCACTGGTTCGGAAACTACGTGACCTGCGAGTCGTGGGCCCAGTTGCCCCTGAACGAAGCTTTCGCGAACTATTCCGAATTTCTCTGGGCTACCCACCGGTACGGAAAAGAGGAAGGTGATTTTACCTACCTGGACGACCTCCTGAGTTACCTGGGAGAGGCGGAGGAAAAACAGGTGCCGCTGATCCGGTTCAATTATCACAACAGCGAGGAAATGTTTGACGCGCATTCTTACCAGAAAGGGGGGCGCGTGTTGCATACCCTGAGGTTGGAGGTAGGCGATAAGGCCTTTTTTACCGCGCTAAACCGGTATCTGACCCTGCATGCCCACCAGACTGCGGAGGTGGAAGATCTGAGGATGGCGTTTGAAAAGGTCACCGGCCGCGACCTGAAATGGTTTTTTGATCAATGGTTCAAAGGCGCCGGCCACCCGGTGGTGGAACTCCGGGGGGAAGCGACCGGGAATGTGCTGGAACTTACTGCTGCACAGGCCACAGATTCTCTGGGAAACGGGGTGTTCCGGATCGGCTTGCCCCTCAGAGTGATCAGCAGCGCAGGACAAAAAGATACGGTGCTGACGCTGACACAGGCCTCAGAAATCTTCCGGATTCCTTTTGAGGGAGATTTGACGAATTATATACCGAACGCAGACGGGTATTTTCTGGGAGTGGTACACGATGACCGGACCGTAGACGAATTGATTCACCAGTACGGGGCGTCGCCGGAAGTCTATGCCCGCCTGACCGCTTTGGGCCTGGCCCTGTCTATGGGTGGAGAAGAACCTTTGGAAGATAAAAAGATACGGGAACTGCTGATAGAAGCGCTGGACGATCCGTTCTGGCGTGTACGCCAACTGGCTGTACAACGTTTTAATGATTATGACGGAGAAGATTTTTTGAGGATTGAGAAGGTGCTGGAGAAAAGCATTGCGGAGGATCCGTCTTCCAACGTGAGGGCCGAAGCCCTGTTGTCGGTAAGAAACTTTCAGAACCCCGCTCACCTGGAGCTGGCCAGAAAGGCCATGAGGGATACATCCTACTCGGTAAGGGCGGCGGCCCTGGAGATCCTGCTGGCCCAGGAGGTGCCGGAGAGCGACAGCCTGGTGGCGGTGTACGAGCATGTGAACGACGGTCCGCTTTTCGGTGTAATTGCGAATTATTTTGTAACGACAGACCGCACCGACAAAACCGATTGGATGCTGGAACGGATGCAGGCGATGGAGGGAATGGATCTTTACCAGTATATGGGACTGCTGGCTTCTTACCTGGTGATTAGCGAGGAGGGTACGCTTGAGCGGGCTTTGCCTTTTATACGGGATATCGCCATGCACGAGTCTGCCTGGTATGCCCGCATGAGTGCCGTACGGGCACTCTACACGGTAAAAGACTTATCAGAAGAGGCTGCAAAGGCTTTTAACGATGCCATCGCCGCGGAAAAAGACGAAAGGTTAATCAATTATTACAAGCAGATGAATGGGGAGGGATAACCTGAATTTTCTTTCTAAACTTACCTTTAAACGGATTCGGAATGCCTTGGGACTGGTCTTTTCTTTTGCTTATTCCCGGATCACCCGCTCGTCGGTCAATCATTTTATGCCTGTAGCCCTGGCCGTAGAGCCTACCACCTCCTGCAACCTGCGGTGTCCGGAGTGTCCCAGCGGCCTTCGCTCTTTCTCCCGGCCTACGGGCATGCTGCGGAAAGATATGTTTGAAAAACTGATGGGGGAAATTGGCGATACCCTGCTTTACCTGACCTTTTATTTTCAAGGAGAACCCTACCTGCATAAAGATTTTTTGGGGATGGTGAAAACCGCTACCCAAAAAGGAATTTATACGTCAACGTCTACCAATGCCCATTACCTCCATTATGAAAACGCCCTGGCTACCGTGCGTTCAGGGCTTGACCGCCTGATTGTGTCTATTGACGGCACCACCCAGGAGGTGTACCGGCAGTACCGGGTAGGCGGAAAGCTGGATAAGGTGCTGGAGGGTACCCGCAATATCCTGAAAGCCAAAAAAGAACTCGGTTCCTCTACTCCTCACGTCATTTTCCAGTTCCTGGTGGTGAAACCGAATGAACACCAGATGGGGGATGTCAAGCAACTGGCCGGGGAGCTGGGTGTAGATGAACTCCGTTTCAAAACCGCGCAGATATACGATTACAGCGAGGGCTCAGACCTGATCCCGGAAAATGATCAGTATTCCCGGTATAAGAAAGAAGCGGATGGAAAATGGAGTATCAAGAACCGCCTGATAGATCATTGCTGGAAGATGTGGCATTCGGCCGTGGTGACCTGGGACGGCATCGTGGTACCCTGCTGCTTTGATAAAGACGCGGAATACCGCATGGGCAATGTGTCGGAAACCAGTTTCCGTGACGTGTGGTATTCCGATTCCTACAAGGGCTTCCGGCATAGCCTTATTGGGGGGAGAAAGAATATTGAGATGTGTAAGAATTGTACGGAAGGAACCAAAATCTGGGGCTAAAGCGGGCTTCCGCCGGATCATATTGCACTGAGGCAGTTCGTGGGCGCTTAGGTAGGGTGCCCTTCGACAAGCTCAGGGTGACACTAGCACGGGCGCTGCCACTGTCAG
>CAYRGN010000010.1:18236-89354 GCA_964423865.1 uncultured Lacihabitans sp.
CGGGTGCTGCCCTTGTCAGGCTGAGCCTGTCGAAGCCCGCGTTTAGTTAGTCTCAAGGTGCCCTTCGACAGTTCGTGCCCTTCGACAAGCTCAGGGTGACAGTCCGAGCTTGAAGGGCCGCTTAATTCGCCATTTCCGAAATGAATTTGACCCGCATGAGGCGAAGTTCTTCTTCGGTGACTTCTTCGTCGTAATCTTCAAATTCTTTCAATGCCGCGCGGATATCATCGGAAGAAGAAGTCATGAAATATTCATAGATATCCTGCTGCTTGTCTTTGTCAATGATCTGGTTGATGTAATAGTCGAGATTGAGTTTGGTACCTGAAAAACAGATGCTCTCAATTTCCGTGATGATCTCTTCCGCCGACATTTCCTTGGCTTCCGCAATGTCTTCCAGGTCAATTTTACGGTCGATCTGCTGGATGATAAAGATCTTGGTTTTCGACTTGTTTACAGTGGTTTTGACCATCAGGTCGTGCGTGGTTTCAATCTCATTGTCTTCCACGTACTTGTTGATCAGGTCAAGGAAAGGCTTTCCGAATTTCTGTACTTTCCCCATGCCCACGCCGTTAACCTGGGCCAGTTCATTGGCATTAGACGGATAGGTAGTGGCCATTTCTTCCAGGGAAGGATCCTGGAATACCACGTACGGCGGCACATTTTTCTCTTTGGCAATTTTCTTCCGTAAAGACTTGAGGAGTTCGAGCAGGGCCTGGTCAGAGGCGCCGGAGCCGCTGGCGGTGCCGGTGGTCTGCTGGAGCTCATCTTCCCCGCTGCCCTCCGTTTCGTTCAGGTCGTGGTCTTCATGGAAAGTGATGGTGTAAGGGTCTTTCAGGTATTCCACCCCTTTTTTCGATACCTTGATGACCCCGTAGTTGTCAATATCTTTTTCCAGGTACCCGAATACCATCATCTGGCGGATAATGGACACCCATTTGTCGGAAGCAGAAAGGCGCCCGTCGGCATTGATATCCGCTTTGGGTTTTTTGTTCACCACAATGGTGTCTTCGTCTTCGTCGTCTTCTTCGTCTTCAAACTTATCTTCCAGGTTGAAATACTTCAGGCCTTTGCCAAAATATTCCAGTTTGTCGTGTTCATAACTCAGAATGGCCGGGTTGTCTTTGGTATTGCCCGTGAGTACGTCGGCAATATGGTTGGCGGAGAAGCGCTGTTCGGTTTTCAGGATGGTATTGATCACCAGTTCCGCTTCTTCTTTTCCCTTAAATGTTTTGGTTGGTTTCTTGCAGTTGTCACAGAAACCACAATCTTTCTCGGTTTGTTCTCCGAAGTAGGAGAGCAGTTGCCGCCTGCGGCATACACCCAGGGAAGAATAAGCCACCATTTCCATGAGGAGGGCCTTGGCATTATCCCTTTCGGTGACATTCTTGTCTTTATTGAATTTCTCCAGTTTGGTGATGTCGTCAAGGGCGTAAAACATGAGGCAGGCGCCGTCTAGTCCGTCTCTTCCGCCCCGGCCGGTTTCCTGGTAATAGCCCTCGAGCGACTTGGGTGCGTCATAATGCACCACGAAACGCACGTCCGGCTTGTCTATGCCCATGCCAAAGGCGATGGTGGCGACTACGATATCGCAATTTTCATTCAGGAAAGCATCCTGGTTTTTCATGCGTATATCTGAATCGAGGCCTGCGTGGTAGGGCAGGGCTTTGAAGCCGTTTACATTCAGCAGTTCGGCAATCTCCTCTACTTTCTTACGGCTGAGGCAGTACACGATGCCTGATTTTCCCTTATTCTGGGAAACAAATTTGATCAGCTGCTTCTTGGCGTTTTGTTTCGGCCTTACTTCGTAATAGAGGTTTGCCCGGTTAAAAGAGGTCTTGAAGATCACGGAATCGTCCATGTTCAGGCTCTTTTTGATATCCAGCTGCACTTTGGGCGTGGCCGTGGCGGTGAGCGCGATAATGGGCAGGCCGCTGTTGATATTTTCAATAATATCTTTGATCTTGCGGTATTCCGGACGGAAGTCATGGCCCCATTCTGAAATACAGTGGGCTTCGTCTACAGCCACAAAAGAGATGGTGGCCTTCTTCAGAAATTCCAGGTTATCTTCTTTGGTGAGCGATTCCGGCGCAATGTAAAGCAACTTGCAAACGCCGTTGATCACGTCATTTTTCACCCGGTTCATTTCCGATTTATTCAGGGTACTGTTCAGGAATTGCGCATTCACCCCGTAAGCCGTAAGCTGATCTACCTGGTTTTTCATCAAGGCGATCAGGGGCGATATTACAATGGCGGTGCCGTCTAAAACGGTAGCCGGAAGTTGATAACAAAGTGATTTCCCCGCCCCTGTAGGCATGATCACAAAGGTATTTTTTCCGGAGACTACACTCCGGATAATTTTTTCCTGTTCACCTCTGAAATTATCGAAGCCGAAAATGTCTTTTAGGTTTTGCTTCAAACCTTGTTCTACTGATTCTGCAATCATATCCCCTATAACTTTTTCTGTTAACGTATGGCTAATTTACTAAAAATTACGCTTCACAAATAAATTACGTGAAAAATATTATTTGTGAAAGGTTTTCGGATTTCTGAAGCTAATTTTGTATTCTGAATTTAGCCCTCAAAAAAGTGGAGACGAAAGTAGAAAAAAATATAATGGATACCGCCAAAAAAGTTTTGTTGGATGAATCGGAGGCTATTAAATCTTTGATAAATACAATAGATGAAGGTTTTGAGGAAGTAGTGAATACAATTTTAAGTTCCGGGGGAAAGGTAGTGCTGTCGGGAATTGGCAAAAGTGCCATTATCGCGCAGAAAATAGCGGCTACTTTGAACTCTACCGGGCAAAAGGCCGTGTTCATGCATGCTACCGATGCGGTACACGGAGATCTGGGTATTATTGATGAAAAAGACGTGCTGCTGATTCTGTCGAAAAGCGGGAATACGCCTGAACTGAAAGTGTTGGTGCCCCTGATCCGCCGCCTTCCTAACCCTTTGGTTTCCATGGTGTCGGATACGGATTCCTTCCTGGCTAAAAATTCCGATTATGTGCTGAACGCCCACGTGACCCGGGAGGCTTGTCCCATGAACCTGGCGCCCACCACTTCTACCACCGTTTCCCTGGCCCTGGGCGATGCCCTGGCCGTTTGTCTCCTGGAAGCGAGAGGGTTCAATAACCGTGATTTCGCCCGTTACCATCCCGGGGGCGCCCTCGGGAAAAAGCTCTACCTCAAAGTTTCGGATCTTTACCCGAACAACGAAGTGCCGGTGGTGAGTGAAAACGCCTCCGCGGAGGAAGTGGTGCTGGAAATGACGTCCAAACGATTAGGAACAACCGCCGTGGTGAACGGGGCGCAAGAGCTCTCCGGGATCATTACCGACGGGGATTTGCGTAGAAAATTAAGGGAAGGAAGCGATATTTTTGCCTTAAAAGCCATAGATTTGATGAGCCGGAACCCTAAGACGGTAGGAAAGGATGAATTCGCCGTGAACGCCCTGAATAAAATGCAGGAACTCAGTATCACCCAGTTGGTAGTAGAAGAGAAAGGCAGAGTGTTGGGATTCATACACCTTCATGATCTGCTGAGGGAAGGGCTTGTTTAACAGGAAGCTTTGCGCTTTGCGTTCTGAGCTTTGCGATTCTCGCGGCTCACTGCTCATAGCTCACTGCTCACAGCTAATAAATAGATGAGGAAAGTTGATTTTTTAGTGATTGGCTCCGGCATTGCGGGGCTAAGTTTTGCATTAAAGGCCGCACAAAAAGGTAAAGTGCTGATACTTACCAAGGTAAATGCCGACGAAACCAATACGAAATATGCGCAGGGGGGCATTGCCACGGTGTTTAACCCCGTAAGTGATTCTTTTGAAAAGCATATCCAGGATACGCTTATCGCAGGTGACGGACTCTGCGACAAGGAAATTGTAGAAATTGTGGTGTCGGAAGGTCCGGACCGCATCCAGGAATTGATTGATTACGGTACGAATTTCGATAAAATGGAAACCGGGGAATACAACCTTACCCGGGAGGGGGGACATTCTGAAAACCGGATTCTCCATTATAAGGATATTACCGGGTGGGAAATTGAGCGGGCCTTGCTGGAGCAAGTGGGCAAGCAGCCCAATATTGAGATCCTGACCCATTATTTTGCCGTGGAAGTGATCACCCAGCACCACCTGGGGGAGAAGTCTCACGGACATGTGGAAAGCTACGGGGTGTATGCCCTGAATGTGAATACCCTGGAGGTGGAAACCATTCTTTCCAAGGTTACCGTGATGGCTTCGGGTGGCGCGGGACAGATTTATTCGTCTACAACCAACCCGGTGATTGCCACGGGCGACGGCATCGCGATGGTATACCGGGCAGGAGGTGAAGTGAGGGATATGGAGATGATCCAGTTTCACCCCACTTCCCTGTACAATCCCGGCACTTTCCCGAGTTTCCTGATTACCGAAGCGGTGAGAGGGGAAGGCGGCGTTTTGCGGGATAAAAGCGGGCGGGAATTCATGTACGATTACGACGAGAGGGGATCGCTGGCGCCCCGGGATATCGTAGCCCGCTCGATTGATGCAGAAATGAAAAAATCAGGGGAAGAACACGTATGGCTCGATATCACCCATAAGCCCAAGGAGTTTATTCTGCAGCATTTCCCGAACATTTATGAAACATGCCTGAGTATCGGGATTGACATTACGAAAGACTATATACCGGTGACGCCCGCGGCGCATTACCTCTGCGGGGGCATACGGGTAGACGAATACGGGCGTACCTCCATTAAAAACCTGTATGCCTGCGGGGAATGCTCCTCTACCGGCCTTCACGGGGCTAACCGACTGGCCTCCAATTCCCTCCTGGAGGCGGCTGTATTTGCCAACCGCATTGCGGGGAACGCGCTGGAGCATATTGATGGGCTGGACTACGAGAGCCGGGTACCCGACTGGAACGAGTTCGGTGCGGTGCAGTCGAACGAGGAGATCCTGGTGTCGCACAACACCCGCGAATTGCAGAAAATGATGTCGGATTACGTAGGTATTGTGCGGTCTGACTTCCGCCTTGACCGGGCCGAAACCCGCATGGGCATGCTGAAAGAAGAAACGGAGACTTTCTACCGCAAAACTAAACTTTCGGTAAAACTGTGTGAGTTGAGAAATCTGATTCTCTGCGCACAAATGGTGATCTTGTCGGCCCAGAAACGCAAGGAGTCGCGGGGACTGCATTACAATACCGATTACCCGTATAAATTGGGTGGGAAACCGGAAAATACGGTATTGGGGAAACATGTATAATGTAAAGCGCGCATGGCGCTTACTGAAGGGTGGGATGGTTTAAGGTAAATTTAACATCTTTTTGTTTTTATTTTCGGAATATTTCGGAAATTTGTAGAGTTTTTAGTTGAATATGTTTATGGACAGGCTCAAATATCTGCTGGAAAGTAATCTCTTTGGGGTTTGTACCCGGATAGGGCAGAAGCTGAATTTCTCGGCGGCCAGCA
Organism: uncultured Lacihabitans sp.; assembly: GCA_964423865.1. GTDB lineage: Bacteria > Bacteroidota > Bacteroidia > Cytophagales > Spirosomataceae > Leadbetterella. The sequence continues at coordinate 23,684 of CAYRGN010000010.1, forward strand.
TTCGCAAGTATTTTATTTACGCATCATTTTTCACCCTCGGCTCCCCTGTCATCATTTATCTTGTACTGGCTTTCTGGATGGAAGTGCGTAAAACAATCCGGAACAGCAATCATCCCAGCGTTTGGGAGTTGGAGTAAATTTCTCTTAGCGGTCTACTTCCCCCATCACCAGGTCGAGTGAGCCGATAATGGCCACGAGATCGGCTATCAGGATTCCTTTGGAAATAGCGGGCAAAACGGAAAGGTTATGGAAGGAGCATGCCCGGCATTTTACGCGTACGGGTACATCGCTACGGCCGTCGGTACGGAAGAAGAAACCCAGTTCGCCTTTGGGGTTTTCCGCTCTCACATAGAAATCCGTTTCTTTCGGCCGGATTTTCTTGGGTACGTAGGCCTGTGGGTCGAAATCCGGTGTGCGTTTATGCTCTTTGGTGAGTTTTTCTATGCATTGGTCGATGATCCGGAGCGACTCATAACATTCGAGGAGGCGTATGTAATTGCGGTCCCAGCAGTCGCCTTTGGTCCCCATTTTACCTTCTCCCACCGGCACGTCGAACTCAATTTCGGGGTACACGGAATACCCGTCGGTTTTGCGGAGGTCGTATTTCAGCCCGGAACCGCGTAAGACTGGTCCGCTGCATCCGTAGTTGATGGCCAGGTCAAGGGGCAGCACCCCGACGTGGGCGGTGCGTTGCACAAAGATATGGTTATCGATGATAATCTGTTTGAGTTCGGTAAGTTTCGGCCGTATATAGGAAGAGAACTGGCGGCATTGGTCTTCGAAACCTACGGGCAGGTCGTAAAACAGTCCGCCGATCCAGATATAATTGTAAAGGAGGCGGGCGCCAGACAGCCATTCCAGCATACGGAGAATACTTTCCCGGTCGCGGAAAAGCCAGAGGAAAGGGGTAGGGGCGCCGATATCAATGGCATAGGTGCCGATGGCCATGAAATGCGAGGCGAGGCGGTTCAGTTCCGCCACCAGCACACGGATATATTCAATACGTTTGGGAAGGGTGCCTTCTATGCCCAACATCTTTTCTACGCCCATGGCATAGGCATGTTCCGAGTTCATGGACGCGAGGTAGTCGAGGCGGTCTACGTACGGAATCACCTGGTTAAACGGCATGGATTCCGCATGCTTTTCGAAGCAGCGGTGCAGGTAACCCAGGTGGGGGGATACCTCCCGAACCAGCTCACCGTCGGTCACCACTTCCAGGCGGAGTACACCGTGCGTAGACGGATGCTGAGGGCCAAGGTTCAGAATCATCTCCTCTTCGGCAAGCTCTTCCTCTTTAAATTTCAGCGGTTCGGAGTCCGTTAAATATTCCGTCTTATATTTGTATTGAACTTTTTGCATCGTTGCAAATTTAGTTTAAAACCTTACGAAATGCATGAAATAGAACCTTTTTATAATTGGAATCGCTATTATCTTCCCTACCGGGATAAGAAAAGTCCGTTTTACGGAAAAGAGGCGTCTGAGGTGTATGAAAACGCGGTTTACGGGTATGTGATTCACCCCGATTGGGACTTTATCGGATCGGAAACGCTGTATGTAAAACTTTTAATGGTAAATTACCAGCTGAAATACGCGGTTATTGAGCTTTTCGGGGAGTGGAACGATACCCTGCACAATGATATCATGTACCTCAAGAGGGGGGTAATCGACAAATTACTGAAGAACGGTATCCGTCGGTTTATCCTGGTGGGGGAGAACCTTTTTCAGTTTCACGGCGGGGAAGACGACTACTACCAGGAATGGTTTGAAGACGTGGAAGACGGGTGGATCGCCCTTATGAACCTGCGTAAATTTGTGCAGGAAGAAATAGAGAAATACAGGCTTGATTATTATTTGCACCTGGGCGGAACTTTACAGATGGAAAACTGGAGGACGCTGAAGCCCGATGTGTTCTTTTCCCTGGTGTCGTTGCTGATTCGGAGGAGGCTGGTTTGAGTGAGACGTTAGATATTAGAGATTAGATGTTAGAGATTAGAATATGAATAAACAATTTATAAACTACTTATTTGAGAAGCACCAGAATGTGCCGGATATTCCCCCCTCGAAGACCATTACGGGGTGGGCGCTGAAAGTATTTAACCTGCTGTTTCCCGAGCGCTCGAAAGATTTTTTCAGGAGTGTAGACGAGGTGGAAGGGGAGTTCTGGAATATTGGGGATGAGTTGAAGTCCATTCTCGATGCGACGGCCGAATGTAGAGGAGAAGACGCAGGCAAGAAATCTGCGCTTTTTGTGGAGGATATTCCCGAGTTATACCGTATGCTTTCTACAGACCTGGAGTCTATTCTGAGCGGTGACCCTGCGGCCCGGTCTAAATTTGAGGTGGTCAGGGTGTATCCGGGCTTTTTCGCTATCTTTTTCTACCGCCTGGCCCATATCCTGCATCGTTTGGAGATCAGTTATATTCCCCGTATTCTCACCGAATACGCGCATTCCCGCACGGGTATTGATATTCATCCGGGTGCCCGTATCGGCGAGCATTTTTATATTGACCACGGCACGGGCATTGTGATTGGGGAAACTACCGAAATCGGTCGGAATGTAAAAATTTACCAGGGCGTAACCCTGGGCGCACTTTTTGTGGAGAAATACATGGCCAATACCAAACGCCACCCTACGGTAGAAGACAATGTGATCATCTATGCCGGGGCCACCCTCTTAGGCGGAAAGACGGTGATCGGGGAAAACAGCGTGATCGGCGGGAATGTGTGGCTGACCCGAAGCGTTCCGGCAAATTCTACCGTTTACCACAAGCCGGAAATCCAGGTGATCAACAATGAAAACAGCATTTAAGTGTTAATCAACTACGAGGAATACCGGGCCATGTTCGAGGTGGAAGACCGGATGTGGTGGTATAAAACCCTGCACGACCGGGTGCTGGAAGAGATTAAAACGTATTCGTCCGACTACCGGAACCTGCACGTGCTGGATGCCGGCTGCGGTACGGGGGGACTGCTCACCCGCCTGGCTTCGGAGGGGATAACCCAAACCGAAGGCTTTGATTACAACGAACATGCAGTGGGATTTTCCCAAAGCCGGGGATTGTCTGTCCGACGTGAAACCATAACCGACTTTAGTTATCCCCCGGAAACCTTCGATGTGGTGGTATCAGACGATGTGCTGTACCAGCTGGACGACACGGAAATCCAAAGCGCGTTGGCCTGTATTTACCGTGTGTTGAAGCCGGGAGGTATTTTCATTACCAACAACAATGCATTTGGGGTTTTCAGGGGTATTCACGACATCGCGGTGGGTAGCAAAAGACGTTTTGTGAAGGCAGATTTTGATCGTTTTCTCTCCGTATTCTCCGATTTTCGTATTCTTAAAGCTACCTACTGGTCTTTATTCCTTTCGCCTTTGATGCTGGTCGCTCGCCTGGTTCAGCGGGTACAGCTGGGGCTGGGGCTGGTCAGGCCGGAAGCGGTGGGCTCGGATGTCTCCCTGCCTTCCCCTGCGGTCAACGGGTTGCTTTACCGGCTTTGTACCCTGGAAAGACGGTGTTTGAAGCGCTCGCCTTTCGGAAGTTCTCTATTTTTAGTGATCAGGAAAAGCGATGTATGATAATAAGCCGTAATTTTGCGCTTTGTTTGAAAAATTGATTATGAGTGTAAGAGTGAGATTTGCGCCCAGTCCTACCGGGCCCCTGCATATCGGCGGTGTACGTACCGCCTTGTATAATTATCTTTTTGCCCGGAAAATGGGAGGAAAGATGCTGTTGAGAATAGAAGATACCGACCAGACCCGCCTGGTACCGGGCGCGCAGGGTTACATCCTGGAAGCCCTGGAATGGATGGGAATTACGATTGATGAAGGCGTAGGCGCGGGCGGTGAGCTGGGGCCTTATGTGCAGTCGGAAAGAAAGGAAATCTACGCCGGTTATGCGCAGGAGTTGTTAGATAAAGGGCAGGCCTATTATGCGTTTGATACCCCGGAGGAGCTGGACCGGATGCGGAAGGAGCTGGAAGAGGCGAAAGTGGATAATATTTCCTATAATGCCTTTACCCGGATGAAGATGAAGAACTCCATCACGTTGGGGGCTGATGAGGTGCAGGCGCGGATAGCGGCCGGGGAACCGTACGTGATCCGCCTGAAAGTACCCCTGAAAGACGAGGTGCGCTTTAAAGACCTGGTTCGGGGATGGGTGTCTGTACATTCTTCTACCATTGACGATAAGATCCTGATGAAGTCGGACGGGATGCCTACCTATCACCTGGCGAATATTGTGGACGATCACCTCATGGAGATCACCCATGTGATCCGGGGGGAGGAGTGGTTGCCCTCGGCGCCTCTGCATATCCTGCTGTACAAGGCGTTTGGATGGAGTGCGCCGGAGTTTGCGCATTTGCCCCTGTTGTTGAAACCGGAAGGAAACGGGAAGTTGAGCAAACGCGACGGGTTGCTGGGTGATTTTCCGGTGTTCCCGCTACAGTGGAAAGATCCGGGGAGCGGCGAGCTTTCGCGGGGCTTCCGGGAAGACGGGTATTATCCTGAAGCCGTGATGAATTTTTTGGCCCTGCTGGGGTGGAATCCGGGCAACGACCAGGAGCTTATGGATGCGGATGAGCTGATCAGCTTGTTCGATATTCACAATATCCAGAAGGCAGGCGCGCGTTTTGATGTGCACAAAGCCAAATGGTTTAACCAGCAATACCTGAGAAAGCGGGACAATGAAACGCTGGCGGCAGAACTGGACGAGGAGATCGGTAATCCGGCGCTTTCCGTGAAAATAGTGGAGCTGATGAAAGACCGGGTGGATTTTGTGCGGGAAATGAAGGTGCCGTTTCTGTTTGCTGCGCCGGAGGGATACGATGCAGAAGTGGCGGCCAAGAAGTGGGACGACCTGGCGCGGGCGGCCATGCCGGTCATTAGCGCTACACTTTCCGGACTGGCAAATTTCACATCCCAGGATATTCACGACGCAATTTTCGGCACTCTGGAGGCGGCCGGTATCAAGCCCGGCAAGGTCATGCAGGCACTTCGCCTGGCGGTGACCGGAGAAGGGAAAGGCCCTGATCTCATGCTCGTTATGGAAATTCTGGGGAAAGAAGAGACGGTTCGGAGGATTCAGAAAGCAGTAGAGTTTTTAGGTTAAATACCTATATAGAAGTTCCTGACAATTGCGTTGGTAAGGAGCTCCTGTTCTCTCAGATGGCGGGAAGTAGCTTCTGTCACCTCGAGCGAAGACGAGAGGTTAAAGTTTTCGTCTTCGCTCGAATTGACAGTTCCACTCTTCCGCCGGGTTCTCTACCGCTTCAACGGCACCTCCCGGTTGATTTCCTTCATGTCTACTTCATCGCTTTTCGAGTCGCCTAGCAGGTGCTCCGAAAAGTAATCCGCCATCTTCCAGAAGAAATACTCCGTCATATTGCCAAATCCGTGGCGCTGGCCCGGGAGAATCAGGAAATCAAAGCGTTTGTTGGCCTTGATTAGTGCTTCCGCCATCCGGATGGTGTTGGCCGGGTGTACATTGTTGTCGATGTCGCCGGTAGCCAACAGCAGTTTGCCTTTCAGATTTTTGGCCAGCTCGGTATTTTTCTCAATCTGGTAGGTAAAGGTGGTGTCGCCTTTCGCACTTACTTTTTCCGTTACTCCGTGGTGGCGTTCGCTCCACCAGCGGTTATAGATATTGTTTTCGTGGTTACCTGCACCCGATACCGCCACCTTATAAAAGTCGGGATACACCAGCATGGCCGCCGTAGACATAAACCCGCCGCCGGAGTGGCCGGTAATGCCTACACGACTGGCGTCAATAAAAGGATGCCGGGCCGCCAGTTGTTCTACGGTGACTTTTTTGTCTTCCAGGCCGTAGTCTCTCAGGTTGCCGTAGCCGTAGGTATGGTACCATTTGGAACGGGCGGGGTGGCCGCCACGGTTACCCACCGTCACCACCACGAAGCCCATTTGCGCCAGACGATCTATACGGTCCATGCTCCGGCCGAACGATTTGTTGACCGCCTCCGTTTGCGGACCGGGATATACGTATTCAATAATGGGATATACCCGCGTAGAATCAAAATCAAAGGGTTTGTACATCACACCATAAAGATCGGTGATGCCGTCTCCCGCTTTCACTATAAAAGGTTCCGGGAATTGATAGCCCGAAGCGAAAAGCTGGGAGAGGTCGGCTTCTTCCAGTTTAAGCAGCAGCGTTCCTTTTGCGTCATACAGTTCAGAAACCGGTACGGAATTCACCCGTGAGGAGTTGTTCACAAAGAAGCGTCCGCTCTCGCTGGCGGAAACCTGGTGATCAAAATTGCCTTTGTTCAGCAGTTTGGGTTCTCCGCCGTTCAGGGTTAGCGCATAATGGTGAAGGTAATACGGATCCTCCCCGGCCTCCTTACCGTTGGCGGTGAATGTAAAAGTTTGGGTTTTCGCATCATAACCGGTGACGTCTTCGCAGTTGTATTCTCCGGAGGTCAGCTGACGTACCAGGGTGCCATCGGCATTATACAGGTAGAAATGTCCCCAGCCGTCGCGTTGCGACCAGTGGATAAGCTGCTTTCCGTCATTCACGAGGTAAGGTTTTTTTACATCAAGATACACGTTTGAACGCTCGCTCACCACATTTTTAACAGTGCCGTCAATGTTAGCAGTAAGTACATCGATTCTTTTCAGGTCACGGCTGGAACGGGCGAGGTAAAAAGTTTGATTATCGCCGAGCCAGTAACTGATATAATGCTTTCCGGTATAGCTTGATTTGGTGCGGTCTTTCCAGAAAACGCTTACGGTTTGGTTTTTAAATGCAGGCAAATGAATCTGTTTTGAAGCCAGGGTTTCGGCGTTGAACAGGTGCAGTTCTACCTCGGTAGAGTCGCTTTCTCCCGGCATCTGGTATTTATAGGTTTCCAGGGTAGGCCTCTTGCCGCCCACATTGTTAATCACCCACATGGGACTGAGGTGGCGGTTGTCTTTCCGGGTCACTACAAAATGTTTTCCGTCAGGCGACCAGCTCAAGCGTACACCCTTCCGCTTCTTAAGTTCTTCGTCTTCTTTTTCATCACCGGTAGTGGTACTGTACTGGTCGCCGCCCCAGGCGTAGTACTGTACGCCGTCTTGGGTAATCCGGTGTTCTACAATGGTGCTGTCTTTCTCATCTTTTATCGCTTTTTCAAAATTGGCTCTGTCCATCCAGTACAGGTTGTAATCTCGCGCGAAGAAGATGCGGAGGGTGTCCGGGGAGTACGAAGCCCAGTTTGGGCGGGTCTTTTCTTTCAGAGAATCGGCCAGTTCTTTTACCTGGCGCGTGGCCAGGTCGTATTCCAGGAAGAATACTTTCTTCTTTAAGGTATCCGACTTCACTTTCAGTTTAGCGATCTCGTCTTTGGATTTGAGGGTATCTTTCGTGCTTTTGACTTCGAAACGTATCCTCTTTTCATCGTCGGTAAATTCGAGTTTTTCTATTTCAAGATGCTGGGCATCGAAAGGATTCTTCACTATGCGGGTGATCTGGCGGGCCAGGTCGGCATTATCAAAGAGCGGTTGTTTTGAACGGGTAGAAGGGTCTACCAGGTACCAGCGTTTCCCGGATGAAGTTTGGTATTCGTACCAAAACCGGTCGGAATGGTTAATCCAGTTGGGCCGTACTTCCGTAGAAAAAATCTTGGTCCGGAGTTTTGTTGGAGAGAACTGAGAGGCGAGATCATAATTGGGTTCGGGCTGTTTTTTTTTCTGGGCGGGAGACTCAAAGCAGCACACCATCGCAGCCAGTAGTAATAGTTTTCGCATTGATATTTTTTTTTATAATTATTTGGCGAAAATATTGAAAAATGCTGACTATTTGACGTTAAAGACAATTTTTTTCACATGCTTTTGGTACCTGTTCCCAGTAGTCTTTCCAGGCGGAGGATCATATCTTCTTTTTCCCGCAGCATACGTTCATAAAGTTGTATTTTTTCTTCGTGAAGCTGGCTCAGTTTTTCCAGGGGATGAATCACGGGTTGGTAATTAAAGAGGGCGTTGCCAGAGGCCTGGTCATGGTTACTCACGGTGTTGGCAATGATAGTAATGGCCTTCTCCTCATCAAAATTCCGGATGGCTATGTCAGGGATTTTCAGCGCTTGTGAGACCTTATAGAGCAGTTCCGGCTCCAGTACCGCTTTCTTTTCCAGTAAGGATACCTTTTTCTGGTTCCAGTCTTCTCCCAGCTCGGTAGCCAGGGCTTCCTGCTTAATGCCCAGCATTTCGCGGAACCGCCTCACATTTTGCCCTTCGTGAATCTTGTGTTTCATAACTTTCGTCTCTTAACAAATTTTGGTAACATTACTGTAAGGTAAAGGTAGATAATTTATCCTAAAAATTAACTTATTTATTCCTTTCCTGAGTGGGATATCCCTTTGTTGTGGGTTTTTTTTGTGCAAATTCAACACCTTCTTCATGAAACATCTGCCCTCCGGATGGCTTTGTGATTGAGATACCTGTATTTACTAAACCCTTACAAGTAGACATGGCCATGGAGAAACTCATCCTCACCAGAAGAATTCAGCTCCTTATTGATTGCAAGGATAAGGAAGAACTCAAAACGTACCATGACCGGCTGTATAGCCTTCAGCGTATGGCTTGCAGGGCCGGAAATATGCTGTACACGCACTTGTTTGTACAAGACCGTCTGAAAGATCTTCTCTATCTTACCGAAGACGCCAAGGTGAAACTGGCCGATGCTACGAAAGACCAGGAAGGAATTCTGACTACTTCGCACAGAAACGCAGGCTACCGTACCCTCAGCGCGCATTTTTTGAAAGTTCTTCCCTCTTCCACATTGAGTAATCTGAACCAGGCAGCTTACCGTACCTACAAAAATTATCGGGACGAGTATTGGAAAGGAGAAAGATCACTTCCCAACTTCAGAAAAAACCTTCCCGTTCCTTTCAGTCCACGGGATATCCGCCTACAGGAAGAGGAGAAATGCTTTACGTTTACTCTTTTTAAAATCCCCTTTCGCACTTACCTGGGGCGCGACCGCTCGGGAACGCGACAAGTGCTGAGAAAAATAACGACCGGTGAAATACCGCTTTGTCAAAGTGCCATACAGGTGAAAAATAACAAAATTTACCTGCTGGCCAGCATGGAGGTAGAGAGGGAGACCGTAAAGCCCGACCCTTCGGTCATCGCAGAGGTATCGCTTTCTATAACATGTCCGCTGCTCGTGAAAATAGGGCAGGAAGAGCTGGAAATCGGTAACCCCGAAGAGTTTTTGTACCGCCGCCTTTCTATACAGGCCGCCCGCCGCCGCAGGCAGATTGCCACCACCTGGAACGCCGGGGGCAGAGGGAGAAAGAAGAAATTCAAAAGCCTCCAGAATTTTAGTGAAAAGGAAAAAAACTATATTGAGTCGCGCCTTCACTTGTACAGCAGGCGGCTGATTGACCATTGTGTGCGCAGGGGCGCGGGCGCCATCCGTTTGGTCAGTCAATCGGCTAAAGAAGAACAGGCCAAAGCAGACCCCGTGCTGTTACGAAACTGGAGTTACTACGGACTTAAATCCAAGATTGCCTACAAAGCGAAACTGGCCAATATCAGGGTCCTTGAAGAGTAATAAAGATACGTTGGATTAGTTAGAAAGAGGCGGTCTGCACCGCCGCAGGTTGAGGTCACTGGCACTCAATAAGCAGGGAAGCCTGCATGCGGTTAAGGCGTGAGAAAAACAAGCTGTGTTGCGCAAATGTTGGAAAACGTCAGAAAATTAAAAGCCCCCTTTCTACTGAATATAAGTTGATTGGGGGTTTTTCGTGAGAACAGGTGGATTGTAGTCTGACACCGTATATCGCTTTTTCAATGAAAGATAAAAGCTGTCTGAGAATTGGCTGTTCAGAATAATCCGTATTTTTGTTCATGGTAAAGGTTGGATTAGATACTTCAACATTGCTATACAGGCGGGGAAATACAGAATCTTTGATGAACAAAATCCTTATAACACCATGAGTACCACACTAACAGCGTATGTCAACCGGTATGTCAACCAAACCGACCGCTCCGTTTTCCTCACCGGGAAAGCGGGTACGGGAAAAACCACCCTGCTGAAAGAGATTCTGGCCCTTACCCACAAAAACGCGGTAGTGGTGGCGCCCACCGGTATTGCCGCCCTGAATGCGGGCGGGGTCACCATTCATTCCATGTTCCAGTTGCCTTTCGGGGCGTTTATTCCGGACGATAGCGCCAGCCCTCTTTTTGGTGATCAGCTTAAAGTAGAAAGCCGGACTTCCCTGCTTCGCCATTTCCGGATGAGTTCCACGCGCAAGGCCGTACTCCGGAACATGGAACTGCTGGTCATTGACGAGGTCAGTATGCTCCGTGCTGATCTTCTGGATGCCGTAGATTTCATGCTCCAGCGAATCCGCCGCCGCAGTCGGCCTTTCGGCGGTGTTCAGGTATTGTTTATCGGCGACTTGCTACAGCTTCCGCCCATTGTGAAGCCGGAAGAGTGGCAGATTCTCAAACAATACTATAGCTCTCCTTTCTTTTTTGACGCCCAGGTAATGCGTCAGTATCCGCCTCTGCATGTAGAGCTGGAAAAAGTACACCGCCAGCAGAACGAAGATTTCATTCGTATACTGAATAACCTGAGGCATAACCGGATTGCGGAAGAAGACGTGCGCGTGCTGAATGCCCACCACCGCCCGGGTTTTGAAGCTACCGAGGGGTATATCACTCTGACTACCCACAACGCGGAAGCCGACCGCCGGAATTCGGATGCCCTGGATGCGCTGGAAGGTGAACAAGCGGTGTTTTCCCCGGAGATTGTAGGGGATTTCCCCGAGCGGATCTTCCCCCTGGAAGGAGATCTCCGCCTGAAAGAAGGCGCGCAGGTTATGTTTATCAAGAACGATATTTCTTTCGAAAAACGATATTATAACGGGAAAATTGGCCATGTCAAGAGCCTGGAAGAGGGGCAGGTTACCGTAGAATTCCGGGAGGAAAAAACCACGATGCTCGTGGAGAAATACGAATGGAAGAACATCCGTTATACGGTCAACGGTACCGAGATCGCAGAGGAAGTGTTGGGTACTTACCTGCAATTTCCGCTTAAACTGGCCTGGGCCATTACGGTACACAAGAGCCAGGGGCTAACCTTTGAGAAGGCCATCCTGGATGTATCCCGGGCCTTCGCGCCGGGGCAGGCCTACGTGGCCCTGAGCCGACTGAGGAGCCTCGAAGGGTTGGTGATGCTCAAGCCCTTTCCCGCTTCGGTCATTCCTCCGGATCAGCACGTCAGGGCATATTCCCAGACCCGGACACCCGAAGAAACGCTGGAGGCGGACCTGCACAGGGAGACACGGACGTATCTTACCGACCGCCTGAGCGCATCTTTTGACCTGGAGGTTGTATGCCAGGAGTGGCGTAACCATAAGTTCTCTTACGATGCCGAACTGCCCAACTCTCCCAAACGGAAATTTCATCCCTGGGTGGAGGAACAGTATGCCAGGATCCGTACCCTCCAGGAACCTTCCCGCAAATTTGTTCACTTGCTTGCCAAGATACTGGGTTCAGAGTCTCCCGACCTGGCCTACCTGGAAGAACGCTGCCTGACCGCCCTGGGCTACTTCACCGAAACCCTTTTTGCCGTGCATTATACCCTGTTGCTCAAATTGCAGGAGGTAGTGCGTATGAAAAGGATGAAAGCCCTTTTTGAAGAATTGGTTTTACTGGATGAGGTGACTACGGAGGCCGTGACAGGCCTTCTCAGGAGCAAAAGATGGCTGGAAGCCATAATCGGCGGGAGCGAGATCTCGAAAGATTTCCTCGATTCCACAGAGGTGAAAAGGTACAAATCTGACCTGGTGAGCCGGGTGAAAGAAGATTTCAGGGCAGAGCAGTTCCTGCCCGATGAAGAAGATAAGGGGTACTACACCGCGCCTTCCCGCAAGAAGAAAACCGAGGCCAGGAAAAACACCACGGAAGAAACCCTGGAGGCCTGGAAATACCACGGTTCGGTCAGCGAGGTGGCCGCCGCGCGCAAACTCACCGAGTCTACCATTTACGGCCATCTGCTGAAGCTGGTTATTCTCGGAAAAGTAAGCGCGGAAGAAGTGCTGGGCGACGACCTTTACAGGGAGATCTGCCGGGTGCTGCTGGATCACCCCGAAAAAAACAATACCGAAATCCGGGAAGTGACAAGTGGCAAGTATTCTTTTGAAGTCTTGAGAATAGCCCGGGCCGGTCTCGATTAACAAAAAAGTTGACAAGACGGGGGGAAGAATGTAAATTGCGCCTCTATGTATGCTTCCCAGGTAAAACCCGATACGTTAAGTCCGTCCGAGCTCGATATCTACCTTGAAAAAGGGTGGTTCAGGCAGGGGAGTAGTCTCTTTACTACCAGTTTTCTGACCTTTCAGAATTCCTTGTTCGATGCCCTCTGGATAAGAATTCATGTGCCGCCTTTTGAACCTTCCCGTTCTCAGCGGGAAATCCTGAAAAAGAGTTCTGCTTTTGAGGTCAGGGAAGGAAAGTTTGAATTGACGGAGGAAAAGGAAGCCCTTTTTTGGAAATACAGGGAAGGCGTAAGTTTTCAGGCGACCCACAGTCTGGAAAGCATTTTGCCTCCGGATACTCACCTGTTTGATTCCAGGGAAATATGCATGTACGATGGCGCGCGCCTGGTGGCCTGCGGGGTGTTTGACCTGGGAGCAACCGGCGCCGAAGGTATCGTGAATTTCTTTGATCCCGAATATAAGCGTTTGAGCCTGGGAAAAGCGTTGATGCTGCACAAACTAAAGGCTTGTCAGAAGGAAGGTATACAATGGTTTTACCCGGGTTACGTGGTGCCGGGTTATGGTCGTTTTGATTATAAACTGGAAATGTCGCCGGCGCATTCACAGTATTATGACCTCACCGAAGACCTCTGGAAAAGCACGGCCGGCCTGGAACTGAAAAAGCAACCCTTAGGCCGGATGACCGGCGCCCTGGTTCAGCTCGAAGGAATCTTGCATTCGTTTGGCTTTGAGGTTTTCCGTCTGAAAAGATATCGTTTTTACGACATTGCCCTGAATTCCGTGTATGGGGATGAAGGGCTGATCACCTACCCCTTATTTATCCATTGTTTTACGTATTCCGGATGGGAAGAGGTGCTCATTGTGTACGATACATTCGGGGAAACGTACAAGCTGGTAGTCTGCCGGAAAATGTTTACGGCTACTTTTCCCGCGGAGGAACATTACTATTCCGACTTTTTACTGAGGGAAGAAAGAGTGGTATTTTCCGAATCCAATCCTTTCAATTTCGCATTCGGGTTGAATAAGCTGTTAAGAAGAAGTTCTTCGGAGGTGAAGAATTAGTATATTGCGAAATGATTTCAGAATTCGGTTATTTGTTGCTGTTTATACTAGGCGCTATGCTGCTCGTGCTGGGCATGCTGGGGCTGGCTTCTCTGATGCGGCCCGACCGCCCGGGAGAGGAGAAAAACGCAGTATATGAATCCGGGGAACTGCCGGTAGGCGATGCCCGGGTCTCTTTCAATATCCGTTTCTATATCGTAGCCATTGTCTTTATCCTGTTTGATGTAGAACTGGTGCTGCTTTTTCCCTGGTCTACCGTTTTCGGTGACGCCGCCATTTTGGAGAGGGAAGGGGTGGCCTGGCTGTGGTTCGCCGGTGTGGAGATGTTTATCTTTATTGGCGTGCTGGCCCTGGGCCTGGTGTATGTCTGGAAGAAAGGACATCTCGACTGGATCCTTCCGGAAAACAAAACCGAAGAGTTCCGCTCCCCGGTGCCGCCCGGACTATACGATGAAATCAATAAAAAATACAGTTAACACGCTAGGAGCAAAGAGCTGTGAGCCATGAGCTGATAGCTGAAAGCTGATAGCTTCAAGCTAAAAAAAATGACATTCGATAGTTTAGAAGTACATCATCGCGAAAAAACCGGGGAAAGTGAGATTATTCTTACCAACCTCGATGAAGTGACCAACTGGGCCAGGGCCAATTCTCTGTGGCCCATGGGTTTCGGACTGGCCTGCTGTGCTATTGAAATGATGGCTACGTTCGCCTCCAGCCATGACCTGGAGCGGTTCGGGATTTTTCCGCGGAACTCGCCCCGCCAGTCGGATCTCATGATTGTCAGCGGCACGGTAACCTTCAAAATGGCCGACCGCGTGCGGCGGCTCTACGAGCAGATGGCCGAACCCCGCTACGTGATTTCCATGGGCAGTTGCTCTAACTGTGGTGGCCCGTACTGGGACCACGGCTATCATGTACTGAAAGGAGTAGACAAAGTGATTCCGGTAGACATTTATGTGCCGGGCTGCCCGCCCCGTCCCGAAGCCCTCATCGGTGGCCTGATTGCCTTGCAGGAAAAAATCAAAAAGAATCACTAGGGGCGTGCTACGCGCGTTCGAATGGGTATATTCATGGGGGCGTGCGCAGCACGCCCGTACCGTTTATATCGCTTTTGAAAACGTCTGTTCCGGCGTTTCTTTCAGGTAATCGTCGAAAACGGCGCATACGTTGCGGATAAACGCGCGGCCCGCGGGCGTGACCCGAAGCTCCGGTCCGGCGATTTCAATGAGGCCGTCTTCTCTCAGCTCTTCCAGGCGGGAGTACTGAGAAATATCCGGGCTTTGTGCTGAAATATCGCCCCGGAAACGGCACATGATGTCCTGGATAAGCTGGCGTTGTTCCACATCTCTCTCCGACTGGATATGGCCTTTCACCACCGGCAGTCCTTCGGCGTGTTTCAGGTATTTATCTACGTTCTTTTCGTTCTGGGCCATCGCACCCCAGGCATCGCTGATGGCCGAAGCGCCCAGTCCTATCAGCAGGCGGGATTGCGTAGTGGTATATCCCATGAAATTCCGGTTGAGGCGCCCTTCCCGGTACGCAATGAACATGGCGTCGTCGGCCCGGGCAAAATGGTCCATTCCCACTTCAAAGTACCCGTTTTCTTCAAATATCATCCGGGCGGTTTCATAGAGTTTCCTTTTTTCTTCGGGCGCGGGCAGGTGCTCTTCGCTGTATCCCCGCTGGCCTACGCCCTTGATCCAGGGTACGTGCGCGTAAGAATACAAAGAAAGGCGGTCGGGCGACAGGGACAACGTCTTCCGTACGGTATCTGTAAATCCTGCCAGGCTTTGGAAAGGCAGGCCGAACACCAGGTCATGGCTCACCGAGGTATAGCCCAGTTCTTTCGCCCACCGGGTCACATTCTCTACGTTCTTAAAGGGCTGTATCCGGTGAATGGCCTCCTGAACCACCGGGTCATAATCCTGCACTCCGAAACTCACCCTCCGGAAACCCAGGCCGTAGAGGGCTTTCAAATGTGCGTACGTGGTATTGTTCGGATGCCCTTCAAAACTGAATTCGTGCCGGGGCGAAACCGTGGCGGTGTCCAGGATAGAGCGGATCAGCAGTTCCAGGTTTTCGGGGGAAAAGAAGGTGGGGGTGCCTCCGCCCAGGTGAATTTCTTCTATTTCCGGTACGGTTTCAAAAGTGGCCAGGTACATGGTCCATTCCTTCTGTAGTGCATCAATGTAGGGCCCTTCGTAGGCGTGGTTCTTCGTGATCCTTTTATGACAGGCACAAAACGTACACAGGCTCTCACAATACGGAAGGTGAATATAGAGACTCAGTTTATTCTCCTTTTCAAAGGTCTTCCGCACATTGGCCTGCCATTTTTCCGTACTAAAACCCGCCGTTTGCCAGAAAGGTACGGTAGGGTAGGAGGTATAACGGGGAACGGCTACGTTATATTTTTCAATGAGGTGATTCATGTCTGCCCGACTTTATTGGCAAAGGTAGGGCAGAAAATCCTCAATAAATATGACACCCGTCAGGTTGCTACCAGCTTCTGCCCAGCATTTCTTTGGCTCTTCTTTTGAGGCGATCTTTAAACGCGGTCGGGCGCCTTTTGATGTAATCGTGGAGGTTAAAATCTTCAGGAGAAATATCCAGCTGCCCTCTTTTCACCGCGGTAAAGCCGGAACACACGTGAATGCTCTCAATCAGGCCCACGTTTGCGGCGGCCTCTACCAGTTCAAAAACCAGGCGTGTAGGCTCTGTAAAGGCGGGGTAAGCACTGGAGTCTTCGTGCAGCCAATGCCCCCAGGCCCAGTCTTCAATAATGTAATATCCTCCTTTTTTCAGGCGGGGAAAAACAATGTTGAAAGAGGCGAGGGACTGGTGGTAACGGTGAGACGCGTCATCAAAGACCAGGTCAAGTTCTTTTTCACCCAGGTGATTTTGCAGAATGGACGTCAGTCGGGAGCGGTCGGTTTGGTCTACTTCCCAGTAATCAAAAAAAGAAGCGGCGTGAACTTTCTTGTAGGTTTCAAAAGCGTGTCCTTTCCTGTTTTTTAGCAGGTCAATGCCGATCAGCTTCTCAGGCTTCAGGATCTCGTGCCAGAAAACGGCGCTTCCGCCATCCCACATACCCATCTCCAATACATTTTTAAAATCAGTACGGTGAAGAGATTCAAAAAGGGATTGATACATATCAATCAACTTTTTGTCTTTGTAGAAAACAAAACTTTGAGATCCTTCCCGGATATCTTCTTTTAAGTGGACCTGCAAATGGAATGTAAGGTTATTTACGGTTATTTTTTCTTGTTGCCAAAGGATGTTTGAAAACATAAAATTGAGAGTATGATTAATGGTTCGAAAAGATTTAGCTTGGGATCATGGTTTTTTCTATTTCTTCCACCGTTTTCGGTATCGGGTTGCCTAATACTTCATGTCCGCTTCCGGTGATCACTACGTTATCTTCTATCCTGACGCCCCCGAAATCCAGGTAGTTGTCCAGGGCGCTGTAATTCACATATTGGGCAAAAATACCTTCCGAACGGTATTTTCCGATCAGTTCAGGGATAAAATAGCAGCCCGGCTCTACAGTCAGTACATGGCCGGTTTCCAGCTCTTTGGCCAGGCGAAGCGATTTCAGCCCCAGCTGAGTACTCCTTTCCATTCCTTCCCGGTAACCCACATACTGCTCGCCGAGATCTTCCATATCGTGTACATCCAACCCTATGGCATGGCCCAGGCCGTGGGGCATGAACAGGCCGCCCACGCCTTCCTGTACCATAGATTCTATATCGCCGTGTACCAGCCCCAGAGACCGGAGGCCTTCCAGCAGGATGCGGTTGGCGTTCAGATGCACATCACGGTAGGCTACACCCGGGCGCAGGGCGGCAATCGATTCCGTCTCCGTCTTCAACACAATCTCGTAGATTTCTTTTTGGCGTTCGGTAAACCGGCCCGATACGGGAAAAGTCCGGGTGATGTCGCCCGCGTAATACATGTCGGTTTCCGCCCCTGAATCGTTCAGTAAAAGCTGACCGCTTTTCATCTCGTTTCCATGATAGTGGTTGTGAAGGGTTTGCCCGTTTACCGAGAGGATAATGGGATACGAAAGTTCGGCATTGTGGGCCTTGACCGTTTTGAGTATTTCTGCTACCACTTCATATTCTTTCTTACCCGGCGCAGCTGCTTTCATGGCGGCAATATGCATTTCCCGCGTGATATTCACCGCTTGGGTCATTTCTGCGATTTCTTCTTCCGATTTGATGGCGCGCTGCGCTACCACCGCCTTGACCAGGTCTATAGAAAAAGGAGAAGAGATCCCCAGGGTATCCCGAAGGAAAATCTGCCGGTCGCCCCGGTAGGGGGGCAGGTAATGAAGTTCGGAGTTGCGAAGGAGAGAAGCCAACTTTTCCAGGGGGAGGAGGGTTGAGACGCCTACTCTTTCCGCCAGGGAAGAAAGGGACTCTAGGGGGCCTTCCCAAATGATATCGTCCAGGGTCGGTTCGTGACCGAAGATCGTCTCCGTATTTTGGTCCAGGTCAATGAGACCCGCCAGACCGGGCAGGTTAATCCCGAAATAATACAGAAAGTTACTGTCCTGCCGGAAACGATACGTGTTCGCCGTATAGTTCATGGGCGCCTCGTTATTACCCAAAATCAGGATCTGCCCGGTTTTTATCTGCCTTTTCAGCGCTTCCCGCCGTGCTTTATACGTGACTGTATTAAAAAGCCTCATTGAATTTTTTTTCACAAATTTATGAAATAATACGGGATTCTCCGGTTAAATTGCATTAGAATCAGTTCATGGCTCAAAGCTAAAAATGTACGCGCATGAAAAACTACAGAATAACCTTACTGGCCCTGCTGCTGGCTTTTTTCGGAAGTGCCCGGGCGCAATCCGATGAGCAGTTGATTACCCAAACCCTGAGCGATTTCCTGGAAGGGGGAACCAACGGGGAGGTAGAACGTTTTAAGGGGGCATTCCTGAGAGATGCCGTGCAAAAGGCGGTAGGAAATAACGGGGTCACCGGTATGACGGTCGAGAGCCTGGCGTCGCGCATTAAGCCCGGTCAGAAGATGGATAGAACCACCCGCGTGCTTTCGTTGAGCTATGCCAATAACGCCGCCACCGCCATTACCGAAACGGCCTATTCTACCAATAAAATCATTGATTTTCTGAATCTTCTGAAAGTAGGGAACGAGTGGAAGATCATCAGTCGGGTCTACTCCAGGGTGGAACTGGGCGATGAATTGTATACCATGGGCGGTGCCCCGGTAGTGAATGCCGCACCCAAACCTAAAGTAGCTCCAAAACCGGCTAAGAAGGTGTCGGATGACGGGTGGTGAGTGCGTGAAGCAATTACGAATTAAAAATTACGAATTACGAATTACGGGAATCCTGGAGGGGTGACACGGTTGTGGGTAACGACGAATTAAAAATCACGAATTACGGGAACCGAGCAATGGTTAATGGTTAATTAGGGAACCGTGGAGAGGCGTATTATCTTCTGTGTAAATCTGTGTCTTCCGTGAGCGAAACACTAGCGTTGCCCCTGTCACCCTGAGCTTGTCGAAGGGCGCATTACTAGCTCTTCGACGGGCTTTGGGCAGCCTAAACGCGGGCTTCGACAAGCTCAGCCTGACAATGGCAGTCGCTCTTGTCACCCCGAGCGCAGCCGAGGCGACACTACTCCATGATATGGCCGCATGGTACAAATACCCAATATTGTCTAAAAGAGTATATTAGGCATTCGTATAGATAAACGCTCCATCGATATCCCTCCTCCGTAATTCGTAATTTTTAATTCGTAATTCGTCATTCGTAATTGAAACTCCGTAATTCGTAATTTCTAATTCGTAATTGTCCACTATCCTCTATTTCAACAAATTAAGCAGATATTGCCCATACCCCGATTTCACCAGAGGTTGCGCTATTTTCCGCAGTTGTTCGCTATCAATGAATTTCATGCGGTAAGCGATCTCCTCGATACAACCGATTTTTAGTCCCTGCCGTTCTTCAATCACCTGCACGAACTGCCCCGCCTGCATCAGGGAGGCGAACGTACCCGTGTCCAGCCAGGCCGTTCCCCGGTTCATTACCCCCACTTTCAGTTTTCCCTGTTCAAGGTATACCCTGTTGACATCGGTAATTTCCAGTTCACCCCTGGGGGAAGGCTGTATGTTTTTGGCAATTTCTACCACACTGTTGTCGTAAAAGTACAGGCCGGGAACTGCATAGTTACTCTTGGGATTTTCCGGTTTCTCCTCAATACTCAGGGCATTGAAATCCTTGTCAAACTCTACTACCCCGTACCTTTCCGGGTCATGTACCGGGTAGGCGAATACCGTACCGCCGTCCGGATCGGCACACGACTGCAACAGCTTACTCAGTCCGCTGCCGTAAAAGATGTTATCGCCCAGTACCAGGGCCACCTTGTCTTTCCCGATAAACTCTTCCCCGATGATAAATGCCTGGGCCAGTCCGTCGGGGCTGGGTTGTTCCGCGTATTCGAAGCGGCATCCCAACTGGGAGCCGTCGCCCAGCAGTTTCCGGAAATGAGGCAGGTCGTGCGGGGTAGAGATGATCAGAATCTCATGAATACCCGACAGCATCAGGATAGAAAGCGGGTAGTAAATCATGGGTTTGTCATAAACCGGCATCAATTGTTTACTTACCGCGAGGGTCAAGGGGTGGAGGCGTGTGCCGCTGCCTCCGGCCAGGATAATTCCTTTCATATTGAGTTAGCTATCAGTTATCAGCTATCAGCCTTCAGCTTTTCCGTCTTTTTTGAGACAGATAGCTGATAGCTGAAGGCTGACAGCTATAATTTATACATTGATTCGTAATATTTTTGATATTCTCCGCTGGTGATATTTTCTATCCAGTCCCAGTTCTCAAAATACCAGTCCACCGTCTGCGCCAGCCCTTCCTCAAACGTCACAGACGGACTCCAACCCAGTTCGGTCATCAGTTTGGTAGCGTCAATGGCGTAGCGGAGGTCGTGGCCCGCCCGGTCAGTCACGTACGTAATCAGTTGCGTACTTTCTCCTTCCGGGTTACCCAGTTTCTTGTCCATTAACTTGATCAGCAGGTGTACCAGGTCTATGTTTTTCCATTCATTGTTACCGCCGATATTGTAAGTGTCTCCGTTTTTGCCCTGGTGGTAAATGATATCAATGGCCCGGGCATGGTCTTTTACAAAAAGCCAGTCGCGCACATTCTCTCCCTTTCCGTATACAGGCAGCGGTTTTTTGTTCCGTATGTTGTTAATCATTAACGGAATAAGTTTTTCCGGGAAATGATGAGGACCGTAATTGTTGGAACAGTTGGAAATCACCACGGGCAGACCGTAGGTATTGTGGTAGGCCCGCACGAAATGATCCGAACTCGCTTTTGAAGCCGAATACGGTGAGCGCGGATCGTAGGAGGTGCTTTCCAGGAAAAATTCCGAGGGATCGTGAAGCTCTCCGTATACTTCATCGGTCGAAACATGATAGAAGCGTTTCCCTTCGTAATTGCCCTTCCACGCGTTTTTGGCCGCGTTCAGGAGGTTGCAGGTGCCGATGACATTGGTTCGCACAAAGGCCATGGGGTCGGTAATGGACCGGTCCACGTGCGACTCCGCCGCCAGGTGAATCACCCCGTCTACCGGGTATTTTTCAAAAAGCCCGTTCACAAAAGCCTCGTCCACAATATCCCCGTGTTCAAAGACATAATTGGGGGCATCCTCAATATCTTTCAGGTTCTCCAGGTTGCCCGCGTAAGTGAGTTTATCCAGGTTAATGATCCGGTAATCGGGGTACCGGGTCACAAAAAGTCTTACAACATGTGAGCCGATAAAGCCCGCGCCCCCGGTGATAATGATGTGTTTGTTCATGCGTATAAAAGCTATCAGCTATCAGCCGTCAGCTATCCGTTTTATCAGCGCTTATAGGCCGATAATGGGTAGCATACTGCGAATAGCGCATTATAAATTACTGATTTTTTTCTGCCATCTCCAGGCGTCTTCCATGCTCTCCTCCAGCGTTTTTTCCGCCTTCCATTGCATTTCGGTGGCCGCTTTTTCCACGTTCCCGTAAATTTTGACCACATCACCCGGTCTCCGCGGCCCGATTTCGTACTGGAGCTTCAGGTTATTCACCTTTTCAAAAGTGTCAATTACCTCCAAGACCGTATTGCCCTGGCCGGTACCGATATTAAAAACGTTGTAATAGGGCCCTTCCGTATGTTTCCCCAGCAGGCTCAACGCCGAAACATGGGCTTTCGCCAGGTCTACCACGTGAATGAAGTCGCGGATGTTGGAGCCGTCAGGCGTGTCGTAATCGTTGCCAAAAACGGTCAGTTTCTCCCGGATGCCCGCGGCGGTTTGGGTAATATAAGGGACCAGGTTATTGGGTACCCCAATGGGCAATTCGCCGATTTCCGCGGAAGGGTGAGCGCCTACCGGGTTAAAATACCGGAGGGAGATAATGCCGAGGTCGAGGCCGGCTTTCACCGTGTCTTCCAGGATGTCTTCTGCGATGGCTTTCGTATTGCCGTAAGGCGACTCGGCCTTTTTCTTGGGCGCATTTTCCGTAACCGGGATAGTGTCGGCCTGTCCGTATACCGTACAAGACGAGCTAAAAACCAGGTTCCGGATATTATTGGCCTGCATCACGTTCAGAATATTCAGTAAAGAACCCAGGTTGTTTCCGTAGTATTTCAGCGGTTCGGCCATCGATTCTCCCACCGCTTTAAAAGCGGCGAAATGAATGACTCCCTGTATGCGGTGCCGTTGCACCACTTCGTTCATTTTGGCGTAGTCGTTGCAGTCTTCCCGGTAGAAAGGCACTTCCTTTCCCAGGATATTCTTTAAACCCTGAAGTACGGAGGGGGCTGAGTTACGGAGGTCATCCACAATCACCGGGCAATAGCCCGCTGCGATCAGTTCCACTACCGTATGTGATCCTATAAATCCGGCCCCACCCGTCACCAGTATATTCATTCGTGTTCTTTTTTTACAAAGGTAATATCTAAATAAATGTTTTAAAAATTTGTTTGGTTTTAAGAAGGCGTATGTTATTATTGACCTGTAAAACGAATAGCTTATGAATATTCGGGATTTCAAAGCCATGGTTTCCCTCTTAGACGACTCTGACGGTGAGGTGGTAGGCCTGATCCGTGATAAGATCAAGGGATTAGGACAGGAGGTCATTCCCTTGCTGGAAAGGGAACGGGATCAGTACGGGAAAAATCCCGTGATCCAGAGCTCCATAGAGTTTCTCCTCCAGGATCTCCAGACCGACTCCCTCATGCTCGATATAAAGGAATGGGTCACACACGGAGGAGAAGACCTGTTGCAAGGCTTATGGCTGATTTCGCGCATCGCTTACCCGGAATACGGAATCGACAAAATGAGGGCGCAGTTGAACAAAATCTATATGGAAGTATGGCTGATGACCCGCTCCGATATGCATCCGGCCGATCTCCTGGAAGTGATCAATAACGTGATTTTTCAGCAAATGGGTTTTGAGCCCAACGTCAAGAATTTTCACTCCCCCCAGAACTCCCTCTTTAACCAGGTACTGGAAACCCGGAAAGGGAACCCCGTTAGCTTAAGCTGCCTCTATATCCTGGTAGCCCAGAAGATGCAGATTCCCTTGTACGGCGTCAACCTGCCGAATCTTTTCGTGATAATTTTTGACTATCCGGGACAGAAATTCTACGTCAACGCCTTTAATAAAGGACAGATTTTTCAGCGAAAAGACATTGACGATTACCTCAAGCACATGAACCTGGAGCCGAGAGACGAATATTACAGGGCCTGTTCAAACACGCAAATTGTGGTGCGGGTACTGACTAACCTGGCCTTCGCATACCAAAAATCCGGCGACCGCGAAAAAGAACATCGGGTCAGCCGGATTTTAAGCATTATTCAAAATACGTAGCGGTCCGAAACCGTTAGGGCTTCCAGGTATTATTCTTGTCGTCTACATCGGGTAAAATACCTCTTGGGTTCACTTTCACCGACTCCAGTTCGGCAGTAGACGGAAATTCAAAAGACCAGGTACTTCCTTTCTGCCAGATTTCCACAGGAAGTTTTACTGTTACGGCCTCTTTTCCTTTCTCTTTTACCTCTACTTCCACCGGCATGGGCATGCGGTTCAGGTTTTCCAGTTCAATCACGGAACCGTTAGCGGCCACGTCTTTCACATATTTCACGCTTTTGACCCCCTGGTCGATTTTGTAGTCGTGCACAAACCAGCCTTTCCAGAACCAGCTGAGGTCTTCGCCCAATACGTTTTCCATGGTATTGAAGAAATCAAATGGGGTAGGGTGCTTATAGGCCCACCGGCGGGTGTACTCACGCAAAGCCATTTTGACCCGTTCTTCACCGGCAATGGCATCGGCCAGCATGGTCAGACCCACAGAAGGTTTGTAGTAGGCCAGTATGCCCAGTTCACGTTCCGGTATGGCGTCAGGAATGTTCATCACCGACTTGGAAACCGACATGAAGCGGGCCAGATTGGCTGTCGCGCTTTTTACATGATACTCCCCGTTATTGAAAGCCTTTGCCGCCAGGGAGTTGATATACGTATTCAATCCCTCGTCAAGCCACGCGTAACGGCGCTCATCCGAACCCACAATCATAGGAAACCAGATATGTCCGAACTCGTGGTCCGTCACTCCGAACAGTCCGGCTTTCCGTGACCGGGCGCTGCAAAAAACAATACCGGGGTACTCCATACCGCCCACAATTCCCGCCACGTTGGTGGCCGCCGGGTAAGGGTATTCCATCAGCCAGCCCGAGTAAAACTCAATGCTGAATTTGGTGTATTCGGTAGAACGGCCCCAGGCGTCATTATCCCCGATCTCCGCCGGGTAAACCGACTGGGCCAGGGATTTTTTGCCCGAAGGAAGGTTGATTCGGGCGGCGTCCCAAACAAAGGTTTTGGAGCTGGCCCAGGCTACATCCCGGGTATTTTTACAGGAAAATTTCCAGGTAAGATTTCCGTTTCCGGCCGGGCGCACCGAAGTTTTTCCGGCTTCCTCCCGGTCAATTACGTAAACCGTCTGGTCAGAATTGGCGGCCTGGGCTAAACGCTGCATCTGGGTGGCGGTCAGCACCTCCTTGGGGTTGGTCAGCTCGCCGGAAGCCACTACGATATGATCACGGGGCACGGTGATCTCAAAGGTATAATCGCCGTATTCCAGGTAAAATTCACCGGCGCCCAAGTAGGGTAGGGTGTTCCACCCCTTGATATCGTCGTATACGGCTACCCGCGGAAACCATTGGGCCAGCTGGTAAATGGTGCCTTCTTTGGCATCGTACAGACCCATTCTGTCGGCTCCGTTCTGGGGAATCAGGAAATCAAAGTTCATGGAAAGCACCACCTGCTCTCCCTTTTTTAACGGTTCTGTCAGGAAGACCTGTAGGCGGGTGTCGTCTATAAAAGAACTTTCCAGCACCTGCTTACGTCCTTTTACCCTCTTGCCTTTGGGAGCGGGAGAGGAGATCGGTTTTTCCGCTTTGATTTCCGAAATGCGGTAGCCGCCGTCAAATCCTTTTACCCCGTAACGCCCTACATTCAGGGGGGTGACGCTATTTCCTCTTGAATCCAGTCTGAACTTATTCTGGTCAAGTTGCAGCCAGATAAAGGTCAATTCATCCGGAGAATTATTGGTGTACGTAATGGAAACGGCACCCGACACTCCGTTTTTAGCGGTGTCAAGCGTAGCGCTGATCTTGTAGTCGGCCCGGTTTTGCCAGTATTCAGGCCCGGGTTGGCCGGATGCGCTCCGGTATTTATTGCCGGGAAGATAATGGGTTAGCGGACTGAACGCTTCCGCGGAATTGTACAGACTCTCTTGTCCGTAAAGTTGGCTTATCATCAAAGATAAAACCAGGAATAATTTCTTCATATATTGAGTTAGTTTGAAATCAAGGGGCAAAGTTAAGATTTTTATTGGTGTGGTGCTATAGGTACTGAATTTACTACATTGTGGTTATGTTATTTACTGCACTAGAAGGCTATTCCTCTGTTCAAGAGATTATGGTGGCTTTATTTGCTAATGCGCATAAAATAGATTACATTTGTAATATCTTTCAACTATTAACTAAACACCTGAATACTACTATGCTTACCATCTATTCGAGACTCTCACTTGTTTTCGTTTTTCTCTTTATCCTTGCTTCATGCACAAAAGATATTAAAACGGAAGTGATTCCTGAAGCCGAGTTTAAAGGTATTTTACGTTTTTGGCTTGACGCCTCTAAAAATCCTGTTTCTCTGAACAGTAATATAGAACTGGAAATTACCGATAGTACTATCACCGGTCGTATCCCTTATTATACCAATACTAAGCAACTTGTAGTCTCGTATGAGACTGACCCAAGTACTAAAGTCACTAGTGGGGGGGGGGACTGGAAAGTGGTACCTCTTCACTTGATCTTTCTAAAGGAACAGAAATAATTGTTTCAAATACAAGCGGGTTATCGAAAAAGTACATACTTAGTTTAGTTAATTTTACCGGACTCCCGGTGATAAGGATTAATACAGAGGGTAATGCAGAAATAACATCGAAAGAGGACTATGTAAATGCCACTATCCGAATAGATGGTGCCGGAATTTATGATGATTTCAATGGTACTCTCAGAATTCGAGGGCGTGGAAACTCAACATGGGGCCTCCCCAAAAAGCCCTATCGCTTAAGATTTGATGAGAATATTAGTATTTTGGGATTACCATCGGAAAGAGACTGGGCATTACTTGCCAACTATACCGATAAAACACAATTCAGAAATGAGACTGCCTTTTTAATGGGTAGAATGAGTGATAATCTTGAGTGGACACCCAGAACGAGGTTTGTGGAAGTTTTTTTAAATGAAGTCTATCAGGGTTCTTATCAACTTACAGAGCATGTAAAAGTGTCAACGCAAAGGGTAAATGTTACAAGTAATGGTTATTTAATAGAAGTGGACCAGCTAGGGCGGATGGAGCCCTCCGACGTATACTTCCAAACAGCCCGGGTCCTTTTTAACATCAAAGCACCTGATGTGGTTTTGAACGATGAAAAATACGCCTATATAAAAGATTACGTAACTACTGCGGAAGCTGTCCTATATGGGAACAACTTCGCCCATCCAACCGAGGGGTATAGCAAATACTTGGATGTAGACAGTTTTATTGATTGGTTTCTAATCAATGAAATAGCTAAAAATAATGATGCTATTTTCTATTCGAGTTGCTTTATGAACCTGGCTCCCGGAGGCAAGTTAAAAATGGGACCTATCTGGGATTTTGATATTGGTTTTGGCAACGTAAACTATGGCACAGGCAGTAACCATGAAGGATTTCATGTCAAAAATGCAAGATGGATTGTCAGACTATTTCAAGACCCTTCATTTGTTGAAAAAGTGAAGGCCCGTTATGATTATTTTTACGCTAACAAATATCAGATTATAGAGTCAATTAACAGGGGGGCTGATAACCTAAAATGGTCTGTTATTGAGAATAATCAAAAATGGAAAACGTTGTACTCCTATACTTGGCCAAATTATGCCATTTGGGGTTCTTATGACAATGAAATCATCTATATGAAAAATTGGCTTTCATTAAGGATGGATTGGCTTAAAACAGCACTTTGAGTGAAAACGAAAAATGCTGTTCTTTTTCTATCCTCTATTCTGGTAAATTAATCAGTTTAGAAAGTTCATCACTGCTCAACATCTGGTTGTTAACTTTCCGTTTGAAACCAAGTGGAACAAACCAGCCGATCCTGGATGCCAGGGACAATAGTACTTTGAGTGGTTGACAGCTGGGGGCAATTTCCGGGAAGGTAACACCTCTGCACTTTTGGGATGAAGACTTCAAGCGTATCTAGGAATCCTAGATTTTCTTTAAGATCATTTAAAATATATGGGATCAATTAGAATGTAGCTCTTAACTTGATAGGTTCACACCATCAATAGATTATTGTCCTCTTTATTTTTACTATTGAACAAGAGTTTGGTGGGCATGGTTTACCATCCCCCTCACGCTTTCGGATGCGCTTTCTTAAACACTTCTTTCAGTTTTCGGATGGAATTATGCGTGTAGATCTGGGTGGCGGAGAGGTTGGCGTGCCCCAATAGCTCTTTAATGGCGTTCAGGTCGGCGCCGCGATTAAGCAGGTGGGTGGCGAACGTATGGCGCATGACATGGGGCGATTTCTTGCTCAGGGTACTTACTTGCAGGAGGTAATGCTTTACTTTTCGCTGTACAAACACCGGGTAAAGCGGCTCCAGCTTGTCGGTCACCAGCAAATGGTCATGGTGGGGGTGGAGGGGCTTGAGTTCGCGGTACTGATGCAGGAGGCGCACCAGGTTTTCATGTAAGGGGATAATACGGTATTTGGAGCGCTTCCCCAGTACTTTTACCCGGTTTTGATCCACGTCGGTTTCCCGGATACCGATCAGCTCCGACAGGCGGATACCCGTGCCGTACAGGAATTCCAGGATCAGTTTATCGCGTACGCCGGAGAAGCCCGTTTCGTATTCAATCTCTTCAAAAAGGGGAAGGGTGTTCTTCTCTTCCAGGAAAACCGGTAATTTTTTGGGTGTCTTGAGCGACTTCAGTAGATCGGTAGGATCTTTTTCGAGCCGCTTTCTTTTCACCAGGAACGTATAGAAGGCCCGGAGGCTGGCTATTTTCCGGTTAATGCTGGTGTGGGCAAGCCCGCTTTCCGACAACGCCACTATCCAGCATCTCAGCTCCTCCGTACCTGCGTTTTCCGGGGGTGTTTCGCCAAGGAATCCACTCAGTTGAAGCAAATCGGTTTTATAGCCCAGTACCGTATGCGGGCTCAGGCGTTTCTCGTTTTGCAGGTAGGATAAAAAAAAATCGACCAATTTTGCTGAGAATAAATTCTGAACAAAATTAGTCGAAATATAAGAAACATCAAAGACGATTAATCGTCAATGTGTCCATAAGTCTTTTGCTTGTAAGTTGCTCTCAAGACTTCGAATCTACGGGATACAGACCCTTTTTCAAATGCCTGCCGACGTCTGAGTTCTTTCAGTACCTTCGTTTTTTCAAACTTTTTCTTGAAACGCTTCAGCGCTTTATCGATTGATTCGTTTTCCTTTACCTGTATATGCAGCATACTTTACACCTCCTTCATTTTTTCTTTGGGAGTGCAAAGGTAAGAATTTAAGTGAGAAACTAAAAGTAAAAGTAAAAAATTCCGGATTGATTTCTGAAATTTACTCTGTCAATACTGCCGGATCGGATTTTACCTGATCCGGTTGTTTTCTTTCAGAATCTGATGGATCGTTTCTTCACTTTCATCGGTGATCAACCGGATTGCATTCACATCAAAACCGTTATCGAAACCATTAAGAACGATTTTTTGCGTGGATCGTATTCGTTCTTCGTTGATTCCCTGCTCTTTGCCTTGAGTCAGCAATTGTTCTCTTAAGGTAATTATTCGCGTACTCATATCTTCCGATAGTTTTTGAATATCTTGTTCTAATTGGGTTTTATTAAGGCCACTACTTTCCAAATAAACAAAAACAGACTCAATTAGGTTCGAGTGTAAAAAGGGTTGGAGTCTTTTAAGGATTTCGAAAAAATAGGAATTGAGACTTTCCGGATCAAAAAAATACTTCTGAATCATCAAAGCGCTGCTAAGTAGGCCGTTATGAAGTTGCAGGATTTTTTCTGCCGGAAAGCGATGCAGGTTGACAAATTCGGTGAGAAATGCAGGAAGGTAACCTTTCAGTAAATCTGGAAGTCTCGGAAAGAATGACTCCAATGGTTTGAATTTCCAATCGGTTTTTCCGTGATAGTACAGTATCGGAATTATCAGTTCCGGCTTTTTCTTTTCTTTACGTTGCTTGCGGTAGGCTAAAGCCATGTATTCCAATAATTGAAAGGCAGTATCGGGATCAGGATGACTTTTGTGCTCCAGAAGCATACTAATCTGTACATTTTCTTGATTTTTTAATTTTACACTCCAAACCAAGTCGGAGTAAGAAGTTTTTAGATTTTCACCGATTAAGGAAGTATTTAGGGGAGCCAATGTTTCAAAATTAATAATCTGAACTATTGACTCCGGAAGGTGTTCTTGAAAAAAATCTACTGCCAATTCTTTCCGGGAGAGAATATCTTTGATAAAAGTGTCGTGAATGTGCGTAATCTTGTTCGGCATGTTGTTGTGTGAATCTGCCGGTAAGATACAACTTGTATTTTATTAAAATAGTACTATAGGTTATTAAAATCGTAACGGTCTGCGATTTATTATCTACAGGCAATAATTGGATTACCTTTCATTGGCCAGATAGAGCCCTCCCAGCACCAGCGCGGTGCCGCCCCAGGTATACCAGGACAGGGGTTCATCCAGGAGGAGGTTGGCATAGATAAATCCAAAAATTGGGCAGAGGAAGAGGAAGAAGGAGGCCTTAACCGTGTCGGTTTTCAGGAGATAAAGCCACAACTGCACCGCGGCGACAGAGACGGGAATCACCAGCCAGGCGATGGAAAAAAATACGGTCATGTTCCATTCACTCCGCCCGCTTTCATGAAAATACAGGGTAAGGGGAAGCAGAAATATGCCGCCCAGGAACACCTGCCAGCCGTTAATGGTGAACCTCGACAAGCGCCATTTTACCTTGGAATAATA
Organism: uncultured Lacihabitans sp.; assembly: GCA_964423865.1. Lineage (GTDB taxonomy): Bacteria > Bacteroidota > Bacteroidia > Cytophagales > Spirosomataceae > Leadbetterella. Next base: position 53,565 of record CAYRGN010000010.1, read on the forward strand.
CAACGTGCCTATAGAATAGGCCACCATGCTCAGGAAAATGAGCAGCAATCCCCGCGGCGTGGCATGCTGGTCTTGTAAAAGCGGGTAACACGCGATGGCTACGCCTATCAGCCCGAGAAATACCGCCAGCCACTGCCTCAGTCTGATCTTTTCACCCAGCCAGAACGTGGAAAGAATGCTGATCAGTAAGGTGTTGGTAGAGGTAGAAAGGCTGCCTATGCCCGCGGAAATTTCCCGCAGGGCAATGATGAACAAACCCAGGTAGAGGGTGGTGTTGAGAAGCCCGAAAATAATCAGCTGTTTCCATTCTCTCCCCCGGGGGAGACGTTCTTTTCGCACCACCTGCGCGTAAAAAATAAGCAGGGCGCCGGCGGAGAAAAAGCGGATCTGAAACATCAGCAAAGGTTCAATATACGGCAGTATGAGCTTGGCCGCCGAAGAAGCAGAGGCCCAAAGGGCGGCAAACAGCACACCCAGTAATATAAACCGGAAATTCATGCGATAAGGGCCCGGGCGGTTTGGGTGGTAAGGGTACGAATGTATTCGGCCTCCTTGCCGTACACTTCGGATAGTCGGGCAACTACCCGGTCGAGATAAGCGGGTTCGTTTCGCTTTCCGCGGTAGGGTACCGGCGCCAGGTAGGGCGCATCAGTTTCCAGTACAATAGATTCCAGAGGAATATCCGCAAGGAAACGATCCAATCCGCCGTTTTTAAAGGTCACCACTCCCCCGATACCCAGCAGGAAATTCAGTCCGGTCACCCTTTCGGCATCTTCCCAGTTCCCGGAAAAACAATGGAAAATCCCTCTCAGGTCGGCCCAGCCGAACGCCTCTATCAGGTCGCAGCACCGTTGTATAGCATTCAGGGAATTGTCTTTGGAATTGCGGGAATGGATGCAAATGGGGAGGCCGTACATCCGGGCCAGTTCCAGCTGCCTCATAAAGGCCGCCTCCTGCTGGGCGGTAAATGTCAGATCCCAGTAGAAATCTATCCCTATTTCCCCGATCATGATGAATTTTCGCTTTTTCAGTTCTTCCTCCACCCTTTGGAGTTCTTCCTCAAACCCCGCGTTCACATAAGAAGGGTGAAGCCCCATCATACTCAGGCAACGGTCCGGAAATTCCGCTTCCAGCGCGTACATGCCGGCTATGGTTTCCGAATTGCAGTTGGGCATCCAGATCTGTTCTACCCCCGCTGCCCGTGCCCGTTCCAGCATTTCATACTTATCTGACTCATATTGCGCATCATAGATGTGCGCGTGCGTATCGATCATTTCCTCCCTTCCACTTTTGAAAGGCAAAATTACAAAGCTTTTTTGCCTTATTACTTTATTCTCTCCTTATATTTATCACTCCAAACCGAACAGATTAAACAAAATACGTATGAACAGACGAAATTTCATTCAGACCACCGTGGCCGGAAGCTCCCTTCCTTTTATCGGGCATGCCATGCCCTTTGACAAACCTAAAACCGATAAGGTGAGACTGGGCTTCATTGGGGTAGGTTTGCGTGGGAGAAATCACCTTGCCGTGGCCGTGAACAGCGATGACGTGGAGGTAGTGGCGATCTGTGATATCGATCCGGATGCCATCCGGCGTTCACAGGAAATGATTCAAAAAGCGGGAAGAAAAGAAGCTGTGGCTTACGCGAAAAATGAAACCGACTATCACAATCTTCTAAAGCGCGACGATATTGACGGCGTAGTAATTTCTACTCCCTGGGAACTGCACGTGCCCATGAGTGTAGACTCCATGCGGGCCGGCAAATATACCGCCGTAGAAGTTTCGGCCACTGTCACCCTCCAGGAATCCTGGGACCTCGTGGATACATTCGAAGAAACGGGAAGTCATTGCATGATCCTGGAAAATGTGTGTTATCGGAGAGACGTGATGGCTGTATTGCACATGGTAAGAAAAGGACTTTTCGGAGATATTCAGTATGGCCACTGCGGCTACCAGCATGACCTCCGGGAAGTGAAATTCAATAACGGAAAACAAGCCTACGGAGGCGGGGTGGAATTCGGAGAGAAAGGTTTCTCGGAAGCCAAATGGAGAACCCAGCATTCTGTAGACCGTAACGGGGACCTGTACCCCACCCACGGACTGGGCCCGGTAGCGCACTGGATGAACATTAACCGGGGAAATAAGTTCAACTACCTCACTTCTATGGCCACCAGCGCGAAAGGATTACACAAATACATCGTGGATAAGGGCGGCGCGGATCACCCCAACGCGAAGGTGAAATTTAAGCTGGGCGACATTGTGACCACCTCCATTCAGTGTGAGAACGGGGAGAATATCGTGATTATTCACGACACCAACCTCCCGCGTCCGTATTCCTTGTGCTTCCGTGCCCAGGGTACCGAGGGCATCTGGATGGACGATAACGACATGATCTACCTGGAAGGCAAAAGCCCGAAACCCCACCAATGGGAGCCTTTTGAGAAATACCAGAAAGAGTACGATCACCCCCTGTGGAAGAAATTTGAAGAGAATGCCAAAAACGCGGGCCACGGCGGAATAGATTACTTTGTGCTGAGGGCCTTTATCGAGTCGATCAAACGTCAGGTAGCGCCTCCTATGGATGTGTATGACGCGGCGGCGTGGTCGGCCATCAGTCCTTTGTCTGAAATGTCGATTGCCCGGGGCAGTTCGCCGGTGGAAATCCCTGACTTTACCCGGGGCAAATGGAAAACCAATAAGCCGATTTTTGGGCTGAATGACCAATATTGACCCGCTTCGGTTTCGACCGGCTTTGCCGGAAGACCTGGGAGAGATCGTCAGGATTTACAATTCTACGGTCTCTTCCCGTCTGGTTACGGCTGACCTTGAACCGGTTTCGGTAGAAAGCCGGGTGGAGTGGTTTTACCGGCATACGCCGGGGAAGCATCCTCTCTGGGTAGTGGAGGAGGCCGGTAAGGTCATCGGCTGGCTGGGTTTCCAGCCCTTCCACAGTCGTCCTGCCTACAATGCCACCGCCGAAATCAGTCTCTACCTGGATGAAACGGTACGTGGACGTGGACTGGGTCCCAAAATTCTGGATTTTGCTTTGGAAACAGCGCCCTTGCTGGGCGTAGAAACCCTTATAGGGTTGATTTTTGAACACAATACCCCCAGCATTCGCCTCTTCGAAAAAGCGGGTTTCCGCGAGTGGGGTTTTTTACCTGAGGTAGCCAATCTTGACGGTACCCGGCGGGGACTGAAGTACTTTGGGCGGAAAGTAGGGTGCCCTTCGACCCTTCGGCAAGCTCAGGACAGGCTAAGCTTAGGGTGACAGTAGCGCAGGTTTTGCCATGTCAGGCTGAGCCTGTCGAAGCCCTACAGCTAAAGCGCCCTTCGACCCTTCGACAAGCTCAGGCCAGGCTAAGCTCAGGGTGACAGTAGCGCAGGTTTTGCCATGTCAGGCTGCCTGGGCGGCCCCGAGTTGTCGAAGCCCTACAGCTAAAGCGCCCTTCGACCCTTCGGCAAGCTCAGGACAGGCTAAGCTCAGGGTGACAGTAGCTTCTACCGCATCTAATATCTAACATCTCTCTCCTCAATAACTTCCACTTGCGCCACCGCCTCCGAAACTTCCACCGCCGAAGCCGCCAAAACCTCCGCCGCGTCCTCCTCCAAAGCTGCCTCCGCCCCATTGGCCCGACTGCCGTCCCCAGCCTGTATACGTGGTGTACGGCCAGGGGCTATCGTTCAGGATACTCCTGCCTCCGCCCCGGTTGCCGCCACCGCCTTTGGTGGCCATGATCACAAAGATAATCACCGCCAGGATAAGCAAAAGAATCAGTCCGGCCGGCAGGCCCTCTTCCTTGGGTTCGGCCTTGTATTCTCCCTGGGCATACTTAATGATGGCTGTAGTGGCCTCATCAAGGCCCTGGTAATATTGAGCCGCCTGGAAATTCGGTGTGATGATATGGGTGATAATTCTTTTCGCGTAGATGTCGGGCAGCGCGCCTTCCATGCCGTACCCGGTTTGTATGGTTACTTTGCGGTCGCCCGCCGCCCAGAGCAGCACAATGCCGTTGTTCTTTCCTTCCTGGCCCACGCCCCATTTCCTGCCCAATTGGAGGGCATAGTCGGCAATTTCGTACGGTTGGGTGCTGTTTACAATCACCACCGCAATTTGGGTAGAGGTAGAATCGTGGTAGGCTACGAGCTTGTTTTCCAGGGCGTTGATCTGGGCATCGCTCAGCAGTCCGCCCACGTAATCGTTCACCAGACGGGGCGGATTGGGTTTTTCCGGAATATCCTGAGCAAAGACGTTCAGGCTTAAAAACAACAGTATAAAAAATCTGATTCTCATTATCCAAAGCTTATGTCGTTCGGGAGCTCATTTGCATTGGCTCCCTGTGCCGGGAAGTATTCCCGTAGCCTTTTTCCGGCTTCTTCTATGGCGCGGACAAACCCGTTTTCAAAGTCGCCTACACTGAAATTTTCCCTCAGGATTTCCAGTTCGGCATTCCAGAAGTGCTGTCCCACCTTTTGGCTGATTCCTTCGTCCCCGATAATCGCGAACTTCTTGTCTTCGTAAGCTAGATAGATCAGCACCCCGTTTCGGAGCGCCGTTTTATGCAGGGATAAATAACGGAAGACTTCCCCTGCCCGTTCTATGGGGTCGGCCGTGGGGCAATGTTCTTCCACGTGGATCTTGATTTCCCCGGAGGTGAGCTCTTCCGCCTCATGGATGGCGTGAACGATATTCTTCTGCTGTATCTCGTTTAAGATGTACATGGTCGGCTATCCGCTTGGAGAGCGGGGAGCAGTATCTGGCCCGCCCCCGGCTCGCGGTGGTCTTAGTCAAAGTTAAAATTTACATCCGGGGCCGTTTGGGCCGCTTCAGTGGCCTGGAACAGCTCTTTCCTGGCGAAGCCGAAGATGCCCGCCATCAGGTTGGCCGGGAAAGTCCGCACGGCCAGGTTATAATCGGCGGTAGTGTCGTTAAAATCTTTCCGGGCCACAGTAATCCGGTTTTCGGTTCCTTCCAGTTGGGCCTGAAGTTCCAGGAAGTTCTGGTTGGCTTTTAACTGGGGGTATTGCTCCACGGCTACCAATAACCTGCTGAGAGATCCGCTCAACTGGCTTTGGGCCGCCTCAAATTTGGCCATATTTTCCGGTGTCAGGTCATCGGCTTCCAGTTTGATTTGAGTGGCTGCGGCGCGGGCGTTGATCACGTCAGTAAGCGTACTTTTTTCAAAATCAGCGGCACCCTGAACCGTTTTGACCAGGTTACCGATCAGGTCGCCTCTTCGTTGGTATTGGTTTTGAACCTCTCCCCACGCTTTTTCCACAAGGTTATCCTTGCTTACCAGTCCGTTATACGAACTACAGGAATAAACGCCGAATAGAGCGATAAGACCAATCAGCAGTAACGTTCCTTTTTTCATTTTCGATTTTGTAGTTTAAGTTTAAATCCGACCCAAAGTTAAAGAAAGATCCGGTTTTGAGAAATATTATGGTAGGAACGTAGAAGAAACATGGCTGAACGGTTGTTAACTTTATTAATCGGCCTTTGCAGTACACATTTTTTTATCTGGGGTGCATAAATTTAATGCATCATATCGTTGAGGTCGACCTTTTCTTTGTGTTTTTTTTGCTTTACGAAAAGTACAAAGGGTACGCAGGCAAGAAAGAGTAAACCCAGGTAGAGAAAAACATCCATATAGGAAAGTACCGTAGCCTGTTTCATTACGGAATACTTCAGTGACTGGTAGGCAGAGCTCAGCGCAATATCAGGTGTCATGCCTTTGGCCAGGAAACCATTTTTGATAGCTGCAATACGCTGTTGTACATCAGGATCAGACGTGCTGAGGTGTTCTGACAAGTAGGCAGAGTGCTTTACCGTTTGGTTAGAAATAAAAGTACTGATTATGGCAATACCGAATGAGCCACCCAGCTGGCGCATCATACCGGTAAAGGCGGCTCCTTCGCCGATTTCTTTACCTTTCAGGGTACTCAGTGAAAGCGAAGTGATCGGGATGAAGAGGAGGCCCAGACCGGCACCTCTGACCATAAGCAGCCAGAAGAAGTCGTCGCGGCCCGTATCAGGCGTTAGCACTTTATAACCCCAGAAGCTATACACAAAAAACAGAATCAGACCTATGGCCACCAATACCTGCTGCCTGACCCCCTTTGATAATAACCGGGCTATAAAAGGCATCATTACCGCCGTGGTCAAAGCCGCCGGAATCATCAGCGCGCCCGATTGCAGCGCACTCCAGCCCAGGATACTCTGTGTATATAAAGGCACGATAAAGGTAGAACCGTACAGACCGAATCCGAGGATAAAAGACATCACCGTACCCACTCTCAGGTTCCCGTTTTTCAATACTTTTAACTCTACAATCGGGTATTTGAATGTCAGCTCCCGCCAGAGAAACAGGATCAGTCCCACGATAGAAGTGATGGTCAAGGCTACGATGGTTCTGCTTTCGAACCAGTCTTCTTCGTGTCCTTTTTCCAGGATGAACTGTAGCGAGCCCACAAATGCTGCCAGCAGGAAAATCCCCGGCCAGTCTACATCGCGTACTTTTCTTTTTTCGGCATATTTCGGACTCCTCACAAATTGAAGTGTAAGTAAAGTAGCTGCTATGCCTATGGGAATATTAATATAAAAAATATACGGCCAGCTGTAATTATCTACAATATACCCCCCTAGTGGCGGCCCCAGGGTAGGGCCGATGATCACTCCAAGACCGTAAATGGCTTGTGCCATACTTCTCTTTTCTATAGGATAAGATTCTGTAATGATGGTTTGAGAGGTAACCAGAAGTGCTCCGCCGCCAATGCCCTGTAGAAATCGGAAGAAAACCAGCTCCCAGATGTTGGTGGCATTCCCGCAGAGAAAGGAGCAAATCGTAAACAGCACTACAGAGGCTGCATAATAATTTCTTCTTCCGAACTGCTGAGAGAGCCAGCTGGTCATGGGTACTATGATCACATTTCCGATGGCATAGGCAGTAATCACCCAGGCCACTTCCGACAGGGTGGCGCCCAGGTTGCCTTTCATTTCATTCAGGGCCACATTGACAATAGTGGAGTCAACGATTTCCAGTAAAGCGCATAAAATGGTGGTAACGGTGATGATGATCCGTCGTGAGCCGTATTCTATTAAAGAATCCTGTTGCATACTTCGTTCCGGTGAGGAATTTTACTGTAAAGAAACTTCGGCATGCACGTTCATTCCCGCTCTCAGTTTGGCGATGATTTCGCGGTCAGCATCGACGAAGTCGAGCCGTACGGGAATCCTCTGAACCACTTTCACAAAGTTGCCGGTGGCATTATCGGGGGGCAGGAGGGAAAATGATGAACCGGTAGCGGGAGAGAAAGAAGTGATGCGGGCCTCAAATTTCCGGCCGGGGAAGGCGTCGATCTCAATTTCTGCCTTTTGCCCTTCCAGCATTTTGGAAAGCTGGGTTTCTTTGAAATTGGCTACCACCCATTTTTCATTGCTTCTTACCAGGCTGAAAAGCTGGGCACCTGCCTGAACAAACTGTCCGGTCTGTACGGGAACTTTCGATACAAAGCCATCTTCCGGGGCTACAATCACCGTGTAAGAACGGTTCAGCAGCGCATTGGCGAGATCTGCTTCCCGCTGTTTTACTACAGCCCTGGCTACGTTGATCTGGGCAGAGCTGGCCACAGTCTGCGATTCCGCCGCCCCGGTTTGCTGAACCACCTGGCTTTTCTGCTCAATAAGTACTTGCAGTTGTTTCTCGGCTGATTCTTTTGCCGCCAGCGCCTGCTCATACTGTTGCTGGGTGATAGAGCGGTCTTTGAACAGGTTGGTATACCTTTTCAGGTCTTCCGAAGTTTTCCAGACATTTACCCGTGCCGCTTCAATCTGGGCATTAGCCGTAGAAACGGCCGCCTTTTGGGTGTTGACGTTTTTGGAAGTGGCAGTAGTGGCCGCCTGCGACGACGCCACATTGGTTAAGGCGGTTTCCAGGGCTGCCTGAGCCTGCTGAACCACAACCTGCTGGTCTCTGCTGTCCAGAATAACCAGGGTGTCTCCCTTGTGAACCGGCTGGTTGTCTTTTACACGCACGATTTCCACGTAACCCGAAATCCGGGAAACTACAGGCGCCATGTGGGAAGCTATCTGTGCGTCATCGGTAGCTTCGTGTTTTGACCGGTGATCGAAAATATGATAGCCATAGGCGGCTCCTCCCAATGCGAGGACAACAAGGATTATGGGAAAGAGTACGGAGCCTCTCTTTTTGGGTTGATTTTCCATTGATTTTTATCGATTTTAAAATGTTCCTGTAGTCTGAAGTAATTTTTTGTAAGCCAGGGCGGCATCGGCCCGGGCATTGAGTACACTGATTCGTGCGGCTATACGTGCCGCATCGGCATCCAGAAGTTCGGTCATGGTGGCTAAGCCGTTATGGTATTTGTTAAAGGTAATCCGGTAGTTTTCATAGGCCTGATCCACCATATTCTGCAATACCTCCGTACGTTTCCGGGCCGTTTGGGTGGTGAGATAATCGCGATGGATATCCAGCCGGATCTGGTCGTTCAACAGATCATTGTCATTGGCGAGCTGCTTTTCTTTTGCCACCGACTGCATCAGTTTTGAATTTTTCTTCCATAGGTTATCCAGGCTGTATTGCACCCCCAGGCCGATATTGGCGGCGTTGACCACCGAGATCAGGTTAGGGATATCGGCCGCGATGTAGCCGCCGGTAAGTACCACGGTAGGCAGGGACTCGGCGCGGGCCGAGCGGGTGTTGATTTGTGCCGCCTGCCGGCTGTAATTCAGCGCCTGCAGATCTTTCCTGTTTTCCAGTGCCTGGTTCAGGAAATAGCCTGCGCCAGGCAGTTCCTGGGGAGCAGTGATATAGGCGGAATCCAGCATAAGCCGGGTGGTTTCCGGCAGGTCCAGCAGCAGGTTCATGTGGATGGTCGCAATTTCAAAGGTGTTTTGGGCATCCAGCATTTGTAACTCAATGTGGGAGGTTTGCAGGCTGGCTTTCAGCCGGTCGTTCCGCGCCAGGATGGCATTATTCTCAAAATCGAGAAACTGCTGGTCGCGCTGCTGCGATGCTTTCAGGTTTTCCGTCAGTACGGTTAGCGCCTGTTCGGCCTTAAACAGGTTGTTGTAGGCGGCAGCTAGGGTATAGGCCACTCCGGCTTTATTGTTTTCCATGCTGAGCCGGGCGGCTTGCTCAAGATAGCGGGCCGACTCTACCGCATACCCTGTTTTACCACCGGTATAGAGGGGATAGGAAATGGAAACATTTGCCAGGAGGGCGGAGTTGGCTTTAGGGGTATTTCCAGCTTCGCTCTGTTCGCCCATCTTCATGTGGACTGTGGCGTTGGTGAGTGCCATGGCTGTACCCGAAAGTTTGAAATCAGGAAGCAGCCGGTTTCGTGCAGCTACATAATCGGCGGTGGCGGTTTCTATCCGGGCCTGGTCAGACCGGAGATTTTTTGACGCCTGGAGTCCGAGAGAAACGGCCTCTTCAAGGGTAAGGGTACGTGTCTCCTGGGCAGAGACCGACAATGGGAATCCGAGTAAAATAAAAACCAGACTAAACAGCTTGTTCATATCCAAGTAAGTAGGTTAAAATGTTTTTAATGTGATCTTTGAGCTGCGTGATATATTCGGTATTGAAGTTGTCGTTGCCGCGATAGAATTCTTTGTAAATGGGCAGGGAGTTAATAGCGTTGAAGAGTGTACCCGACACCGTACTCTGCAGGAAAGCCGGATGAGGCCTTTTGGTGAAAATACCACTCTGACATCCTTCTTCAAGCACTCTTTCATACACCTGGAGAAACATCCTCTTGTTTTCTCGGAGATAGTCGAGGGTCTGTTCATTTTTCTGACTCAACAGTTCCCTTTGGAATATCTGGTGAAAGTCGCGGTGCTTTTGTATTTTCTCAATGTACTGCTCTATAATACACATCAGCTTTTCAAAGCTGTTATACTTCGTATTTTCCAGTAGCCGATAAGCATAATTCAGTCCTGCTTTCATCCTGTATTCAAAAATCTTTTCCAGCAGTTTTTCCTTGGAACCGAAGTAGTAGGATAACATGGAAATATTAACCCCGGCTGCAGCGGCTATTTCCCGGGTGGAGGTTCCGTTGAATCCGTTTTGTGCAAAAAGCCTTTCTGCATGAAGCAATATGTTTTCTTCCTTTTCTGACATGGTGACCGGTTTGACGATACAAATTTAGAGAAGCACGAGGTGTATTAATCAATCGATTGATTGATTTTCGAAGAAAGCGTAAAATTTCCTGAAAAAATGAAAAATTTTAATTACATAGTGAAAATCGTGGGATAACCGGTCAAATCTGTAATTGCATGCTGCGAACGAAATGCAGATATGTGCCTCTATTCTTCGTCGCAGACGGTGGTATATAGGCCTTCCTATAGATCTGATTTCGATATCCGGAAGGTACGCTCAGCTAGGATAAAGCAACCCGTATTGTTTGATAACCTCCAGTTTGTCCCTGGTTGTAGGGTGATCTCAGCGCTCTGCTGATCGCCTAAGTCAGTTTGCCACTGAGCAACCCTAAGGTGTGTTCCAGACTGATCTGTTTGACCTGATCGATCTGCCGCTGGTGCAACTTCCCATAGATTGGAGCGTATTATTAATGGTTACAACAAGGTAGGAAAACATCTGAATTTCATTCCGGCGGTACGATGTCATTTAGGATATAGATATCGACATCGTCTACATTTTTATAAAAACTGTAGTGGTCATCCACATAGGATTTGATTTCTGGTATTTGGTCAAATGCCGCATACGTAAAATCAAAGTAACTGCGCTTTGTCGAAGTCGGAATTAATACGATTTCTGGTTTGTTTTTATATAAATCTTCGAGGTAAATTTTACGTGCAAAAGCAGTAGAAGTACTGTCACTAACCTGATAGCCGAATAATCTTTCCGGTACATTAATGTGTGTTCCTTGTATCAGGCCTGTTTCTAGGTGGATTTCGGGATACCAATCAAAACTCACTAATTTGGACATTTGGGGAAATCTTTCCTTTAATAAATTAATTTCTTTACCCACTTCGCTCAGGTATAGGGTATTGTTTCGGTAGTTCACTATTTTCGGTACGAAATCTTTGAATAAGCCTGTCTGAAAGGAGTCGCGCAGGTTATAAAACGATAATATGGCCGAAAGTAAAATAACGGTTGAGCAAGTGGAAACTTTCAGTAATATATGGTTAGTATTTTTTATAGTGTGGCCGATGAGCAGGGGAAGGGGGATAAGGATAAAAGTAAAGTAATGAGAATATGAATAACCCGGTTTTGAAATGGCGTATATCGTAATCCAGGAAAGCCCCAATACAAAAAAACCGAATCGATCTTTTTTTGAAACCGGAAGCAAAACGGTAAGTAAAATGGTAGTAAGAAGAAATGGGGTTTTTAGAAGGTAGCTAATGGGCAATTCATTTAAACTTCGAACAAGAAAAGTATTGAAAAGCTTTGTAAGCGTATTCGCTGTGTCACCATATCCAAAGTTTGTCAAAATATAAAAGCGATAGAAATTATCAAATTGCTTATATATAGCTAGATAAATTAATAGAATTAGGGTAGGAAATAAGCCGGACAGTAGTATTCCCACATTATTTCGAAATGTTTTTTTGAAGCCAAGCAGATAGTAAGAAACACAGAGAAAGAGGGCAATGGGTACTGCTTGTAATTTAAAGTAAGGTGTTAAACCCATTAATAAGAAAAATAGAAAATCTTGTACCTCATATCGAACTGTTGCGGAAGAGACAGACTTTCGGCGTAGAATATATAAATATATTCCTATAGCCAAAATTAGTATGCTCGTTGCTTCATTATAAAAATGATTTAAGCTGCTGAGGTTCCCAAATAGAAAAAATAGAAAAGGATATAGAACACTAATTTGTACATACTTTTTGCCATATACCAGCTGACAGGCTTTAAAAATGAAAAAGTAACTTAATACTGAAATAATAAACAATACGAGTCGCGCGTGGGTATAATTTAAATCCAGTCCAAAATACAGTGGAATTCCGAATGCCAAAGAATGGAAAGGCCCGAGTGTTGAAAAATCAGCAGACCGCCAAAGCACAGGGTCACTTAGATGGAGAGACTGCACTACGGCGAGATTAATAGCTTCATCGGAATTTAGAGATGAATTATTCAGAATATTAGGTGTTTTATTTATTAAGAGCAATAAGGCTATTAACAAAAAGAAAGATCTGTTTGATAGTCGTCCGAAAGACCAGTTAAAAAGATGGGCAAGGGCGGAAAAAGTTACGATGATTATGAGTCCGGCTAATATGAAATATATCACTACACTAGGTTTATGTGGTTCAAAAATACAGCCCAAAATTGAATGGAGCAAAGAAGTACGTAGTATTCAGGAAATATAATTTATAACGGTTTTATCTCTAAATCTTCTGAAGTGTCTGTCGTGAAATAAAAGAAGCTGCCTTTTGGGGACAGCTTCTTTTTACTTTGCAAAATGTTTCTTACATCATTCCGCCCATTCCGCCGCCATGCATGTGCGGAGCTTCCGGTTTTTCTTCCGGAATATCGGAAATAACAGCCTCGGTAGTCAGCAACAGACCGGCGATAGACGCCGCGTTTTCGAGGGCCAGACGAGTCACTTTGGTAGGGTCAATGATACCCGCCGCGATCATGTCTTCGTATTTGTCTTCACGGGCATTGTAGCCGTAAGCGCCTTTGCCGCCTTTCACTTCCTGCACCACTACGGAGCCTTCGCCGCCGGCATTGGAAACGATAGTTCTCAAAGGAGCCTCTATCGCGTTACGGATAATGGCCACACCGGTTTTCTCGTCGGCATTTTCCACGCTAAGCGACTCAAGAGAAGCCTGAGCTCTGATCAGGGCCACACCACCACCGGCAATGATACCTTCTTCTACCGCCGCGCGGGTGGCATGAAGGGCGTCATCTACGCGGTCTTTTTTCTCTTTCATCTCTACTTCAGTAGCTGCACCAATGTAAATGATGGCTACCCCACCTGACAATTTGGCAAGACGCTCCTGGAGTTTCTCCCGGTCGTAGTCAGAAGTAGTATTCTCAATCTGGGCTTTGATTTGGTTTACCCGCCCTTTGATGGCATCGGCTTCACCGGCACCGTTGATCACGGTAGTATTGTCTTTGTCAATAGCTACTTTCTCGCTCTGACCCAGCATCTCTACGGTCACGTTTTCCAGTTTAAAGCCTCTTTCTTCCGAAATAACGGTACCACCTGTCAGGATTGCGATGTCTTCCAGCATGGCTTTTCTTCTGTCGCCAAAGCCCGGAGCTTTTACCGCACAGATTTTCAGCGCGCCGCGGATCTTGTTCACCACCAGGGTAGCCAGGGCTTCGCCGTCCACATCTTCTGCAATGATCAGCAGAGGGCGGCCGGTTTGGGCTACGGCTTCCAGTACGGGAAGCAGCTCTTTCATAGAAGAAACTTTCTTCTCTGAGATCAGGATAAACGGACGCTCCAGTTCGGCTTCCATTTTCTCCGTATTGGTTACAAAGTAAGGCGAGAGGTAGCCTCTGTCAAACTGCATACCTTCTACCGTTTTTACTTCGGTTTCGGTTCCGCGGGCCTCTTCCACGGTAATTACCCCTTCTTTGCCCACTTTTTCCATGGCATCGGCAATCATGTGGCCGATTTCCTGGTCGTTATTGGCTGAAATGGTAGCTACCTGGGTTACTTCTTTCGAAGAATTGATGGCTTTTGATTGTGATTTCAGGTCGGCAACAATTGCGGTAACCGCTTTATCAATGCCTCTTTTCAGGTCCATAGGATTGGCTCCGGCCGCTACGTTTTTCGCACCGATGGTATAGATAGCCTGGGCCAGCACAGTAGCGGTAGTGGTACCGTCACCTGCGGCATCTGCGGTTTTGGAAGCCACTTCCTTCACCAGTTGAGCGCCCATGTTCTCAATAGAATCGCTCAGTTCTATCTCTTTCGCTACCGTTACACCGTCTTTGGTGATGGCAGGGGAACCGAATTTTTTGTCCAGAATAACGTTACGACCTTTAGGTCCTAAAGTTACTTTCACGGCGTTAGCCAGGGTGTCAACGCCTTTTTTTAGTTTATCTCTCGCTTCAGTATCAAAAAGAATTTGCTTTGCCATTTGAATAATTTTAAATTTTTAAGAATAATCGTGTAATGAATTATCAGATGATAGCATAAATGTCGGATTCTCTCATGATCAGGTATTCTTTACCGTCTACGCTGAGTTCCGTACCTGAATATTTTCCGTACAATACGGTGTCACCTACTTTCACGGTAAGCGGCTCGTCTTTTTTTCCGGGGCCTACAGCCACCACAGTTCCTTTCTGAGGTTTTTCTTTTGCCGTGTCGGGAATAATAATTCCAAAAGCGGTCTTCTCCTCCGCGGGAGCAGCCTCTATCAAAACTCTGTCTGCTAAAGGTTTTACGTTTACTGACATAATCGTTGAATTAATTTTTAGTTGAAAACTTCTGTTACACTCTTCTCAAAACCTCTGCCAATTGCGAAAATGCAGATTTTTACTGACATTTTTTCAGTATAGGCTGACATTTACTGACAGGGATACTTTATTTCCCCAGACTTTCTTCCTCAAAAGCCAGGGGCAGGAGTGTTTTGGCGTTTTCAAATACATAGGTGGGGCCGTCTGTTTTGTGGAGCAAAAGCCGCAGAGGGGTGGCCTGTAGGCGTTCCGTTTCGGTAATGACCTGCCGGCAAATGCCGCAGGGGGTGACCGGGTGGGCGGAAGTAGATGCGGGCGCGGTCACGGCCAGGGCCAGTACGCGGCTGTCCGGGAAATTGGCATGCACATAGTGCAGCACCGAACGTTCGGCACAGGTACCTGCCGGGTAGGAGAGATTTTCCTGGTTATTGCCTCCAAAAATGCGGCCGTCGTCAAGCAACACCGCGGCGCCTACCGGAAATTTGCTATAGGGAGAGTAACTTTTTCCCGCCATTTCCGCTGCTTTCTCCACGAGTGTGGCGTAGGTAGGGTCCAGTTCGGAGATACGGTCAAATTCTTCGTACGTAAGGTTGATATTCTTTATTTTCATAATGAGGTAATCGCTATAGATGGCCAGTTTATCCGACAAAACACTCCAGGGCTTGTCCGATCATCGCTTTGACTGCTTTCTTATAATCTCCGGAAAATTCTCCCGTGATGCGGTTCGCAATGATGGTATTGACCGAAAGCGCCTGGTGGCCCATGAGTTGGGAGAGGCCGTAAATGGCGGAGGTTTCCATTTCAAAATTGGTAATCCGTAAATGGTTGTAAGAAAAGGCGGTGAGCTTTTCATTCAGCAGGGGCTCGCGCACATTCAGCTTTAAAACCCGCCCCTGCGGACCGTAAAATCCGCAGGCCGTAGCCGTAATGCCCTGGAGGAAATCTCCGGCTTTGTCCAGGATCTCCGCTCCCGCAGGCACCAGGTAAGGCCGCGCGAAATTCGCGTTCCAGCCCGTCTCCCGGATAAAGTTTTCGATAAAAAGGTTATCCGTAAACGGCTCGGAACCTTCGTAATAATGCAGGAGGCCGTCTAAGCCCAGTCCGTGAGAACTAGCCAGCACACTATCTACCGGAATATCGCCTTGCAAAGAGCCCGAAGTGCCCAGGCGAATAAAACTCAGGGCAGTATGCTCCGTTTTTCTCTCCTTCCTGACCAGGTCGATATTGACTGCGGCGTCGAGTTCTCCCAGCACGATATCGATATTGTCGGTACCCATACCGGTGGAGATGACGCTTGCTCTCTTTCCTTTCCGAATACCCGTATGGGTTACAATCTCCCTTTTCTGCGTGGTAAATTCCACTTTGTCAAAGAAAGCGGAAACCACCGGCACCCGGTCAGGATCACCCACCAGGAATACGGTTTCGCCTATATTTTCAGGCTTCAGGTTGATATGGTACAAGCTGCCGTCAGCATTCAGGATCAGCTCAGAGTTTTTATAGGTGTTGCTCATGTATATTCAATTCTGTATAAATTTTTAGCCGGGCGGAAGGCCGCCCCGTGGCGAACCGCTTTTGGCCTTAAGCACAAAAAAGAACCGACAAGCTAGCTTATCTGCATAGAAATACCAATCATTTGAAAGATTTTTTTTCTATAGAGGAGATTTATCAGATGTAAAAGTGTATTTTTAAAAAATTTTTTTAATGTTTCAATCGCCCGAATATTTATGACCCGTACCAAAAGTTACTATGGACCTTTAGCCATTATTGGCGTACTATTTTTCATATTTGGTTTTATTACGTGGGTAAACGCTGTGCTTATCCCGTTTTTTCAGAAAGCGTTTGACCTGGATAACACCTCGGCCTACCTGGTGACTTTCGCTTTCTATATCAGTTATACGGTGATGGCCATTCCTTCTACCTGGGTTTTGAAAAAGGTGGGATTTAAAAGGGGGATGTCGGTAGGACTTTTTATCATGGCCCTGGGCGCTCTTATTTTTGTGCCGGCGGCCCGCGTGGAGTCTTACGGACTGTTCCTGACCGGACTTTTTGTGATTGCCACCGGTCTTACCCTTCTGCAAACCGCTTCCAACCCTTATGTCACTATTCTCGGCCCCATTGAAAGCGCGGCCCAGAGGATCAGCGTGATGGGCATTGCCAACAAAATTGCGGGTATTATCGGGCAAAAGGTATTCGGAGGACTCCTCCTGGCGGGGGGAGCCACGGTGGCAGGCACGCTCAGCCGTGGGGAGCAACTGGATAAAGTGGTGATTCCTTACCTTTCCATTGCGGCGGTGCTGGCGGTGCTGGGTATCGCGGTCTGGGTGATGAAAGGCCTGCCGGAAGTGGAGGAAGAAGAGGAGGAGGTCACCGAAGGCGGTGCGTCGTCTATCTGGGCGCACCCGAACCTGGTGCTGGGCCTGGTGGCCCTCTTTGCTTATGTGGGCGCAGAGGTGATCGCCGGAGATTCCATCATCGCGTACGGTATCTCCCAGGGTTTCCCGGAATCCGAAGCCAAAGATTTCGGTACCTATACCCTCTGGCTTATGCTGGTGGGTTATATCCTGGGCATTTTCCTGATTCCACGGGTGATTTCCCAGGGGACCTGGCTGAAATATTCGGCCATTTTCGGTGTGTTGGTGACGGTGGCGGCGATTTTGACCACCGGGTTTACGTCGGTTTTGTGTATTGCGTTTTTAGGACTGGCCAATGCCATCATGTGGCCGGCCATCTGGCCCCTGGCGCTTGACGGACTCGGTAAGCACACCAAGCTGGCTTCGGCCCTGCTGGTGATGATGATTTCCGGGGGCGCTATCCTGACCTCCCTTTACGGAAAGGTATCGGAATATACCGGTACACAGAACGCTTACTGGCTGGTGGTACCCCTTTACGCGTTTATTTTTTGGTACGCGGCGGTTGGACATAAAAAGAAATCCTGGTAAACTCAAAGCTCATAACCCAAGCTCATAGCTCACAGCTCACAGCTCATAGCTCAAATTTGATATCGATGAAAAAAACTATCTTACTCCTCTCCGTACTGCTGTCGACCCTTACTGCCGGCGCGCAGATCGGACACGGAAGCAAAAAAACATTTACGCTTGACGACACTCTCAGGGGAACCATCACCCCCGAAAGGGCCTGGTGGGATCTCCTCCATTATGACCTCAGCGTAGAGGTAGATGTTGCCAACAAATATTTTAAAGGGTCTAACGTGATTCGTTTCAAAACCCTGGAGACTCACCCGGTTATGCAGGTAGACCTCCAGGAGCCGCTGGAGCTGACGGCGGCGTACCAGGGAGAAACCAAACTGACCTTTACCAAACGGGGAGCCAACGCCTATTTTATCCGCCTGGCTTCCCCGCCCGCGCCGGGGTCTGAAGCCGAAGTTACCGTACACTACGAAGGAAATCCCCGTGTCGCCCGCCGCGCGCCCTGGGACGGTGGCGTTTCCTGGGCCAAAGACAAACTCGGACGGGCCTTTGTCTCTACCTCCTGCCAGGGACTCGGCGCCAGCGTATGGTGGCCCTGCAAAGACCACATGTACGACGAACCCGATAACGGTATGCGCATCACCATGACCGTACCCGACAGTCTTATGAACGTCTCCAACGGCATGCTGGCGTCTAAATGCACCTATGCAGACGGCAAGGTGACTACGGTATGGGAAGTCAAAAATCCCATCAATAACTACGGGGTTAACCTGAACGCCGGGCATTACGCCCACTACCGCGAAACCTTCCAGGGCGAAAAAGGCCCCCTGCAGGTCGATTACTGGCCCCTGGATTACAACCTCGAAGCCGCCAGAGAACATTTCCAGGACGTACCCCGCATGCTGGAGGCGTTTGAACACTGGTTCGGGCCTTATCCTTTCTACGAAGACGGCTTTAAACTGGTGGAAGTGCCTTACCTGGGCATGGAACACCAGAGTTCGGTCACCTACGGCAACCAGTACAAAAAGGGGTATCTCGGCCGCGACCTTTCCGGTACAGGCTGGGGACTGAAGTGGGACTTTATCATTATACATGAAAGTGGGCACGAATGGTTTGCCAATAATATTACCTACAAAGACATTGCCGACATGTGGGTACACGAGGGCTTTACTTCCTATTCGGAATCCCTTTTTGTAGATTACCACTATGGCAAAAAAGCCGGGGAAGATTATGTGATCGGCTGCCGCAAAAGCATTAAAAACGATATTCCCATTATCGGTGTGTACAACGTGAACCACGAAGGTTCCGGCGACATGTACAGCAAAGGAGCCAATATGCTGCACACCATCCGGCATATTATAGGCGACGACGAGAAATTTCGAGGAATTTTAAGAGGACTGAATGCCGATTTCTACCACCAGACGGTGACTTCCGCCGATGTGGAGCGCTATATCTCTGAAAAAGCCGGTACCGACCTCAGCAAGGTGTTCGACCAGTACCTGAGAGATGTACGGATCCCGAAACTGGCTACCAAAGTGCAGGGAGGGAAAGTGTCGTATCGTTGGGAAAACGTAATTGTTGGCTTTGATATGCCGGTGAAAGTCGCGGTAGATGGGAAGGAGCAAATGCTTTACCCTACCACCGCCTGGAAGACCGTTAAAGGAAAAACCCTGGTGGCCGACCGGAATTTTTATATTGAGTGAAAGAGCTGTGAGCTATCAGCTATCAGCTATCAGCTATCAGCTGTTAGCTATCAGCATTCAGCTATCAGCTATCAGCTGTTAGCTATTAGCTGTTAGAAGCGGAGGTAACTACTATCAGACATATCAAACAGAGTTGTGCCCGGCAGTTTAATTGTGGTACGATTCCTACCGGACTGATAGCTGATAGCTGACAGCTCATAGCTCATAGCTGAACGCTCACAGCTAAATACATAAACTTACCCCTTTTGAAAAAGAAATTCATAAATACATTTTCAGAGAATTTTGAAAAGTCAATATTTTCTAAATTAACAATTAGTTCAGTTGTTTCAAATTATTCTGAAAATAGTGATTTGAAATCAATCATGATCCGGCCCTTGGAAGGGAAAAAAGGACGAATGCTCACCTGGGTATACCGCCACGCCCGGAAAGACATCACCCAAAACCATACCCTGGAAGAGTCGGTGGCCTTGCTGAACGACCTGCTCGGAGTGCGGTTTTCCCAGGCCGACTGTACTGTATCGGCATAGATTACTTCCTGAAAACCGACGGGAAAGAGAGGTTGACCGTAAAAGAAAGTACGGTAGAGCGGGAGGTAAGCGGGCGGCACGACAAGGAGAAAAACCGGATGGTGGAACCCTCGGCTACTTTTCTGCATTTGTTGGAAGTGACTTCGGCAGACGGACACATCCGCAAAGACAAGCGGGATAAGTTTATTCAGATCAACAAATTCCTCGAATTTTTCTCTACCTCCATACAGTCTTTGGCCGAGCAGGAAATTACAGTACTCGATATGGGTTCAGGCAAAGGGTATCTTACTTTCGCTTTGTATGATTACCTCGTTCGGGCGGGCAAAGAGGCCCGGGTCACCGGGGTGGAGTTCCGCCAGGAGATGGTGGACCTGTGCAATGCTCTGGCCGAAAAGGCAGCTTTTGCAGGCTTAAACTTTGTGCAGGGAACCATCGAGGGGCATGATTTTACACATAGCGACGTGGTGGTGGCCCTCCACGCCTGCGATACCGCCACCGACGAGGCCCTGTACAAAGGCATCCGGGCCGGCGCCCGGGTCATCATGGTGTCGCCCTGCTGCCATAAACAGGTGCGGCGTTCCATGCGACCGGAGGGTACCGCCGCCGCCTTCGCCCGCTTCGGTATCTTGAAAGAACGCATGGCGGAGATGCTGACCGACCTCCTCCGGGCCGCGATCCTGGAAATCTACGGTTACCAGACCCGGGTTTTCGAATTTGTGAATTCCGAACACTCTCCCAAAAACCTGATGATCACCGCCGTGAAAAAACGTGACTCCGCCGCGTCTCAACCCGAAGCATGGAAGGAAGTAGAAGCCCTGAAGACGGCTTACGGACTGGAATATCATCATTTGCAAAAGCTGCTGGCCGAAAGTTTTTGATGTATTTAATTCTTTTGGGACTTCGATTCTATTATAAAGTCTACCTATTAGTTTGACCTGTTTTTATATAAACGTATTCAAAAATGGGATGGATATCATTTTTCAAAGGTGTAGGTGAGAACCAGGCGTACTTCCCACTTTACTCTCAATACCGCCCATAATTCTCCAGGAAATACCGGAACTCCTCCTGCAAAACCTCAAATTTCTTTTCGAAGCCGTCCAGTATTCCGTCTTTGGCCGGAACCTCTATCTCTTTGGTGATTTCGTGGATGCGCATCAGCCCGATGGTACCCGAATTGCCTTTCAGGGTATGCAGTTCTTTCTGGATGGTGACCACATCTTTCCGCTCAAAAGCGGTTTGTACCTGCCTGATCTGTTCCCCGGCCTCTTCCCGGAAATCTTCAAAAACAGAAAGCAGCATATCGCCACCCACCATCTCCTTTAAGCTGTCAATCACCCCGGTATCAAACGCGGGCACCGAAGCGTCCATCTCCTCGAATTTTTTCGGTTCAGGCGGTTTTCGTGTGATCGTCTGAGGCGAAGAAAGACACTCCTCCACTTTCTGCACCAGCAGGTTCGCCCGTATAGGTTTAGACAGGTAATTGTCCATGCCGCTGGCCAGGAATTTCTCCCGGTCGTTTTCCATAGAATAGGCCGTCATGGCCACCACGGGCGGCAAGCTAAATTTCTCTCTCAGGAGGCGCGTGGTCTCTATCCCGTCCATTTCGGGCATCTGTATATCCATCAGGATGAGGTCAAAATCCGGGTTGTTCCGGAAGGTCTCAATCGCTTTTTTGCCGGAATCCGCCCCGATTACGTGGCAATTGGCCTTCCTCAGGATTTCCATGGCCACCTTGCGGTTGATGGCGTTGTCGTCTACCAGCAGAATTTTAGGGGAAAAATCACGGAAATATCCCTCGATGGAAATTTCACTGGCCGTGCTTATCCGCTCACTGATTTTCGCCTCCTGGGTTTCTTCCGCCGGCAGGGTAAACCAGAACGTGCTGCCTTCTCCCCACACCGATTTCAGACCGATCTCTCCTCCCATATTCTCCACCAGCTGCTTGGAAATTACCAGGCCCAGGCCGGTGCCGCCGAACGCTTTCTTCGTCGAAATATCCAGTTGCTGGAAAGAGTTGAAGAGGCGAGACTGGTTTTCCTCCGAAATTCCGATGCCCGTGTCGGTCACTTCAAACCTCAGAAACTGCACCCCCTCTTGGCGGTCTGTCAGCATGATTTTAATGATCACGTCTCCGTTCTGGGTAAATTTAATGGCATTGGAAGTGAGGTTAGACAAGATTTGCAACAAACGGATCTGATCGCCGATAATGAAGGGGTGGACCCGTTCATCCCATTCAAATTTCAGGAGGTTATTGGTCTCCGCCGCTTTTTGCTTAAACAGGGCCACCAGGTTCTTTAACATTTCCTTCAGATCAAACGGCCTTTTCTCAATGTTCATTTTCCCGGCCTCCAGTTTGGAAAGGTCGAGGATGTCGTTCAGGATGGTGAGCAGGGTTTCCGAAGAATTCCGGATAGTATTGACGTAATCTTTTTGTAATTTATCCAGTTCCGTTTCGTTCAGTACATCAATCATCCCGATGATGCCGTTCATGGGCGTGCGGATTTCATGGCTCATATTGGCCAGGAACTGCTCTTTGACTTTCAGGAGGTATTCCGCTTCTTCTTTGGCCACTTTCAGTTCATCTGCGCTTCTCAGAAGTTCGGTCACGTCGCGGGCCACGCCCTCCACTTCAATGGGAGTGCCTTTTTCGTTCTTGATCATCCGGATATTCAGCATAAACTGGCGTATACTGCCGTCTTTCCGCTTTACACTTACTTCGTAATTGGTGATATTCCCCGATTTCAGGAGGGTTTTTATATTTTTGGAAGAGTCTACCACGTCTTCAAAAAACTGGTCTACTTTCTGGTGAATCACTTCCTCTTCCCGGTAGCCGGTATGTTTATACACCGAGGGGGAAATCATGGTGATATTGCCGGCCAGGTCTGAACGGTAATAAATGTCAATAAACGACTCAATGATATTCCGGAACTTATTTTCACTCTTCTGAAGGTCGAGCAGGGCTTTTTTATTCTCCGTGATATTCCGCGCTATTCCCGACACCTCTTCCACTTCTCCGTTTTCACCCGAAATGATGGGGTTCAGGTGAAACTCGTACCAGTCGGTTCCTCCGTTCTTTTGTCCCCAGTGCAGTTCAAAATATTGAGGGGTGCCGGCAAAAGCCATATTGTACTTTTCCCGCATCATGGGCTTGTCGTCCGGGTGAAACAGTTTCCACCCGTAGCGTTCAATGCTGCTGTTGATCCGGGGTTCCTCGCCCAGCTGGCTGTACACGATATTGTAATAATTCCGGTTCATGGAACTGAGCTGGCGCCGGGTGTTGACCGTCCAGAGCAGGTGAGAACTGCTGTCGAACAGGGCCTTCAGGCGGGCGGTCTGTAATTCGAGGTCGGCTTCCGCCCGCTTGCGTTCCATGGTCATCGCGATCTGTCCCGATACAAACTGCAACAGTTCCAGGTCATTGCTGCTGAACTTGTTTTCATCGGAATAGGATTTGATGCCGATCACGCCAATCACCTCTTCATTGACCTTTAGGGGTACCAGGATCTGCACGGCGGGCAGAATGGACTCGTAGATGAAGAGTTTTTCCCTTTCTATCAGTTCTTCCAGCTCTTCCTTGTTGAAGACCAAAGGCTTTTTCTGGAGGAGGGAATACTCAATCAGGCCGTTGCCCAGGTGCCGTTTCATGTAATTCTGGCCCGTATCAAAAAACTCATCCACGTGGTAGGGAAAGTTGATACTGCTGTCGCTGTTGTCAAAAACGGCCACAAAGAAATTGTTGGCGTAGATGTTCTTTTTGAGGTTCAGATGCACCTGGGCCAGGAAATCTTCAAGGCTACGCGTATTCAGGTTGCTCTGGGCAATGGCAAAATACAGGTTTTGGGCCGCTTCGGCGCGCCGCCTCTGGGTGATGTCGCGCAGGATAAAGCGGTACACTTTGGTTTCATTGCTGAGCCTTGAAAAATGGATGTCGCCCAGCATATACACCCTTTTCTTGAGTTTATTCCGGAAAACCAGGGTGTAATCGTGGAGGTGTTCGCCCGAACGCAGTCCCAGTATTTCCTTCACCGTGTCGTCTTTAAACTGGGGATGCAGGTAATCGGTAATCCGTCGGTTTTTGACTTCCGCTTTTTCATAGCCCAACGTTTTGACAAAGGAATTGTTCACGAAAATAAACTCGCCCTTGCTGTTCAGGATAAAGTTGATTTCGGAAGTGTTCTCCACAAAATCTTCCAGGAAATTGATATATTCCGAAGGGTAAGTTACCGTCTTTAAGTTAGCCATACGTTTTCGCTCTTTTCAGCTTTGTAAATTTTAGCTATCAGCAGTCAGCTATCAGCAGTCAGTTTTTAGCTTTCAGTGGTCGGAAGACCGCCCCGTGCGTTTCGCTTGTTCGTAACGCCAAGCTCATAGCTCATAGCTGATAGCTCATAGCTGACAGCTGACAGCTCTTTCATGCCGGATTAAAACTAAGAAATATTGCCCGAATTTAGTGCTACTCTGAAAGACAATTTAGTTTCGGACAGTTGAATTGTCTTATTATTGCCTAATTTTGCCCATCAAACAGAAACCGGATTGGAAAAAGTAAGAGCCAAAAAGCACCTGGGCCAGCATTTTTTAAAAGATTTATCGGCTGCGCAGAAGATTACCGGTTTGTACCGGAGTGCCGGTCCCGTACTTGAAATAGGCCCCGGCATGGGGGTGCTGACCCAATATCTCATAGAAAGGAAGGAACTTGACCTCTTCCTGGTAGAGATCGATACAGAATCGGTAGCGTGGCTCCGGGAACATTACGGTTTTAACGAAACCAACCTGTTTGACGCCGATTTCCTGCAAGCAGACCTGAACGGCATTCTCGGACTACAGCCGGAAGAGAAGTTCGGAATTATTGGCAACTTTCCCTACAATATTTCTTCCCAGATCTTTTTCCGGGTGCTGGATTACAAAGACCAGGTAACCGAGGTAGTAGGCATGGTGCAGAAGGAAGTAGGGCAGCGGATTGCGTCGCCTCCGGGCAACAAAGATTACGGTATACTGAGCGTGCTGTTGCAGGCCTATTACGACATAGAATACGCATTTACCGTTCCTCCCGGGGCGTTTGATCCGCCGCCGAAAGTAGATTCAGGCGTGATTCGCCTGGTTAGAAACCCGGAAAAAGTATTGAACTGCGACTTTAAAAAATTTAAGCTGGTGGTCAAAACAGCCTTTAATCAGCGCCGAAAGATGTTATCCAATGCCCTGAAACCCGTTTCCGGCCAGGCCGAATTCCCGTACGGGAACAAGCGTGCCGAGCAATTGGATTATACGCAATTTGTGGAGATTACGAATGCCCTGTTTTCGTAGATTTATAACGCTACCACCACCCGACCCAGGGCTTTCCCTTCCAGCATTTGTAGGATCTCCGCCTCCAGCCCTTCCAGAGAAACGGTGCGGGTGATGGCTTCAAGGCCATCGGGTTTCCAGTCGGTAGCCAGTTTATTCCACAGCAGTTTCTTCCAGAGTAGGGAAGACTCCGCTGAACCTATGCCGTATAAAGTGATACCCCGCAGAATAAAAGGGAAAACGGAAGTGCAGAACTCGGAAGCGGCGGCCATGCCGCAGAGAGCCACGGCACCTTCGGGGCGTATATGTTTGATCATGTTTTCGAGCGTCTGTCCGCCCACCGTATCTATTCCGCCTGAATACAGTCCTTTCAGAAGAGGTTTGGGCGAATTTTCCCAGGCATGTATCACCTCTCCCGCGCCGAGGGAAGCCAGGTAAGGTGCGGTTTCGGGTCTCCGGGAATACGCCACCGTTTCTATCCCCAGTTTTTTCAGGATAAGCAGGGCTACACTTCCTACCCCGCCGGTAGCGCCGCTGACCACCACCGGCTGACCACTGAGGTCGGCATGCAGGAGTTTATCTATGCTCATGGCAGCCGTAAGGCCCGCTGTGCCGAGCATCATGGCCTCTTGAAGATTCATGCCCCCGGGGAGGGGGAGGGCCCAGTAGGCCGGTACGGAAACGTACTCCGAAAATCCGCCTTTGGTGTTCATACCCAGGTCGTATCCGGTGACGATCACCTCATCGCCTTCCCTGAATTCCGGGCTGGCCGACCGCACCACCACGCCCGCGGCGTCAATGCCCGGCGTATGGGGATAAAAACGGGAGATGCCCTTATTGCCGGAGGCAGAAAGGGCATCTTTATAGTTCAGACTGGAGTAGGCTACTTTAATCAGGAGGTCATCGGCAGGAAGGTCGTCCAGTGCTACCCGTTCTATCTCACGGGTAGCCTCTCCGGAATCCGATAACCTGACCGACAAGCGCCTGAAAGTACTCATCCGTTTTTATGCTTTAAAGCCGCTTTAACAAAATTCACAAACAGGGGATGCGGGTTCATAACTGTACTTTTCAGTTCGGGGTGAAACTGTACCCCTATAAAAAACGGGTGGGCTGGAAGCTCAATAATCTCTACCAGGTCGTTGTCTGGGTTGGTACCGCTCAACACCATGCCATTTTTCTGAAATTCTTCTTTGTAATCGTTGTTGAACTCCCAGCGGTGGCGGTGTCTCTCGCTGATCCGGCTCTTTCCGTAAATGCTTCGGGCCAGGGTTTTGTCTTGCACCTTGCAGGCATACGCCCCCAGACGCATGGTTCCGCCCTTGTTTTCTACGCCTTGCTGCTCGTGCATCAGGGCAATCACCGGGTGGCCGGCATGGGTTTCCATTTCGGTAGAATGAGCGTCTTCCCATCCAATGACATTCCGGGCGTATTCAATCACCGCCATCTGCATGCCCAGGCATATTCCAAAGAAAGGAATGCCGTTTTCCCGAACGTGTTTTACGGTCGCGATTTTTCCTTCGATTCCCCGGTCTCCAAAGCCCGGCGCTACCAGCACCCCGTGCAGCCCGCCCAGCAATTCCTGCACATTGTCGCTGTTTACCTCTTCGGAATGGATCCATTTGAGGTTGACTTTGCATTTGTTCATGACACCCCCGTGAATGAATGCTTCCACAATAGATTTGTAGGCGTCTTTCAGTTCAATGTATTTACCTACCAGCCCTATATTGACTTCATGTTCCGGATTTTTCAATACCTTCAGGAAGCTGTTCCATTTCTTCATGTCGGAGTCGGTAGCATTGTAAATATCCAGCATGAACAAAGCCCGCTGATCCAGTTTTTCCTGGGCCATAAACACGGGTACTTCATAGATAGAGTCGGCATCGATAGATTCAATGACAGACGGAAGTTCCACATTACAGAACAGGGCGATCTTCTTCCGGATCTCCAGGGGAAGCGGGTGTTCGGTACGGCAGACAATGATGTCGGGCTGAATACCCGACTCCTGCAGCATCTTAACCGAGTGTTGGGTAGGTTTGGTTTTCAGTTCCCCGGCCGATTTCAGGTAGGGCACCAGCGTGAGGTGAATGGTGAGCATGTTGTGTTCCCCAAGTTCCCACTTTAACTGGCGTACGGCTTCGAGGAAAGGCAGAGATTCAATGTCGCCCACACACCCCCCGATTTCCGTCAGGATGATATCGTATTCTCCCGAGTCTCCCAGCAGGCGGATATGCCGCTTGATTTCGTCGGTAATGTGCGGAATAACCTGTACGGTCTTTCCCAGGAAATCCCCTTTGCGTTCCCGGGTAAGGATATTGTAGTAAATTCTTCCCGTGGTAACATTATTGGCCTGTGAAGTAGGAATGTTCAGAAAGCGCTCGTAATGACCGAGGTCGAGGTCGGTTTCCGCCCCGTCTTCCGTTACGTAGCATTCCCCGTGTTCGTACGGATTAAGCGTGCCGGGGTCTACGTTCAGGTAGGGGTCCAGCTTTTGAATGGTAACAGAAAATCCGCGTGATTGGAGAAGTTTGGCTAGTGATGAAGCGATGATACCTTTGCCCAGTGAGGAGGCTACTCCCCCCGTGACAAAAATGTACTTTGGCTTTCTTTTTTTCCCGCTCAATGGCATATCGATAATGATTGATTACGGGATACAAAGGTAGCACTTTTTTTCTGCATTGGAAGCAAGTTTATGATTCAAAAAAAAGGGGACATTCTATACTGCCTGTTAAGCCCCTGGTTTGTAACATTTTATTGTGTTTAACATTTTTTAACGTGTTTTGGGGTAACATGTTTCTATATTTGACCGTTAAACCAGTAAGAATGAGGATGTACATCTCCGGGAACCTGAAACCCGGGGCCGTACCCCTGGACTAAATTTATACCTATGCGAACTTTACAGCTTATCACCCTCTTTTTTCTCGGGAGCCTGTCCGTTCCGGCCCAGGTGACTCCCAACCCTTCCATTGAAAGAAAGTCGGCTCAAAATGTATTCATCAACAAAATCGAGATTACTTCGGAGTATACGGTTTTTCACATGCAGTTTTACGATAAGTCGGAAGAGGACGATTTCGACCGGTTTATGAAGGAAAATCCCGAGATTGGCCGTCGTCTGAAAGATATGGGACTGAACCGGCAGCAGGCGCTTCAGCTGTTCAGGGAAAGATTGGGTGGTGGACAAACCATCAGTTTTCAGCGAGGATCTCAGGTGGTGTTGTCCGATGGCCAACGGTTTAAGTTTATCAAAGCGGTGAATATCCCGGTGTCGCCCGAAAGAAAAGAGGTAGAAGCTGGTAAAAAGTATTTTTTCAAAGTGTATTTTGAAAAAATTCCACCAGGATACGAAAAAATTGACCTGATTGAGTACGATGCCGACGCGGAAGGAACTTTTCAGTATTGGAATTTTAACGGAATCCGGATCCATAATCCGAAAGACAGGAAGCCCGTTACCGAGACACCCGTGGAAGAGTTTCCCCTTAAAGCAGAGGATTTCAGGATTTATGGCCGTATTCTGAACGCGGCCACGGGTGAACCCATTAACGCGAAAATTGTATGTGCGGCACAAAATGCCGAGATCGACTCCCTTCAGACTTCGCGTACGGGAAAATATGAATTCCTGGTCAACGACGAAGAGATCCGTTTCCGGGTTTCTGCACCGGGATATGAAGACCTGGAAGAGTCGCTCAACCTGAAGCTTTTCCTGAAGGCGGGTAGCTTTGAAAAGGATATTTATGTAGAACCTCTCCAGGAAACAGCGGTTCAGGCAGAAGCGCCTTCTCCTTCTGTAGGGGAGCAACTTAACGAAGAGGCCACGGCTTTTAAGCTCGACAAAGTGTATTTCAACCTGGGCGAGGCCATCGTACTGAGAGAATCGTACGAACAGCTGGATAAGCTGGCCGCCTACCTGAAGGAGAACCCCGGTTTGATCATCCAGGTAGAAGGCCATACCGATAATCGGGGCGATTCTACCGCCAACCGAAAATTATCACTGGACCGGGCATTCAATGTACGGAAATACCTGATTGACAAAGGAGTGGAAGGAAAACGGATCCGCTTCACGGGATACGGCAGCTCACGGCCCGTGTCTCCTAACGACACAGAAGAAAACCGCAGCCTTAACCGCCGCGTGGAATACAAAATAGTGAGGTAATTGTTAATTTTTAATGGTTAATGGTTAATGATGGATTGTCCATTTCATTAACCATTAACCATTGATCATTAACCATTAATTTCTTACTCTCCGAATCTTCCGCCGCCGATGCTCTTACCGAAGAAAATGGCATTGAGAAACAGTTTGTTCGTGCCGTACCAGAAAGCCCGGAAATTCGGATTGTCGGTAAAGCTGATCACCTGTCCCCCGCCTACGCGCTGGGCCACCACCGCCGGGCTTCTCCGGATACGTTCCAGGTTTTTGGGATGCACATATCCTGCCATCAATGGATTCTCCGTAAACATCACCGGAGTATTAAAGGCGTTTTGAGTGTCTTCAAAAACGGTATTGTTGACCTTGAATAGAGGCAGATAGAGCTGTTTGTAACCGTAGCACAGGGGGTGACTGATGTCGATCTGGGTTTCAAATATAGTGCCGGCGGTAGACATGGCCCCGTTAATGGTACTCTGATCCGCATAGGGTAGTTTTTTGCCGCGGGTGTCGGCTGCTACGCCCGGTTTAAAGGTAGCTGAACCAATTTTGTTGCGGGCGGCCCAGGTAGCGCCTTCTCCTAAGGCAATGAGCGTACCCCCGCTTTCTACGTACGCTTTGATTCTTTCGGCGGAAAGCTCTCCATATCGTCCGTTATTCAGCACAATATGGCTGTATTTGGCCAGGTTCATGCGGTTCACCTGGGTGATGTCAGAAAAGGTAAGGGGCAGGTTTACCCGGGTATCGAGGAGGTGCCAGACTTCGCCGGCATCGTTGGCGTCAACGCCGTCGCCGGTGATCATCAGCACCTGGGGTTTCTGCATCATCCTGAATTTTTCACTTCCCAGGTTAATGCCTTTGGTGGTCAGGCCGGTCGACTGCCCGTAGAAGGTGATGCCGTCGCGGGCGGCCAGACTTTCCAGCAGGGGGCGAACGTTGTTTCCAAGTACCTGCACCGTGCCGTAACTAAATTCCTTCTCCTTCCCGTTGATCACCACCGTAAACGGTTCTGATGCGTATTTGAGGGTGTAGCCGTGAGAGAGCAATTCGTACGTAGCCCGGGAAGCGAAGTAGCTGTCCCACTCGTACAGGTAACCTGCGGTGCCGTCACCCACCACTTTTCCGGCGGGGAAGGGATTATCCTCCACCTTCCGGCCCAGGGATACCGCACCTTTTATTTCGGCGTACGGCACGTTCATGCACAGCGGGGTGGTCCAGGCCGAAACATCGTAAAAGGCGCTGTCCTGGAATGTAGTTCTTTTTTCAAACATAGACGTAATCAGGCGATGCTGGGCCTGATCCATGGGTACCACATAGCTGTCTTCTTCCCGGAAATCGATGCCGTTTATCTTTCCGGCTTTGTTGATCCGGTACACTTCTATCTGGTTTCTTTTCAGCATATTCACCATTTCCCAGGTACTTACAGGGTCATGGGCGCTGCCGAAAACGTAGGCTTTGACATCGCCCGAGGCTTTTTGTCCGTAGAAATCCCTTTGGTGGGCCAGCAGCTCCTCTCTCATTTCTTTACCGGCCTGAAGGGTAGATAGGGTGGTCACAAACTGGTTTCGGATGGTGAACGGAAAACTGAGAAGGCCGTTTACACTTTCCTGTAAATGTCCGCGGGAAGAAGCCTGTTCAAAGAGGATACCAATGGAGCCGTTGACATCGGGCAGGGTAGAGCCTTTTCCGTAATAAAAATCGTCGTAATTCTCTTTGGTATAGTAGGCTGAACCTATTTTATCAAGGGCTTTGGCATGGTAAGTGCCTATTTTGGAAGTCAGGTCGATATTGCTTTGCGGGGTGAGCGGGTGGGTTCTCGACGGGATACCGGGCTGGAAGAAAAAGGTGGAATTGGTTCCCATTTCGTGGTGATCTGTGAGAATATTGGGCCTCCAGTCGTAGAACTTTACCAGCCTTCCCCGGCTTTCCGGAAGCTGTTGATAGAGCCAGTCGCGGTTCAGGTCGAACCAGTAATGGTTGGTGCGGCCTCCGGGCCAGGTTTCCCTGAACTCCCGGCTGTTGCCGTCAGAAACCAGGGTCTCGCTTTTGTTGCTGTTTACCCAGGTAGAAAACCGGGTGGCGCCGTCGGGATTCAGGCAGGGGTCTACCAGAATCACCGCGTCTTTCAGGAGAGCGTCTATTTCCGCTCCCTGGGCTGCGGCGAGGTGATAACCCGCCAGGAGGGAGGCATTGATGGCGCTGGCCTCATTGCCATGCACCGAATAGCCCATCCAGATGACCACCGGCATGTCTTTGATTTTGAGTGCTTTGGAAAGGACGGGGTCGGTGAGTTTTCTATGTTCCGTTTTGATATCTTCCAGGCGCGACAGGTTGGCGGGGGAAGTGAAAGTGACCAGCAGCAGCTCCCGTTTTTCGTAGCTATGGCCGTAGGTTTCCACCTTCATGCGGTCGGAATGCCGTGCCAGTTCCCGAAAATAGGCGTTGACCTCGTAGGGCGTGGCATGCCGTTCCCCCACTTCGTAGCCCAGGAAATCTTGGGGGGTGGGAATCTTCGGATTATACGTTTGTCCGGCAGGCAGGTAGTAGTCCAGCGTGACCTGGGCTATGCCGGCCATTTGAATGCAGATCAAAAATAAGGATAAGAAAAAACGCTTCATAGGATTAGGTTTGCTAATTAATAAGGTGAAAAGATAGAGAAAGATCTGCAATGGAACAAAAAGACGTAGACCATTGGCCAAATTTAATCGCCGTGCGTCTCTAACCTCTAATATCTAACCTCAAACGCCTCAGCCGTTCCACGCACATATCCCTTTTCAAAATAGCATTTAAAAAGCATATATTTGACTTTTATTTGGCGGGAGCCACGATAATTCGGCTAATTGGAATGTTTCTCAATAGGGGTGATTATTTTTACAGGAGAAAACGAACGACTCAATGGCAGCTTCAAAACAAATCGTACACTCGGATGTGGTGCTGATCGGCGCAGGCATCATGAGTTCAACACTGGCCTCCATCCTAAAGGAACTGAATCCGGATATTTCCATTCACATTCTTGAGCGTCTCGATGCCCCTGCGGCGGAGAGTTCTGACGCGTGGAATAATGCGGGTACCGGGCACAGCGCCCTATGCGAACTGAACTATACGCCTCAGAAAGAAGACGGAAGTGTGGATTGCAGCAAGGCGGTGAGAATATTTGAACAGTTTGAGATTTCCAAACAATATTGGGCGTACCTGGTGAAACAAGGACTGGTAGATGCGCCAGAAGATTTTATCCATACCATACCCCACATGAGTTTTGTGTTCGGTGAAAAGAACACGGAATTCCTGAAAAAGCGTTATGAAACCCTGCAGCAATACCGGTTTTTCCAGGGAATGAAGTTTACCGATGACCCGGAGAAGATCAGGGAGTGGGCTCCGCTCATTATGGAGGGGCGTGACTCTGCGGAGCCGGTGGCGGCTACCCGGGCAGAGTGGGGTACGGATGTGAACTTCGGTACGCTCACCCGGAAAATGCTGAAATACCTCATGTTTGAGAAAAATGTAACGGTTAAACTGGCCCACGAAGTAAAAGATCTTACCCGAATGGATGATGGGAAATGGAAAGTGGTGGCGAAAAACCTGACCACGAACGTGAAAACCGAATTTCATACGGGTTTTGTGTTCATCGGCGCGGGCGGAGGCTCTTTGCCCTTGCTGGAAAAGTCGGACATTCCGGAAGGAAAGGCCTACGGCGGCTTCCCGGTGGGCGGGCAATGGTTGAGATGTACAAATAAGGAAGTGATCAGGCGCCACGACGCCAAGGTGTACGGGAAAGCAGCTGTGGGCGCCCCGCCCATGTCGGTGCCTCACCTGGATACCCGTTTTATCGATGGGGAAAGGGCGTTGCTGTTTGGCCCTTACGCCGGCTTTTCCACCCGTTTCTTAAAGAACGGCTCTTTACTGGACCTTCCCGGTTCTATCAATACCCACAATATTTTGCCGATGATCAGGGTAGGGTTGGATAACATGGACCTGACCAAGTACCTGATCAACCAGGTGAGCCAATCTCAGGATGAAAAAGTAGAAGCCCTGAGAGAATATCTGCCCTATGTGAAGTCGGAAGACTGGGAGCTGGAAGTGGCCGGACAAAGGGTACAGGTGATCAAAAAAGACAAAAAAGAAGGGGGCGTACTGGAATTCGGCACAGAGATTGTCAATGCGGCAGACGGCAGTATGGCCGCGCTTCTAGGGGCTTCTCCCGGCGCCTCTACCGCGGTGGCCATCATGCTGGAGCTGCTGTCGCGCTGCTTCCCGGATAAAATAGAAGCCTGGAAACCCCGCCTCCAGGAGATGATTCCTTCCTATGGAAAATCCCTGTTGGAAGATACGGATCTTTTCCGGGAAGGACATCTTGAATCGTCTGGACTGCTGGGTATAGAATCTGCTCCGGTAGAGAAAATGGTGGGGTAACCTCCCTGTTACAGTGGGTTGTTTTCCTGGTTGAGAATCTCGATGGTTCTCGCTTTCTCTGCTTTATCTTTCTGATAATTAATATCGTACGTGGTAGGCTGCTTGATCTTGGAGGCATAAGGGTTTTTCTCCAGAGCACTTTCTACCTGCCGGATAAAGGAGAACACCATTTCGTCTTTCAGTCCTTCTTCCAGGGCCAGGTTATAGAATCTCAGGGCGCGGTTAAGATAGTCGGCGGCCCCCTCTTCGGTACGGCTAGCAATGGCCCGGCGTTTCATTTGGTTGGCCAGCTCCAGGGTAAGTACGGGTAAAAGTCCGCGGTGCGGATCATAAGGGTTCAGCACCAGCAGTTCTTTCATGTGCGACTTGGCCGTTTCGTATTGCTGGAACGCCCGGTAATCTTCGGTTTTTTTCCAGTGAAACATGGCACGCGAGCTGTTTTTTATCTGGTCTTCAATGGTGTAGTCGCCCTGGAAGTCGGGAGTTTTGGCCAGGTTTCGGTATAAAAAGAATGCATCCCAGTACCGGCCGGCCTGGTAATATTCGTCCGCCTCAATCTTCTTGTATTTCAAGTAATCAGATTGAGCAAAAGTGGTCAGGGAAAAGAGGGCAAAAACGGCTATTAGCGCTGTTCTCATAATTTTACGTTTAGAAAAAGGAAAGTATTTATATACGCAAATTATCTTCGTTTTTTGGTTTCTAACGTATAGCTTTAGAAAAAATTTTGCAAATACTTAAAAAGTAAGCTTTGACAAGTTTCCGGGAGTGGATCTCTTCTTTTAAAACGGATATTTCCTTTGCATATTGCCGCATAGGGGAGGTGCCGCCGGAGGGCGATGTGACGGTATGGGAAGACCATTGGCGGTTCCGCCGGGAAATTGTGGAGTCGCGGGTGAAGTCAAAGCTGGGTTTGCTGGAGAAAATACCGGGGCGTTTGTGCGTGGTGCGGCGAATTTCGGGTCCGGAGGCCGATGTCTTCCTGGAAGCGAATCATCTCCAGGGCAGTACCGCGGCGAAAATCAAGTACGGCCTGTTTCTGCCGGAAAAGTATTTCCGGGTATTGAAAGAGAAACCCGACACAAAAGAACTGCTGATGGCAGTGATGACCTTTTCGGGCGCCAGGGTGTTTCGCGACGGCACGCGTTCTTATGAAATGATCCGCTTTGCCGTTCTTCGTCATTGTCATGTACAGGGTGGATTTTCCCGCCTTTTGAAGGGTTTTGTGCGGGAAAAGGATCCTGATTCTGTGATGACGTACGTAGACCGGGAATGGTCTTCGGGGGCGTCTTACGAGGCCTTGGGTTTTGAGCGGGCAGGGGAATTGCCGCCCATCCGTTACCGGGTAGACGCAGAGGGGAAGCGCATACCGGTGGAGGGACCCGGGTTTGACGTGATCAACCGGGGAAGCATAAAGATGATATGGAGGAAGAAATTACAGTAATCCTGGGGCCTACGGCTTCGGGGAAGACCGCCCTGGCGGTGGCGCTGGCCAAAGCCACCGGAAGTGAAATTATTTCGGCCGATTCGCGGCAGGTATACCGCCGTATGGATGTGGGAACCGGCAAGGACCTGGAAGCGTACGAAGGGGTGCCTTATCACCTGATCGATGTCATGGAGCCGGGGGAGAAATATAACCTGGCGCGTTTCCAGGAAGATTTCCATTCGATACAAACGGACCGAGCCGTGCTCTGCGGGGGAACGGGCCTGTACATCCAAAGCCTGATCCAGGGCTTTTCTAATACGTTTATCCCGGAGAATGCGGCGCTAAGACAGGAACTGGAGGTGTTACCGGACGAAGCGCTTGACCGCATGCTGGGAGAGCACCGGCCTTCTACCCGCAAGCGGAAGATCCGCGCTTTGGAAATTGCGGCATTCCAAAAGGAAAACGGGGAGGTTCCGGACAGGGCCAGGTATGATTTTCGGGTATTTGGGCTCAATCCGCCGGTGGAGTGGCGCAGGGCGCGGATTTCAGAGCGTCTGAAGGAAAGAATACAGCGCCAGAATATGATTGGGGAGGTGGAAGAACTGCTGGCTTCCGGGGTCAGCCCGGAGATGCTGGAATATTATGGCCTGGAATATAAATACATTTCGGCATTTCTCCTGGGTTTTTTGCGTTACGACGAGATGTATTCCCGTCTGGAAACCGAGATTCACCGCTATGCCAAGCGACAGATGACTTTTTTCAGGAGTATGGAGAAAAAAGGGATCCCGATAGACTGGATCCCTTTTGAATTTTCTTTAGAGGAAAAAGTGGGGTACGTGCTGAAATGGGGCTGCCTAAAAAGGTCTTGTTAAAGTGTGCGGTTCTCGACTACGCTACCATTGACGTAAATGTTCAAGTTGCTAAATTAGAACAACTTGAACATTTAATTCTTTTGCTTTTTTGAACAAGAATCGCAATTGTTGTTG
>CAYRGN010000011.1:0-88234 GCA_964423865.1 uncultured Lacihabitans sp.
GGTTGGTGTGCCGAATTTCTGAAAGCTGATAGCTGAAAGCTCATGGCTATTTCATATGTATAAATTTTAGCTTTCAGCCTTCAGCTATCAGCAGTCAGCCGGGCGACGCTTCGCTTATTCATCGGCCGGTTGGTGTGCCGAATTTCTGAAAGCTGATAGCTGAAAGCTCATGGCTATTTCATCTGTATAAATTTTAGCTTTCAGCCTTCAGCTATCAGCTATTAGCTTTATTCATCGGCCGGTTGGTGTATCTTACCTCTGATAGCTGATTGCTGAAAGCTCATGGCTATTTCATAGGTTTATTAATGGGGTAGATTAAAGCCGGAAGTATAAGTATATGTTTTGTGCGCAATAGAAATCGACTTATCGATACCCCCTGGTATAATTCAAGGGATACCGATAAGCATAGTAATTTACAAAAATCGAAATACACTTAGTCTTCCAGGTTCAAGGCCATTTTAACTTCTTCATAGTTGCTGAAATCAAGGTTTTTGAGCCGGCCTAAAGCCGAAGCCGTTACCGTTATAAGCCTCATTTCAGGAATGTTTACATGAAACAGCTCCCGGTAAAAACTATTTGATTTATTCACCATTTCAGGAGCGGTTGATGTATATTCGTAGGCTCCGTTAACATAGATTTGGGTAGAAGGTGTTGTCATATAGGCATAGACTTCCCAATAGTTTACATTGAAATTAGAGGCTGTGCATGACAGATAAGCGAAGTCTTCGTATTTATTTTGTTCACGTCCTGCGATTTTAAAGTAATTGCTTGAACCGTAACTGGTAATACCACCCCAGAATCTTTCTGCCAGGTCGTATCCGGCTTCCCCTTGGTTGTAAATGAGGGTTTTCACTTTAAAGTAAATGAGAATTAGGCCGTTGTCTATTACTTCTTTTGTAATTATAGGCTGGGTCTTGTCTTTCATCGTCATATAAATGTACGACTGATAAACATTCCCGGAAGCATCTTTCGTATGGTTTAAAGATGAAATATCGGCATCTGAGAAGTCGGGCTTGAACCATCCCGTAGATTTTACATTGGAGGAGGCATCCTGTCCTGCAGGTCCCTCAGGGCCGGTCTCACCATCTTTCCCGGGAGTTCCGTCTTTCCCCGCAGTTCCGTCTTTCCCCGCGGTACCCTCCCGACCGGCAGGTCCTTGAGGACCTTCCGGGCCTTCACAGTTGAAAAATAGCAGCGATCCTGCTAACAGCGAATAGATAAATTTTGATCTCATAACATTTATATAGTTTTAATTAAAAAAGGGTTACAGATGGGGGATGTTTCGGATCCGGAGCATAAATATAGATGGCAATATTATCTTTACGGTGACTAGAGATAACAACCGGTACTTATTTCAAACAGTTGGTAATTTTTTGCCCTGGCGAAGGGAGGGACGACCGAAAAAAAGTTTTTAAAGCCTATTTTTTAGCATTTAATTGAAGCATCATTTAATATTTTACACTAATTTTAAGATCCTGATTGAACCTAACCCTGAAATTTACCCTATTGAACCGGCCCGCATTCATATTTTTTCTTTTTAGCCTGCACTGCTGTTTCGCACAGCATTTACCGGTAAAAGATTATACCGTGCGTGATGGCCTGGCCCAGATGCAGGTGATCTCTGTCTTTGAAGACAGCAGAGGGTATGTATGGGCCGCCACCAAGCTCGGTCTGAGTA
This sequence comes from uncultured Lacihabitans sp., assembly GCA_964423865.1. GTDB lineage: Bacteria > Bacteroidota > Bacteroidia > Cytophagales > Spirosomataceae > Leadbetterella. The sequence goes on from CAYRGN010000011.1 coordinate 1,679, forward strand.
AGTTTGACGGCGAGCGCTTTGAGAATTTTTATCTGCGTGATGGGCTGGCTTCTTATGCTATTCACCGGCTTTTTGAAGATTCGGAATCAAATATCTGGGTGGAATATCATAATCTGGGCCTGGGAAAGTTTGACGGCCAGATCTTTACCAATTTTATTTTTAGTAAAGAACGTTTTTCCTGTGCAACAGAACATCGTGGAGCAGTGGTATTGATCAAAAATGACTCGCTCTTCCGGATAAGCAAAAACAAGTTAGTCTTTACCGGAGTGAAAGCGCCGTCGGGAGCTAATCGGCTGATTTCCGATCAGGTGGAAGAAGAATTGTATCTGAACGATGATAAGGGGAAAGTGTACTGGCTGGATGAAACAACCAACCGGTTTATACCTCTGGAGGCCTTTTCAAGCCGGAACCAGCATCTTATAAGAATTGGTAATCATGTGTTGGTTAGTGTAAACACAGACGATGTCACTGAAATCTATTCCCTTAAAAAGAGAAGCCGGCAGCTTCGCTTTAGTCTTAAAGGAGAAAAGCTTTCGCTGAATGCGGATCCGGGCTTTAGCTTTGTTTTCAGTCATCAAAACCGTGCCTGGCTGTATCATTCCGGAGAGCGACGGGTATCCCCGCTTTCTTCTGATTTTATGAGTGGTGGCGATGGTGCTTATCAATTGGCAGAACATTCCCATCGGGTTTACTTTCCTTCCGAACAGGGGCTCAGGTGCTTGTTTTTGAATGGCTTCCGGTATTTTACGCGGCAGGAGGTACCCTACGCCTGGGGTGTGGCGGAGGACCGCGGGGGAAATATCTGGATCAGCAATTACGGTTCCCCGTTACAGCGGTATGACGGGCGGGATTTACATACTTATCGCAATTATGTGTCGGAAATAGCCCGGGTCTTTAAACAAATGGGCGGCCCTTCATTTACCAGGCCTGGTGGTGACGATTGGTATTATCATCCGCTCAGAGACCGGCACGGAAAGCTGTGGTTTCCCAATATTTCCGGGGCCCTAGTGAGAGAAACTGACCGCTCCTGGAAGTATATTCCACGGGATACGGCTATGCTGTCTTATTTTTACCTTGCTGAAGATCCCCGACGGGATCGTATCATCGCCACGGGGCAGGGCGGGTTTAATCTCGTAGATAGCCGACCGCCGCATCGTAGCGTGATCATCAGGGACACCGCTGCTATGTTTCAGTACCCTCGTTGGGTTTTGTGCGCGGCAGTAGATTCAGCAGGGTATTATTGGTTTGGTGGCCGTGCCGGGGTGGCCCGCTATGATCCGGACATAAAGGTGTTTAAATACTATACCAGGACCAACGGCAAAATGCCGCTCGAAAGTACGGTCAGCCTGTATTTTGACAGCTACGGGGGCTTATGGGCGGGAAGTTTTATGGTTAACCCGGAGGGGTTGGCCAAATATGATCGGGAAGCAGATTGTTTCCGACCCGTTTTTGAACGTTATTTTGCTGACCAGCCCGTGGCTTTCATGGGCCAGATCAACGAGCGATATTTTATGGCTGGTGATAATATCAACCTGTATGTCATTGACCTCGAAGCCCTGTATAAGAATGGAGAAGAACGGGTGGTCAAGGTATTCAATCATCACAACGGGTTCATGGGTATAGAACCCGGACAAAACGGCTTCTTCAAAGCTTCCGATGGCAAAATATGGATATGTACGGGTACCGAGCTGAATGTGCTGGATCCCACCCGCCTGTCTTTTGACCCGGCCCCGCTGCGTACCTTTATCCGCCGGATCAACAACCGGCGTCTGCCCTTTGATTATGAACATTTGCCTGCCGTAGCGCTGGAACCCGGCAAAAACGAAGTAAGGATAGAAGTGGAGTCGGTAGGAGAGGATAAGAGTGCCGCATCGGAGTTCAGCTACCGTATCCCGGGGTTTATGAACGACTGGTCGGAATGGCAGAAAGACAATGCCATTTACCTGACCAATATGCCTACCGGTAAATACCGGATAGAAATACGCAGCAAACGGGGGCTGGTCGATGCAGATAACCACCCCGCCACGCACTTGAGCTTCACCGTAAGCCTACCGCTGTACCGTTCGCCGGTGTTTTATAAATATGCGCTGGGCATCGGAGGCCTGCTGATTGGCCTGATAGGCGTAATGGCCGGCCGGCAGTATCTGCAGGGGCGTAAGCTGAGAAAACAGACGGCCAGGGCTCAGGATCTTAACCGCCGGATAAAGCTGCTGCAGGTACAGAGTAGTCAGGCCCAGCTGAATCCGCATTTTATTTTCAATGTCTTACAGACCCTTCAGGGCCAGATACTGAATAATCACAGTGAGCAGGCCGCAGAAAATGTAGTTAAGCTGGGTCATCTTATACGGGGCTTTCTCAATGCATCCGTATCGGATGAAAACACGCCCGTTTCTGTATTAAAACTGGAGATTCCACTCGAAGAGGAGATCCGGCTGCTGACCACCTATATCGATTTCGAGAAAGAGCAAAAAGACAATTTTGACTATAAAATCCTGTTGGTGCCGCCGCTGAACCCGGCTGACCTGCAGGTGCAACCCCTGTTGATCCAGCCGTTTATAGAAAATGCCATCAAGCATGGTTTCCAGGATCTGGGCCGGCGGGGCAGGCTCCTGATCACCTTTGAGCTGGAAGAGGAAGAAGTGATCCTGTGTACAGTCGAAGACGACGGCATCGGCCGGGAGGCCGCCCGCCGGATCCGGGAGCAATCTATCCGGAAATACCGCTCACTGGGTACCGAAGTAGTACGCCGGCGGATCGAAAGCCTTAACCAGGTGGGTTACGATATTTCGGTAGAAGTAAACGACCGACCCGGCGGAGGCACCGTTGTAAGGATCAGGATGGACTTTAAAGAAAGCAATTAGATACAGACCGATGAAGAAAATACGAACCATTATTATAGAAGACCTCGACAAAGATTACGACCTGCTCCGCCTGACCCTGGGTAAATACCACTCCGAAATAGAGGTGATCGGCCGGGCTAAAGGAGTGCTGTCTGCTCATAAGTTGATCCTGGAGTCTTCGCCTGATCTGGTATTCTTTGATATTGAAATTGAGGAGGATGGAACTTCTTTTGATGTGATCGACAGATTGTTGAGCGAAGGTTCGCCGGTCACTTTTGAGGCCATATTCATGACCGCCTACCGGGAGTATGACTACTCTACCCGGGCCTTTGAATATGCGGCCATAGACTACCTGACCAAACCCATTGATAAGGCCTCGCTCAGCAGGGCGGTTGACCGCTTGAAAGACAGGATGTCGGAAAAAGAGGCTGCCGAAACACTTCAGGGGTTGATCGACATCCTGAAAAGCGGCACGGTCAGTGACCGCCTGACCATTCATCTGGCCGGCGGGCGCCGTCGTGTCATCCCTATAAATGACATCAACTACGTGACAGCCGACGGCGTAATGTCAGACTTTCACATGGTGTCGGGAGAGGTGATCAAAGCCTACCGCAACCTTGGGAAATACCGGAAAATACTGGAGCTCGATCATAACTTCTTTTCGATCAGGCATAATCTCACGGTTAATCTTGATCACATGACGGGCTATGACCACGCACGCAAAGAGATCAGCATAGCAGACGGCGAGAGCCTCCAACCCTCACGTCAGGGCGGCCTGAAGCTGCATCGCCACCTGAAAGAAAATAACCTGATCCCCCGCCCGAATTACCTGGAGCGGGTGAGGAGCCTGCTAGGGATTTTGGATAAATGAAAAGCGGGCGCTTCATTATTTACTACATCTCAATGCTTAATTCTACCGGTTATTCGAAATAAAGACCGGTTATTATCTTTTTCATGGAAAAAACGGGAGTTTGATTTTACTTGGCAGATATGTTCTGCGGTACACAGCCAAAGAGCTTTGAATCCGGTAAAATAAACCATTATGGAGCTGCCACTATTGTCCGAAATAATCTTTCTTGAAGGGATAGATAACTACACCCTGATACACCTGAAAGGCGGAGAAAAAATACTGACTGCAAAAACACTGTTGCGTTATGAAGAACGCATTACCCATTTTGTTCGGATAAGCCGGAAACACCTGGTTAACCCGGCGTACGTAAAGTTGTGCAGAACCAATGGTCACCGGCCCCACCTGGTTCTGAAAAACGGAGCAGTCCTGGAAATCGCGAAGAGAAGATCGAAGATTATAAGGTTTTAACCGTTTAGCTCCTCTTTATAAATACCTTGTTTATGCAAAAAGCAGGGGGTAGCTTATAGTTATATCAAATATACTCTTTTACCCGCAAACCAAATCTTCCCCGTTTTTGTTATACGCGCATAAGAACAAAAAAATCAATATGACAATTCACACCCACCCTATTGATGAAGCCCGGAGGTACTTAGATAACGCCCGGGCTATTTTATCAGAAAAGGCCCGGAAAGACGGTGACCTTTATCAGGACAAAAAATATGTCCGGATGGCAGGAAATACTATGTATAACGGCCTACTCGTAGCATTAGACGAACTGTTAGGCGCTAAGAAAAAAGGCCGGAAAGATGTGGACTGGTACAGAACCGGTTTGCATGCTTTGGATAAAAAAGCGCTGGATCGCTTCAATGCGCTTTATGAAGTCCTTCATCTTACGTTAGGGTATGATGGTAATTTGTTTGTTACCACTTCCCAAAATGCCTTGAAACAGTCTCGTGAGCTGATCGACTGGGTGGCCATTCGCCTGGATAAGCAGTAAGCGGAGGCTTTGGTACGAAAATACTACGACTGCCTGGTAACCTTCACCCGGGCAGCCGTAGCGGGATATTGCACCTTATCACCAGAGGTTAGGCCTTCAATTCAATACAGGATGAACAACCTGATTGATTTTCATCTCTCTTCATTTCACTACTCCCTACTCATAACTACTCATCCTGCCAATTTGTCCGCTTATCCCGATTTTTGGAATTACCGCATTATTATTGACAACCGAACGTTGTTATTAAATAAATTTGCAGTGTAATTAAACTACGACAGTACGTCATAAACCTTATGCTTAATTTTCTCACGAAAGGGATTGCCAAAGTTTTTGGTACAAAATCGGAAAAAGATATCAAAGTGTTAAGTCCTTATGTAGACGCCACAAATGTGGAGTTTGCTAAACTGGCGGCTTTAAATAATGATCAGTTTCGGCAGAAAACCCTGGATCTGAAAAACTATATCCAGGAAAAACTGGCCCATATTGACCAGGAAATTGCCTCTCTGAAAGAGGAAGCTAACGGCGACTTGTCCATTGATCAGAAAGAGGCGGTCTTTAAAAAAGTGGATGAGCTGGCCCTGAAAAGAAATGAAGAGCTGGAAGTGGTGCTGCTGGAGATTCTCCCCCAGGCATTCGCGATTGTAAAAGAAACTGCAAGACGATTCACCGAAAATGAAGAATTGGAAGTGACCGCCAGTCACCTTGACAGGGAACTGGCCATGACCAAAAGTCACATTGAAATCAGAGGGGATAAGGCAGTATGGAAAAATGAGTGGTACGCCGCCGGCAACCTGATGAAATGGAATATGCTGCATTATGATGTGCAGATTATCGGCGGAGCGGCCCTGCACAAAGGAAATATTTCGGAAATGGCTACAGGGGAAGGTAAAACCCTGGTGGCGACTTTCCCGGCTTTCCTGAACGCCCTGGCCGGCAAAGGCGTACACATCGTGACGGTGAACGACTACCTGGCCCGAAGAGACTCCGAATGGATGGGGCCTATCTTTGAGTTTAACGGCATCACCTGCGATTGTATCGATCAACACCGGGCCAACTCTCCACAGCGGAAAAAAGCCTACAACGCAGACATCACCTACGGTACGAATAACGAATTCGGGTTCGACTACCTCCGGGATAATATGGTGAGCGACCCCGAAGAACTGGTACAGCGGGAACACCACTTCGCCATGGTGGATGAGGTAGACTCCGTGTTGGTGGATGACGCCCGTACGCCCCTGATCATCTCCGGCCCCATGACCCGTAAAAACGATGACGAACTTTACAATACCCTGAAACCCCGCGTTTCCCAGCTGGTAGAAATGCAGAAGCAATTGGTAGGCGGCTACCTGGTAGAGGCCAAAAAACTGATTGCGGAAGGAAATAAGAAGGAAGGCGGGTTGTCCCTTTTCCGAGCCCACCGGGGTTTGCCCAAAAGCAAGCCTCTGATCAAATTCCTGTCGGAAACCGGGATGAAAAAACTGCTTCTCGATACTGAGGCCATCTATATTGCGGAAAATCAGAAGCTGATGCCCGAAGCAGACGCGCCGCTCTATTTTACCATTGAAGAAAAAAATAACTCGGTAGAACTGACCGACAAAGGAATTGACTACTTGTCGGCACAGGGACAAGATCCCCAGTTCTTTATCATGCCCGACCTCAGCATTGAAATGGGTGCTATTGAGAAATCAGACCTGAGTCCGGAAGATAAGATCCTGAAAAACGACGAGCTGATCAAAGATTACTCCACCAAAGCCGAACGTATTCATGCTGTCAACCAGCTGGTAAAAGCCTATACGCTGTTTGAAAAAGACGTGGATTACGTGACCATGGACGGTAAAGTGAAGATTGTGGACGAGCAAACCGGCAGGATCATGGACGGACGCCGGTGGTCTGACGGACTTCACCAGGCCGTGGAAGCCAAGGAAAACGTGAAAGTGGAAGATTCTACGCAGACCTACGCCACCATCACCCTTCAGAATTATTTCCGGATGTACCATAAGCTGGCCGGTATGACCGGTACCGCCGAAACCGAAGCCGCAGAATTCTGGAAAATCTATAAGCTGGATGTGATCTCTATCCCCACCAACAGAACAGTGATCCGGGATGACCGCGAAGACAAGGTGTACAAGACCGTGCGGGAGAAATACAATGCCGTAGTGGAGGAGATCAACGAGATGGTCGGTATCGGCCGTCCGGTGCTGGTAGGTACCACCTCCGTGGAAAACTCAGAACTCCTGAGCCGTATGCTCACCCTGAAAAAAATCCCTCACCAGGTTCTTAATGCCAAGCAACATGCCCGCGAGGCAGACATTGTGGCAGAAGCCGGTAAGCCGGGTACGGTAACGATTGCCACCAACATGGCGGGTAGGGGAACGGATATTAAGCTGACCCCGGAAAGCAAAGATGCGGGCGGACTGGCCATTATCGGTACCGAAAGGCACGAGTCGCGGCGGGTCGACCGCCAGCTCAGAGGGCGGTCCGGACGCCAGGGAGACCCGGGTTCTTCCCAGTTTTTTGTCAGCCTGGAAGACGGACTCATGCGGATGTTCGGCTCAGACCGGATCGCGAAAGTGATGGACCGCATGGGAATGGAAGAAGGAGAAGTGATCCAAAGCTCCATGATCACCAATTCCATTGAAAGGGCGCAGCGCAAGGTAGAAGAAAACAACTTCGGCATGCGTAAACGCCTTATCGAATACGATGACGTGATGAACGTGCAGCGGGATACCATTTATAAACGAAGGAAAAACGCACTTTTCGGTGAGCGCCTCGCCCTGGATATCGCCAATATTATTTTTGATACCTGCGCGGATATCGTAGCCCAGACCGCCGGTAATTACGAGGAGTTTGAAGTGCGGTGTATGCAGAGAATGGGCATGAAACCGGATATTTCCGAAGAAGAATTTGCCAAAGGCGGCCCGGCCCTGACACACCGCCTGTATGACCTGGCTGAGGCGCATTACCAGGCTAAAAACGACAATATCCGGAAGAATATCGTGCCCGGACTTAAAAATATCCTGAACGACCGCCAGGCCCTGGTAGACGAACCTTATATGGCGGTGATCGGCGACGGTACCCGGCGTATGGCAGTGTACGGAGACCTGAGAAAATCGGTAGAGTCAGAAGGTAGGGAACTTATCCTGGCCACTGAAAAAGCCATCTCATTGGGCATTATCGACCAGGAATGGAAAGAGCACCTCCGGGATATGGACGACCTGAAACAGTCGGTGCAAAACGCCTCCTACGAACAGAAAGATCCCTTGCTGATCTATAAATTCGAGGGCGTGGAGCTCTTCCAGAGCTTCCTCAAAAAGGTAAATGCCGAAACGGTAGGTTTCCTGATGAAAGCCGGGGTAGAAGAACTCCGTTTCCAGCAAGTGGCTCCACCACCGCGCCAGGCCAATCCCGCCCTGCAAACCAATAAGTCGGGCGACTCGGAAGACCGCCAGCCGGTGAGACCCCTGAACGTACAAAAAGTAGCTAACCGAAACGATCGCGTAAACGTACAATACCGTAACGGAACCGTAAAACGGGATGTGAAATTCAAGACCGTAGAAAACGATGTGCAGTCGGGCGAAGCCGTGCTGATCGACTAAGAGAGATTGAATTTATACAAGGAAGGGTTGCTGGAAACGGCGACCCTTTTTTGTTTTCAGCCTTCAGCCTTCAGCGGTCAGCTTTCAGCCGTCAGCTATCAGCAGTCAGCCGGGCGGAAGGCCGCCTCGCACCGCACCGCTTGGTATGCGCAACTTCTGATAGTGGTACGCCACCCGGCTGATAGCTGATAGCTGACTGCTGATAGCTGAATGCTGAATGCTCCTGGCTATTTCATCCGTGCAAATCCGTGTCAAACCCCATGCAATTGATTCTTCGAAAGTATAAATAAATTAAATTAATAAATAATCCATAAATAGTTAAATTTTTTTGTAAATAAAAAAGGGATTTCTCTATCTTTGAAAGGAATTAACCAAAAAAAACTATGAGATCTCTGCTTTTAGGGGTATTGACCCTTTTTGTAAGTACGGTTTTGCCCGCCCAGCAACCCGTCAACATTATTCCCCAGCCCAACAGCGTTCAGGCGAAGGCCGGAGAATTTGTACTTTCTTCGTCAACGGTGATATCGTACGATAATGCCGACAGCAAGCGGATGGCCGAGCTTTTCCAGGCGTATGTGAATACCCAGTACGGAATTAGCCTGAAAACCGCCGAAAAGAAAAGCGGCAGAAATGTGATCCGTTTTGTTTCTTCCGCGAAAGGAAATGAAGAGGCGTATCAGCTGGAAGTTTCGCCTCAGAACATTGAGGTGTCGGGAGTAAATGCCGGTCTTTTTTACGGGTATCAGTCCCTGGTGCAGTTGCTGCCTCTGTCGGGAGCCGCCGATATCAAGGTAGGGGCCGTGAGTATTACTGACGAACCTCGTTTTGCTTACCGGGGTTTGCACCTGGATGTAGGCCGCCACATGTTTCCGGTGAGCTTTATCAAGAAATATATCGATATTCTGTCGTCGTATAAGCTCAATGTTTTCCACTGGCACCTTACCGAAGACCAGGGCTGGAGACTGGAGATCAAGAAATATCCTAAACTGGCTGAAGTAGGTGGTTTCAGAAAGCAAACCCTGATCGGAAATTACAAAAGAGACGGCGATTATGACCATACGCCTTATGGCGGTTTTTATACCCAGGAAGAAGCCCGGGAAGTAGTGGCCTATGCCAAAGAAAGATTCGTTACGGTGATCCCCGAAATTGAAATGCCGGGTCATGCCCTGGCCGCACTCCAGGCATATCCTGAGCTGGGTTGTACCGGTGGTCCGTATGACGCGGCCCAAACCTGGGGCGTTTTTGACCAGGTTTTCTGCGCAGGAAAAGACCAGACCTTTGAGTTTCTTCAGAATGTACTGGACGAGGTGATCGACATCTTCCCCAGCGCCTATATTCATATCGGTGGAGACGAATGTCCCAAGGCCGAGTGGAAGAAATGTCCGCACTGCCAGAAAAGAATCAAAGACCATAACCTGAAAGATGAACACGAACTGCAAAGTTATTTTATACAGAGAATAGAGAAATACGTGAACAGCAAAGGCCGTCGTATTATCGGATGGGATGAAATCCTGGAGGGTGGCCTGGCGCCAAACGCTACGGTGATGAGCTGGAGAGGAGACACCGGCGGAATCGCGGCGGCCAGCCAGGGCCACGATGTGATCATGACCCCCAATAGCTATGGCCTCTACCTGGATCATAAGCAGGGACCTGACCGCAACCGGGAGCCTCTGAGCATCGGCGGGTATTCTACGATGGAAAAGATTTACGGATCAGATCCGGTGCCTCAGCAGCTGGAAGAAAGCCGTCGTAAACACGTCAAAGGAGTGCAAGGCAATGTGTGGACGGAGTATATCGAAACACCGAACAAGGTGGAGTTTACCATTTACCCCCGGATCTTAGCGCTGTCGGAGATCGCATGGACCAACCCGGCCTACAAAAACTGGAAAGAATTTTCCGAGGTCAGAACCGCCCGCGCCCTCGCCAGGGTAGACCAAACCGCCACCCGTTACCGCGTGCCGGAAGTATACGGCCTCAAAGATACAGTGATTTACGCGTCTGAATACGTAATCAGGGGACTCAAGCCTTCGGTAGAAGGCGGAAAGATCTACTATACCCTCGACGATTACGATCCCTCCGACCTGGATCTCGAATTCAAAGATCAATTGAAAATTACAGTACCCGATGGCAAAGAACGGGTGTTCAAAGCCGTGGTGATCGCGCCTTCGGGAAGGAAAAGTAATTATGTGAAGGCGGTAATTATTAATACGAAGAAGTAGTGAGTAGTGAGTAGTGAGTAGGGAGTATGGAGTAGTGAGTAGTGAGTAGGGAGTAGTGAGTAGGGAGTAGCGCCCTTCGATCCTTCGGCAAGCTCAGGACAGGCTGAGCTCAGGGTGACAAAGCGCCCAGTACGTAACCATTGTCACCCTGAGCCTGCGCGGCCCGACCTGTCGAAGGGTCCGAGTTGTCGAGCAGTGAGTTCGGTACTGTGGTGACGATGTTTGATATTAAAAAGATAAAAATATTCTATAATTAGATATTATTATCTTTTAATATTTCATCAAAGATAATAATAAGGTATTGTTGTAGATAGTAAATCTTTTGTAAGCAAAATAGATATTTTTGAATAATAGATTTTAGATAATATTATCTATATCGTATAACTCCCTACTCACTGGAAGATCAATTACGAATTAAAAATTACGAATTACGCGGGCTTCTCCCTGTCACCCTGAGCTTGTCGAAGGGCGCATTACGCGGGCTTCGATCCTTCGGCAAGCTCAGGACAGGCTAAGCTCAGCCTGACAAGGGCAGCGCCTGTGCTATTGTCACCCTGAGCTTGACGAAGGGCGCTACTCCCTACTCACCACTCACTACTCATTACTCACCACTCACTACTCATTACTCACCACTCACACAAACATCCTCGTCCCAGTATAATTCTCCCGGAACTCCCGCGGTGTGCAGGCGTACTTCTTCTTGAATACCCGGTTAAAATACGAAAGATTATTGAAACCGCATTTGAAAGAAATTTCCGCGATATTCATCGTGGTGTCAATCAGCAGGCGGGAGGCATGCCCCAGGCGGATATTGTTCAGGCTTTCCACAAAGGTAAGGCCTGTTCTTTTTTTAATAAACCGGCTGAAGCTGGCTTCGGTCATGCTCACCTGCCGGGCCACGTCTTCCAGGCTCACGTCTTTGTCGTAATGATTGCGCATATATTGAAACGCAATCTCTATGCGCCGGCTCCGGGAGGTCACCTGGTCTTGCATAAAACTGGAATTGGCCAGCATACGCATTCCTTTGGAAACAGACAGGTAATGGAGAATGGAAATAAGCTCCAGCACCGAGTCGAAACCGTTCTTTTTGCTCAGGTTCAGGAGCTGTGGACGAATACTGGCGATGGCTTCCGGCGTGAAATGTACCCCACGTGAAGCATACTCCAGCAGCTTCTTTACAAAACTCAGCTGGTTTCTGCTGAGAAACTTCCCATCGAAAAGATCTTTGTGAAATTGAATGGTGATCTCGTGGATCATGCCGGTACCCGTTCGGTTGCCCACCCATCCGTGAGGCAGGTTCGAACCCAACAAAACCAGGTCGGTTTCCCCGATAATCTCCATGCTGTCGCCCACCACCCGTTTAATGCCCGGCGCGTTCTCAATGAAGTTGAGTTCAAACTCTTCGTGGTAATGCACAGGGAAATCAAACAGGGTCTTTTTCCGGTCAAAAACCATAAAGCAGTCGTTCTCCGTCAAGGGAGTGATCTCGTGATAAATGGCACTCATGTTAAAAAAATACTACTGTAATGTAAAAAATGATGTATAGGTCAAAAGCGGTTAAGCAATCGATTGATTTTTCAAATTTTATTAAAAAATATTTATAATTTGCTAATAATTATTATTATTTTTTGATAAAAAAGAGGAAAGTATAATACCTTTAGATATTTTGTGTTAAAACAGGGTAAAATAGTATTACTTTAAAAATTAAATAAATTACCAATTTTGTACAAATAATTTACATCATTTAATCGTAGAGCTATGCGCAAATTTTTATTTTTTATCTTGGGATTTTTCCTCCTTACGGGAAGTCTGCAGGCTAGGGCGCAGGGAGTCACCGTAACCGGGAAAGTCACCGATGATAGCGGGGAGGCCCTGGTGGGTGTTTCCGTAATGAAAAAGGGAACCACCCAAGGTGTGATGACCGATGTGAACGGAAATTACGCCATTACCCAGGTTTCCGGGACCACCGTCCTGGTTTTTTCTTCCCTCGGAATGGTGACACAGGAACTTACCGTAGGAAACCGTAGTCGTATCGACGTGATTCTGAAAGGAGGTGAAACCTCACTCGACGAAGTGGTAGTAGTAGGCTACGGTACGGCCCGGCGCTCCGATATCACCTCGTCTATTACCTCGGTGAAAGCCGAAGACCTTAGAGGAATTCCCGCGGCGGGTATCGACCAGATGCTCCAGGGAAAAGCGGCCGGGGTGACCGTCACCAGTAACGGCGGGCAGCCGGGTGGGGGCGTATCTGTGAAAGTGCGGGGCGTGACCTCCATCAACAGCAATGACCCGCTTTTTGTGATTGACGGAGTTCCTTTCATTAACGGAAACACCTCGCACAATACGGGCTTTGACGGTCTGGGTGGTTCTAACGGACAAACCGGAAACTCGGTGATGGCCATGCTGAACCCGAACGATATTGAGTCTATCGATGTGCTGAAAGACGCCTCGGCCCAGGCCATCTACGGCTCGCAGGCCGCCAACGGGGTGATCATGATCACCACCAAAAAAGGCAAGGCGGGCGAAGGAAAGATCAACTATGAAATGTATTACGGTGTCTCGGAAGTGGCACGCAAGCTGGATCTCATGGATTTGAGAGACTTCGCGCGTTACCAAAACGAAATCCTTCCCGTGATAGGCCTTACCCCCTCGGAAGAATTTGCCGACCCCTCCCTGCTGGGTACCGGCACCGACTGGCAGGAAGCCATGTTTCAGAAAGGGAATATGCAAAACCACCAGCTGAGTTTTTCCGGTGGAAGAGATAAAACCAACTACTACGTTTCCCTGAACTATTTCAATAACCAGGGAATCCTGATCGGATCTGACTTTGAAAGATTCAGTACCCGCCTGAGCTTTGATACCCAGCTGAAATCGTGGGCCAAAGTAGGCATGAGCCTGAACGCTTCGCGCAGTATCCAGAACGTGACCCTGGCAGATGCGGCCGAAAGTACCATCTGGTGGGGTGCGGTGACCAGTCCGTTGGTACCCCTGAAAAACCCCGACGGCTCATGGGGAGGCGGGAATACCGTAGGAGGTATCCGCTACAGCAATGCCAACCTGGTCGGAAACAGCCAGTACCGCGGAAATACCAAAACCAGCACCACCGCTTTCGGGTCGGTATTTGCCGAACTGGAACTCCTGAAAGGCCTCAGCCTGAGAAACGAACTTTCTTTCTCCCTGGGGCTGGACAACAACATCGCCTACCAGAAAGCGGGCAACGTGGGCGGGGAAACTTTCCGCAGTAAGCTCATCGACAACCGTTCGGACAGCTACTACTACTCCCTGACCAATTATTTCAATTACATCAAATGGGTAAACGGTCACAGCATTCATGCCACCCTCGGCCACCAGGCGCAGATGTCGTACTGGCAGGCCATAGGCGGAACAAAAGTAGACCTCCAGGCCAATATCATGGACCTGAACACGGGTAGTGCCGACCAGACCACCTGGGCACTGAACGGGGGCAAGGGCCATTGGGCCATGGAATCGTGGTTCGCACGTGCCAATTATACCTATGGCGACCGCTATTCGGTATCCGCCAGCTTCCGGGCCGACGGCTCTTCTAACTTTGGCCCCAACAACCGGTGGGGATATTTCCCCGGCGTATCGGTGGGCTGGACCGCCTCAAACGAAGAGTTCATGAAAGACCTGCTGCCCAATACCCACCTGAAAATTCGGGCAGGATACGGGGTAGTAGGTAACCAGAACTTCCCCGGCGGTGCGCCTAACCCTGCTTATGTGGGGGCCGTGCAATTCTTTACCGGTCCGGTGGGCTTCGGTACCTCCAACATGATCCAGGGGATTCCCAATCCCGACCTGAAGTGGGAGACCGTGAAAACCACCAACCTGGGGGTAGACCTGGGGCTGCTGGGCGGAAGGCTGGACCTGACCGTAGATGCCTACAAAAAGGTGACCAGCGATATGATTATTTTCCTGACCGGACCAACCCTCATTGGGGTGGGCGACGCCTGGGATGATCTCAAAGCTCCCCTGGGCAATGCCGGCCGCATGACCAACACCGGGATAGACCTGGGCATTACGTCCGTGAACGTGCGGAACGACGACCTCACCTGGAGAACCAACCTGGTCTTTACCCATTTCAAAAACAATTACGACCAGGCCGCCAGCGCCGCCTCCGCCCTTGATGGCCGGGTATATTACAACAATTACCTGATTACCCATACCACGCCGGGCAGACCTGTAGGTTCTTTCTGGGGCCTCGTGACTGACGGCCTGTTCAGAACCCAGGCCGACCTCGACAAAAGCCTGCCCCAGTTCGGTTACATTGTGGATCCGAACCAGACCTGGCTGGGCGATGTACGCTTTAAGGATATCAATAACGACGGGAAGATCGATGCCGAAGACATGACCTATATCGGCAGTCCGATTCCTAAGTTTTCCTGGGGATTAACCAATAGCCTGAATTATAAAAACTTTGACTTTTCGGTGTTCTTCCAGGGAAGTTACGGGGCCAAAGCCTACAATTTCCTGAAGTGGCAGATTGAAGGAATGAACGGGGCGTGGTCAAACCAGCTGCGTACCGTGCTGGATCGTTATACCGAAACCAATACCGGCGCCGATCTGCCCCGCTTTACCAATACCAATACCAACAATACGGCCATGAGTGACCGTTATGTGGAAGACGCTTCCTACTGGAGAATCCAGAACATTACCCTGGGGTACCGCCTTCCTGCGCAAGTATTGAAAAGCATCAAAAGCTCGAATATCCGGATCTACGGATCGGTGCAGAACCTGCATACCTTTACCGGCTACTCGGGGTATGACCCGGAAATCGGGGCATTCAATAACAATATCCGGCTGATGAACGTAGATATGGGGCATTACCCTAACCCGAGAACATTTACCATAGGGGCCAACCTTGAATTCTGATGAAGCTCATCGCTAAAAAATATACAGATATGAAATATAAAAGAATTTTAACCTTGCTGTTTCCTGCTTTCCTGCTGGCTTCCTGCAGTGAAAGTTTTATCGAGCGGCCTTCCCTTTCCGGAACTACCACAGGAAACTACTACACCACGGTAGAGGAGGTAAGAGGCGCCACCAGTACCCTGTACAGTGGCCTGCCCTGGCGAGACTTTGAAAGCCGCGCTCAGGATGCCATCGGGGATGTGATGTCAGGCAATATGTTTAGCTACGAAGATGTGGAATACCTGAACCTGACGTATTCTGCCGCGTCTCAACGCATTGGAGCGGCCTGGAAAGCCTTCTACAAGATCCTGGGATATGCCAATATCCTGATCAATACCTTTGAAGATAAGAAAGCCAACGGCGGCGGCGCCTTCCTGGATCCGGCGATCGGCGAATGCCACTTTATCCGGGGGATGGTGTATTTCTACATTGCCCGCATCTGGGGCGACGCGCCCATTATCACCGATCCGGCCCAGGTCACTTTGTCGGGCGACTTTGACATTCCCCGGTATTTCCAGGCCGATGTGCTTCGTTTCGCCCGGGAAGAACTCCAGAAAGCGGAGGCCGCCCTTCCGGTGAACGACGAACCCGGAAGGCTGACCAAAACTTCCGCCCAGGGCATGCTGGCCAAGCTCTACCTGTACACCAAAGACTACGCCAACGCCAAAGCCAAGGCCCAGGAGGTGATCAACTCCGGTAAGCACCACCTGGTAGACGATTACTACGGAATGTTCACCAAGATGTCGATGGACAATAACCCGGAAACGCTCTTCTCTATTCAGCACCAGTTCGCCCAGGACCCCTGGGGTACGGGAAATATCAAAAATCCCGACCGCGGACCTTCCAGCCTGCAAACGGCGGAGGCCTCGATGTGGGGCATGTATATGCCTTCCCTGGATATCCTGGCGGCGTACGAGTTCGGGGATAAAAGAAGAGCCTGGTCAGTGATGGAACACGGATGGGAAAAGCCCGAATGGAAACCTCAGCGTCCGAATGCCACGGAGTACAACGCTTTTATGGCCAACGGATTCCGTTACGATACGCTTCAGCCGGAAGCAGCGGGCGGGATGAAAAATGCGGTTCGCTCCAACATTACCAAGTATTTTGCCGGACCGGGAAAATCGTTTGGGGGAGAGCCGGTCAACGGACAAAACTCGGGCAATAACGTGGTGCTTTTGCGGTATGCCGATGTGCTGCTCATTTACGCCGAAGCCGTATTGGCCGGCGGGGCTTCTACCACCGATGCCAGCGCCCTGGCTGCGTTTAACAGCGTGAGAACCCGGGCCGGTTTGCCTACCAAAACTTCCCTTACCCTGGATGAAATTTTGCAGGAAAGAAGAGTGGAGTTCGCTTTCGAAGGCGATTACTGGTTCGATATTCAACGCCAGGGCTTTGCCAAGGCCAGGGAGATGATTTCGAAGCAAAACCGCGGAAGTGTGGAAGGGGGACCGAATTACATCACGAACTTTACGGAAGAAAAGATGTATTTGCCGGTTCCGGCCTCTGAAACGGTGCAGGCGCCCGCGTTACTGAAACCCGCAGTTCCATATTATAACGACTAAAAGACCTGAGAAATGAAAAAATATAGTGTACTGATATATATTCTGATGCTGATGTGGGGGGTATCGGCCTGTACGGAAGATACCGACGGAACGCCCGCGGTGCAGCCCGGCAATCTGAACGTAACCAGCGTGGTGCCTGAGGCCGCGGCCGGTGGAGAACTGGTGATCCTGAAAGGCACAGGTCTGGGCGACATTCGCTCGGTGGTGTTTGAAAAAGGGGAGGTTCCGGCGGGTTTTCAGCCCACCCTGAATACCGGAGACGTCTTTATGTTTCGGGTACCCCTCGACGCGGGCGGTGGAGAGCAAAACGTGACCCTGACCAATGGAAACGGACAACAGCAAAGTTTCACCTTCCGGGTCATGGCCTTTCCTGTGGTGTATGACGTAAGCAATTACAACTTCGAAGCCGGAACGGAAATCACCATCACAGGCAATAACCTGGAAGATGTGCATACCGTGAAATTCACCGGGTCAGAAGAAGCCCTGAGCATCGTTTCCCAGTCCAAAAACGAACTGACGGTGAAATTCGCTTCCTCGGAAGTGAACAGGGGTACCCTCGACATTATCAACGAGACCGGCCTTCTGAAAACTACCCAGGAATTTGTAAACCTCGAAAAAGCTTTTGTGATCTTTACCGAAGGCTACGGAGAAGGTTTCGGTGACAACTCGTGGGGAGACCCCGGCACCATTACCGACAAGGAGGCCAAATCCGGATCGAAGTCGGTATACAAAAACTACCAGAAAGGAAACTGGCACCTCATTAACTTTGTTAACTGGTGGCCCGGTGTGGAGGAAGACCCCGAATATAAATTCCTGACCGTATGGGTCAAAGGAGCTTCCCAGGATTATACCCTCTACCTGACCGGCGACAAACGTGCGGAAGGTTTCGGAAACGTCGACCGCTCTTATCCGCTGAATGTACCGGCAGAGAAGTGGACCTACTTCAAAATACCGCTCTCGGAAGTAAAACTCTGGGAACAGGGAAGTCCTTTCTTCCAGATCGGCTTCTGGATACCCGGGCCTGATGCCCAGGACGAGATCTTCCATTTTGACGACCTGATTCTCGTCAAATAATTCGGAACAATATGACCCGACCCCTGTATACCTTTCTCCTGGTGTTAGTGATCTGCGCAGTTAATGCGCAGATCACGCCCCAGGCTACAGACCAGACCCGGAACCTCTATGCGCACCTGCTTTCCCCGGAAAGGAAAGGTGTATATTTCGGGCATCAGGATGCGCTGTCGTACGGACTGAACGCCGACGGCACCCGGTGGGTAGGAGACAGGAACAGGAGCGATGTGAAAACGGTTTCCGGGCAACATCCGGCTGTGATTGGCTATGATTTGGGGCACCTGGAGCTGGACAGCGCCCGGAACCTGGACAAAGTGCCTTTCGCGGAAATGAAACGGAATATCGTGGAAACCTACCTCAGAGGCGGGCTGAATACGCTGAGCTGGCACCCCAATAACCCGGTAGATCCTAAAAAGACCACCTGGGATAAGGAAGCCTTTACCATTCGGAGAATTCTCGGAGAGAAGGTGCACCGGGAGAATTACCTGGCGTGGCTGGACAAGCTGGCCGACTTCTTCCTTGACCTCCGAACCCCCGAAGGAGAGATGGTGCCGGTCATCTTCCGGCCGTTTCACGAGCATACAGGTTCGTGGTTCTGGTGGGGCGCGGACCATTGCACCCCGCAAGAATACATCGCCTTCTGGCGCCTGAGCATAGACCACCTCCTCCAAACCCGGGGAGTGAAAAACCTGCTGATTGCGTATTCTACGGATGTCTTCCGCGACAAAGCCCACTACCTGGAACGCTACCCGGGCGATGCGTATACCGACATGATCGGGGTGGATACCTATCACCGTGACGCGCCGGAAAGCAACGATACTTTCCGCGCGGAACTGACCCGGATGCTACACGTGCTACAGGCCGTCTCCAAAGAAAAAGGGAAGCCCTTTGCCATTACGGAAATGGGCCTGGAGCGGATCACCGTAGATAACTGGTGGACCGGTATCATCCTCCCGGTGATCGGTGACAGCGGTGCCGCGTATTTCCTGGTGTGGCGGAACGGGTACGATACCCATTATTACGCGCCTTATCCAGGCCACCCTTCCGTTCCAGACTTCCGGAAAATGATCCGTTCAAAGAAGATACTCCTGGAGAAAGGGATCCGTAAACAACATATATATATACCCTGAATATGGGATTCGAAACCATAGATGTAGTAGTTATCCTGGGCTATCTCCTGGTGATCACCCTGATTGGGCTGATACTCAGGAAACGTTCCAGCCGGAGCAAAAAAGACTATCTCCTGGGCGGCAACCGCCTGCCCTGGTGGATGCTGGGCATTTCCAATGCTTCCGGCATGTTCGATATTTCCGGCACCATCTGGATGGTTTCCATCATGTTTGTTTACGGGGTAAAAAGCGTGTGGCTGCCCTGGCTCTGGCCGGTGTTTAACCAGGTGTTTATGTTTGCCTACCTTTCCATCTGGTTGCGGCGCTCCAACGTTTCTACGGGGGCAGAATGGATGCTGACCCGCTTCGGGAAAGCCGGTGGTTCGCATACCATCATTGTGGTATTCGCCCTGCTCAGCTGCTTCGGTTTTATGGCTTATGGCTTTATAGGGCTGGGGAAATTCATCGAGGTCTTTATTCCTTTCGGGGCGGTTCAGCCCTACCTGCCTTTCTCTGTATCTCCGGAATTCGTGCCTCATTTTTACGGCATCGTATTTACCCTCTTCGCGGTATTTTACTCCATTATGGGGGGAATGTCGAGTATTGTCTGGGCCGATGTGGTCCAGTATGCCCTGATGGCCATAGGTGCGGTAAGCATTGCCGTGGTGGCGGTGACACAGCTCTCGGGCCAGACCCTTCACGTGCCGCCCGGCTGGTCGCAGTTGTCTTTCGGCTGGGAACTGGGCATAGACTGGGAAGGGGTTCTTCCGGAAGTCAACCGCAAGATCAGGGAAGACGGCTTTGATCCTTTCGGTATGTTTTTCTCCCTCATGGTAGTGAAAGGTATCCTGTCGAGCCTGGCCGGTCCGGCCCCGAATTACGATATGCAGAAAATACTTTCCACCCGCTCTCCCCGCGAGGCGGCCCTGATGAGCATGTTCGTCAATATCGTGTTGCTGCCCACCCGTTACCTCATGATCATCGGGTTTACCGTACTGGCCCTGCTGTATTACCAGGACCTCAACCTCGAGACGGCGGCGGGCGTCATTGATTTTGAACGTATACTCCCTTCCACTATTCTTAAATTTGCGCCGGCAGGGCTGATGGGCCTGTTCCTGGTCGAACTCATGTCTGCGTTTATGGGCACCTTCGCGGGTACCCTCAATGCTGCCCAGGCCTATATTGTCAACGATATTTACCTGAGGTCGCTCAAACGTGACGCATCTAACCGCCAGATTGCCCGCATGAATTACCTCTCCGGTGTAGTGGTGGTCATCATCAGCATAGGGCTGGGCATCTTTGCCAAAGATGTCAACAGCATTCTGCAGTGGATCGTAGGAGCGCTTTACGGAGGCTATATCGCGTCTAACATGTTGAAATGGCATTGGTGGAGATTTAACGGAACCGGTTTTTTTACCGGGATGTTGCTGGGTATCCTTTCCGCCCTTATTCTCCCTTACGTATTTCCGGACACCGTACCCCTGTACTATTTCCCGGTGATCCTGCTTTTGTCTCTTTCCGGATGCATAGCGGGTTCCCTGCTTACTCCGCCCACGGATATGGAGGTGTTGAAAAAGTTTTATTCCACCGTACGGCCCTGGGGTTTCTGGGGGCCGGTGCTGGAGCAGGTGCGGGAAGATAATCCGGCATTTGAACCCAATAAAGACTTCCGGAAAGATATGTGGAACGTGGGAGTAGGGGTAATCGCCCAGACTGCCATCACGGTACTGCCGGTGTTTATCGTGTTGCTGATGCCGAAAGCAGGCATGCTGACCGCGGGCATACTGGCGGTATGTGTGGCTATCCTTTACCGCACATGGTATAAAAAATTACCTGAGAATTAAGATATGTTTACAGAAAGATATCAGGCGCTCTTAAGCGAGTATGAAGCGTTGATCGCCCGGCCAAACCGTGTGGCAGGTTTGGGAAACGGGGTGGTAGACCGGTATGAAAATCCGGTGCTTACGGCCGCACACACGCCACTTTTCTGGCGATATGACCTCCATCCCGAAACCAATCCCTACCTTATGGAGCGTTTCGGCATCAATGCCGTTTTTAATGCCGGCGCCATCAAATGGGAAGGAAAATATCTCCTGATGGCCCGTGTGGAAGGCAGTGACCGTAAGTCGTTTTTCGCTATCGCCGAAAGCCCCAACGGGATTGACCGTTTCACTTTCTGCGATTTTCCCGCCGATATTCCGGAGACGGGAAACCCCGACGGCAATATTTACGATATCCGCCTGGTAGCCCACGAAGACGGGTGGGTATACGGCCTTTTCTGCACAGAGAGGAAAGATCCGGAGGCGCCCGCGGGCGATGAATCCGCCGCCGTGGCCCAATGCGGAATCGTGCGTACACGTGACCTGGAAACCTGGGAAAGATTGCCCGATCTGGTCACCCCTTCCCCCCAGCAACGGAACGTGGTACTACACCCCGAATTCGTCAACGGAAATTACGCCTTGTATACCCGTCCCCAAGACGGATTCATTGAAGCGGGCACCGGCGGAGGCATTGCCTTGGGTTTTACTTCCAGCATGGAAAATGCCGTGATCGAAAAAGAATATCTCCTGGAAGGAAAGCGATACCATACGGTGAGTGAAGCCAAAAACGGGCTGGGGCCGGCCCCCATCAAAACGGATAAGGGATGGCTGCACCTGGCCCACGGCGTGCGGCACACCGCGGCGGGGCTGCGGTATGTGCTTTACCTGTTCATGACCGACCTGCATGACCTTACCCGGGTCATTTACCGCCCCGCAGGATACTTCCTGGCCCCCCGGGGAGAAGAACGAACCGGCGATGTGTCCAATGTGCTTTTCTCGAACGGATGGATTACCGATGAAGACGGGAAAGTCTTTATTTACTACGCCTCGTCTGACACGCGGATGCATGTGGCCACTACCACCGTGGAACGTCTGCTAGACTATTGCCTCCATACGCCACCAGACGGTTACCGCTCGGCTACCTCCCTGAAAAGGCTTCAAAACCTGATCGCATCCAATCTTGAAATTAAAGTGTAAATCCGGATAAACAGGATTTTTTTATCGCGTTTATTGAAAAAATGAATTGAAAAATTTGTTTTTATTGAAATAGCCTTTATTTTTAGCTCATTATTAATTCTTTACCCAAATCAAATCATGAACAGATTTTTAATCCTTTTAGTGATTTTGCTCGGGTCATTTTTGTATAGTTTGTTCTGGAACCAGGTCAGGCGGCCGTTCTGTACAGACCAGACGGAAGAAGTGGCGGATCGGGCAGTAGTGGGGACGCTTCCTCCGGTAGCGGGAAGTGACACGGTACAGTTGACGCCGACGGAGAAACCGAACCCGTAGCAGATAACGCGACGACGGAAGGAAAGCAAAAATACAGAAGAGTTTCGATCAGACTTATCAAATAAAATCATGGAAAATGTAAAATGTGTACTGGATAATTTTCCCTGGGACCTGTTTCTCTTTTTGGTGGTTCTCGGGCTTCTTTTGTGGTGGCTTTTAAACTGGTTGGTGGGCAACCGCCTGAGAAAGCATACCGAGGAACTCTATCACCGGATTTCCCTTCTCGAAAGTGAAAACGGGAAATTGAAGCGGGAATTCTCAGACCGTACCACTTTCCTTGAAAACGAACTGGAAGCCTGTCGGAAAGGCAAAGTAGGCGGGGTCGCGGCAGGAGTGGCGGCGCTTACGGAAAAAGCCAAAATCAAGAAAGACGATTTGAAAATTGTAGAAGGGATAGGTCCTAAAATAGAAGAACTCTTTAACACGGCAGGGATATATTCTTTTGATGACCTGGCCAACGCAGCGGTAGACCGCCTCAAGGGAATCCTTGACGAAGGAGGTAGCCGTTTCCAGATGCACGATCCCACTACCTGGCCTGAGCAGGGCGCCATGGCCCGTGATGGTAAATGGGAAGAATTGAAGAAATGGCAGGAAGAACTCAATAAAGGAAGAGAAAATTAAAAAGAATAAGTGAGATGTCTGAAAGTGCCGGATTTAGGGGACTTTCAGGCATTTTTTTTTAGCTGATAGCTGATAGCTGACCGCTGATAGCTAAATGCTGACAGCTAAAATATATACCGAATGAAACTTGAAAAAATAAATACCTTTGTCTTTGATATCGACGGCGTATTTACAGACGCCACCCTCACCGTTACACGTGACGACGTTACCCGTACCTTCAATGTGCGTGACGGGTACGCGGTACAGATGGCCCTGAAGAGCGGGTACCATATCGCGGTAATTTCGGGAGGAAAGCAGGACAGTATTGTGGGCCGGATGAACACGTTGGGCGTAGAAGACGTATATATCCGGGTGGGTACCGCTGAAAAACCCGATATCCTCCGTACTTATCTTGCGAAAAAAGACGTTCAACCCGAAGAAGTGCTGTTTATTGGCGACGATATTCCCGATCTGCTGATTATGAATTCTTTCCCGGTACTGGCCTGCTGCCCCGCGGATGCCGTACCCGAAGTGCTGGAGCGGGCCGATTACATCACTTCTGCTGTGGGCGGAAGGGGCGCCGTTCGCGAAGTGATAGAAATGGTCATGAAAGCCCAGGGGAAATGGATGGGGGTGTTTTGAGTTCCGAGTAGTGAGTAGCGCCCTTCGTCAAGCTCAGGGTGACAGAAGCACCTAGTACGTAACCATTGTCACCCTGAGCTTGTCGAAGGGCACGAGCTGTCGAAGCCCCCGTAATTCGTAATTTTTAATTCGTAATTGAATTGTCGTAATTGATTTTCGTAATTCGTAATTGAATCCCCGATTGAGTTTAGGGGCGAATCGGTTTTTTTCTTAATTTTGATGTGAATAAAAAACGAAATTTAACGTTATCACGAGTTTAAAGGTTTATACATTTAATTGACCATTTTATTTTAATGAAAAGCAAACTCCTTTTATGGATGGCCGCGGCACTGTTGGCCGGTAGTTTTAAAACTCAGGCGCAGGAACTTAAATCCACAATTGACTCCCTCAGCTATGCCATTGGTGTAGATGTAGCCAATACTTTCAAGCAGCAGAAGATGGCCATTAACGCCGAGGTGTTCTCCCAGGCGGTACACGCTGCCCTGGCGGATAAAGCCGTCATGACCCCGGAACAATGCAGCGATTTTATCCGGAACTACTTTATGAATGAAAGCATGCGCGTTGCCCGGGAAAATAAAGCGAAGGGCGAAGCGTTTCTAAGTAAGAATAAGGAGGTAGCGGGGGTAATTACCCTGTCGTCCGGACTTCAATACCAGGTTTTGCAGGAAGGAACGGGAGAAAAACCCACCCTGGAAAACCGGGTGAAAGTACACTATTCTGGAAAAACCCTGGACGGAAACGAGTTTGACAGCTCTTACCGGAGAGGAGAGCCGGCGGAATTCGGCCTGACACAGGTGATCAAGGGCTGGACCGAGGTGTTGCAATTGATGCCTTCCGGATCAAAATGGAAAGTGTTTATCCCGGAACACCTGGCTTACGGACCTCAGGGGCCACCCGCTATCGGACCTAACCAGACCCTGGTGTTTGAAATAGAATTGTTGGATATTGTGAAAGAGTAAATGAGGCTTGAGCAGCAAACCGCTTTAAGAAATGAGAAGGCAGCGAAACGTCATAGGTTTCCATACAGCTCATAGCTCATAGCTCATAGCTCAAGGCTCAAGGCTCATAGCTCAAGGCTCAAGGCTCAAGGCTCATAGCTCAAGGCTCATAGCTAAAATTTATACACATGAAGAAAACCGGAATTTTTATACTGTTGGCACTTGCCGGCCCCCTGAGCTTTGCCCAGGTACCCCATTACGGATATGAGCCCCTGCAGCCAGACTCCGTGCAATATGAAGTGCAAACCGGGGTGACCCGATTCCTCACAGACTACCATTTCAATAAGTTTTCCCTGGATGATTCTCTCTCGTCTCACGTGTGGGACAATTACCTGAGCAATATTGACGGAGGGAAGCTGTACTTTACCCGTTCGGAAGTAGACGGTTTTGAAAAGTACCGTTATTCTCTGGATGAGGCCATGAAAGAGGGAAACCTCGATGCTGCTTTTGATGTCTTTAACACCTACAGAACCAAGTATAAAGCCCGGGCAGAGTATATCGAGAAGTTTCTTGATAGCCCGATTGATTACCAGACCGAAGAGGTGATTATTAGTGACAGAGACACCGCCACCTGGGCGGAAAGCGATGCCGACCTGGACACGGAATGGGATAAAATACTCACGAACCAGGCCCTGAGTCTGAAATTGAGTGGAAAGACCGACTCGGCCATTGTAGCTACGCTCAAAAACCGCTACAGCGTTCTGGAGAAACGTACTTCGGCGTATAAGTCGGAAAACGTATTCCATTTCTTTATGAATTCTTTCACGGAATACCTTGATCCGCATACCTCCTACATGATACCTGACGCGGCCGATCAGTTCAATATTTCCATGTCCCAGTCCATTGAAGGGATAGGGGCTACTTTGCAGAACGAAGGCGAATACGTGATCATCCGGAGTATTGTACCCGGCGGCCCTCTGTTTAAAAGTGGGGAAGGAAATGTAGACGATTACATCGTGGCGGTAGCCCAGGGAGACGACGGGGAGTTTCAGGACATCATCGGATGGCTGACAGACGATGCCATTAAACTGATCCGCGGAAAGAAAGGGTCGGTTATTCGTTTGAAATTGCTGGCGTCATCGGCGCCTTTAGGGAGTGAACCCAGGACCATCCGCCTGATCCGGGATAAGATTAACCTGGAAGAAGCCGTGGCCAAAGGTAATGTAGTAGACCTGGAGCATGAAGGCCGGAATTATAAACTGGGGGTAGTCGATATCCCTATGTTTTACCGCGATTTTGAAGGGGCGATCCGTGGCGGAGAATTTCAGAGCACAAGCGCCGATGTAAAAAGAATTCTGGAAGATTTTAACCGCCAGAAAGTAGACGGTGTGTTGGTAGACCTTCGGAATAACGGGGGCGGCTCACTGATTGAAGCCATTGACCTTACCGGCCTTTTCATTAAGTCAGGCCCGGTAGTACAGCGTAAAACTTCGATAGGGCAGGGGAGTGTAGAGTCAGACGAAGACAAATCGGTGTCTTTTGACGGTCCGCTGGTGGTTTTACAAAACCGCTTCAGCGCCTCGGCTTCGGAAATTTTCGCGGGAGCCATCCAGGATTACCAGCGCGGGCTGATTGTAGGAGAGAATTCCTTCGGGAAAGGTACCGTACAGCAGTTGGTCAACCTTGACAGTTATTTTGCCCGCCTGAACGGCAATCGGAGAGGGAGAGCCGTGGCGGGAGTAGGAAGAGGTAATTTGGGCGCCGGTAGTTACGGACAATTGAAATTTACTTCGGAGAAATTCTACCGGATTACCGGCAACAGCACCCAGATTAAAGGCGTGGAGCCTGACATTACCCTGCCCTCTCCTTTTGATGTGGATGAGCTGGGAGAGAGAACGTATCCCCGTGCCCTGCCGTACGACCAGATCCGTTCCACTTCTTACCAGAAGCTGGGCATTATTAATCCGGAAGTAGTGCAGAAGGTTAACGCGAAATACAATGAGAGGCTGAAATTAGACGAAGACCTGCAGGAGTTATTGGCGGATATCAAAGACTACCGGAGCAACCGGGATATCAAGGAGCTTTCTCTCAATTACGATGTTCGGAAAAAAGAAATGGAAGAGGCGGAGAAAAACCGGAAATCCATTAAAAAGCTAAACAAATCTACTAAAGAAGAAGACAAGGAGAACGATGTGTATCTCCTGGAGAGCGAAAAGATACTCAGCGACCTGATTTCGCTGAGAAAAAGCTAAACTTCTTTCGGATGGAGAAAGGCAGGAACCAACTTCTGAAGTTACTGGGTATCGGCTTCGGAATTGCCGTAACGGTAGGAGGTACCATCGGTACAGGCATTTTGCGGAAACCGGGTCCAATCGCAGCGGTCATTGGTGATCCGGTGATCATTATGCTGGTTTGGATAGCCGTGAGTATTTTTGCCTTTCTCGGCGCTTTGTGCGCTATTGAGTTGGGTGTTTCTATGCCGGAGGCGGGGTCGTGGTACGTGTATGCCCGAAGAGCCTTCGGTAAATTTTTTGGTTTCTTTACGGGCATTTCCAACTGGCTGGGTACGGTTTCCGCCCTGGCTTTCGGGGCGTATACGGTGAGTGAATATGCGATCTTGCTGGTGCCTTCCTGGGAGAACGCTATTCGTCTTATTTCGGTCGGTTTGCTGGTGGTTCTCGTACTTTTCCACCTTACCGGTACGCGTTCTGCGGGGAAATCCCAGGAGATCATGTCTTTCCTCAAGGCGCTGGGACTGCTGGCTTTTGTGGCGGTCTGTTTTTTCTTTGGGGGCGAGGTTGATTACGAAGCCCTGGCCGTAACCACAGAAAAAGTAGAGCGCCCCGCCTTGTTCTTCGGGGTGATTATAGCGCTACAGGCCGTTTTTTATACGTTTGACGGGTGGCATACGGCTTCTTACTTTTCGGAAGAAAATGTAGACCCGGTAAAAAGCCTGCCCCGCTCCATGATCTACGGGGTACTGCTGATTATCGTGATTTATCTCCTCGTCAATGCCGCTATTCTCTATGTGATTCCCATGGATATCCTGGCAGGTTCCAAACTGGCGGCTTCCGATGCCATTCGTTATGTTTTCGGGGACGGATCTGCGCGGGTGGTGACTTTCTTTCTGATGATTTCCATCCTGGGCCTTATGAATGCCCAGGTGATGTTCTCGCCCCGGGTGATTTTCTCCATGAGCCGCGACGGCCTTTTTCCTTCCTTTGCCCAAAAAGTAAACGGCTCCGGCGTGCCCTACCTGGGGATGATCTTCACCGTAAGTTTGTCGGTTTTACTTATTCTGATCGGTAAGGAAGTAGCTGCCGTGCTTTCGGATATCGCCGTTTTCTTTTTTGTGATCAGCTATATTTCAGGCTTTTCCTCC
Source organism: uncultured Lacihabitans sp. (assembly GCA_964423865.1). Taxonomy (GTDB): domain Bacteria; phylum Bacteroidota; class Bacteroidia; order Cytophagales; family Spirosomataceae; genus Leadbetterella. Next base: position 29,743 of record CAYRGN010000011.1, read on the forward strand.
CTTATCCGCTTACGGCATACCGAACCCGACCTTCCCCGCCCGTTTAAGGTGCCGGGCTATCCTTTTGTACCTTATTTCCTGGTGGTTTGTTCCGTTTTGTTCCTTGTCGGGGCGGTGATGCAGGATTTGCGGAGTTCCGCCTTCGCCCTGGGTTTTATAGCCGTCAGCTATCCCCTTTACCGGATAATAACCCGCGCTACGGGGAAATAATCAGGAGGGCGTTCCTTATATTTGCGATTTGAAATCATCCGCTAAATGAGTTTTAATGTCTTTAGAAAAATTTAGTCAGTCCCTGGAAAATGCGTTCAAAGACCATGTCTACGGGGAATATCCGCCCGAACTGTATGCACCCATCCATTACATCATGTCTTTGGGCGGGAAGCGCATCCGCCCTCTACTTACGCTGTTGACAGCAGATTTATTTACGGAAGACGCACAGAAGGCGTTAGCACCCGCCATGGCCCTGGAGGTATTTCACAATTTCACCCTGATGCACGATGATATAATGGACCAGGCACCCTTGCGCAGAGGGCAACCCACGGTGCACCGGAAATGGAACACCAGCCGGGCCATCCTCTCGGGCGATGTGATGCTGGTGGCGGCGTACGAACTTTTGAGCCGCATAGAAGCCCGGCATTTGCCGGTGGCATTGAAACGGTTTAACCGGATCGCTGCCGAGGTGTGCGAAGGGCAGCAGCTCGATATGCTTTTCGCAGAAAAGGAGGAAGTGACCAAGGAAGACTACCTGGAGATGATCCGCCTGAAAACATCGGTGCTGGTGGGGTTTGCCATGGAACTGGGCGGTATAGCCGGAGGCGCCGACGAAGCGACCTGCCGGAAGCTGTACGCCATTGGGGAAAACCTGGGACTGGGATTTCAACAAACCGATGATATTCTCGACGTGTATGCCGACCCGGAGGTGTTCGGTAAACAGGTGGGCGGCGATATTATAGAAAACAAAAAAACCTGGCTCTTGCTTAGGGCCATGGAAAAATCCGCGGGTACTCCCCTGGAAAAGGACCTGATGGGTTGGCTGTTCGTCACCGATACAGAAGCGAAGGTGAAAGGGGTGCGGGGCATTTACGATGCCCTGGATATCCGGGCAGAAGCCACCGCCCTCGCCGCGGCCTGTTTTCAAAAAGCGGAAGAGGGGCTGTCTCAACTGAACGTGCCGCGGCCCGGGCAAAAGTCACATTTACAAGCCATCTTTGAACAAATAAGAACCCGTAACAAATGAATCTGACTACCGTTATTATTCTCATTACCGTAATTTTGAGTATTTACGCTTTCAATAATTACAATTTTCTTCACCGCCTGATCGATAACCCTTACACCGTAAGCCGCAGAAAAGAATATTACCGCCTGCTGACCTCCGGGTTTATCCATGCCGATTACCTGCATCTCTTGCTGAATATGTACGTTTTGTATATGTTTGGGTCCAATATGGAAGCCATTTTTAAGATGTCTTTCGGACCCCAGGCGGGCATGTACTTTATCGGGCTGTACATCATCGGAATTGTGGTGGCCAATTTGCCGGATCAGTTTCGGCATCGGAATAATCCGGGGTATAACTCTCTGGGCGCTTCCGGTGGGGTGTCGGCCGTAGTGTTCGCTTCCATTATATTGATGCCCCTGACCAAGCTCATGATTTTCCCTATTCCCATAGAATTTCCCGCCTGGGTGTTTGCCATTATTTATGTGGCGTATTCGGCGTATATGGACAAGCGGCAATCTGACAGGGTGAACCACCTCGCCCATTTGTGGGGTGCCTTATGGGGTGTGCTGTTTATCGTTTGGGTGTATCCCGGGGCCTTGTCGCATTTCTTTCAGCAAATCGTGGGTTCCCTAAAATTTTGAGCATAAATTATTTTTAAAAAAAGTAAGATTTGATTGTTGAGGAATAAAAATTTCGTATTTTTGCAGTCCCAAAACGGAGGTTATAGCTCAGCAGGTTAGAGCGTCGGATTGTGGTTCCGAAGGCCGTGGGTTCGAACCCCATTAGCCTCCCTGGAATAAAAAAGGTTGCCGTAAAGCAACCTTTTTTGTTTTTAATCCAGTTTTCCGATGGGTCTCCGGTTTTTTCCTTCCACTTTTTGAAGGTCGTCGCCCAGGTCTTCCCGTATCTGGTCGGCCTGCGCTTCCAGTTCTTTCCTGACTTCCGGATAAGCGGCCGAAACATCGGTATATTCGCCCGGATCACGTCTGAGGTCGTACAGTCCGCCCGTAAAAAGGAAGTTTTCCTCCACTTTACCCGGGCGGCCGTCGTCGCCCGGAGCGAAACCTTCGTACTGCCGGCCTTTGTGTTCAAAAACCAGCTTCCACCGGTCGTTCCGGATGGCTTCCAGGTTATTCCTGCGGTAGTAATAAACAAAGTTTTTGCGGGGTTCCTGGGTGAAGTCGCCTTGGAGCAGGGGCATGAGGCTGACACCGTCAATTTTGCTTTTGGGGTATTTTGCGCCCGTAACTTCCACAATGGTGGGTAGGATGTCAATGGCCGAACTCAGGTTGGGGCTGACGCGGCCCGCAGGTATCCGATTTTTCCACACCATGAAACAGGGTACGCGCTGCCCGCCTTCCCAGGTATTCCCTTTTCCGCCTTTCAGTCCGCCCGTACTTCCTGCATGGTTTCCGTAATTCAGCCAGGGCCCGTTATCGGAGGCCACTACCAGAAGGGTGTTGCCTTCCAGGCCGTTTTCTTTTAGTGCGCGGCGTATTTCCCCTACCGACCAGTCGAGCTCCATAATCACGTCGCCGTATAACCCCTGTTTCGATTTCCCTTTAAATTTATCAGAAACCGCCAGGGGTACATGCGGCATGGGGTGGGCCAGGTAAATGAAAAAAGGTTTGTTTTTGTTTTTCCGGATAAAGCCCACAGCCCGTTCGGTGAACTCGGTGGTGAAGCGACTTTGGTCGGGGTTTAGCTCTACCACTTTTTCGTTTTCAATGAGGGGAAGGTCGGGGTAATAATTCTTGGTAATGGGGTGGTTAGGCCACATGTCGTTGGAGTACGGAATGCCGAAAAACTCGTCAAAGCCGTGCCGGGTGGGCAAGAACTCGGTATGATGGCCCAGGTGCCATTTTCCGTAGGCTGCGGTAGCGTAGTTTTCCTGTTTCAGGAGTTCGGCAATGGTCTCTTCTGCGGGGTTGAGGCCGATGCGCGCGCTGTGGTCAATGGCCCCGCTGAAGCCGATACGGTTCGGGTAGCAACCCGTGAGCAGTCCGGCACGTGAGGCGGTACATACCGCCTGGGGCGAGTAAAATTGGGTGAAATACATGCCCTCGCGGGCCATTTCGTCAAAATGAGGAGTGTCATAACCAATGGCCCCGTTGCGGGCGATATCGCCGTTACCCATGTCGTCGAAATAAATTACGATCACATTGGTACGGGGTTCTTTTTTCGCCGAAATCAACAATAAGCTACAAAAAACGAGTAAAGTCCGGGTGAGATAAAACATAGTTGAAGCAATATTTGGGTTAAAGGTAAACGGCCTTTTTTCGAATTCCAAGGAGATTTTTCCCGAATTTTAATTTTTCTGTGTACTTTTATTGACCCATCGCTGTGAACAGATTATCTCTATGAAATATTTAAACCTCATTTTTTGTCTCCTTATTGGTATTCCTTCGCTTTTCGGACAGAGTGCGGAAGAAAGAATCCGGAAGATCGCGCCAGAAGTAGACGCGCGCTTTCGTTCGTTTAAAGAGAAAAATCATTTGTCCAGCGTTTCGTATGCCCTCGTACTGAACGGTAAGGTGGTGCATACCCATTATGAGGGCGTCATTAACCACGATACCCGGCAGCAGCCAGACGGCCGTTCGGTGTACCGCATAGCCTCCATGTCCAAGAGTTTTGCCGGTGTGGCCATTCTCCAGTTGAGAGATGCCGGAAAACTGAAGCTGGAAGACCCCGTAACCCGGTATATCCCGGAGCTGAAAGGACAAAAATATGCGGCAGACTCACCCGAAATCACCATACGGCATCTGTTGACCCATTCGGCAGGCTTCCCGGAAGATAATCCCTGGGGCGACCGCCAACTGGGCATTTCTACCGAAGAGATGCTGGCCATGTTCCGGAAAGGCATTGCCTTCTCCAATGAACCCGGCGTACAGTATGAATACAGCAACATGGCTTTTGCCATGCTGGGGTACATCATCTCGCAGGTAAGCGGACAACCGTATCAGGACTATATCGCCGGCCATATCTGGGCGCCGCTAGGCATGAAAGATACCTATTGGGATTACACCAAAGTACCCGGAAACCAGTTTGTAAAAGGGTATCGCTGGATCCGGGAGAAGTTTATAGAGCAGCCTGTGGAGGGAGACGGCGCTTACGGCATCATGGGCGGTATACTGACCTCTACCGAAGACTTCTCCCGCTATATGGCATTTCACCAGTCCGCTTATGAAAACAATACCCCCGCTTCGCCCGTTCTGAAAAAAAGCTCGGTAAAAGAAATGCATTATCCCTGGAATTTTAACAGCCTGAACCGTCGCGGATTTACCGGGAAAGGGGAAACCTGCGTGAATGTGTCGCATTACGGTTACGGGCTGCGTCTCGACAGGAACTGCGACAATATACTGATGGTAGGGCATTCCGGTGGACTGCCCGGGTACGGTTCCGACTGGAAAATTCTGCCCCAATACGGTTTGGGCATAGTCACCCTTACCAACGGTACGTATGGCAGTGCCGCCTTGCTGAACAATGAAATTCTGCCTTATGTGGTGGCTGCCGCTCAGTTAGAATCCGTGGCGTTTCCGGTATTCCCCATTTTAAAACAGCGTCAAAAAGAGCTTACCGCGCTTTTGCCCTCCTGGGAGAAAGCGGAGCAATCCGGTATTTTTGCAGAGAACTTTTTCAGCGATTATTTTACTGATCTGCTCAGGGAAGAAACGGAAGCCGCCTTTGCCAAAGCCGGCCCGATCCGGAAAGTTCATGAGATAGTGGCCGAAAACGCTCTGCGCGGCTCTTTTATCATGGAAGGCGAAAAAGCCAACCTGAGGGTATATTTTACCTTATCGCCCGAAAACCCGCCCCTCATTCAGGCCTACAGTATCCGGGTGGAGTGATGAAGACATTAAGAATCTGTGAAAACGGGCATCAGTTTTTTAAAAGCAGCGATTGTCCTACCTGCCCGGTCTGCGAAAGGGCGAAGGATCAGGGCAGCGGATTCCTGAGCCTGCTCAGTAACCCCGCCCGGAGTGCCTTGCTGCATGAGGGTATAGATACCCTTGAGAAACTTTCAGCGTATACGGAAAAAGAGATCCTGAAACTCCATGGTATAGGCAAAGCTTCGCTTCCGGTATTCAGAAAGTCGCTGCAGGAACAGGGGCTGGGCTTTAAGCGCAATGTAAAAAAGAATCGTTGATAAATGTTTTAAGAAATGTACTACATCCTGTTTTATAAAACGGTGGAGAATTATACGGAGAAACGGACCTCCTACCGGGCAGAGCACCTGAAATATGCGGAGGCTTTTCAAAACGACGGCCGTTTGATACTGGCCGGAGCCCTGGCAGATCCGGCTGACGGGGCCGTATTAATATTTAAAGGGGACAGCCCCGAAGCGGCCCGGCAATTTGCCCTGAATGACCCCTATGTGAAAAACGGGCTGATCACCGAATGGGGAGTTCGGGAATGGACCGTGGTTATCGGAGATCTCTAGCTGGGTTCCCTAGCGGGATTTCCCTGCTCTGAAGAATTTTGCAAAATACAGGATCTGGTAATCCACTGCACTTTCCCAGTAAGCGCCGTTATGAGCTCCGGGCCGCTCGATGTAGTCGTGCGGAATATTCAGGTATAACAGCTTCTCATGGAGGGCTTTGTTAACGCGGTAGAAGAAGTCACCGGTACCGCAGTCGATCATGATCTGCAGCTTTCCGGCGTGTATTTTATGTAGCTCGTTAATTACGGTGTGCTTTTCCCAAAGCGATTCATTTTCTGCATACTCACCCAGCTGCTTTTTCATCTCCCAGTTTTCAGGAAACGGCCGGATATCTACCCCGCCGCTCATAGACCCGCAGGCACCGAAGATGTCCTGGTGGCGGATACCCAGCCATAGGCCTCCGTGCCCGCCCATGCTTAAGCCGGTTATGGCGCGTCCTGCCGGTTCGGGGCGGGTGCTGTAATTTTTGTCGATATAGTTGACCAGCTCAGAGCTTACATACGTCTCAAAACGTACGGAAGGCTCCTTGGGGCTGTCCCAGTACCAGCTGTTTTGTCCGTCGGGGCATACGATGATCATACCGGAAAGGGAGGCAATTTCCGGCAGGTCGGGTTTAATTTTGATCCAGCTGGAGTAATTCCCGCTATAGCCGTGAAGAAGATAGAGCACGGGGTAGGTTTTGCCCGCCACCGTGCCGTAGCCCTCGGGAAGTATTACCACATTCTTAATGTCTTTTTTCATGGAAGAGCTGTAGACAGCCACGGTGTCTGTCTTTTGTGCCAGCAGAACCGGGGCAGTAAAGAGGAGGAGGAAGAGGATTTTTTTCATGTGTATAAAATTTTTGCTTTCAGTCTTCAGCTATCAGCTTATACATTGGCCGGTTGGTGTGCCGGTTTTCTGATAGTGGTGCGCCACCCGGCTGACAGCTCATGGCTATTTCATGGGATGACTAAACGGGCGGTTTTTTGGTTAAATCGTAAAAAATAATGTCCTGGGGGCAGCCCTTTGGTAGTGAAGCGGCCGCCACGTACTTCTTCGTCAGTGAGTGCGCGGAGAACTTCTCCTTTGGCGTTAATCAGCTCTACCCATGCGTTTTCGGGGATACCGCTGAAACGTACCTGATCGCGGGCGGGGTTGGGGTAAAGCACTATTTTTTCAGCAGGAGTTTGGCTTAGAATGACTTCTTTATGGGAGACGATCTCGGAAATACGAATGGAATAGACGATGAGGGTGTTGCCCAGGCCCGCGTCAAAGACCATCCGTGCCGCGGGGTCATCCTCCTCATTCATCAGAAAGAGGTATTCAAAAGACTGCTTACCCCGCTCCGGCGAAAAGGTGAAATAGCCGGAATAACTGCCCCAGGGCGCACGGGTCATGCCGGTGTAGGCCGACAGCGTCATCGGCGAAGTGGCTTCCGCCTCAAATGTAACCAGGTACTGTTTCCCTTTTAGAAGGGTGATGCCGCCCCGGGTAAGTTGTACATGCCAGCCTTCCGGGGTGTTTTTTTCAACTACCACGTGTAAGGCACCGTCTTTTTGTTCCAGCCTGGCTTCCGCCCCTCCCGACACCTGCAGGCCCCAGCCGTGATTATCCTGCGAAAAGTTTGACTGGTAAACCGTCTCCGTTACGGTCTTCACGGGTTCGGGCATGGGGTTATGCAGCAGCGCATTGACCAGCTCTTCGTTATACCGGTTGGTTCCGGGATCGAAAAAGCCGAAGCCCGCGCTAAACTCCCAATAGGCCCAGCTGAAGCCCTGTTGCTCAAACCATCGGGCCAGGAAGTTGGTCCACCGCAGCCGGCTCTCCGCATCGGCTTTACCGTAAGCTCCGAACTCCCCGATATGAATCGGGATATCATGTTCGCGCGCAAAGTTTTGTGCGTATTGAAACTGCTTTTTGACCTGGTCTTGCTCGCGATCGGTGTTTTCCCACAAGGTGCCCAGCCATTGGGAAGACCCCTCCGCCCATTCTGCTCCCTGGTGGGTAAAGGCGAACGGTTCGTAGTAATGAATGGAAAGGATGAGGTGATCGTCTTCCGGAATTTCCAGCTTGGGCAGCCCGCTTAGTCCCCCGTACTCCGCTACCCCGATCAGTACGGTACGCGCCGGGTTCTTGTCGCGGATAACGGTCAATGCTGCCCGAAAGAAATCGTTCCATTTCTCCGGTGTGAGATTGCCGTGAGGTTCATTCAATACCTCAAACAGGAGGTCGTGGTCGTAGTCTTGGAAATAATCGGAAATCTGCCCCCACTGGCTTAGGAACCGGACCTTTGACTCTTCCGGAGCCTCAAAAAGGCGGTCGTGATGATGCATGTTGATGATGACCATCAGGCCGGCGCTGCGGGCCTGGTCTACCACATACTTTATCCTTTGAAGAAACGCGGTCTCCAGGGTGTAGGGCGGATCCTGCATAGCGCGGCTGGGGATGTCCCAGGTGATGGGGACCCGAACGTGCTCAAAGCCCAGCGCTGCAATCCGTTGAAAATAATCGTCACGGAAAGGGTTGCCCCAGGCGTCTTCCGAGGGAGCTTCAAACATATTGCCCATATTCACACCCCTGCCCAGCTTTTGATTGATTTCAAAGGCCGACTGGGCAAGGACGGTATGCGTGAACAAGATAAAGAGCCAGCAAAACTTCCGCATGAATCGAACGTTAGATGTCCAAATTTAAGACAAATCGTTCATTTTTCTAAGCCTTCTCTGTCCCTATTGCCATGCAGGCATCCCGTTTATACCCCCTGCAGTTTAAATTCCGACGTGGTATGGAATTCTATCTCGGGGTTATTTTCCCTGTTCATTCTCAGTATCCAGTCGGTTTCAGCAAGGAATACCGGGTTGTCGTCTTTGTCGTACGCGATGTAATTGGACTTCAGGCGAATAAATTCAGCCAGCTTTTCGGGATCTTCCGCGGTAATCCAGCAGGCCTTGCTGTAGGGTCGGGCCTCAAAGCGGCAGGAAGCGCCGTATTCGTTCAGAAGGCGGTACTGGATGACCTCAAACTGGAGTTCTCCTACGGTTCCAATAACTTTTCGGTTACCCGGCTGGAGCGTAAAGAGCTGGGCCACCCCTTCTTCCGCGAGCTGGGAAATGCCTTTGTCGAGCTGCTTGGTTTTCAGCGGGTCGGTATTGACCACTTCCCGGAAAAGTTCGGGTGAAAAACTGGGTATTCCGGTAAAATAGAGCTGTTCTCCTTCGGTCAGGGTATCGCCGATTTTGAAGTTTCCCGTATCGTAAAGGCCGACCACATCGCCGGGATAGCCCGTTTCCACCACTTCTTTGGCATCGGCCATGAACATATAGGGGTTGGAAAAGCGCAGGTCTTTGCCCAGGCGAACATGTTTGTAGAATTTCCCCCGCTCAAATGTACCCGAGCAGACCCGTAAGAAAGCGATGCGGTCGCGGTGGCGGGGGTCAATATTGGCATGAATTTTAAAAACAAAACCGGTGAATTTCTTTTCGGTAGGTTCCACCCGTCGCACATTGGTCATACGGGCGATGGGCTCCGGGCTGATTTGGCAGAAGGTATCCAGGAGTTCTTTGATCCCAAAGCTGTTCACCGCGCTTCCGAAAAATACCGGGGCCACTTTTCCGTCCAGGTAATCTGCGTTGTCAAAGGAATCGTAGATAGTTTCGATCATTTCCACGTCTTCCCGGAGTTGGGCCGCATCTTTCTCGCCTACACTTTGGTCGAGTTCCGGCGAATCAAGGGCAATGGCCTTCACTTCGTCTTCCAACTTCGTTTTATTGGCTTTGAAATAGTTCATCTGCTGATCCAGCAGGTGGTATACTCCCTTCAGGCTGCTGCCTCCGTTTACGGGCCAGGTGATAGGCCGTACTTTGATGTCCAGTTTTTGTTCCAGTTCATCCAGCAGGTCAAAAGGGTCTTTTCCCTCCCGGTCCATCTTGTTGACAAACACGATCACCGGGGTATCGCGCATACGGCATACCTCCATCAGCTTTTCGGTCTGTTCTTCCACCCCTTTAACGCAGTCAATCACCAGTATTACGCTGTCTACGGCCGTTAAGGTCCGGTAGGTGTCTTCGGCGAAATCTTTGTGACCGGGGGTGTCCAGGATATTGATTTTCCGGCCTCCGTATTCAAACGTCATGACGGAGGTGGCTACGGAAATCCCCCGCTGCTTCTCGATCTCCATGAAGTCGGAAGTAGCGCTTTTTTTAATTTTATTGGATTTTACCGCTCCAGCCGACTGTATAGCTCCTCCGAAAAGCAGAAGTTTTTCGGTAAGTGTAGTTTTCCCGGCATCGGGGTGGGCGATAATCGCGAAAGTACGCCTCTGTTCAAGCTCTGAAATAAATGTCACCTGCTGATAGTTTTCGAAACCGCAAATTTACGAAAAACTTTGTTGGCACGGAATCTTTATATAAAATTGCCGGAATCGGGCCTTTTTTGAATTTTAAGCTGAATTTAATATAACCTGACAATGGGGTTTTTGTTCCATTAGTTTCAGGTTTAGTTCTTACTATATCAATTGGCATGATAGCCGGAGGGTTCAGGCGTTATTGGGTTCCATTATTGGGTACTAATTTTCCCTGTATAAACTGTGTAATCGCCGGTAAATCTTCCGGATGAAACCACTCCAAGGTGTCCTGATTTTTGAACCAGGTCATTTGTCGTTTCGCGTAGCGGCGGGTATTCCTTTGGATGAGCTCTTTCATGGTGGCATGATCGTATTCTCCCTTCAGGTATCCGAATACTTCCTTATACCCTACGGTCTGCAGTGCGTTTTGGTGTGCAAAGGGAAGGAGAGATCTGGCTTCATCTACCAAGCCTTCTTCCAGCATAAGCTCAACCCGCGCGTTAATGCGGGCATAAAGCTCCTCCCGGGGTCTTTCCAATCCTATTTTGATCAGGTTGTAGGAATGTGTTTTAGGTTCTTTTACCCGGAACAGGGAGAAGGGCTTTCCCGTACTCAGGCATACTTCCAGGGCCCTTACCACCCGCTGGGGGTTTTGCATCTCGCCCCCCCGGCTGAACTCGGGATCCAGCGTGGCGAGTTCTCTTTGCAATACCTCCAGGCCTTCGGTTTCCAGGCGATGCATTAACGCGGCGCGTAATTCTACAGGCGCGGAGGGCATGTGGTCTAAACCGTGGGTGATGGCCCGGATAAAGAGGCCGGTTCCCCCGGAAAGAATGGCGATATCCTTTTTGGGGAAGTAATTGGCCAGGAGCAGGTCGACGTCTCGTTCGTAGTCGCCGGCGCTGTACAGGTGTGGTATGGAATGCGAGCCGATAAAGTGGTGAGGTACCCCCTGCATTTCCTCAGGGGTGGGTCTGGCCGTTCCGATCCGCATTTCTTTGTAGAGCTGGCGGGAGTCTGCGGAGACCACTTCAGCGTCAAAGTGTTGCGCCAGGCGGATGCAGAGATCGGTTTTCCCGACCGCGGTGGGTCCGGCTATAATGACCAGATTGCCTTTCAATTCTTCCTCTTTTTTCAACAAATTTATATAAGTTTGTGGTATTATATGTGGAAATCCTATGATGGACTTCGGAATTTTCGTGATTGCACTCGGAGTAGGCACCATAGCCGCCTGGCAGGTGTTCAACTGGATCTACGGGAAAAAACTGAAAAGCAACAGGCAGGAAAGCATTCGGGTGGAGGCCAATGTGCTGCTGGAAAAAATTGAACAGGTGTTTAAAGTAGTTTTGGCAGAAGGATATTTTACAGAGATTTATGACCACAATGCCAAGAAAGATTTCTGGGGACTGTTCAAGACCACGAACAAGGCCCTGATCATTGTCAAGGCCAAGGTGTCGGTGGGGTATGATTTTGCCCGAATGAAATTCAGCCGCGAACCCGATACCCGCAGGTTGGTGATTGAAGAGTTTGCCCCTGCGGAAGTGATTTCCATTGATACGGATTATAAATTTTACGATATCAACCAGGGCTTTGTGAACCAAATGAAGCACGAAGATTATACGGCCATACTTTCGGAAGCAAAAGGTATGATCAAAATCAAAGCGGAAGGCAGCGAGTTACCGGCCATAGCGTCTAACCAGCTTCAGCTGATGATGAAACAGATGGCTTCCAGTATGAACTGGGAGCTGGAGATGTTAACGGGCAGGGCAAAAATTGAGCTTCCCGAAGTAGACCAGGAAAATGAATAAGAGTTATGAGATCTGCCATTGATTTGTGGATGACCCGCCTGACGTATTTTTATCTTGTGTTACCTTTTATTCTCTTTGCTTCTTTGTGGCTGAACTGGGTAGCTGCCCTGATTTTTACCGGTACGGTGATGCTCAGCCTGGTGCTTGCCTGGCGGCTGATTGAGCCGGAAAAGTTTGTCAGGCTGAGCGGGAAAGTGGCCTTCTGGGGAGTTATCATAGTGGCAGGGGTCATTTTTTTTTCGGGGATTGGCTCTTATACTTACCAGAATGAGGATTTTCCTTACCGGAATGCCCTGTTTAATGACCTCGTCAACTATGCCTGGCCTGTAATGTATAAAGTGCAGGGCTTTGAAGGGCACTTTCTAAACGGAAAGCAAACGATCATGACGTATTACCTGGGTTATTATCTTCCGGCTGCCCTGGTCGGGAAACTTTTCGGTATGGCAGCCGGGAAGTTCTTCCTGTATTTCTGGACCGTGCTGGGTACGGTGATCGTTCTTTACCAGACGGGGAAATACCTGAACCGGTTTTCTTTTGGTGTATTGATGATGTTTTTTGCCTGGGGTACCTTATTTTTTGTGGGAGCGCTTATCAAATACCCCCTGGAGAAGTTCGGAACCGAAGGTAACTATCTTTGGGCGGGAATGCGGCTCTATGCCAACAGTAACCTGGGCTCTATTTACTGGATTTTTAACCAGTCGCTGACCGCCTGGCCTGTTATGTTACTCATCCTGAACCGGGTTCCGCCCAGGAATATATTTTTTGTGTATAGTCTTGCCCTGTTTCTCAGCCCTTTCTGTTTTGTAGGTTTTTTCCCTTTTATCCTTTACTTCCTGTTTCAGGATTACGGGAAGTTCCGGGATACGGCGGGGTTCATCCGTTCTTATATCAGTTTTCAGAATATTCTGGGGGCAGGGGCCGTGGTTCTCCTGACCTGGGTTTATCTGCAAAGTAACCAGGCCGGACAAAAGTTCCACTATATCCCCTTCCCGGGCCTGAAGGTTTTCGGGGCTTTTATGATGCTCTCCTGGGGAATTGTGGCATTGATACTGCTTCCGAAATACAGAAGTGAACCCTTATACTGGATAGCTGTACTGGTATTGATTCCGTTACCCTTTTTTCAGCAGGGCAATGGAATGGACTTCCCCGGCCGCGTATCTATGCCTGCCTTTTTGATCCTGATGTTGCTGGCCATTCGCCTGGTCACAGAGGAGAAACGGGGTGTGATGCGCTGGGCCATGGTGGTATATTTTGTGGTGGCCGGACTGGCGCATTTTACGTTTGAAACCGGAATGTCGATGTTGAAGACCGGGTATGCCAATCTGAGCTATCATACTGATCTGGATGCCGTACTGCTGGAGTCTGAAAATGAAAAGTTCCGGGAGCTGGGAGAAGATCTGCAAAGGATTAAGCATAAGGATGTTTTAACCCGGGACCCGTTCAAGACGATCACTCACCCTGATAACCCCGTAATCTGGAATTATATGGCGGATACAGAGGGGTCATTGTTTTATAAGTATCTGGCGAAGAGAAGCTCCGAATAATGAAGTGAGTTCCGGGTGCTATAACCCGGAACTCAGCACCCGGAATTCACTTTCAATACCTGAGACCCCAGGGGATTTGTCGCGCTTCCTCCATGGTTTTTACGTATTTGGTAACGGCTTCCTTGTAGGCGATGTGGGTATAGCGTTTTCCTTTTACTTTTTTAGGGAGGGGAGGCAGTTCTTGCTTTTCGTTTAAGGTGACGGAGGTAGCCGTAATGAGTACTACGCCCTCATTTATATTCACTTCGAGGATGGCACCGGGCAGGCCTATAAACTCTTCCGGGCCAATACTCAAGGGGATGTCGGTGGTAAACCAGGCCTCTATGGTGTAGTTTCTGACGGAATCGTAGGTGGTGGCCAGCATACAAAGGTAGCCGGCTACTTCTTTGATTTCGCTTTTGATTTTCCAGGGAAAGGAGTAGAGGGAGTCTTCCACTATATATACTTTCCCGCTGATCATCTGGGTTTCCAGTACCTTGTTTTCCGTAAAGTCACGTCTTACCCAGTACTCGGTTTTCTGCCAGGAGTTGCCCCGTTCGTCAGCTGCTGCCCCGTAATAGGAACCTTCGGTATTAAAAGTCAGTTCGGTGCCGCTTTTATAAACCTCGTCGTTTTTCCAGGTTTGCAGGGCCCTTTGCTTTTGTTCATTGCTCAGGAACTTGTTTTTTTCAATCATTTTCAACTGGTCGAATCCGTAATCGTAGCGAACGATTCCTGCGGTTTTTTGGGCCTGGAGGGCTGTAGTGATCAATACTAGTAGGAATATTTTTTTCATTGGTAAACTTTTTTAGATTTTAGAAGTTAGACATTAGATGTTAGACATTAGATTTGCTGCTGATAGCTGATAGCTAATTTCTAATATCTAACATCTAATAACTATTTATTCCCACCGGTTTCTTTTGAGTTCTGTTTTCATTCCCCGCATATTAAAGGAGTAACTCAGCATGATGTACCTGGAGAGCGTCACGGTATTGGTATAGGAGACCTCGTTACTGGAAGCCGATTGGTTTATACCCAGGTTCCGGTTAAATAGGTCATTGCCGCTAAGGCGTATTTCATGCTGATTTTTCTTCCCGAATATCTTGTACACATTCAAGCCGAGTATGGGCAGGTGCTGGTCAAAATTAATCCGCTCATTGAGCTGGTGAGAATAAGCAAATCTTGACGTGATAAAGAACTTGTTAGGTAACTGGAAACTAAGGTCGGAATTGATATTCTGACGCTTATAGGTCTGGTTCTGCTGCGTAAAGATAGAGTATTCGGTGTAGTTATTCCAGATGCCGCCCGAAAGGAACCAGGAGAACCAGGAAATCGGGGTGACATTGAGAGACAGGTTAGCGCCGTAATACTTGGAGTTATTATTGTTTAAAACCTCATTGATGTAGAGGGGGGTATTGGAAAATCCTCCGTTAAGGCTGACATCAGCCATTATTTTATTCTTTTTAATGGGGAATCCGATACCGATGTTTCCGCTGACCGATTCGCCCCCGTCACGGATATTCTCCGGAGAGGAGAAGGTGATCAGGTCTTCGCTGATTTCCCGGTTATACACAATCCTGTCTTTGAAGGAACGGAAAAAAACGCCGCTCCAGACACTGAAGAAAGTGGCTGGGTCATATACGTTGTAGAATGCGTTCACCGTACTGGTACGTGAGGGTTTCAGATCCGGATTACCGCTGGTCAGGAACATGGGGTTGGAGTTATCGGTAAACGGCTGTAGCTGGTTAATGGTGGGCGCCGACTCTTTCATGTCTGCCGAAATATGAATACGCGAAGTATTGGAGAAACTGTAACGGAAACTAGCGACAGGCAGCAGGGCGGGGTAATGGTTGGAAATGGCTGATCTTTCCAGTCCGTTCTGGTCACTGAGTACCTGTCCGTTCAGGCTGATGCCCTGGGCGGCCAGTCCGAGCATGGCGAAAACCCCTTTGTTGGCGTACCGCATAGAAGAACCTACCCGTTTGTAGTTAATGGTGTTATCATAGAATACACTTAGGGCGTCGTTACGGTTTACCCCCGTTTCAACGGGCGGACTGAACACATCGCGGTCAATGGTCTGGAGCGTACGGCTGATGTTGGCGAATATGTCCCAGGTGAGCAATTTTCCGATAGGTTCTACGTACGTGATGCTTGATTTCAGCACCGAGGCCTTGCTGAGTCCCGCGGCCAGCTGATTGATATTGACCGCGTCAGGATCTGTAATGGGGAAACTTTCTCCGCCTACAATGAGTTCTTCG
The DNA here is from genome assembly GCA_964423865.1 of uncultured Lacihabitans sp. Taxonomy (GTDB): domain Bacteria; phylum Bacteroidota; class Bacteroidia; order Cytophagales; family Spirosomataceae; genus Leadbetterella. The sequence continues at coordinate 45,307 of CAYRGN010000011.1, forward strand.
ATATCCGACCTCTGCAGGGCGTTGGTGGTATTGTTATTGAAGGTATACGTGCCGGAAATCAGGAAAGAGCGCCCTTTCTTTTTGAACTTGTTCCGGAAGAGTACGGAGCTTTCCAGGTTGGTAGTAAAACCGTCACCGGTAGAATAGGGGTTCTGGTTTCTGAAATGCTCGTTTCCGAGGTTGAAGTATTGCTGTTTTACATCGGAAAGCTGGTCGCGGTCGGCCAGTCTCCCGTTGACATAGCCAATCAGGGTGCGCAGGGAGTCGAGTTCATGTTCATAACGAAGGCTCCCCCGGTGGTTGCCTATGGTGTTTTCGTATTGTTCCCGGCTTTGGATATTGTATTGGGTGCCGGGAAGGAATATGTTCCGGTACTGTTCCTGCTCCAGTTGCTGAGCGGTTTTGTTGTAAAAGTAATTGGAACTGATCTTGTTCTTTTTGGTGTCGTAATTATAGTTTAAGCCTCCTGCTATGTTCTGGCTTTTCCCCCGGTCGGGCCCCCAGGAAGTAGGTATACCGAGGCTTTCTCCGCTGTTGTTGTCGCCCCATATCACCATATACCCGCCGGAATCAAAACCGAAATCCACGTTGTCGCCCCAGTTGTACGACTGGCTTCCCCGGAAATCCTGGTAATCGTCGTTAGAAAGGCCCGATTGGTTAATGTTGTTTCCGAAGCCGATCACAGACAGTTGGTTTTTGTCATCAAAACGGTTGTAATTTCCTTTGGCCAGTACGCGTTCTTCCGTACCGGCGCCGGCGGTGAGTTTTCCGAAAGCCCCTTTTTTAAATTCGTCTTTCAGTTCAAGGTTCAATGTTTTTTCGGTGGTGCCGTCGCTCACTCCCGTTACCTTCGACTGTTCGGAGGCGTCATTGAATACCTGGACCTTGCTGATGGCTTCGGAAGGGAGGTTCTTGGTGGCGGCCTTGGGATCACTTCCGAAGAACCGTTTCCCGCCCACGAGTACCTTGGTAATGTTTTCTCCCTGGGCTTTAATGTTGCCGTCACCGTCTACCTGAAATCCCGGCAGGCGCTTCAGGAGATCTTCTACGGTAGATCCGGGGGGGACTTTGAATTTGCTGGCATCGTATTCTACGGTATCCCCCTTAAAAGACATGGGGGCTTTGGCGGTTCGGATCACCACCTCGTACAATTCCTGGTCAATGGGCTTCATGGTCACGGCGCCCAGGTCACGGGAGAGCACCGAGGGGTCGAAAGGAATCAGCTGTTTATGGGGGAGATATCCCACAAAGGTGGCCTGCAAAACCACATCGGCCTTTTTGACCCCTTTGAATTCAAATTTCCCGTTTGCGTCTGTTCTTCCGAAAGTAAGCATGGTGGAGTCAGACGGATTAAGCAGGAAAAGTGTGGCAAATTCGAGCGGGGCGCCGGTGGTGTCGGTCAATGTTCCTTTGATGTTGTAGCTCTGAGAAAAGGCCTGAAATGAAAGAAAAAGTAATAGCAAAATTTTTTTCATAAGTGTAATTAATAGTTTAGACGGTCTTACAATAGAAAACTATAATTTTAGGTGAATATTGTATTTGTTTGTTCAAAATTATTTTTTATTTTCAATTTGTATGGGTAAATGTGATGAACGCCCCTTTTTGTGTGGCGAAACCGGTCATTGGCCCTTTTGGCATATTAACCTAAAGTAGGTATTAAGGGGAGAGGGTTGCATATAGAACCCTGTAAAGGAAGAAAGGTTACAGGCGGTGGAGTGAATTGGTAAGAAGACCGGGGTTAATCGAGCTTCAGGAACGATTTAAAATTGAGTACAGGGTATAGGAAGGCTACGAGGAGTCCGATATTGAGGTAAACGGATACAGTGCGGATGAGTTTTTCAATTTTGAGCGTGTTTTCTACTTCCGGCGTAAGGATCAGAAAATAAAAAACGGGCAGCATGAGAAAGAGGAAAGTGAGCAGTACGCGGTAGGCGGTTTTACTTTTCAGGGAAAGGGTAATGCCCAGCGCAGAGAGGAGAGGGAGGAGGACCTGGGCGGTGAAAAGCGCTTTAAAGATGTAGGACTGGGATTCGGGAATTTTCAGAATGCCGGTGAGCAGTTCGAAGCCGGCGTAGCCGAGCAGGAAGAGACCAACGAGGAGTACCAGCCTTTCTTTGGTATAGCCGGCTTCAAAGAAGGTCCGGATATGCCGGGGAGGGAGGATAAAGAGTACCGCCATGGCTGCTATGTCAACGAAAGGCAGGAAAAAGAAAGGATAGAGCCAGTTGGAATGCCCGCATTTGTCGTAAAAATACATGGTCATGTATTTACGGAAATAAAGGGTACAGATCACCAGGTAACCCAGGAAGCCCACCGTATTGAGGAACAGGCCCGCCTTGTTGGTAAACAGGGGGAGCGTGTTGTTTCCCAGGAGGGCGATGATCATGGAACCGAGGAGCCAGTAAATTAAGGTTTTAAATACAATAAACACCAGCAGCATACTTCCTTTTCTTAGGGGCATCTGCACATTGAGCCTCCACGAACGTAAGGCAAAGAACTGGTGGCTGATCTCGAAAAAGAGGATAGCAAATCCGGCCCAGAAAAGGGCTTTGATAAATGCGAGACCGGCATCGAGGGAGAGGGTCGGACTCAGTTCTATGACCCGGAAGTCTTTGTTGAAAAAGGTTTTGAGCAAAGAGAGGTTGCCAGCGAATCCATTGGCGATTTCCAGGTTTACGAGGGGAATAAAAGCCATCATCACCGGCAGGAATATTTGTGCGGGTGACCGTTTCAGGAAGAGGAAAATCAGGAAAGGTACAAAATAGAGCAGGGATTTGATGACGAGATTGTCATAATCGAGCGGTATCCACAGATGTTGTATAAAGTCGGGAATGGTGGTAAAAACTACCGTAATCACAAACATGAGTATGATTTTCCGGACGGAATTGAGGGAGTTTCTGAAGTAGATCCAGAACAATAACCAGTCAAAGGTTTCAAAGCCGGCCAGGAAAAAACCGCTCCGGGTGGGTTCCCAGGTAGCTACATCCCAGATCTGGTACAGATAGTCCTGAAGCAAATTTTTCAGAAATATCAAAAAAACAATAAGGATGAATTCTATCAGTTCACCGAACCTTTTACTGAAGGCCATTGAGATCGATATATTTTAACGCAAACGTACAAAAAAAGTATGGACTTAAAGAATGTATTGACTCAGGTCTTTGTTTTTCACCAGTCCGCCCAGCTTTTCTTTTACCATTTCGCGGGTGATTTCCAGGGAGGTGCCGGCGGAAATTCTCTCCGGCACATCGAACAGGATGTCGTTCAGGAGCAGAGACATCACGGTCTGTAGTCTTCTTGCGCCGATATTTTCCATTTCCGTATTGGCCTGGAACGCGATGGCCGCCATTTCTTGCAGGGCATCTTCCCGGAAGGTGAGGGTAACCTCTTCCGCTTCCAGCATGGCTTTGTATTGCTTGGTCAGCGCGTTTTTAGGCGTTTTAAGGATTTGAAGGAAATTAGCTTCCGTCAATGATTCGAGTTCTACCCGGATGGGGAAACGCCCCTGGAGTTCGGGAATAAGGTCGGAAGGCTTGGAAACGTGGAAGGCCCCGGCCGCGATAAACAGGATGTGGTCGGTTTTGATGGAACCGTGTTTGGTATTGACCGTACTGCCTTCTACAATGGGCAAGAGGTCGCGCTGCACCCCCTCCCGGCTCACATCGGGTCCTGATTTTCCCCCGGAAGAGGCCACCTTGTCGATTTCATCGATAAAGATAATGCCCATGTTTTCGGCTTTCCAGATGGCTTCCTCTTTTACTTCGTCCATATCGATGAGCTTGGCCGACTCTTCTTCAAGCAGAATTTTCCGCGCCTCTTCAATGCTGACTTTCCGTTTCTTTTTGTTTTTGGGCATCATGCCGCCAATCATTTCCTGGATATTCATCATGGAGACCTCGTCAATGGGGCCGCCCATTACGCCAATAGGTGCAGCGGAGGCCTGGGCTATATCGATCTCGATTTTGCGGTGATCAAGTTCGCCTTTGCGGAGTTTTTCCCGAAAGGCTTCACGGGTTTCCTGGTTGACTTCGTATTCGGTTTTGTTATCCTGGATGATCTCCGGGTTCTTTTGGGTGACCGGCGGAATCAGGATATTCAATATTTTATCTTCTACGACTTCCTGGGCTTTGATTTTTACTTCTTCTTTTTTGGCCGACTTGACCATATTAATGCTTTGTTCCACGAGGTCACGCACCATGCTTTCCACGTCTCTTCCCACATAGCCCACCTCGGTAAACTTGGAGGCCTCCACCTTGGTGAAGGGCGCTTCTGCTATTTTCGCGAGCCGCCGGGCAATCTCGGTTTTGCCCACACCTGTAGAACCGATCATGAGGATATTGTTGGGGATGATTTCCTGGCGAATTTCCGCCGGTGCGTTCATTCTCCGCCAGCGGTTCCGGAGGGCGATGGCCACATTTTTTTTGGCTTCGGTCTGGCCGATAATGTATTTATCCAGTTCCGCCACAATCTGGCCGGGAGTAAGATTTTCGATTTTCTCTGTCATGTTGTTCGTTAATCCCTGCAAAAATAGGTGTAATATCAATACCGTACTAATTCCCGGAGGTTTTGAGTTGTCAGCTATCAGCTATCAGCTATCAGCTATCAGCTATCAGCCTTGAGCTATGAGCTATGAGCCTTGAGCTTATTCATTGGGCGGTTGGTGTGCCGGTTTTCTGATAGATAGCTGACAGCTCATAGCTATTTCATTTCATACGAAAGAGAAAGTCTCATATTTCTTTTATTTCCCTTAAAAAATTGCGAAATTTGCGGCGTTTAATATGTACTCATGCCCATTATAGCGCCGTCCGTTCTGGCGGCAGATTTCGCGAATCTTCAGCGAGACATTGAGTTGATCAATGCTTCGGAGGCCGACTGGTTCCATGTAGATATAATGGACGGAGTCTTTGTGCCCAATATTAGTTTTGGCGTTCCGGTGACGGAAGCCATTGCCCGGCATGCCCGTAAGCCCCTGGATGTACACCTGATGATTGTGCAGCCGGAGAAGTACGTGGAAACGTTCGTGCGGGCCGGGGCGGAAATCATCTCGGTACATTGGGAGGCCTGTCCGCATATTCACCGTACACTAGGCCAGATCCGGGAGGCAGGCTGTAAAGCCGGTGTGGTTTTGAATCCGGGTACCCCCGTAGCCGTGCTGGAAGATGTGGTGCAAGACGCCGACCTGGTACTGCTGATGTCGGTGAATCCGGGGTTTGGAGGACAAAAGTTCATAGAAAATGCGGTAGAGAAAACGGCCCGCCTGAAAGAGCTTATCCTGAGAAAGAACGCTTCGGCCCTGATTGAGATAGACGGAGGCGTTAACCTGGAAACCGGCGCGAGGTTGGTGAAAGCCGGGGCGGATATACTTGTGGCCGGAAGTTTCGTGTTTAGCGCGAGCGATCCGCTGAGTGTAATAAAAGAGTTAAAATCGTTATCAATATAAATCAATTATGGCATCAGATATTTTCGACAAAGTGGTGAAAAACATGGGACCTATCGGTTCACATGCGCATTATTCACACCATTATTATTCCTTCCCTAAACTTTCGGGGGAACTGGGACCCTATATGAATTTTAACGGAAAGAAAATGCTGAACTGGTCGCTGAACAATTACCTGGGACTGGCCAACCATCCCGAGGTGAGGGAAGCGGACGCGCAGGCGGCAGCGGAATACGGGCTGGCGTATCCTATGGGTGCGAGGATGATGACGGGAAACACGGACCTGCACGAAGAATTTGAGCATCAACTGGCTGAATTTGTGGGTAAAGAGGATGCTTTTCTCCTGAATTACGGATATCAGGGTTTTATGTCAGCCATTGAGGCTCTGGTGGATATTCACGACGTGATCATTTATGATGCGGAATCGCACGCGTGCCTGATTGACGGTATCCGGCTTCACCGGGCCAAGGGAGGGAAGACCTATACGTTCAGACACAACGATATGGAGAGCCTGGAGAAGAACCTTCTCCGTGCCGCTAAAGTAGCCGAAGAAAACAACGGCGGTATGCTGGTGATTACCGAAGGAGTATTCGGTATGTCAGGAGCGGTGGGTAGCCTGGATAAGATTGTGGAACTGAAGAAGAAATTCAATTTCCGCCTGCTGGTAGATGACGCCCACGGTTTTGGTACCATGGGAAAAACCGGTGCGGGAGTACCCGAACATTTCGGTGTGCAGGATGAAGTGGATATTCATTTCTGTACTTTCGCGAAGTCAATGGCGGCTATCGGGGCGTTTGTGGCGGCTAAAAAGGAGATCATCATGTACCTCAAGTACAATATGCGTTCTCAAACCTACGCGAAAGCGCTGCCCATGCCTTTTGTGAAAGCGGGTATGAAACGCCTGGAGCTGATCAAAAAGCATCCTGAATATAAGGATAAACTATGGGAAATCGTGAACGCGTTGCAGAGCGGGTTCAGGGAGCGGGGTTTCGACATCGGAGTAACTACCTCGCCGGTAACGCCTGTATTCCTCCAGGGAGAGTATGATTTGCCGGTGGTGACCAACCTGATTCGTGACCTGCGTGAAAATATGGGTATTTTCTGCTCTATCATTGTGTATCCTGTAGTGCCGAAAGGAGTGATTCTATTGAGGGTGATTCCTACGGCCGTGCATACGCTGGAAGACGTGGAATATACCATGAAGCACTTTGAGATTGTAAAAGAAAAACTGACTACAGGACAGTACCAAAAGGGCTAAATTGAGGCGAATAGTGTCCTGAACTTTATTGAAATTATAGATTTGATGTAAAAAATCTATTTTTAAGTAAAGAAGTTATCAGAATAGTGTTATTTTAGCGATATGATCAATTAATTGTTAAATTCCAAACTCCGCGAAACAATGAACAAGTATTCAGAACTATTAAATCTGGTGACCGACCTTAAGGACGATTTTGAAAAGTTTTATGACAAAGGTAACGGTGCTGCCGGTACCCGTGTGAGAAAAGGCTTGCAGGATATCGCAGCCTTTGCGAAAACGACCAGAATCGAGGTTCAGGACATTAAGAACAAGAAGTAAGAAGACTTTTAAAGGCCGGACGCCCTCAAGGATCCGGCCTCTTTTTTTGTCACGAGTAGTGAGTGTTGAGTAGTGAGTGTTGAGTAGTGAGTATTGAGCTGATCTTAGTAATGGGTTTCGTTCATGAGCGTGCCGATGCCCCGGATGGTTACTTTGCCGGTCTCTTTATTTTTCACCTGCGTAGAGATCTTCGCGATATGCCGGGCGGAGTCTACTTCCACTACTTCAAAAACCACTATATAGTCAGTGTCTACATGCATAGGCCGAAGATATTCGGTCTCCTGTTTCATATAGATTGACCCCGGGCCTCCCGGTTCTCCCATGCCTAAAAAGCGGGTAAATACGCTGCTGCTTAAATGCCCGTGGATAATGGGGGTTTTAAATTTGGTAGTAGCTGCGTATTCTGCATCGAGGTGAATGGGGTTGTGATCTCCCGTCAGGCGGGCAAAAGCGATTACATCGTCTTGTGAAAACCTGAACTCGTGTTCGTATCGGGTACCTACCGCAATTTTCTTGCTCATTGTAATTGTATTGGTTTAGCTGGTATGATCGCTTACAATCACCCAGCGGTTATCTATTTTTTTAAAAATAAGGGTGAAAAAACCACCCACATTTCCTTTTTCAGGTCTTTTCAGGTTCCATTCGCCCAGCACCCAGGCGGTTTCTGGAGAATGGAAGTCGATTTCCCGGATATCAAAAGCGAGTGTACCCATAGTAGCCCGGTCGGGATAGCTGTTCAGGTAGCGGGTCTTGGTGGCTTCCCATCCTTTGGTGACCCCGTTTTTCCCTATAAACTTTAACTCGGGAGATTTCCAGTAATCTTCCATAAATGCCTCGATGTTTCCGTTGTTCCAGTGCGTTTCCTGGCGTTTCAGTACAGACAGAATTTCCGACTTGTCCTGGGCCGTCAGCGGAAAAGTTAGAAGCAGGGCGATAAATATTAGAAATAGTTTCTTCATTTTTGTATCCGGAAAAATGAATGTCAAATATATCGATTAAAATTGAACAAGCCAACGATAGTTTTTATATTAAATCCTGTGGCCGGAGGAGGAGGAAAAAAGGTAAATAAAAAACGTATTCTGGAGCTGTGGAATGACCATCATGTGGTTTTCCTGGAAGATCTGGAGGGCAGGGAGAAGCAAATCAGGAATTACCTTGACCAGGGGATTACGGATTTTGCAGTGGCCGGGGGAGACGGTACGGTGAACGAGGTGGCTTCGGTGCTGATGCAGACGTCCGCCCGCCTGGGGATTATTCCTTCCGGCTCGGGCAATGGCCTGGCGCGGGACCTGGGTTTGCCTTTGGACCCCGACCGGGCTTTGGAGGCCATCAGGTACGGACAGGTGAAAGCCATCGATGTGGGCCAGCTGAACGGGATGCCGTTTTTTTGTACCGCGGGAATTGGCTTTGACGCCGTGTGCGCCCATGACTTCGCGGAAGGCGGGCATTCAAGAGGCCTGCGGAATTATGTCAAAGTGATCTTTCGGAACTATTTTTCCTACCGCCCTGTAGAAATGGTCATTCGCGGAGAAAAGCAACGTTTATTCTCCCTTACTTTTGCCAACGCCGGTCAGTTTGGAAATAATGCCTATATTGCGCCTGATGCGCGCCCGGACGACGGCTACCTGGATTGTGCCATGATTTTGCCGCATTCGCACTGGTATGGTATTTCCCTGGGCTGGAGGCTGGTTCGCAAAACCCTGGGTACGTTTCCTTATTTCAAAACGTACCGGTTCAAGGAATGTGTTCTGACGGATATTTCGGACAGACGCATCCACCTCGACGGAGAGGCGAGAATGTTGAATACCAATACCATAGAGGTAAAGGTGATCGAAAAGGCACTAAAGGTGCTAACATCTAACCGCAACGGCGGCCGCATCTAATATCTAACATCTAATAGCTGATGGCTCAAAGCTGATGGCTCAAAGCTCACAGCTAAACATATACCAATGAAAAAGAACAAAGGCGGGGGCGTGGTCTATTCCACCAATCCTGATTATGTATTCAATTCTTTTGAAGAAGAAACGGAAACCCTTGAAAACAGCCAACAGGATCTGAGAATCTGGCTTGACCGAAAAGGGGGAGGCAAAGTGGTGAGCCGGGTAACGGGTTTTGTGGGGACGGATAACGATTTGCAGGTCCTGAAAAAGAAGCTACAGAACCAGTGCGGCAGCGGTGGGGCGGCCAAAGACGCCGAAATATTGATTCAGGGTGACCACCGCGATAAGCTCCTGGCTTTCCTCCTGAAAGAAGGCTATAAGGCCCGAAAAGCGGGAGGATGAGGGAGGTAATGGTCAATGGTTAATGATCAATGGTTAATGGTTAATGGGGGATTGTGTATATCCGTGGGTCATTAACCATTAACCATTTTTGTTTATTCAATTCCGCCCATCCATTTCTTGATAGGATTGGAGAAAACGGACAGGATCAGTCCTACCCCCACGCTGATCAGGCATACCTGAAGGAAGAGGCCGGGCATGTCATTGACGGCGTCCGGGGTGAAATTTCCGGCGAACAATCCTGCGATGAGGTTGCCCAGGGAAGCGGCTACAAACCACAGTCCCATCATCTGGCTGTAATATTTCCGTGGAGCGAGTTTGGTATAGGTACTCAGTCCCACCGGACTCACACACAATTCTCCCAAAGTAAATAGCAGGTAGGTGAGCAGTAACCAGCCCACGCTGGCTTTGCTACCGTCTAATACCAGCTTCGAGGCTGAATACAAAACAAAAAACGCCAGCGCGAGGTTGAAAAGTCCTAACCCAAACTTGAGGGGCGTGGATGGATTCATGTTTTTCCGGCTCAGGTAAATCCAGAGGGCGGCGAATACCGCAGAAAAAATAAGAATAAACATGGAGTTGGCCGACTGCAACCAGGAAGCGGGCATTTCCCATCCGAGGATGTGCCGGTCGGTGTATCTTTCCGCAAAGATGGTCAGGGTGGTACTTGACTGTTCAAAACCGGACCAGAATACGGCCGCCCCTACGAAAAATATAAAAAGTACGGCTACCCGTTTTCTTTCCGCCTTGGTCAGGGAAGAATCAAAAAAGCCGATGTAAATAAAATAGAGGAGGGTCAAAGCCGGTACCGCGTACTTCATGGCGTTGGTGAAGACCACAAGACTCACCACCTCGAAATACAGAAGCGCGAAAATAAAGAGAAGAACGGCCAGAAGTCCATACAGAAAGGTGGGTTTCCCCTTCACCTCGGGTTCATGGCCCACATGGCGGAGTTCTTTTCCAAAAGAGCGGAACACGATCAGGCCAAAAAACATAGCGAAAGCGGCGGCCCCGAAACCGTAGTGCCAACCTACTTTTTCGCCCAGGTACCCTACAATCAGCATACCCAGGAGGGCGCCGCTGTTGATGCCCATATAGAAAATAGAGAAGGCCGAGTCGCGCTTGGCGCCGCCTTCGGGATACAGATCACCCACAATGGAACTGATGTTGGCTTTCAGGAGGCCCGTACCTACCGCCACACTTACCAGTCCGGCGTAGAAATAGGCGTTAGAACCGGGGATAGCCAACAAGATATGACCGATCATAATGACAATTCCACCCCACCAGATGGCCTTTTTCTGACCGATAAGGTTATCGGCTATCCATCCTCCTGGAAGGGTCAGAATGTAAACTGCCGCGGCATACAAACCGAAGATGGAACCCGCAAGATCTTCGGGTAAACCCAGGGCGCCGTCTTCCACACCTTTGATCAGGTAAAGGAACAGAATGGCTTTCATACCGTAGAAACTAAAGCGTTCGCCCATCTCGGTAAAGAAGAGCACGAACAGCCCTACAGGATGGCCAAGAAAAGTTTTTTCTTTCATAGTCAAGGTCTCATTTTTGATGTGGCCACGGAAAAAGACCGCGGCTGGGTTGAACAAATAAATTTAATTCATGCCTTATAGAATAACCATTTTCCCAGTTCTTTCCAGGTTACTTTCTTGCCGTACATCAGGATACCCACCCGGTAGATTCTGGAGGCCAGCCAGGTGGTAAAAATGAATCCGGAGATAAGCAAGGAAATGGACAAGACGATCTGCCACGCGGGTACCCCGAAAGGGATACGCACCATCATGATGATGGGTGAGGTGAACGGGATCATGGAGGCCCAGACGGCGAGCGAACTGTAAGGGTCGCGAATAACGATCTGGGCAATGGCGAAGGAGGCGATGATGGGAATGGTGATAGGTAACATGAACTGCTGGGTGTCGGTTTCGCTGTCTACCGCGGAACCCACGGCGCCGAACAAGGAGCTGTAAAGGAGATATCCTCCTATAAAATATAGGATAAAACACAGCAGGATGGTGCCTATCGGGAGGGTAGAAACCGCTCCCATGATATCCGGCATGGCATCAGTGATGTTCGACTGGCCTTTCATGGCTTCACGGGCCTCGGGAGGCATGTTGCTCATTTGCATTTCGCTGAGCGCCTGGGGAGCGTTCTGTACCTTATTGGCTACAATTTTGCCGCCCACGGTGAAGATAGCGCCGGTTAGTATAATCCAGAGACCGAATTGGGTCAGACCTACCAGGGCCACGCCTACAATTTTCCCGATCATCAGCTGGAAAGGCTTGACCGAAGAGATCAGGATTTCCACGATCCGGCTGGTTTTCTCTTCCGTGATGCTGCGCATTACCTGGGCGCCATAAATAAATACGGCCATATAAATCAGGAAGGCTGCGATACCGCCGATAATAGAGGCTGCCGTAGCGCTGCTCTTCTTTTCTTCCCCGGCTTTCAGGCTGATTGTCTCCGCGGAAACTTTAACTTTTGCGCTTTCCAGCGTGCTGCGCGTAATGCCTGCTTCGGTTAATTTGATAGTTTCTATTTCGTTTTCGATATCGCTTTCAATGCGGCTCTGTACTTCCAGGGATACCCCCTTTTCGCTATAGATCTTCACCGATTTCGGTTGTTCGAAAACCTGGGCCGGTATAAAGACCAGGGCGTCAGCCCCAGACTGTTTTAAATGATTTTTCAGACTATCGAGATCTCCTTTGATATATTCATACACATAGGAAGAAGAATTTTTAAATTTCCCTTCGAAGTTTCCGCTGTAGTCCAAAACTTCGATTTTTTTCTGATTTATGGAGGAAATCGCGGCCCAGATAATTCCGGCATAGAGTAAACCGATCAGCACCGGACCCAGGATGGTCATGACAATGAATGACTTTTTCCTGACCCGGGTCAGGTATTCTCTTTGTATGATGAGTAAGATATTTTTCATATTTGTTTTTAACGTTTTACAGACCGGATGAAGACGTCGTTCATGGAAGCCACATCCTCCCGGAAAGAAATGACATGGACTTTGTCTACCAGTTCTTTCAGGATATCGTTGGACGTATATCCCGCCCGTGCTTCCAGGGTGGCTGAAACCAGTCCGTCAGCATTGACCTGGCTTTTCCGCATATCGAATGTGGTATGGCTTCCGTTTATCCCGCCCGTAAAATCAAGGGAAAAGGTATTGGGCTTGAATTGTTCTTTAATATCTTTTTTCTTGCCTTCCAACACTTTTTTTGACTTATCGATTAAGCCGATGTAATCGCAGAGTTCCTCTACCGACTCCATTCGGTGGGTAGAAAAAATAATGGTAGATCCCTTTTTTTTCAGTTCCAGGATCTCATCTTTGATCAGGTTGGCGTTGATGGGGTCAAAACCTGAAAACGGCTCATCGAGAATGATTAGCTTGGGTTGGTGGAGAACGGTGGCTACAAACTGGATCTTTTGCTGCATGCCCTTGCTCAGGTCTTCCACGTTCTTGTCCCACCAGGTTTTGATATCGAATTTAATGAACCATTCCTTGAGTTTGTCCATGGCCTCGTCTTTGGACAGTCCTTTGAGCCGGGCCAGGTAAAGAAGTTGTTCACCCACCTTCATTTTTTTATACAGTCCTCTTTCTTCCGGAAGGTAGCCGATGTCAAAAATATTATTTTCTTTCAGGGGCTGGCCATCGAAAAGCACCATGCCCTCGTCGGGGGCGGTGATTTGGTTGACAATCCGTATCAGGGAAGTTTTTCCGGCGCCGTTGGGTCCTAAAAGTCCGTAAATAACCCCTTTGGGGACCGTCAGGCTTACGTTGTCCAACGCGCGGTGATGAGTATAATTCTTAACTACATTGATAACCTCCAGTATATTTTCTGGCATACTTGCGTTTTTTTTTGACAAAAATAATGTTTTTGAGCAGTATTAAAAGGATTTACTTGTATAATGATAAACAGGGGGGGCGGAGGATTTCAAGTTAATTTAATTTGAAATTAAATTTATTGCTATAATTTTGGAGCAGGTTCTCGGTTAAAGATCAGAAATCAGTTTACTCGTGGTTTATCGGTTCAGGGGTTTTTGGAAGAATATGACAGGCAGGATAAGTACTGGTGTATGGACTCTGCTGGTGAAAGTATTGGGGGAAGACCGGTTACATGCGGTACTCCGTTTGTACCAACAAGGTAAGGAGAAGCTGAGCCGGTTTCTGTTCGGACATCTCCGCGAAACCGGGGAATATTACCCTCTGATCCGCTCCATTTACAAGTATACGTTTTGGGTGGTAGTGCTTACCCTGGGTTTTTACCTTCAGCTCCGCACAAATTTCCTGTGGTTAACCGGGGGCATGCCCCGGATGGAGGCCCTCCAGGATCCTAAAATGAACCAGGCATCCGCCATCTATTCCTCAGACGGGGAACTGATTGGTAAATTCTTTACGGAAAACCGGTCGGCGGTAGACAGCTCCGACATTTCCCCCTGGGTGTTCAAAGCGCTGATCGCCACGGAAGACAAGCGTTTTGAAAGGCATTCCGGCATTGATCTCAGGAGGATGGCCAGTGTGGTCGTCGGTATCCTTACGGGCGATTCGGACCGGGGCGGGGGCAGTACCATTTCCCAGCAGCTGGCCAAAAACCTGTACAATACCCGCCGGAAAGAGATGCGGGGGGCATTGTATCATGTGCCTTTACTCGGAACCCTTATTTATAAAGCCAAGGAATGGATTACGGCTATTCAATTGGAAAAACGGTTTACAAAAGGAGAAATTGCCACTATGTACCTGAATACGGTAGATTATGGCAATAATGCTTTCGGAATCAAAACCGCGGCCCGTACCTATTTCAACAAAACACCGGACCAACTGGATGTTTCGGAGTGTGCCGTGCTGGTAGGCCTGCAAAAAGCCACTACCTATTACAACCCTATCCGGAACCCGGAAAACTCTATGCGACGCCGGAACACGGTGTTGAACAGGCTGGTACAGAACGGCGACCTGGACAGTACGGAAGCCGCACAAATGATGGAGATTCCTATTGTACTCGATGTCCATATTGAAGATGCGAGTGAAGGGTTGGGGAACTATTTCAAGGTGGCATTGGCCAGGCAGATTGAGCAATGGGCCAAAGAGGAAGACCTGGATATCGACATTTACCGGGACGGGCTAAGAATTCATACGACCATTGATTCCCGGATGCAGATTTATGCGGAGTCTGCCGTGGAAACCCACATGCGTATGCTGCAACGCGAATTTGACGCCCAATGGAAAAATAAAAACCCCTGGACGTACGAAAACGGGGAGGAAATCCCGGATTTTATTGAAACCGTAGCCAAAAGAACCCGTTTCTATCAGCACCTGGAAACGAAATACGAGGGCAACCTGGATTCTGTAGCGTATTACATGAACAAACCCATGCCCATGAAGCTGTTCAGCTGGAAAGGGCCTATAGAGAAAGAAATCAGCCACATGGATTCCCTTCGGTACTATAAGCGTTTTTTGCAGGCGGGCATGATGGCCTATGATCCGTATTCGGGGTTTATTAAGGCCTGGGTAGGCGGGGTAGATTTTGACCATTTTAAATACGACCATGTGCGCCAGGCCCGCCGGCAGCCGGGTTCTGCTTTTAAGCCTGTGGTGTATACCGCGGCGATAGACGGCTCCCTTGACCTGTCCCCCTGCGACAGGCGGCAGGATAAAATGCTGGAATTTCGCTGGAAAGAAGGAGGGGAGGAAAAGGTGTGGAGGCCCCGAAATGCCAACGGGGTGTACTCCGGAGCTGAACTGACGCTCCGGTCGGCCCTTGCCCGCTCGGTGAATACGGTGGCCGTGCAACTGACCAACGAGATGAAACCCAAAAAGGTGATTGAATATGCCCGTAAGATGGGCATCACGTCTCCTATGGATGAAGTGAATGCCCTGGGTCTGGGAACTTCCGACGTTTCATTGTATGAGCTGGTAGCCGCGTACGGGATTTTTCTGAATGAAGGTACCTATCGTGAACCTATCCTTGTTTTTAAAATAGAAGACAGTAAAGGCAAGGTGCTGGCTGAATTTAAGCCGGCGGAACACCAGGCTATCCGGCCGGAATCCGCTTACCTGATGCAGTATATGCTTCGGGGCAATGTAGAGGAGCCCGGAGGAACAGGAAAGCGCCTGTTTAACTACAGCGCCCTTTTCCGGAACGGCGGACAAGTGGGGGGCAAGACGGGTACCACCTCCAATAACTCCGATGCCTGGTATGTAGGTTTTACCAAAGACCTGGTGTGCGGCGTATGGGTAGGAGGCGATGACCGCAGTATTCATTTTAAGGGAAGTATGGGCGAAGGAAGTAAATCAGCGCTACCTGTTTTCGGTATCTTCATGAACAGCGTCTATACGGATAAATCGCTTGGATATGTGGCCGGACCTTTTCCCAAACCTACGGTTAAAATTGAAAAAGATTACCTCGGCTGTTTCTCCTATGAGACGGAAACGGTAGAAAGCGACAGCCTGAGTGTGATGGAACTGGATTCTATCCGGGCGTACAAGAACCGGTTTCAGGATGATTCTACCATCAACCTGAACAAAATAGAACGACTGACTCCGAGAACGAGAATAGATTCGTTGAGGCTGCCGTAGAAACGCGATCCACGGTATCTCAGCCAGCCCTTTGCTATTTCCTTAATAAAAGCGTAATTTTGCGAAAAATTTTACAATCGTATGGCTTTAAGGGCAGGAATAGTGGGGTTACCCAACGTAGGAAAATCCACGTTATTCAATGCAGTTTCTACCAGCGCAAAGGCGCAGGCATCCAATTACAGGTTTTGTACCATTGACCCGAATGTGGGTTTGGTGGATGTACCGGACCCGCGGCTGGATCAGTTGGCGGAGCTGGTAAAGCCGAATAAAATCGTTCCCACTCAGATTGAGATCGTCGATATTGCCGGTTTGGTGAAAGGGGCTTCGCGGGGCGAAGGACTGGGGAATAAGTTTCTCGGTAATATCCGGGAAGTAGACGCTATCATTCATGTGGTGCGTTGTTTCGAAGACGAAAATGTACTGCGGGAAGAAGGAGCCATCAACCCGGTAGCAGATAAGGAAATTATCGATACGGAATTACAGCTCAAAGACCTGGAATCAGTAGAAAAGAAGATTCAACGGATTCAGAAACAGGCCCGTGTGGGCGGGGATGCCCAGGCTAAAATGGAGCTGGAAGTACTGGAGTCGGTGAAGCAGTGGCTGGAGCAGGGTAAAAATGTACGGGGAATGGACCTGAGTAAAGAACAGATGGTAGCCATCGGCGATCTCTTCCTGCTGACCGTAAAACCCACCCTGTATGTGGCGAACGTAGACGAGGCGTCCATGCATACCGGGAATAAATATTCCGAGGCTTTACAGCAAGTAGCCAACGAAGAAGGAGCCCAGCTGATCGTTTTAAACAACAGCATTGAGGCGCAGATCGCCGAGATGGAAGACGCCGACGACAAGGCCATGTTCTTTGCCGAATACAATATGGATGAGCCTGGATTGAACAAACTGATTCGTTCAGCTTATAAACTCCTTAACCTGGCTACCTATTTTACCGCCGGGGTGCAGGAAGTAAGAGCCTGGACCATAGGTAAAGGCTGGAAGGCGCCTCAGGCAGCCAGCGTGATCCACACCGACTTTGAAAAAGGCTTTATCAAAGCCGAGGTCATCGCCTTTGATGACCGGATCAAATACAAAACCGAAGCCGGCTGCCGCGATGCCGGTAAACTGCGGATCGAAGGGAAAGAATACGTGGTACAAGACGGCGATGTAATGCACTTCAGGTTTAATGTGTAAATGCTGTTATCCCCTCCGTAAGTTCTGTCAAAGAAACGCCGATATCTTAATCCGATTTATCGTATTCTTCCAATTGTGAATATACTGTATTCGAAATTGGACTGGAGTCAATATATCGCCAGCCAATAGGAGCTTTACCTGCCTGCCGAAAAGCAGTTATGGGTAGAAGCCAAAAGAAATTGGGAGGTTTTGAAAGGAAATGGAATCGTAAAATTGCATTCTAAAAATAAAACATTTAATATTATGAATGTTTTGTGGCAGTAATGCAGAAAATGACCTGTTCCTTCAACCTAACCTTTCTATGATCAGATTTTTGATTTTTACTTTTCTGTTTTGCATGGTGGTTTCCGCTGAGGGCCAGGTTATCGATTTTTCCCGGATAAAACAGAAAAAAGTGCGGAAGCTGATCACGAAAAACAACCTGGTTTCCCGGGATGATTTTGGTAAGATGGAAGCCGCCTGTTTCTCGGAGGAAGAGGGGTATTCGAAGAATACGAAGACTTTCCTGGTAAAAGCCAGTGTGGGAGATGTTTGGGAAGCTTACCGTCACAGTAGCCCGCGCCAGTGCTGGGGAGGCCGGCTGGTATCTTTCGGTATACTGTTTGATTCTCCTGAGGCCCCCCTGGTGTATGCGGATACGCCTTACGGGGGTATGAAACCAGGCCAGATCGTGTTTATTCAGCTTCGGTTATTGAAAGGACTGTATAAGCTGGCTGTGGCCCACAAAGTAGTGGCGGTAGATAATGACCGTAAGAGCCTCCAGATCTGTTATATGAAAAACGGGGCTTCGGAAGGCAGCCAGTTTATTCATCTTGAAGAAACGCCGGAAGGGTTTACCGAGGTAACGCACGATACCTATTACAGGAGTAAATCGAAATTCAGAGACCGCCGAATTTATCCCGGTATTCATGAAAGAGTCATTACGGAATACCATGACAATGTGGCCAGGAGCGTACATCCGCGTGAATTTGCAGGCGTTGAAATGAAGCCCTAATCTACCGAAACGGGTTTTTCATCTTTGTATTCCCTTTTTTTCTCCGAAGGATATGCAGCATTTATATCTTTGTTAATACTTTTAAGTATTCTTTAACAACCCAAATTGACTATGAAGAGACGGGACTTTATTCAATGGTCCGGGATGGGCGTGGGCGCCATTCTTGGATCTTCTATCCCTGTGATAGGCCGGCCGGTTACCCCGGAGGAACTCCTGGAGCCCGCGGCCGACAGGGCGCTGAAAAAGCAACTGGCCGATGTGGCGCTGAATGCCGCCCGCGCCAAAGGCGCTACGTATTCTGACGTAAGGATAGGCCGGTATTTACAGCAATACCTGTTTACGCGTGAAAAAAACGTACAGAATATCTCCAATGCCGAATCGTACGGGGTAGGTATCCGGGTAATTGTGAACGGTACCTGGGGTTTTGCCGCCACCAGCGATGTAAGCACAGACGGTATCGCGAAATGTGCGGAAACGGCGGTGGCCATTGCCAGAGCCAATTCCCGCATCCAGACCGAGCCGGTCAACCTGGCGCCGCAGAAAGGAGTGGGTGAGGTGGTATGGAATACCCCCATTGTGAAAAATGCATTTCAGATTCCCATCCAGGAAAAAATAGATCTCCTGCTGAACGTTAACCATAAGGCCATGGAGAATGGTGCGGCTTTTGTGACTTCCAACCTGTTCCAGGTAAACGAACAAAAGTACTTCGCGTCTACCGACGGTTCCTACATTGACCAGGACATCCACCGGATATGGCCCACATTTACGGTGACCGTAGTGGATAAAGCGGCCGGAAAATTCAAGACCCGCGATGCGCTTAGCTCGCCTATGGGCATGGGATACGAATATATGGACGGTCTCGCCTCCGAGAAAATCCCTGGTCCTAAAGGGCTGGTGGGCTACCGGAATTCGTATGATATGGTGGAAGACGCCATTCTTGCCGCCCAGCAGTCGAAAGAAAAAGTAACGGCCAAATCGGTAGAGGCCGGGAAATACGACCTTGTGCTGGATCCGAACCATTTGGGCCTCACCATTCACGAGTCGGTGGGCCACCCCACCGAGCTGGACAGGGTACTGGGCTACGAAGCCAATTACGCCGGTACCAGTTTCGCTACTCTGGATAAGTGGGAATCCAAGTCGTTCCAGTACGGAAGTCCTCTGGTGAATATTGTGGCCGACAAGACCCAGCCCCACACCCTGGGCTGCGTGGGTTATGACGACGAAGGCGTACCCTGCAAGCAGTGGAATATTATCAAAGACGGTATCCTGGTGAATTACCAGGCCACCCGCGACCAGGTCGGCATACTGGGGGAGAAAGAATCGCACGGGTGTTGCTATGCCGACGACTGGAGTTCGGTGCAGTTCCAGCGCATGCCCAATGTTTCCCTGCTGCCGGGCAAGGAGAAACTTGATGTCAATCAGATGATCAAAGGAGTGGAAAAGGGCATTTATATTATAGGGAGAGGGTCTTATTCGATTGATCAGCAGCGCTATAATTTTCAGTTCGGCGGACAGCTCTTTTACGAAATCAAAAACGGGGAGATTGTAGGAATGCTGGACGATGTGGCTTACCAGTCTAATACCCAGGAATTCTGGAATTCGTGTACCCAGATCTGCGATAAAGACGATTACCGGACCTTCGGATCGTTTTTTGACGGGAAAGGACAGCCTTCTCAGGTCAGCGCGGTCTCGCACGGCAGCTCTACCACCCGTTTTAACGGCGTAAATGTTATCAATACCGGACGCAAAATCTAAAAGATCATGGCAATTTTAAGTAAAGAGGAAGCAAAGAAAATTATAGATAAGGTTTTGTCGTTTGCTCAGGCCGACGAAACTTCGGTAAGCCTGAACGGGGGGAAGACGGGGAACATTCGTTATGCAAGGAATACGGTATCCACCAGTGGGGAGTCTACCAACCTTTCTTTGGCGGTAACGGCTGTTTTCGGTAAAAAATCGGGTACGGCTACCATCAATGAACTGGATGACCAATCGCTGGAGAAGACGGTGCGGCGGGCGGAGGAAATTGCGCGTCTGGCGCCGGAAAACCCGGAATATGTGCCGATGCTCGGGCCTCAGAATTATACGGAGGTAGGGGAGACGTACGCGGAATCTACCGCCGCTATTGATCCGGAATACCGGGCCAAAGCGGCCCTGGACAGCATCGAAATTTGTAAAAAAAGAAACCTGACTTCTGCCGGTTACCTGGAAGACAGCGCCGGGTTTGTGGCCATGGGCAACAGCAAGGGGCTTTTTGGGTATAGCCGGTCTACCTCGGTAGATTTCTCCATCACGGTGAGAACCGAAGACGGAACGGGTTCAGGTTACGCGATACAGGACTACAACGATGCCGGCAAGCTGAACGCGGCCGCCTCCACCGAAATTGCCGCCCAGAAAGCCCTTGCCTCCCGCGCAGCGGTGGCGCTGGAACCGGGGAAATATACCGTAATCCTGGAGCCGGAGGCCGCCTCTAACCTGTTACAGAACATGATGCGGAGCCTGGATGCCCGGAATGCCGATGAAGGCAGGAGCTTCCTGAGCCGCAAAGGAGGCGGCACCCGCCTGGGAGAAAAACTCTTTGACGAACGTATCACCGTTATCTCGGACCCTGCCCATCCGGAAATTCCCAAAGCAGGTTTCTCCATGGACGGACGGCCGCGGGAAAAAACCGTGTGGATAGAAAAAGGAGTGGTCAAAAACCTGGCCTATTCCCGCTTCTGGGCGCAAAAGCAGGGAGTGAAAGACCTGCCGCCTCCGGGAGGATTCATCATGGAAGGAGGAAATGAGTCTCTGGCCGACCTCATTAAAGGCACCAAAAAGGGAATCCTGGTGACGCGTTTCTGGTATATCCGGGCGGTAGACCCCCAGACGCTGCTGTATACCGGGCTTACCCGCGACGGAACTTTCTTAATTGAAGACGGTAAAATCAAGCATCCCATCAAAAACTTCCGGTTTAACGAAAGCCCGGTGATCATGTTGAATAACGTGGAGGCCATGGGCAAACCGGTGCGGGTAAACGGAAGCCTGATTCCCCCTTTAAAAATACGGGACTTTACCTTCTCCAGCCTGTCTGACGCTGTTTAAATAAACCGAACGGACTTTTGAAGCCTTTTGTTTTCAGCCGGATACAATACAACTCAGGGAATTGGGACACGGATCAGCGCATGCCTTCCAACCTGCTTCATTCCCTGGTAGAGTATACCACCATTCCCATTGATGAAAAGGAAAAGGTGGTGAGTCTGAGCAGTAACGAAATCTTCAGAAGTCCGTTCTGCTACCTCAGCGGCCATAAGCTGGTAGAATTTTCAACGGAAGAAAGAGACCACTTCCGAAGGTACGTGCTGAACGGAGGTTTCGTTTTTGTTGACGATTGCAACCACGATATCGACGGCCTCTTCGCAAAATCTTTCGAACAGGAGATGGGCCGGACTTTCGGCACGGAGGCCTTGAAGAAAATCCCGAACCGGCATCCGCTGTACACCTGCTTTTTTGAGTTCGACGGCCCGCCCACCACCAGTTTTGAACTGAACGGTTGGGGAGACGACCTGGTGCACGATTACCTCAAGGCCATAGAGGTGAACGGACGCATCGGCGTGCTGTACAGCAACAAGGACTATGGCTGCGAGTGGGACTATGATTTTAGAAATAAACGCTGGCTCCTGGAAGACAATACCCGGTTCGGAGTCAACATCATCCAGTATGCATTAACGGTTTGAGAACATTGGAACATTATAAGGGCCTGGTGGCCAAATTGCCTGAATTAAAGAAGGAAATCGGTAAAGTGATTGTAGGGCAGGAAGAAGCGGTAGAAGAGATACTGACCGCCCTGCTGGCCGGTGGGCATTGCCTGTTGGAGGGGGTACCGGGGTTGGCCAAGACCCTCATGGTGAAGACTTTGTCTGAAGCCCTGGAGATGAAGTTCAGGCGGATTCAGTTTACCCCTGACCTGATGCCGGGAGACATTATCGGTACCGAGGTGATGGAAGAGGAGGGCGGCAGGAAATTTTTCCGCTTTACCCCGGGACCCGTATTCGCCAATATCGTGCTGGCGGATGAAATTAACCGTACACCGCCCAAAACCCAGTCGGCCCTGCTGGAAGCCATGCAGGAATACAAAGTGACGTATTCGGGAACCACCCATTCCCTGCCCCTTCCGTTCTTTATTATCGCTACGCAAAATCCCATTGAACAGGCGGGTACCTATCCTTTACCGGAGGCCCAGTCTGACCGGTTTCTGTTGTATATCAAACTGAGTTATCCTTCCGAGCAGGAAGAACTCATGGTATTGAAAAGTACCACGGGCGCGGGAAAACCCGAGGTGAAAAATGTGCTGTCGGGAGAGGAAATCCTGGAGTTGCAGCAGCTCACCCGCCAGGTCCATATCAGCGATGAACTGATGGAAAGAATCAATGCACTGGTGCGGTCTACCCGGCCCGAAAACGGGGCCTCGGCCTTTGTGAAAGAATGGTGCGAATGGGGGGCAGGTCCGCGGGCGGGGCAAGCCCTTGTCTTGTGCGCCAAAGCCCGGGCGGTGTTGCAGGGCCGTTTTGCGGTGATTCCCGAAGACATACAAACCCTGGCTTTTCCGGTGCTTCGTCACCGTATCGCCCTGAATTTTAAAGCAGAGGCGGAAGGGATCACCGCCGATCGTGTAATAGAGGAACTTACCCATGGACGCCGTTGAACTCATACGACTGAATAACCTGCAGCTGGCTGCCCGCGTGGTGAGCGACCGCCTTTTGCTGGGCGTTCACCAGAGCCGCCGGAACGGAGGAGGCACGGAGTTTGAACAGTACCGTCCCTACTTTCCGGGAGATGATCTCCGCCAGATCGACTGGAAATTGTATGCGCGTTCCGGCCGCTACCAGGTCAGAGAATCTACCGTAGAGAGCCACCTGCCCGTGCGGATGATCCTGGACCTTTCGGGTTCCATGAATTATACGGAGGAAGGCGTAAGCAGGCTCGACTACTGCAAGGTGCTGCTGGGTTCCCTGGCCTATATGGGCTTTCGTCAGAACGACCCCATGCGGTTGTATACCCTAAAGGAAGGAAGGCTGGAATTGCAGGCAGGCGAGGGGAAGAATACCTTCTACCGGATCTTGTACCACCTGGAAAAGGCCCGGGCCGAAGGCAGGGCCGGGGAGCAAAACCAGCGCTTTCCAGAGTTCAGTCAAAAGCGAAAAGAATTGATGATCCTGGTTTCCGACCTCCTGGAGCTGGACGAAGAGTGGATAAACCTGCTCCGGGAAGCGGCTTCTCCTCACCGGCAAATCCTGATCTTTCAGGTGCTGGGTCGCCATGAGCTGGAGTTCAGCCTGAAAGGACTCTACCGGTTTAAAGACCTGGAAACCGGCCTTGACCGGGAACTGGAAGCCGAAAGTGCCGGAAAATTATTCAGAGGTGCTTTTGCAGCTCACCTGGAGGCCCTGGACGAGCAGCTGCGCATGCCCGGTATTCACTTGGTCAGGGTAACGCTGGATACCCCGCCCGCACACGCGCTGGCGCAAGGACTTAAAGCCATTCGCCCATGGAATTCCTGAACCCGGGCTGGCTATGGGGAGCCTTGGCCCTGAGTCTCCCGGTTATTCTCCATTTCTGGCACCGGAAAAGAGGGAAAGAACTGGCGTGGGCCGCTACCCGCTGGCTCAGCGGTCCGGTATCCGCCTCTTCCACCGGTATTCGCCTGGAAAACATTCTACTCCTTATCTTGCGCTGCCTCTTATTGCTTCTCCTGGTACTTTTTCTGAGCAAACCTGTGCTTCAACGGGAAGAACAGGTACACTGGATACAGCCGGAGAAAGAAGTGGTGGAGAATTTCAGGTTTGAGCTGGAGGAGGCGGAGAAAAGAGGGGAGAAGCGTTTTTGGTTTAATGGGGAAGAGGTGACCGACCTGAATATCCTGCCCGAGTCCGGTGACTTGCAGGGGGGGATAAACCGGAGGAATAGGGGCGGACACATCTACCTGACCGCCCGCGATAATTTCACCCGTTTTTCACAAGTGTATGTACCGGGAGGCTACACCCTGAACAGCATGAGACCGGTTCGTCCCGATCAGGTAGCCGTTCTGCCCTCCGGCGATACCCTTACCGTATTGCTGGAAAATGAGGAAAAAAGTATACTGGCTGCACTTCAGGCCATCACGGAAGTACATTCTGTCTATTTTGATATTCAGAGAGAAAGGAAGCCGGGACAATATTACGCCCTGTCTTTTACGCACCTGCCCGATTCCCTCGCCGGGGTTAACGTGGTGTCCGGTGACCTGCCGCTTGCGTCGAGGGCGGCCCGTACCCTCTGGTTCCCGGATTCCCTGAAGCCCGAAACCTCCGACGTGGTTTTTAATGGTGACCTTCCTGCTATCTTGCTGGAAGTATTGGCCAGGGAGGGTTCTGCCCCGCGATTAAGTGAAAACCAGCTTCGGGCGAAATTCGAACGCCGTGCGTCCCAGGGTTCAGAAAACAGGCTGATCCTGGTGCTTTTTATCCTGGTTTTATGTGCGGAAAGACTACTCTCTACTTACAAAAACGCATGAAGCATATTCTCAGGGTCATATCGTCAACAGAAAGACAGCTTTGGGCTTCCGCCTGGATCCGCAGCCTGTTGGCCGGGGCCACGGCCGGTCTTCTGGTGCAGGCGCTGACCCCGGGCAATGTAGGGAGTATTGCTGCCGGCTTGGGGGTCTTCGGACTCGCCTCCGTGCTCCTGGGAGCCTGGAAAAGGCAGAGGCCCCGGGCCCTGCGTTTGCTGCATCATCTTCTTGACGACGCGGAATACAGCCTGGACCTGGTAGAAAAGCAGGCGCTTACGGTGGCGGACCGCCTTCAGATAGAACGCTTGTCTGAGCGGATGGTGCACACGCCCGCGCCGCAAGTATGGCACCGCCAACTTACTCCCTTCCTACTGGCTCTGGCCGGTTCGCTCCTTCTTTTCCTGGGCCGGGAATACCTGAAGGGGGTAAAAGAAGAAACGCGGGAAAAGACCGGGTTCATGCCTGCCACCGAGCAGAGAAAGATCACCGTAACCTTATCCGACAGCCGCGTGCAGATCCGCCCGCCGCGGTACACCGGCCAGAAAGAACAACTGAGCCGCGACCTCCATATTTCCGCCGTGGCCGGCTCGGTCCTCACCTGGCGCCTGCGCTTTTCTTCCTCCGAAAACCTCCAGGTAACCCTCGTCAATACCCGGGGAGAAGAACGGAATTTTACCCCGGGAGACGGCGTTTTTGAGTATACCGACCGCCTCCTGACCTCGGGCCTGTACGCCTTTCGGGCGTATCAGCAAGACGCTCTGCTCTACCAGTCGGAATACTACCGCCTGGAAGCCATCCCTGACGCTCCGCCACGCATTGAACCCGCCTCCCGTGAATTATACCGCTTTCATTTCCTGAAAGATTCCGAAACCCTCCGGGTAGACGCGCGCGTGTCAGACGATTTCCTGGTGAAACAAGTGTACCTCGTAGCCACCCTGGCGCGGGGTTCGGGGGAAAATGTGAGGTTCCGGGAAATGAAATTCCCCGTCAGTACAGGAGGATTCCGGTCAGCGAACCTCCAAAAAACCATTCGCCTCAACGAGCTCGGTTTTACCCCCGGAGACGAACTGTATTACTATTGGGCCGCGTTGGATAATAGATCTCCCGAACCCAATTTCAGCAAATCGGATACCTATTTCCTCGTCTACAAAGATACCGCCGCCCTCCGCGAAAGTGAACTGGCCACCCTCGCGGTCAATATCCTTCCCGAATACTTCCGAAGCCAGCGCCAGATCATCATCGATACCGAAAAACTGCTGGCCCGGAAAGGAAAAACCGGTAAAAAGGAATTTAATGCCGCCTCCAATGAAATCGGGTTTGACCAGAAGGCCCTTAGAATCCGCTACGGACAATACCTGGGCGAAGAATACGAGTCGTCTATCGGCGGGCATACCGACAGCGACGACCCCCTGGAAGGCTTTATGCACAAGCACGACAGCGAAGAAGAAGGCCATCATGATCACGGCCACGACCATGGCCACGACCACGATCCGCCCGCCCAATCGGAAGAAACCGATCCGCTTACGGCGCTTCTGGAACTCTATGTGCATTCGCATGACGACGCGGAAAGCAATACTTTTTATGAACAGTCTACCCGAAGTATCCTGAAAACGGCCCTTGAAAACATGTGGCAGTCTGAGCTGCAACTGCGGTTGTATACCCCCGAAAAAGCCCTGCCTTATCAATACAAGGCATTGGAACTGCTGAAAGAAGTACAACAGAAATCGCGGGTGTACATTGCTAAAACCGCTTACGATCCGCCCCCGATCAAAGAAGCGGAACTGCGGATGAAGGGCGAACTGAAAAAATTTAACAAAACCTTCCGGAGCGAAGTGGAACTCACCCGAAAAAATACCGGTGTGCTTGCCGGAAAGGTAATGGGTTACCTGGAGGCCGACCGCCCCCTTTCCGCCGCCCAAAAACAGGAAACCGCACTTTTAAGTGGGGAAATTTCGCGTACCTTGCCCGACAAAGACCCCAACAAATGGGAAATACTGGCATCCCTCCAGAAAATGATGAACAACCGGCCCCTCAGTATGCCGGAAAAAAGTACCCTGAAAGCTGCCCTGCTACGCCTGGGTGGCCGGGGAACAAGCGCACAACCGCCGGGCGGTACCGGTGAGAAAACATTGGAAAAAGCCTTTTGGAAAAACCTCTTTTAAAGCTATGACGACCGTTTCACCGCTTCTATCCTGGATACTCTCCGCTGTTCTTCTCCTGGCCTGGGGAGTTGTACTCTGGCAGATTTGGCGCAGGGAGGGACTGAGCCTTCGCCAAAAGCGGGTAAAAACCGGGCTGAATACGTTGCTTTTCCTGTTGCTGGTGGTGTTTCTCTTTTCGCCGGCGCGGCCCTTCGAAAAAGAGGAACAAAGCCTCCTGGTATATGACGCCTCTATCCCTCGGGAGGCCCGGGATTCCGTCAGGTCGCATTACGGCATACAAGAAGAAATCACCGCCAGAGAATTTAAAAAGAAGCAATACGGAGCCACCCGCTTTTTTTTCTTAGGGCAAGATGTTGATCCTGCCGCCTTAAGCTACCTCGCCGGAAAAGAGGTACATTGGCTCCCGTTCGGAGAAACCCTGGAGGAAATTCGCTGGGAGGGAATCCTGAGAAAAGACGAACGCCAAACGGTGGAAGGGAGAATCCGCCTGACCCAACCGGGAGTGTTGAAACTGGTATACGGGGAATATACCCTCGACAGCCTCCTGCTTTCGGCCGGAGAGCAGCCTTTTCGTCTTGCCTTCCCGGTATTTGCGGAGGGGCGGAACCGGGTCACGCTACAGCTGGAAGACCGGCCGCTGCGAGATATCGCCTTCTATGCCCGCGCCCGTCCGCTTTTGTTCATCGCGGTATTGCCTGACCACCCCGACTTTGAAAGCCGTATCCTGACCGAATGGTTGGGTGGGCTGGGCCATTATGTGGAGATTTCTACGCCCGTGGCCCGGTCGGTAGTGTACGAAAGCCGGGTTAATAGGGGGGAACGGAAAGAGGAACCCGACCTGGTCATCGCTACCCCGGGCCGGGCGCAAGACCCGCGGGTGAAAAGAGCGGTGGCCGAAAACAGGAGTGTATTTTTTTTCGGACTGGACGAGGTGCCGGATGCTTTGACAAAAATCAACCGGGCTACGGGAAGCCGTTTTTCCGCTCGCCGCGTCTCCGAACAGGAAAACCGCCCGCTTCCCCATGAATTAACCGCCTTGCCTTACACGTTTATCCCTCAGCCTAACCAGCGCCAGGCCGGTGCGTGGCCCGTAAGTTTCCAGAAAAACGGGGCCACCGTGGCTGTAAGCCTGATGAATGAAACCTTCCCGGTCCGTTTACGGGGAGATACGCTGATGTACAATGAAATATGGGGAGGAGTACTGTCGGCCCTGGAGACCTCCGATACTACGAAGGTCAGGGTACCAGCTCCCGTTTTTCGGGATATGCCCGCAAGCGTCACTTTGCATACCGCCCGAAACCTCCTGCCCATAGAAGACGACACCCTCTTTCTGAAGGCATCGCCAGTAAATCCCCTGAAAAAAACAGGAAAATTTATTTTTCCCCGGGCGGGCTGGCATAGCCTTCCCGGAGTGGGCGAGGTGTGGGTGGAAGACGCTCCCGTAATTCCCGGTATCCAATGGGAAAACTGGCTGAAAGCCAATGGTATATATTCAAAAGGCGAAGTTTTCCCGTTTGATCGTGAGATCTCCGCGACGCTTTGGTTCTGGTTATTTCTTCTCTTTCTTACAGCCTTATGGGCAGAAACCAAGTTTACTTATTGACTTTTTCCTTAAAAAGTTGAATGAAGCGAAGATTTCTTGACTGAAAATAGAAATTTATCCAGTATATTTAAAAGTGCTTTGGCATATAGCGTGAAAATTATAAAAAATAGCGATGACGAAGGTTAACGGGTTTGCAGCGCTTATCGCGGGAATTTCTTTATTATGTGGTATTCTCGGCCACCGGTATTTAGGGAAAGATAACAGGCATTCTGTTTTACAGAAAGGATATGACCATGAAATTGCCAGGGTCAGGCAAGATCATGCGGACATACTTGCCCTGTTGGATACCCGTAAAACATCTGAATTCAAAGAACTTGCGATTTCTCCCTCTTATCCTTACTATATTTTTGCCGGTGGGAGACTCACCTATTGGTCTACCAATTACGCGGTGCCTTCCTATGCCGCGGAAGTAGCGGACGCCCAGGGGGAAACCCTCCTGAAAAAAGATGGC
This sequence comes from uncultured Lacihabitans sp., assembly GCA_964423865.1. Classification (GTDB taxonomy): domain Bacteria; phylum Bacteroidota; class Bacteroidia; order Cytophagales; family Spirosomataceae; genus Leadbetterella. Next base: position 74,103 of record CAYRGN010000011.1, read on the forward strand.
ATGTGTTATGTGCTGGTGCGTACCTCCGTCACCCGGGAAGGAGAAACGTATGACATCGTCAGCACCATAGACCTGTTCCGGGATAAAAACTATACCCGAAACTTTAAAGTTCCGGGTTTCAACAGGACCATTTTCTTTCTCAAACCCGAAAAGATTTCATCTTCCCCGTTTTCCGGAGCGATGCAGGTGACCTCTTCGGATGGTCACCCGGTTTTTTATACCCGTGTGACCGAAACGCTTCAATATCTCAGCTTCAGGATATCCCCCGTAAGTATTGTACTCATTGTATTAGGCGTGCTTCTGATCTGGTACACGCTCTATATGCAATCGATTGTTTTGTCGTTTAGACACCGGTACATTTGGGCGGGGATTCTGATGGGCGCATCTTTTCTTGTATTGCGTCTCCTCATGCGCTATTTTAATATTCCCTGGATATTCTTTCCCCACAGGCCTATCGATATTTTTTACGGAAACCTCTTTGTCGATACCTTGTGTGTACTCATTGTACTCACCAAAGTGGCCCTGGCCCAATACAAGGCTTTGCTGTATATCAACTTGGAAAAACTGGGCTCTTTCATGCGCGCGTTTCTGGCGGTACTGTGCATTTTGTTCATGTTTGTCATTGTGCAGGTCATCTGGTGGCTCATTGACCAGGCCTACCAGGAGAGCCTCGTTGAAAAGTATTATTCCGTTAGTTTTTATCTCAGCAATGTAAGAGATACCATGTATGTGTATCTTTTTATTTTACTCGGTATTTTTTTCCTGTCGGTGCATTCGGTGACCAACCTCTACCACAGGCTTATGCCCAATAAGAAAAAGGGGCTGATGTATTGGGCGGCAGGTACGGTAGCAGGGACTATTCTCAGCTGGGCGCTACACTGGAAGCTGCCCGTGATTACCGGAAGTTTCTTCTTCCTGACCATTTATCTGATGAATCTCGCCCGGTATTTTTACCGCCTGCGATCTTTTACCTACCTGTACTACATCATCGGGGCGCTGACGTATACTTTGGTGTTATTTCATATCTTGTTTTTTAAGGAGGGAGAACAAAGTCTCAATGAAAAATACAACTTCGCTGATACCTATCTTTCCGGCAAAGACCGGCGCCTGGAGCGGCAGTTTGATCTGCTCAGTCCGCTTCTTGACCAGACCGATATATTACATAACCTCATGCTGGGCCAGATGTCGTACCAGGAAGTGGATGAGAGATTCAGGCAGGTACTCCGGGACAATTATCTTGATCATTTCCTGGTTACTTTTGAAGTGTTTGACTCGGCAGGCAATGAAATCGCGCCACACCAAAATCACCAACTTAGCACATTCAAAGAGGAAATCCTGAAAGAATCGGAACCCACGGAGTATTCCCGGCTCTTTCTTAGCCGAAAACCGGAATCCCCGTCGCATTATACTTTTATCCATGAAGTCCTGAAAGCCGACTCCTCTCTGCTGGGTACGGTGCTCTTCAGGTTGTTTCCTAACCGCGGAAATACGATGGGTATAGAAGCGATGTTGCAAACCAAAAAGGTAGCGAACAACCCTTTTATGCATAACTACAGCTACGGGGTATACGATTCCATCGGGCATCTGATTCACCGTTACGGGAAGTACAATTACCACCAGGTATTTGATTCCACCCTGTTGAAAGAATTGCAAGTCTTTGACCGGGAGGTACTTTACCGCGGTTATTCCCATATCGTTCGGGTAGGCGACGGCAACCGGTTAATTGTGGTTTCTGAAAAGAGAGATTTTTATAAAGATGCCCTGGCCAATTTCTCTTTCCTCTTCTTCATGTCTATGGCGGGCATGATAGGCCTGCTGGTTTTCATAGGTTTCTTTAATGATTTCAAACGCTATCAGATGAACCTCTCGGGAAAAATACAATTCTACCTGAACGGGGCCTTCCTGATGCCTTTAACCATCATTATGGTCATCGGTTCCGTGGTCATCAACAGCATCTTTTCCGATATCCGTGACAATTCCATACTGACTACCGCGCGGAGTATTTCCGAAGCATTGAATATATACGGACAAAATTATGCTTCCGGCGAATTTACCCGGAGAGACCTGAGACATAACCTGGATAACCTGGCCCGGATTTCCACTATTGACATTGACCTCTACAACACGCGCGGGGTTTTGATATATTCTTCCTATATTCCCTATCAAAACCTGGAAGCGCCGCTCTACGTGAATCCTGAGGCTTTCTCCGCTATCCGGGATGAAAGAGAAGGGGTGATTCTCCTGGACGACTTCCAGGAGAAGAACAAAGCGAAGACGGCTTTCGTGCCACTAAAGTCATTGAAGGGCGATATTACCGCTATCGCGGCGCTCAATTTTATTGACGCGGAAACCGCCGTACAGTCCTGGACCCGCCAGGTATGGCAGATTCTGCTGATTGTCTTCTTTGTCATTTTCTTCATCTTATATGTTTTCTCCTTCATTTCAAGCCGGAAATTAACACAGCCCCTGAAGTTGATTACCGAAAAAATCAAGTCGGTGAGCTTCCACGAAAAAAACAAAGAAATTGTCTGGGAGGCCAAAGACGAAATAGGCTTGCTGACCGGTGAATACAACCGGATGCTTAAGAAACTGTACGAAAGTAAACAGGCGCTTTCCATCAATGAAAAACGGTCGGCCTGGAGAGACATGGCCAAGCAGCTGGCCCACGAAATTCGGAATCCCCTGACGCCCATGATGCTGTCGGTTCAGCAACTCCAGCACCTGGTGCTTTCCGATCACCCTGATGTAAAGAAACGTATCCTGAAGGTGCTGGGTTCTATCAGTGACCAGATTGAAAATATTATCGGTATCTCCCTTTCCTTCTCCAAATTCGCTGAAATGCCTCTCCCTACCCACGAAGAGTTCGACCTGGTAGCTGTGGCCCGGGATATCCCTGAGGTATTCCGCCGCGATCCGGAAATCAGCTTCCACAGCGAAGAAAAGGAGCTATGGGTGAGGGGCGACAGTAAAATCATTAAGAAAACCCTGATGTATCTCATTAAGAATGGCATAGATTCGGTGGCGGCCAATCAGCAACCGGTGGTTCGCGTATCGGTGACCAGAACCGGCGTCGGCGCCTTGCTGGAGGTAAGGGATAACGGTGTGAGCCTTCCTGAAGAAGCGCGGGAGAGAGTCTTCCGCCCGGTTTTTAGTGAAAAGAATGACGAAGTAGGGTTCGGTCTGAGTCTTTCGAAAATCAGTATAGAACACTTCGGAGGAAATATCTGGTTTGAATCCGAAGAAGGAAAAGGAAAGGCTTTCTTTATTGAGTTGCAACTTACAGAGCCCGAAGAAGACGAAGAAGACCTGAACGAAGATGTCTGAGGCTTCGTTTCGTAAATCCTCCGCTTGATCTGTAGGTCTGTACTCAGGGAAGCATGGATACCGGCACCACCTGGGGCGGGTCGAGGTACACCAGGTAAAGGTGCAGTTCCGTGTAGCCCATTTGCAAGAGCAGTCGGGCGTAGTCTTGCAGTTGTTTTTCATGAGCGGTGCGGCGCTTACCGGTCTTGTAATCCAGGATATACACCCCATCTTCCAAAAAGACCACGCGGTCCGGGCGCCGTGTCTGGCTGTGGCTTGACAGGATATCCGCCTCGTTTTTTATCCTGGCGCCTGCGCTGAATAAGGGGGTGAGGTCGGGGTGTTCCAGTACCGGCCGAATCTTTTGTTCCAGGGCGGTCCGGGCGCCCGTCGGGATCAGGCCCTCGCGCTGTAGGGAGTCAAGTACCGGCTCCAGATCAGAGGCGCTTTGTATGCTTTCAAAAACGCGGTGGATAAGGTTGCCTTCCTGTATATTTTCATCTGAAGCGCCCCATTTGATTTTCAGGTTACTTTTCCCTTCAAACGCTTTCCGGGGCTGAAGGGTATAGGGCGGTAGACCGTCGTCTTTTTCCTCGTGAATGGGGGCGGTTTTTTCACCAAATTCATAAAGGGGAAGAAACGGCTGTCCTTCGGCATGCAAATATCCTCCCAGTAACTGCCCGATATTCTCGATGGAAAATCCGCTTTTGTTTTCCTTTCCCCATATCCAGAGGTATTGGCGGTCTATGGCCCGGGTGAGCGCCACATACAGCAGGTTGAGGTTTTCAATGAGAAAAAGGTCTCTTTCTCTTTGAATAACCGGGGCTGCGAATTCAAAATCATGACTGTAATTGAAAGGGGCTGATCGGATCCGCCCGCCGGCTGCTTCCAGTTCCGGGTAAGGCAGTTCGTCAAGGCTGAGCCATACTTGATCAGTTCCTTTCAGACTTGTACTCCAGTGAATAAAAGGCAGAATCACCACCGGGTATTCCAGGCCTTTCGCCTTATGAATGGTATGGATGGTGATGGCGTTGGCCGCCCGGGCCGGAACCGCCAGTTTGTCTTTCCGTACCTCCCAGTCGCGGAGAAAGTCAGACAGGCTCTTCGACCGGCGCAGGGTAAAATGGAGTATGTGATCCAGGAAAGCCAGCACGTATTCCGCCGGTTTCTCCGTTTCCATAAGTCCAAATTTCGCGATAAAAAATTCAGATAGCTGGTAAGGGTCCAGCCCCGTCATTCCGTCGAGATCAATGCCAAAATGGGTAAAAAAAGCAAGGAAACCGGAGGGGGGAAAAGCGCAAACCGCCTGCAGGTCATAAAGGGATGAATCGATATTTTTCACCAGGAAAAAGAATTGCAGAAACTCGAAGCGTTCAAACTGCCGCTCAGGGTAGAGGGCGAAACGCAGAGCGGCCACTAAAAACCGTACTTCCCGGTTATTTTTTACTTTCAGTACTTCGGAGGAATTGATCTCATATCCCGCATTTTTCAGAATTTCGGCCATTTGAACCCCTTCTTTTCCCTTTCGGCACAGGATACAGATATCGGAGAGACGGTATCCGTCTGCGAGAATCTCTTCCACCCGGGCAATAATTTTCCGGGCCGGGTCATCTTCTCCCTGCCGGAGTACTTCCACGGCGGTATACCCCCCCGCTTTGGGCGGAGTAGGGGTTTCCTGGAAGAAATCGCTGAACACCTGGCGGGCCGCTTCGCTGTCCTGCTTTTCCCGGATATAGGCAAACAGGGCGTTATTGAAATCGATCACGCCTTTTCGGCTCCGGTAATTGGTGGTCAGGTTCACCGTTTGGGTGACCGACTGCAGGGTGTCTACCCTCTGGAGCTGGAGTTCCGGCGTTTTGGCTTCCAGGTAGTTTTTCTGTCGGTTAACCAGGTCAAGCATCAGCATCACATTGCCGCCTCTCCAACTGTAAATGGCCTGCTTGGGGTCGCCCACAATCAGGTTTTCAAAATTTTTGGAAACCGTATTCTCAAAGAGAGGCAGCAGGTTAAAGAACTGCATATCCGAGGTATCCTGGAACTCGTCTACCAGGATATGGTTGTATTTTTCACCTATCCGCTCGTAAATGTAGGGAATGGGTTCATGGGTGACTATATCGAGGATCTTCTGGTTGAAGTCTGCCAGTACTGCGCCGTCTGTTTCCGCCAGGATGGTGTCAATTTCTGCTTTTACTGCTGCCAGAAAAGGAATTTTAAGCAGGTTTTTATTCACCGCTTTCAGAATAGGGTATTGGTCGGTTTCCAGGTTGAGAATCTCCTCCGTGATTTCCCTGAGCCGGGGGAGGATTTCTTCCACTTGTGCTGCCGTGGCGCTTTTGTCTTTGTACCACCGGTCATCGTTCAGGGTCTTGCGTGCCGTAGCGGAGCTGCCCCACAGCTCGGTGGGGGCCTGGTGCAGCTTCTGATAAAAGTTCCAGATGCCCCTTTTTCCCCCGAAGAAATCAGATTCCGAAAGACCGTGGGAGGAAATCAGTTCTACGGCCTTTCCCGCCAGTTCGGAGATCCGTTTTTCCGTGGTTTTCATGTACAGGCGGATTTTGGTTTTCACCTCCAGCACATCCCGGTGACGGAGCCCGATGTTTTTGGCGATTTCCGTGGCGTTATTGGCCGCGTAAATGACCTTGGCAAACTGTACAATGTCGTTTTCCAGCGTATTCCAGCTTTGGTTCTCCTCCAGTTTGCTCAGGGCGAATTCCTTGAACATTTCGGTCAGTTCCGGGTCGTCTCCCACCCGGTCAACCAGGTTTTTCACCGCTTCGGTAATCAGTTCTTCCGTTTCCAGGATGATTTCATAATTGTAGGGCAGGCGGAGGTCAAAGGTGAATGAACTGATCACCTGGTTAACAAAGCTGTCAATGGTTTTGATGGCGAAATCCTGGTAGTTCTGAAGTATATCGTGGAGTACTTTTCCGGCCCGGATGCGCAGTTCTTCTTCCGAAATGTGGCGAAGATCGTCCAGGAGATACCCCAGCAAGGCCGAAGACCCGTCGTGGCCCGATTTCAGGTCTTTCAGCGCGCCCACAATCCTGCGTTTCATCTGTTCGGCGGCTTCGTTGGTAAAAGTCATCGCCAGGATCTTCCGGTAATAGGCGGGATGTTCATTTCCCAGTGCCAGCCTCAGGTATTGCCGGGTGAGTGTGAAGGTTTTGCCGGAGCCGGCGGAAGAAGAATAGATGGTAAATAGTGCCATGACAGTTAATCCCCGTGAGTGATTCGGGTCTTAAATATAGGGAAAGTGTACGCTTATTTCTGTACAATGATGCATATTTAAAAAGTACACCGCCTATATTTGTCGGGTAATTCTAAATGTACTCCATGAAGTTATTGACCTTTGTTGCGCTTTTTTTGTCCCTGAACATTTTTGCCCAGAATACGCAGTCGGTAAAAATCCATTTGTCCGATGTACAGACGGGCTTACCCGTGGTGGGGGCCACCGTGTCTATTCCCAAATATGACCTGAGTTCGGCGTCTGACGCGGAAGGAAGGGTTCGTTTCGATGGGGTGCCGCTGGGCCGCCTGGAAGTGGAAGTAAGTTCGGTAGAATACGGGAAATACATCTTCAGGGAGCTTCTCCTGGAAAACGCCAGGCAACTCGTGCTGGATCTGCAATTGCAGGTAACGGGACGAGAGCTGGTAGAGGTGAAAGTGACTTCTACCGTGCCGTCTACTTCCGCCCTTATGAGCGTGGAAAGTATTACCCAGGAGCAGATTATGCGTTTTCCGGCCACTTTCTTTGACCCGGCCCGCCTGGCCATGTCTTTTCCCGGCGTAGCCAATACCAATGACCAGGCCAACAATGTGTCGGTTCGGGGCAATGCGCCCGAATTTGTGCAATGGCGCCTGGAAGGAGTGGAAATTGTGAACCCCAACCATCTCAGCAATGCCGGGATGTTTTCCGATAAGCCTGCCGCGGTAGGAGGTGGAACCAATATTCTATCTGCCCAGATGCTGGGCAATATGAACTTCCTGAGCGGCGCTTTTCCGGCGGGTTATTCCAATGCGCTGGCCGGCGTTTTTGATATGAACCTGCGCAACGGCAACAGTGAAAAATACCAGCATGTGATCCAGGCGGGGCTGCTCGGGGTAGACCTTTCATCCGAAGGCCCCCTGAACAAAAGAAAGGGAAGCAGTTACCTGGTGAACTACCGGTACTCGTTTACGGGCCTCCTGGCTATGGCGGGAGTGAACTTTGGGGGAGAGGCGATCCGTTTCCAGGACCTGGCCGTTACCCTTAACTTCCCTACCCGTAAAGCGGGCACATTCACGTTCTTCGGTATGGGCGGAGTGTCGTCCAATATTTTTGCTCCCGACGCAGACAGCACCACCTGGGAGTCTTCCAAAGACCTGAATAACATAGATTTTTACGGAAGAATGGGGCTGGTCGGCGTTCGGCACTCCGTTAAGCTCCTGAAGAAATGGAACCTGAGAACGGTGCTGGTAAACTCCGCCCTGGAAAATCTCCGGAACGCGTATACGGGCAATACCAATGTGAATTACGATTATGCGGCTAAAAACTACCTCAGTTTTTCTACGGCGCTTTCGGGAGACCTGAACGCGCTGTGGGCGGTGAACGCCGGCGTACAGGTGAGTCACCAGTTTAACCGGTTCAATCTGATGGATTCGGGTGATCTTTTTTATGCTATGGATAACCTCCTGGTGCAGCCCCATGTGAGGATCACCAACCGGCAGCGCTCGCGTTTTAATTACAATGTAGGCTTTACGTCTCCTTATTATTCCTACAGTAAGTCCCAGTATTTTGAACCCCGTCTTTCAGGAGAGTATCTTCTTACCTCCAAACATAAAGTGAAAGCGGCGTACGGACTGCACAGCCAGGTGACTTCTACCCGGACGTCGTTAGCGCTTCCGTACAAGCCTTCCCGCTCTCACCATTTTACATTGGGTTACCAGGCTGACCCCGATACGCGCCAGTCTTTTTCGGCGGAGTTATTTTACCAGAGCATGTTTAACCTCACGCGCTTTGACTCGCTCTATGTTTCGGTTTTGAACGGGTATGAGGTGGGGTATTTTAACTACGGATACTACATGCTGAACCAGAAAAACCAGGGCCGCAATTTCGGTGTGGAGCTGAATTATAAGCATTACCTGGATAAAGGCTTTTTCGCTCTGGCCAACGCCACTTTCTATAAGTCGCAGTTTAAAGCGTTTGACAACCGCTTTTACGATACCCGCTATGCCGGAAATTACATCTACAATGTGACCGCCGGAAAAGAATGGGAGAATGCCGAAGGCCGTTTGCTGGGGCTAAACGCCCGCGTGAACTGGGTGGGAGGCTTCCGTGATTACCAGATTGTGACCCAGGAATACGAAGGAATGTTGTACGTCTACTACAATTACAGGGCGCCGCTTAATGTGAAATACGACGATTATTTCCGCCTGGACCTGCGGGCGTATATCAAGAAAACGAAGAAACGCGGTTCGGAAACGATTTCCCTGGATATCCAGAATCTGACCAACCGTGAAAACGTGGCCTACAATTACTTTGATACGTATCGTATGAATATAGTACAGAAGAAGCAGCTGGGCCTGGTTCCTATGCTGAATTATAGGTGGGAGTTTTGAGTAGTGATTACAATTACGAATTAAAAATTACGAATTACGGATTTTCGTCTCCGCAGAGTCTCTTTGAAAAAGGACTCTGTGGGATATGGATTGAGGGGTGCTTTTTTTGCTCAGGAGCCCTTCGTCCTTCGTCAAGAACAGGCTTAGCTCAGGGTGCCCTTCGACAGGCTCAGGGTGACAATGGTCACGTACTGGGCGCTACTGTCACCCTGAGCTTGTCGAAGGGCAAATGAGTTTTGAATTTTGAGTAGTGATTACAATTACGAATTAAAAATTACGAATTACGGATTTTCGTCTCCGCAGAGTCTCTTTGAAAAAGGACTCTGTGGGATATGGATTGAGGGGTGCTTTTTTTGCTCAGGAGCCCTTCGTCCTTCGTCAAGAACAGGCTTAGCTCAGGGTGCCCTTCGACAGGCTCAGGGTGACAATGGTCACGTACTGGGCGCTACTGTCACCCTGAGCTTGTCGAAGGGCAAATGAGTTTTGAATTTTGAGTAGTGATTACAATTACGAATTAAAAATTACGAATTACGGACTGTCAATTGTCAACTGTCAACTGTCAACTGTCAATTGTCAATTGTCAACTGTCTCAACATATAAAGCATGTCAAAGATCATTATAGCTATTGACGGTTATTCGTCTTGCGGGAAAAGCAGTACCGCGAAGGGGGTGGCGGAGCGGTTGGGGTACCATTATATTGATACCGGCGCCATGTACCGTGCCGTGACCCTGTATTTTCTCCGGAATCATATCAGTATCCACAACCCGTTGGAAGTGGCGCGGGCATTGGAAGAAATAGACATAGAATTCAGGGCTGATGCGGAAGGGAAAACCCAGACGTACCTGAACGGGCTGAATGTAGAGGAGGAGATCCGGAAGCTGTATGTGGCCGATCAGGTCAGCGAGGTGGCGGCGATTGCGGAGGTCCGGAAAGCCATGGTCAAACAGCAGCAAAAGATGGGCAGGAAGAAGGGTTTTGTGCTGGATGGCCGCGACATCGGCACGGTGGTTTTCCCCGAGGCGGAGCTTAAAATATTTATGGATGCCGATCCCCTGGTGAGGGCCCAGCGCCGTCAGCAGGAGCTGATGGAGAAGGGCCAGCTGACCGACCTCGGTGAGATCCTGGAAAATATACGGAAAAGGGATATCCTGGATACCACCCGGGAAGAAAGTCCGCTACGCCGGGCCGATGACGCCCACCTGCTGGATACCACCTTTATGACGTTGGATGAACAAATTGAAGAAGTGGTGCTTCTGGCGGATGCGATCATAGGCCACCAGTAGTTGGTAGGAGATATTGAAAGTGATGAATGGGCTAGGGTATCTGCAAAGGTGTGATTAAGGGTCGCGGTTCTCGGAGCTTCGCTCGCAAACTTCGCACTACCGTGCTTGTTTGTGCTCGAACTGACACTTTCACTATATCTTGCATCAGTTCGAGCTAATACGTCTACCATCAAATCAAGGTGTCACTTGTCAGTTCGAGCGTAGACGAGCGTAGTACACTTACACTTTTTAACCCTCTCTTATCCGGAATTTATGCGCATGAAAAAAAGTGACTTTCTGATCGTAGGGTCCGGCCTGGCCGGTTCGGTGCTGGCGCTGGAGTTGGTGCGGGCGGGTAGTTCCGTCACGGTGATCGCCGATTCTTCAAGGCCTTCTTCCAGCCGTGTAGCCGGGGGGCTGATCAATCCGGTTACGGGAAAATACCTGGCCAAAACCTGGCTGGCCGATGAGTTGTTTGCCGGGCTGGAGACCTGGTATACGGACTGGGAAAAGGTGTTTTCTGTCTCTTTTTATCATAAAACAGGGCTTTTTAGGCCTTTTACCGGGGAAGAACACCAAAAAAGCGCCCTTGCCCAGATCGCCAAACACGGGCTGGAGCATTACGTAGAGGTGAGGCCGGCAGGAGAGGGGGTGGTTTCCACCTTCGCCCAGGCCACGGAGCAGGGGATGTATCTTCCCCAAGCGGGATGGGTAGACCTGCCGGTGTTTTTGGATGCCGCGGCGCGGTGGTTGCAACAGAAAGCCCTATGGGTCGATACGGTGTTTGATTTTAATGAATTTCAGCTCCTGGAAGACGGGGTGAAGTTCAGGGAATGGGAGGCTTCCCGCGTTATTTTCTGCGAAGGATTCTATGCCCGTGATAACCCTTATTTCAATTGGCTGCCCTTTAACCCGGTAAAAGGAGAAACCCTTTTAGGCACCTTTGACAATTACCCCGTACCGCATATTGTGAACCAGGGAAAATGGCTCATTCCCCTGGGAGAAAACAGGGTAAGGCTGGGTGCTACCTACTCCTGGCACCAACTTGACTTTGAGAACAGTATAAAAGGCAGGGAAGAACTGCTCCAAGCGGCGGAGAGCATGTTGAAAAAACCGTTTAGGGTCACCGGGCAGCAGGCAGGGGTAAGGCCCGCTACGAAAGACCGCAGGCCGTTTTTGGGCGCCCATCCCCGCCATGACCGCCTGCATATTTTCAACGGCCTGGGTACAAAAGGAGTTTCTCTGGCCCCCTGGTTTGCCCGGCAGCTGGTGCAAAATCTGCTGCATCATCAACTAATTCATCCCGAAGCAAACATCAAAAGGTTTTATGCGTTATATTCGTAAGTTGATTTTTCGTGGATGATAAGATTACTATCGCTGATATTTTTTGGTTTGGTCATGACCGGTACCGCACTGGCCCAAAGATACTATGGGGCGTCAGGGGAGACTTTTGGGAAAAGCAAGATCCAGAATAAAGAATTTCAATGGAGAACCTTTAGCTCCGCTAACTTCGGCTATAATTTTTACAGGGGCGGGGAGCAGCTCACCCGCAACGCGGCCGCCTTCCTTGAAAAGTCGTATCCGCGCATTACTTCCACCCTGGGCTATATTCCCTATGAGCCGGTAACCATTTTTGTGTTCAATTCCCCGGCAGATCTGCTCTCCACCAATCTTATTGGTGAAAATGCCGGAGTGGAGAACGGAACCCTGATAGATAACCGGCGAAGCCGTATCCTGATTGCGTTTGACAAAAATGACTCCCTGTTTCACAAACAGCTGGTACGCAGTGTGTCTGAGGTGTATGTCTACGATATGCTTTTCGGTGGAAACGTAAGAGAATCTATTGAAAGCCAGATTCTGCTGAACTTGCCGGAATGGTTTACTGCCGGTATAAGCGCCTACGTGGCGGAGCAAGATAACTCGGCCCTTTTTGATACGTTTAAGTCCGCCATCTCCGCGGCCCAGTCTCAGCGCCTGAAAAACCTGAAAGGAGAAAACGCCCGCCTCGTGGGGCAATCTATCTGGAACTTTATTGCCCTCAAATACGGGAAAGACAATATTTCCAATATCCTGAACCTCACCCGGATCATTCATAATGAGCAGTCGAGCATTACCAGCACTTTGGGCGTCTCCTTTCCTAAATTTATGAAAGACTGGACTGATTTTTACCTCGCGGGCGCGCCGCTACATACGGAACCCCAGGAAACCGTCATACCGGTTCAGCCAGTACCCCAAAGAATCCGTGATCTTGATCCCGGAGAGGTGGATACTGACGATTACCATTTTGATGAAGAGAATATCCGGCGTTACCGCCAGAATGCCGAGGCCAGTAGTGTTGCCACGGCGGGTACCGCGCGGGAGAACCGCCCGGGGGGTACCCGGGGAAATGAAGGCGACACCCGGCTCTCTTCCGTAAAATTATTCCGGAATTTCCTGGTAAGCAATGACCGCAAGATCGATGTAATGGTAGACCCCGTAAGACAGTTCGGTGCGGGGTATTCCATTTCTTTTCATGACATGCTTCAGAACAATGTCTTTTCCTTTCGTTCCTTTTTAAGGCCTTCTACGCCTTTGTTTAAAAGTTATGACTTCGGCCTGACCTACGGGCATTATTCCCGGAAGGTAGACTTTGTCTTTCAATACGAAAAGAGATCGGTTAACCTGGAAGCCATTGACAGCCGCGATGCTTTCCTTTTTCGCCCTCTGAACCGGGTGGTTTCCAGTGATCAACCGGAGTATCTTTTGCGGAGACTGGTGCAGCAAAGAATTTCTGCCACTTTGATTTATCCTTTTTCTACCCGTCTTAAAGCGGAGATTACGCCGGCGCTGGTAAAAAATGAAGATATTGACTATAACCTCAATACGGTAGAAGGAATAAAGCCTGATTACTATTTTGCCCCCAACGTGAGCCTGGTTTTTGATAACTCGCAAATCAGCAGCCTGGGCGTAGAAACTGGTACCAAAGCCAAAGTTTCTTTTGACCAGTACTTTCATACGGGCAACACCCTCCGGAGCTTTAAAAATACCTATGTGGATATCCGGCATTACCAGCGGATTTTCCGGGGACTACAGGCGGCGGGTCGCCTGAGTTACGGAACCTCGCGTGGTAACGCCCCCAAGTATTCTTTTATAGGCGGAGTGGAGAATAGTCTCAACCGGAATACCTACCAGACCGATGAAATTGCTTCGGGTGGAGATCCCGATAATAAGAATATACTCCTGTACAACTTTCCCGGCACCCTGAGAGGGTTTGACTTCGGTCGTCTTTACGGAAATAATCACCTCTTAGCCAACGTGGAGTTGCGGTCTCACCTGGTGGAAATCCTGCCCCAGATGGCTTTGTCGAGCAATTTACTGCGGAATATGCAGGTGGTGGGTTTCTACGATATAGGCACCGCCTGGATGGGATCCAAAGGACCTTTTAGTCGGCAGAATAGCCTCAATACCATTGTGACCGGGCAAGGAAGCCCGTTCCTTATTGAAGTGACCAACTTTAAGAACCCGTTTCTTTCCGGATTTGGCGCGGGGTTGAGAACCACCGTGCTGGGTATCCTGGTGCGGGTGGATTATGCCTATGGGTTTGAGGACGGCTCGGTCAATTCTCCCAAGCTTCACCTTTCCGTAGGGAAAGATTTCTGATCTTCCGGCCTCATGCGATTGACACAATTTTGGCTGCCCGTTTTTACGGATCGGCGAAGGGATCTCTTTTCCGGATAATTTATTTCCGGGAATATACCGAGCGTTACCATATTTTGAGTGGTTATGGGTATCGTATTTTTAGATATCTTTAAGGACCATAAATAGTCTGAACTTTTTGGACGACGGCCTTTTTTGTCCTAATTTACCCCTTGAATGTCGTGAGCGCCTGAAGTGAAAACCGGCGGAGAATAAATACCCCGCCGTTTACCCCCCGGCTCAAAGCTCAAAGCTCAAAGCTCAAAGCTCAAAGCTCAAAGCTCAAAGCTCAA
>CAYRGN010000012.1:0-87826 GCA_964423865.1 uncultured Lacihabitans sp.
GAAGACCGGGGAAGTGGTACGGCTGTAAGCATATTTTGTCCGTGTAATCTGTGAGCAAAATAAACCACTGCGTTAGCTCTCACAGATTACACGGATTCTATTTCTTTTTCACCCCTGCGTATACCGCGCCCAGACCCAGCAGCACCAATGCGATAGACGCAATGAGGTCCAGTTTTTTGCCCTTTTCTACGGCTGCCGGCTTGAACTCAAATACAATTTCGTGTTTGCCCGCGGGTATTTCCATTCCTCTTAATACATAGTTGACCTTTTGGTGAGGCGTTTCCTGCCCGTCTATGTAGCTTTTCCAGTCTTTGTTGCCCCGGTAGTAGATCTCGGAGAAAACGGCAAACTGCGGACTTTTCGTTTCGGAACTGTACACCAGCCGGTTGGGTTCGTAAGAAGTGAGATGGATGGCATCCGTGGAGTCCGGCGCATAGGTGGCAGACGACAGTCCCTGGTTTTGCTGGGTGATGGCGGTGGTAGCGGCATGAAAACTACCTAAGGCAGCCAGTTCTTCATCCGCGGTAGGTACTACGGTAAGCGTATCGATAAACCAGGCATTGCCCAGGGCGCCGGGGTTACGTTGAGCCACCGGCCCGTTGGCGCCGCCCGTGATAAGGTAGCGGGTGTTCAGCATATCAAGTACCTCCATATTGAGTTGTCCGTCTGCCGTAACCAACTGGTGGTCGTACAGCTCCTGAGTTTTCTTAAGTTTCGCGCCGTGGTAGCCGCCCAGAGACTTATGGAAGTAGGAGTCGCGGGAGTCCTGAGTGAAAGAGGTCGTGACGTTGATAACTTTAAAGTTCGGGTCGGTATCGCGCAGAATTTCCAGGTCAGCGGCCGTAGGTACAAATTCGGTAGCTTTACCTTTCTTCGCCGTAAAATCTTCGTTATTGAAATAGCGCTTGCCCACCCCAATCAGGTCATAGGCCAGCAGGAGGAACACCACATAGGTAAAGACCCTTGACGTGAGCTTTTGCTGGGCAAAGGCCCATATTCCGGCTGCGAGGAGAATAGACAGGAACGTTCCCCGAAGCACGTCACTCCAGGCCATGCCCTGGCGGTCTTCCTGCAGAGAATGCATCAGTTTATTGGCGAATTCGGGTCCGGTGCTTTGTGCAATCCCACTTCTGAATTCCACGTCTCTCGGCCCGGTGAAGTCTACGGAAAAATAACCGGCCAGCATCAGCGCCACGGTGAGGCCCAGGGTATAATACAGGGGTTTACGCAGGCTCGTCCAGGAGGTCTCGCCGGAAAACAGGGCGGAGACGGTATTGGCCGCACCCCATACCAGGAGGAAATGTACAATGACCAGAGTCATGGTCACTGCGCGGAATTTATTGTAGCCCGGCAGGTGATCAAAAATGTAATCATTGAAGGAAGGGAAATTGCTTCCCCAGGCCAATACGATAAAGAAAAGGGTAAGGCCGGTGAGTATCCATTTCCATCTTCCTTTGAGAATAAAGAGGCCCAGGAGAAAGAGAAAGACCACCAGCACACCCGAATACGCAGGACCGCTGGTGATAGACTGATTTCCGAAATACAGGGGAAGCTGCTGCACGAACTGGCCCGCCATATTGGCATCCACGCCGTTAGATACCAGTGTTTTGTAGGTCTCTGAATTCCCGGACAGGGCGCCTACGGATCCGCCGCCCATCAGGTTAGGAACTACCAGGGTAAAGGTTTCATTGAGGCCGTAGCTCCACCCGAAGGCGTAGTCGCGGTCCAGGCCTGAATTTCCTACCGTACTTGCTTTGAGTTCAGATACGCCACGGGTAGATTCTTTGGAATAGACGAAATTATTCCAAAGCCGCATGCTGTGCATGCCTACCCCAATGACTACGGCCACCGCCAGGCAGGCGGTTACTTTGGCCAGGGAGCGGGCCTCGCTTGCCCGGACCATTTTCACACTTTCATAAATGAAAAAGGCGAGCAGAATAAAGATAAAGTAATAGGTGATCTGCAAATGATTGGCGTAGATTTCCAGGGAAAGAAACAGGGCGGTAAGAAAAGTACCTGTGAGGTAGCGCCCCTGGAAAACGAGGTACATTCCCCCGATGATGGCCGGGGCGTAAGCGAGAGCAAGTATTTTAGACAAGTGTCCGGCCTCGGTATAGAGCAGATTATAGGTGCCGAACGCGTAGGCTACAGAGGCGATAACGGCTACCCAGAGGCTTTTGCGCATGCTGACCATAAATACGAAAAAGCCCACCATCAAGAGGAAAATGACGCTTACGGGCGCAGGAATAGAGGCGTAAATGAAACTGCCGAGGCGGCTCACCAGGCTGTTCGGATACGAGCCCCAGATCATATTCGAGGGCATACCTCCGAAAACCGAATTGGTCCACCAGGTGTATTCCCCTGTCCTTTTGTGGTACTCCAAGGCTTCCCGGGAGTTTCCGGTACTCATCACGTCGTCATGCATGGTTACGGCTTTGCCGCTTAGTATTGGACTGAAATACAGAAAAGTGATAACCAGGAAGAATAAAACGGCCAGGAAATAGGGCAGGTATTTTTTAAATCCGTTCATACGTTTTTTAGCTGTGAGTTCGGGAAATCCTTGTTATCCGCCTTTATTCACCGGGCGATGCCCGGTTTAGGAAAGCCGATAACGGAGCCGGAACTCGTTTTTATTTATGGGCCGGTTTTCTCCGGCGGGATAAAATTATGCCAAAGATATAGAATAATTTACCACTCCGCCTGTCGGTGTGTGGTCATTTAATGATTATTTTTCGGCTTCATTTGGAATTTTTATTTTCGGTATGCCTCGGTTATCCATTATTACCATTACATACAATGCGGGAGAGTTCCTGGAAAGGACCCTGAAAAGTATTGTTTCTCAGACCGATCAGGATTTTGAGTACCTGTTGATTGACGGGGGGTCGAAAGACGATACGCTGGCCATTGCGGAGGGTTACCGTGATCGGATCGATGTGTGGATTTCGGAACCTGACAGGGGATTGTACGACGCCATGAACAAGGGGCAGGAGCGGGCGAGGGGCGAATACGTATGGTTTATGAACGCGGGGGACGAGATTGCGGAGACGCGGGCGGTGGAGAAACTAAAGAAGGTGATGAAACTGGCCCCGGATGTGATTTATTCCGATACGCGGATAGTGGACAATTCAGGCGAGGTGCTGGGCTTGCGTTCGGTACTTACCCCGCACAAGATACCGGAAACGCTTTCCTGGGAAAAATACAGGCGGGGAATGCTGATCTGCCACCAGGCCTTTATCGCACGAAAGACCATAGCACCCACATACCTTGAAGATAACCTCAGCGCGGATATCGATTGGGAAATAGTATGCCTGAAAAGAGCCTCCAGGGTCTTGCCCTATCCGGGTATACTGGCCCGTTATCTCACAGGAGGCGTTTCACATCGCCAAAAGTGGCGGTCGTGGAAAGACCGGTATACGGTGCTGAGAAAGCATTTCGGTTTTTTCCCGAATTTGTACCATCACTTCCGGATCGCGGTACGTTCGGTTACATCCCGGTAACCGAACGGAATACAAATCAAAGGAGATCAAAAAGGCTGTCTACCCCCAGCATTTTCGAGCGGATAAACCCTTCTCCGTAGCGGGTGCCGATCTGGTGCCCGAACTCCAGGCCCCGGCTGCGGATAAAATCCAGGAATTCCGGGGAGGAAATATAGCTGGAAGGCTCCCTGGATTCGGGATCGAAAAACTGGCTTTTAAAGGCCATGACGCTGGCGGTTTTTATATCCCAATAGTCGGTGACATCCACTACCAGGTCTGGCTGAAGGTAACGGTCCTGGATATAATGAAAGACATTTTTCGGTCTCCAGGGTTCTTGCTCCGCCCCGTCTTCTGCATAGGTGATTATCTTGCGTAAGCCGCTGTAGAAACAGGCTTCTGTACAAAGCCGGGAGGCGCGTCCGTGGTCGGGGTGACGGTCTTCGGGCGCGTTCAGCAGCACGATTTCCGGCCGGTACTTCCTGATGACCTGGATAATTTTCAGCTGATGTTCAGAATCATTCTGAAAAAAACCATCTTTGAAGCCCAGGTTTTCACGGGCAGAGAGTTTTAATATCGTGGCGGCTTCTGCCGCTTCTTCCAGGCGCAAAGAACCGCTTCCACGGGTTCCCAGTTCTCCCTGGGTCAGGTCAGCGATAACCGCCTTTTTACCTCGTGCTATTTCTTTGGCCAGGGTGCCGGAACAACCCAGTTCCGCGTCATCGGGATGAGCGGCGAAGACCAGAATATCTGTTTTCATTATCGTACGCGTAGTCGTAATCCGGGATAAATTTTCTTATTCAAAGGAATTTTATTGAGCTGAGCCAACTCGCGGGCCGTCATATTAAACTTGTGGGCAATCGAGGTGAGGGTTTCTCCTTTCCGCACGGAATGCCATAACTTTTGCACCGTTTGTACCGGTACTTCCTCTTCGAAATCATCTCCGTCTTCGAGGTCGTCCAGGGCTTCGCCGGTAGCAAATTCCCCATTTCGGTAACTGGTGGGCACAGAAGGCTTTCCCCGAAGGTAATCGTAAAGACGGGAAGATACCGTAAATTCCTGCATACGGATCCGGATCTGGTTATTGGTGTAGTCGTAGATGTTTTCGGTATCAAACTGGTTTCCCTCGTAGCGGGTTTCGTAATGCAGGTGAGGGCCGGAGCTCCGGCCCGTGCTTCCGCCGAGTCCAATCACATCCCCCGCTTTCACCAGGGTATTCGGTTCAAACGCAATCTTGGAAAGGTGGCCATACAGGGTTTCCAGTCCGTTATAATGCCGGAGCAATACGGTACGACCATAGCCGTTAAATGTACCGCTGATGCGTACAATACCGTCAAAAGCGGCATAGACCTTGTCGCCCGTATCCAGGGCCAGGTCGGTTCCTTTGTGCCAGCGCTTGTTACGCCATCCGAAGTGCGAACTCAGGCGGAACTGGTCCAGCATTTTCGCCCATTCACGCCCTTCCTTTTCGTTGTACAATGTGATATGCACAATCTCATTGAAGCTTTTGGGTGCGGTGCCGTAAGGGTTCAGGTTTTTGGTGTCCCATACGGAGTAATAGGAAGCCATTTTAACCATATTCTCACTTCCCGCGAACTGGGCCTCCTCTTCGATTTCCAGGATCAGCAATTCGCCTTCGTCAAGCGAAGAAGTGTCTTCATGCACAATGGTGTTGATTTCGCGGAGGGGTTCTATCCGGATTCCCTCTTTATAATTGGAACCCGGTTCGGCAGGTGCCACCGCCTTATTGTTATTGCTGCCTTCGTATTTGTTGGAAAACCGTAACTTGGACTCTTCTTCAAAGATGAAATCAAATTCATCTTTTTTGGTCATTTCCTTTTTGGCTTTAGTATTTTTCGACGACTGCGGTATCTTGGGAGCAGAAATGATTTTACCTTTTTCCTTTTGCGCGAAACCCGGTAGTAGAGCGGAACAAAGGAATAAAAGAGCAATGTACTTTTTCATAGGTATTTTCAGCTATCAGCTATTCGCGGCAGTCAGTCAACCCGGTGGATTGGACCATCGGTTTTATTTTCTGAGACCGGGCAGCCTGTGACGCGAAGCTGTTTTATAATTGAGGTTCTTTCTTTTTCTAACCCTGTTTTCTCCGGGATTATTGCACAATTAAATAATATTTTTTAATTACGGGTGGGATAGCGGGAAGTGTCGGGTGTTATGGAGTTCCGGATGTCCGGCGTCAGATTTGGGCGGAGAGGGTTTCAGGCTACCGCGGTATCAACCAGGCTCCTGATTTTCTCCATAGACTTCTCATAACTATATCTTTCCTGTACTTTTACCCGGGCGGTCTGCCCGCGGCGCTCTCTTTCCGCTATCGGTATCGACCCGATCAGACGGGCCATCTCTTCTACATCCAGGTAGTCGGCCTGCCATCCTGCGTCTTCCTCTATAAATTCGTCTCCCCCTCCCGTATTCCGAAAAGAAAGTACGGGCTTACCGCACAAGGCGGCTTCCAGCATCACCAGGGGAAAGGGGTCTTCCCGGCTGCATAATAAAAATAAATCCATGGCACTGATCAGTTCCACCGCCCGCGCCGTCGGACTCAGCCACACCACCTTATCCCCAACCCCCAGCTTGTGCGCATCGTACTCCAGCTCCCGCTTCATAGGCTCCTCTTCTTTCATCCCGATCCACGCAAAACGGATACCCGGATCCGCCACCCGCGCCGCCACCTGCAAAAAGATATCCGGCGCCTTCCGCCAGTCGGCATTCCCGCAGGCCACCACCCAGGTATACTCCGGAGAAAGGCCCCATTCTGCCAGAATCTCCCCCCGGTCCGTCGTGTCGTGTATCTTCAGGATGTCTGCGTTATGCACAAACGAATGAATAACCCTGATTTTACCGCTTTCTCCGTGCAGGCGGAGATTCGCCGCCACCGCATCAGAACAGGCCACTACCGTATCCGAATACCCGAACAGCAAAGGCAGGGCGTCTGCCGGACCGTACTGCCCGATGGAATAGGAGAGCTCATGAATATGCGTAATCAGGGGTACAGACCAGGTGTTTTTCAGCTCGGGCAGTACATGCACCGCCGCGATAGTGTTCACATACACGAGGCCGATCGGGTGGTTCTGACGGATGGTCTCCAGCACAGATTCACGGTTTCCCACCAGGCGGCTCCACCGCGAAGCCGGCGGCCGGTTCAGGAAATACGTGACAAAACGGTCTTCAAATTCCTTACGGAAACTACCCCACTCGTTCACCAGCAGAAGCACCACCCCGTAGCCGTTGTCTTGCAGGTAGGCCATCACGTTGTACAGGAAGAGCTGAGCGCCCGCCCGGTTGGCGTCATGACTGACAAACAATATTTCCTTTTTTTCCTGCAAAATCAATTAAATATGGGCATTGATAATACCGGCAATTTTCCTGACAACCCCGTGGTCGAGATCGGGATAAAGCGGCAGGGAAATCACCCGCGAAGAAACGTCCTCGCTTACCGGACAGTCGTAGGTAAACGGCACATATTGTAGCGTATTCAGGGTAGGGTAAAAATACCGCCGCGGGTAAATGTCCTCCCGGTTCAGCGCTTCAATTATCCTTACCGTACCGGCCTCGTCCGCCACCACCACCGGGTAATACGCATAATTGTACTCAAGGTCTTGTACGCGCTCCGTAGGCTTGTACAGTTTGCTCCAGTCCAGCAGCTCATCGTAAATTCTGAAAATCTGCTTCCTCCCTTCAATGATTGTATCGAGATGGCCCAGGTTGACCAGGCCCATCGCGGCGTGAAATTCCGAGTTTTTTCCGTTCACACCCGCCAGGAAATATTCGTCGCGAATATGCCCGAAACTGCGCATAAGCTGCACGGTTTTGTAAAGCTCAGGGTCGTGGCACACCACACAGCCGCCCTCCACGGTATGAAACACCTTGGTGGCATGAAAACTGCACGTGGAAATATCTCCGTACGACAGCAGGGAACGGCCTTTGTACTGTACGCCGAAAGCGTGGGCCGCGTCATATATGATTTTAATACCGTGTTTTTTCCCGATGGCCTCCAGCTTTTCCACCTGGCAGGGGTTGCCGTACACGTGCGTGGCGAGAATCGCGGAGGTCCGCTCCGTAATGGCGCTCTCCACCAGGTCGGCGTTGATGTTCAGATCTTCCGGATTAATGTCTACAAAAACCGGCTTCAGGTTTTCCCACAGGATGGAAGTAGTAGTGGCACAATACGAAAAAGGGGTGGTGATCACCTCGCCCGACAGGTTCAGGGCTTTGATGGCCAGCTGAATGGCAATGGTGCCGTTGCCCGTAATGGCCAGGTAAGGTAAATCGAGTTTTTGCTGTAGCTTTTCCTCCAGTTCTACCAGAAGCGGACCGTTATTGGTGAGCCATTCTGACGCCCATATCCGCTCCAGCATTTGCTCGTATTCCTGTTTCGGAGGAAGAAACGATTTGGTTACATTGATCGTCATGATAATTCGGTTTGCCAGGACTTCACCTGGATCATTTTAGGACGTATAGCGCCCGGCCACTTTCCTACCCAGTCGGTTCCTTCCCGGTAATCCAGGATATCAAAAGCGATGGCGTCCTCGAAAAAGAACACCGGCGCCAGGCGGTCTCTGACAATCATCACTGAAATGTAGTAAGAACCGTCGTTCAAAAAGTCGCCCGGAATGGCGCAAACCGACTTCACCGTTCCTCTTTGGTAGTACTTCGCTTCGTCGCCGATATTGAAAACACATTCTCCGGTCATACTGTACAGAAAAATGCTCACGTTAAGTTCCGCATTATCCACGAAATTCCAGTATTCCAGTTCCAGGCGCAGGGGCGTGGTGGTATACAGGTGCGGTCCGGGAACCTCTTCGTCAGGCACAAGGCGGATGGTCTTGATCTTTATAAAATCGTTCCCGGGCGCCAGGTTCGGGTCAGTCCAGCCCTGTTCCAGCTGAAATTTAGATACGTTTTTCACGTATTCGCTGATCACGTCATCAATCGGCCCGTATTTGACCAGTTCACCTGAGCGCAGGTAAGCGCCGGTATTGCAGAGGCCCTGTACAGCGGTAAGGTTATGCGAAACAAAAATGAGGGTTCTGCCGCTACTCGACACATCCCGCATTTTTCCGATACTCTTCTTTTGGAAATCGGCGTCGCCCACGGCCAGCACCTCATCTACCACCAGAATTTCCGGTTCCAGGTGGGCTGCAATGGCAAAGCCCAGGCGTACATACATGCCGGAAGAATACCGCTTTACCGGGGTGTCAATAAATTTTTCAATGCCTGCGAAATCCACAATTGCGTCAAAATGACGGTGTATTTCCGCTTTTTTCATTCCCAGTATCGCACCGTTCAGGAAAATATTTTCCCTGCCGGTAAGTTCGGGATGGAAGCCGGTGCCTACTTCCAGGAGGCTGGCCATTCTTCCCCGGATCCGGATACTTCCGGTGGTGGGTTCCGTAATCTGGCTGAGTATTTTCAGTAAAGTTGATTTTCCCGCCCCGTTTGCGCCTACCAGGCCCAGGCGGTCGCCCTGCTGTACCTCAAAAGTCACATTTTTCAGGGCCCAGAAATCCTGCTTGGTGTCTGCGGGGTTCCCTCGGTTGACCAGTTTCTTCGACCAGCCGGTGAGGGTATCCCGCAGATCATCGTTAGACTTCCCTTTGCTGTTCAGGACATACTTCTTGGAAATATTTTCTATACTGAGTACGTTCATAACGCGTTAGATGTAATCCACAAATGTATCTTCATGCTTTCTGAAGAAGCGGATCGAATAAAAGAAAGTAAGAAGAATAAACACTACCAGGGGTATAAAACTCTGCCAGTTAAAGGCGGCGAAGTCTCCCAGCATGGCCCAGCGCATGGCATCAATACAGCCGGTCACCGGGTTCAGCAAGGCCAGTTTGTACAGCAGGTCTCCGTTTGCACCCGTTCTGTACGCATCGGTCAGGTAGGCCACGGGGGAAAGAAAAGTACCGAACTGCACCACAAAGGAAATCACCTGCCCGATATCCCGGTATTTGACGTTCAGTACTGCCGCGATCAATCCCGCCCCGAAAGAGGCCAGGAAAGTCAGGGCCAGTATGAAGGGAATGAAAATAATCTTCCAGTCGGGTATAAACTGGTAAAACAAGCAGAGACCTGCGAATACGGCCAGGGACACCACTACGTCTACCAGTCCGATGAAGATGGATGATAAAGGAATGATCAGCCGGGGGAAATAGACTTTCGTAATCAGGTTGGAGTTCAGCACCAAACTGGTACTGATGGTGGTCAGGCTTTGGGAGAAAAAGAGCCAGATAGTGACCCCTGCCGATACAATCAGCATATAGGGGATAGGCGAACCTACATCCAGCTTTCCGAGCCTTCCGAAGGCCAGGGCCATCACCAGTGTGGTAATCAGCGGACGGATCGCCGCCCAGCCTACACCCAGTACGGCCTGCTTGTATTTGACAATAATATCGCGTTTCGCCAGGATCCAGAATAACTCATTGTAGTCCCAGATCTCCGCGATATACTCTGAAATGCTTTTCTTATTGGTAATTACTCTAACTCTGGAATCCATAGAACGGTTTTATTCAGACATGATGTCCAGATAAGATTTGCGGAATGAAATAAAAATAACCGTGGCCACCAGCAGGATAAGCCCCGTTAGCCTTACGCTGATCCCTATGCGGGAGGTGAAGTCAAGCGGCAGCTTTACTGGCGTCAGGATATGAAAAAACTGGGTTTGCTCCACCAGCAGGTTGTTCAGGTTATCCAGGCTGTTCAAGTTGGTAAAGTAAAGATTCGACAGGTAGGTGTTGTCGCGGGTCAGCTTGGTAAGTGAACTCCCGGCGGCAGGATTAACCGCGTCGGGCTGCTCAAAGGTGGCTTTGGCCACACCCGAATCATTCTTCCGGAGAAGAGAGCTGAGACTGTCTACCCTCTTTTTCTGAATAGCGATCATTCTACGGGTTTTTACGGTCTTCATTTCCGTATAGAAGTTTTCCGTAGCCTTGAGCAGAGTTTCTAACCATGTTTTGGCGAGCAGTTCGTTACTTAGTTTTACCGAAAGGGTATATATGGAGGTTCCCTGCTCTTTTTCCATCACGGTGGCATCTTCCAATTTAAAGAAGATATCGCCCATAACCTGGTTTTCGTAAGGAGAGAATTCGGCAGGTTTTTTCTTTTCGAACCGCATTTGTCTGTAAGGCGAAGGATCCCGGAAAAAGCTTCCGCCCCATTCTTTGGTACGGATATCACTGCTGTCAATAAAGAAATTGACAAAAAGGTCTTTCTGCCCGAAGAGTTCCACTTCGGTCATCAGGGCATTTTCAAATACGGTCCGCGAGGTGATAATAAGGGGGAAGTTGGTGATGTCCATAAGCCCCGTGTTGGTAGCAGCCGGGCCCATAAAGGCAGCCAGGCCACCCAGCTGATTTTGCGCGTTGCCTTCCAGGTCAATATTAAACTGAATGCTGCCTCCATATATGCGGGTGGTGGAGAAATAATTATTTTTAATCATGTCATACAGGTTCCCCGCGACCAGCACAATCAGCAGAAGCTGCCAGTGACTGCCCAAAAACTGAATGTAATTGAAGATCGACTTTAGAAACTCTCTGGTCGATACCTGATCATTATTGTTTTCCATACTTACTTACTGAGCCTTATTAAACCGATGATAGTGACAATGGTAGCCAGGGTGCCGCTGATGGTGGCAATCATGCCGGAAAATTGATTGAACTGTTCCGCTGTGGTTTCCGCTTTCGGAGGAACCACAATTTCGCTGCCCGGCTCCACTTTGGGGTGGAAACGCATGAGCATGAATTTGCGGGTACGGTCTACACTGCCGTTCGAATACCGTATATAGACGCTCCCCTTAGCGGATTTCTTGGTGTATCCCCCAGCGGAGGAAATATAATCCAGGAAACTCTTTCGCGAATTGTATTTTACGGTGGTGGGATAGAGAATCTCCCCTTCAATTCTAACCGTTTCCAGTCTTTTCGGTATTACAATTTCATCGCCCTCCTGGAGAATCAGGTCGTAGGTGATGTCGTTGGGCCTGGCCAGGATCCGGCGGAGGTCAATCGGGATATCTTCGTTGATATACGAATCGGCTTCCTCTCCCTCCAAAGTAGTGGTGGTGGCGGCGAGGTCCAGGGTAGGATCAAGGCCTTCCGTAGTTTTTATCTTATTGCCTATATTGAGGTTTGTGAGTGTTTCTTCCCGCTTTTTACGTTGACGTTCGCTCAGAAAGGTTTTTCTCAGGAGGGTTACGCCGTCCAGGTAGGCCAGGTCGGTCAGGCCTCCTGCCCTTTCTATCAGGCGGGATACCCGTTCGTCTTTGTATTCTTTTCCATACGTGCCTGGGTACATCACTTCCCCGGAAATCTTCACCAGATTTTGTTTTTCATAGTTGGGAGAAGTACGTACGATGATCTCGTCAAAAGGTAAAAGATAGATGCTTTCCCGGGAATCTACCAGGGTAAGGTCCGGGCGCATACTGAACTGGATGATATCGGCGATCTGGGCGTCTGATTGCTTGGGATCAATGTTTCTTTTTCTCCGCGCAATCTCGATCCGCGACAGGGAAGCCGCTTCGGTAAGGCCGCCTACCCGTACGATCACGTCCTGAACGGTCATGTCTTTTACATAAGGAAGTTCGATACCTTCTTTCGCGTCTTCATGGTTGACCGCGCCCCGGATCCGGATGATAGATTGTTCGGTAAGTTCAAAAATACTCGGCACAATGACTTCGTCAAGGCGCTTCAGCTTAAGGTCTTCCGATTTCCCGTCCAGGATGTCGTTGTAGTTGACCGAGATGTTCGAAATGGAGAGGTCGTTGTTGGTTCGGTTAATGTTGATACGCCCCTGGAGAGATTCCTCTTTTAATCCCGCCGCCGACTTTACCAGTTCGGTCAGGGTAGGGTTGGAGTCCAGGGAGTATTCACCCGGGCGGAAAACGGCGCCGGTGATGGTGACCATGTTTTGAATACGGTCCAGTACCTTCTCAATCACCAGGGAGTCGCCCATGAACACTTCTTCCTGAGAGAAATCCGGTTTGCTGATGTTGACAATCCGACGTTCAATGGCCGTATTGCGGTAAATTTTGACAATATCGGAATAGGCGTACTGGTTAAAGCCACCCGCATAACTCAGGAGGTCGCTGAGTTTTTCACCGGGCTTCACCTCGAAAAGGCCCGTGCGTTTGGTGAAACCGGATACCGCTACGCGGGAAACAAATGGACCTACGTGTATCACGTCCTGGTCTTGTAGGAGACGGTTACCGGAGGCGTAGCCTTTCATGATCAATTCGTACAGATCCAGGCGGGCGATCTCCCGGTTGCCCCGAACCAGTACAATGTCACGGTAGGTACCGATATCGTTGGGCCCGCCCGAAACGTGAAGGGCCGCGATAATGTCACTGAAGGAAGTGAGGGTATGAATGCCGGGTGCCACCACTTCTCCGGTGACCTGTACTTTAATTACTTTGAAGCCGGTAAGCGACAACCGCACCCAGGTGTTGCCGGTTCTGATGCCGGTGTAGGTTCGGGCCAGGGCGTTCTTTATCTTTTCGGTCGCCGTTCCTATGTCCAGGTTACCGACTTGTACCACCCCGCTTTTTTCCAGGACTACATAGCCGTCTGCGTTGATCTTTGCCGTTTGTACATTCTGGGAAAAACCATATACGGTAATCTCCAGTTCATCGCCCGGGCCGAGTACGTAATTATTGGGAGTGGCGATGTTGACCGCCTGGGTGACATCAAACTTTGAATTGGCAAAAAGTGAACTTCCGAAAGTTCTTTTGATGATGGTGGCGCGGTTTCCGTCCGCGGCGATTTCCGCCTCCCGGGCCAGCCGATAGACCTCCTCCGCTTCAATGGCTGCCGCGTCTTCGGTCGTAAGGGCCAGTGTGCGGGCATCCGTACCGGTCGTGGCCGGTATCCGCCCTTCGCGGGTGGTGGTGCGGTTAGTTCCGTTCTTTACGGTCTGGTCCGTAGTCTTCTGGGTAGTTGTCTTGGCCTCTTTTTCCTTTTCTATTTCTTGTGCAGTTACCGCCCCTGCGAGAGATAGATTCAATAATAAAACTAAAACTATCTTAACAATTAAATTTGTCTTCCTAAATTTGAACAATTTCATTGGATGCGTTTTCCTGTTACTTAAGCAATGTACAAAAATACAAGAAGAAACTGAATAAATCAGAACTTTGTAATAGAAAGATAAATCATCACCTGTATTACTTTTTTATAAACGATTGAATCGGAGGTTTAATATTAGTTATGGCGGAGAATAATTACGACGAGAGCAGTATTCGTTCATTGGACTGGAAAGAACATATACGGTTACGGCCGGGAATGTATATCGGGAAACTGGGCGACGGATCGGCTCCGGACGACGGAATTTACGTGTTGCTGAAAGAAGTGCTGGACAACTGTATCGATGAATACGCAATGGGCCACGGAAAGGCCATTGAAGTGGTGATTGACGAGGGAAAGGTATCGGTGCGCGATTACGGGCGGGGAATTCCCCTCGGGAAAGTGGTGGATGTGGTCTCCAAAATCAATACCGGCGCCAAGTACGATTCTAAGGCCTTTCAGAAAGCCGTAGGACTAAACGGGGTGGGTACGAAAGCGGTTAACGCCCTTTCTTCCTACTTTAGCGTCACGGCCATTCGGGAAGGAGAAATGAAGTCGGCCACGTTTGAAAGAGGAGAACTGCAATCAGAGAGCGGAATAGAGCCTACCGACGGTAAAAACGGTACGTATGTGGTTTTTGAACCCGACAATACCGTGTTTAAAAACTACCATTTCATCGGCCAGTATGTGGAAAACATGATCTGGAATTACTGTTACCTCAATTCCGGTCTGTCGCTCTACCTGAACCGCAAAAAGTTTTATTCGGCCAACGGACTGCTCGACCTGCTGCTTCGTAAAACCGATGAGGCCTCCCTGCGTTACCCTATCATTCACCTGAAAGGAGAAGACATTGAAATGGCCCTCACCCACGGTAACCAATACGGGGAGGAGTACTACTCTTTTGTAAACGGACAAAATACCACCCAGGGTGGAACACATCTCTCGGCCTTCAAGGAGGCGATTGTGAAAACCGTCCGCGACCATTATGGCAAAGACTATGCCTCGGAAGACGTGCGCCAGTCCATTATCGGTGCCATCGCCGTGCGAATACAGGAACCCGTCTTCGAGTCTCAGACCAAGACCAAACTGGGGTCAAACAATATCAGCCTTGACGAAAACGCGCCGACCGTAAGAACCTTTGTGAATGATTTTGTGAAGGAAAAATTAGATAATTTCCTGCACATGAACCCCGAAGTGAAAGATGCGTTGAAACGCCGTATTGAGCAGTCGGAAAGAGAGCGGAAAGAGCTGGCAGGCGTCAAAAAGATCGCCAATGAAAGGGCCAAAAAGGCTAACCTACATAACAAGAAACTTCGGGACTGCCGCTTTCACCTCACCGACGAGAAGTTTGAGGGCAAGCAGGATACCATGCTCTTTATTACCGAGGGAGATTCGGCCAGCGGATCGATCACCAAAGCCCGTAACCCCGAAACCCAGGCCGTGTTTAGCCTGAGAGGAAAACCCCTCAACTGTTACGGTCTCAGCAAGAAGGTAGTGTACGAAAACGAGGAATTTAACTTGTTGCAGCACGCACTTGACATTGAAAACGGCATAGAAACCCTTCGGTATAACCAGATTATTATCGCTACAGACGCCGACGTGGACGGATCCCACATCCGCCTCCTGCTGCTGACTTTCTTCCTCCAGTTTTTCCCGGAGCTGGTGAGAGAGGGGCACCTGTTTATTCTCCAAACCCCGCTTTTCCGGGTGAGAAACAAAAAAGAAACCATTTATTGTTATTCCGAAGAAGAAAAACAGCTGGCCATACAGAAGCTCGGAGGAAAACCGGAGATCACCAGGTTTAAAGGACTGGGCGAAATTTCTCCTCACGAGTTTGAAGGGTTTATCTCGAAAGACATTAAACTGGACCCGGTGATTCTGGAAAAGGAATCGGCCATTCCCAAAATTCTCAGCTATTACATGGGCAAGAATACACCGGAACGCCAGGTGTTTATTATTGATAACCTGATTGTGGAACAGGATATTGTAGAGGAAAAGAACATTGTAGTGGAGACTGTAGACGAATAAGCAAATGACCATAGAAGAAGCAAGAAGAGAGATAGACCGCATTGATGAACAGATGATCTCCCTCCTGAACGAACGTATGCAATGGGTGCAGCGGGTAGGGGAGATTAAGAAAGAGAGCAAAGGTTCGATATACCGGCCCGAAAGGGAAAAATGGATCGTAGAGAGGATGGTCAGCCTTTCCGAAGGGCCTTTGACCCCGTCTGCGATAGAAGCGATTTTTCTGGAGATATTCGCCGCGGCAAGAAACATTGAGCTGCCGGAAAGAGTGGCTTTTCTGGGGCCGGAGGGCAGTTTTACCCATCAGGCGGCGGAGAGCCGTTTCGGTGCCATATCCGAATACATGACTCTGCCTACCATCCGGGCCGTATTTGAGGCCGTAGAGACCGAACGCGCGCGTTTTGGGGTGATCCCCATCGAAAATAACCAGGAGGGTATTGTCTATGAGACGGTAGACCTGCTGAGTGAAACCGAGGTGTCGATTGCCGCCGAACTGAAAATTCCGGTACACTTTTCCCTGGCTACCGAGGCCGAAAACCCGGCCCGCATCAAGCGTATTTATTCCAAAGACATTGCTTTTCGCCAGTGCCGGGGCTTCCTGAATAAATATTTTGAGCAGCATAACCCGGAAGAAATCCAGGTGGAGTCCACTTCCAAAGCCGCCCGCCTGGCCGCGGAAGACCCCGAATCGGCCGCTATTTGCAGCGAAATCGCCGCCAAGTTATTCCGCCTGCCGGTGCTGTTTCACAATATTGAAGACAACAGCAATAACCGGACACGCTTTTTTATTCTCGGGAAGAACTATGAAAACGCGCCTTCCGGGAACGACAAGACCACCATCGTGGCCCGCTTGCCCAAGACCGACGAGGCCGGATCTCTCGCCCGTTTTCTGCAAGATTTCCGGAAAGCCAATATCAACCTTACGAAGATTGAGAGCCGCCCCTATAAAGGAAGCGAAGACTTTAATTTCTGGTTTTATATTGAATTCCTGGGGTATTACAAAGACGAGACCTTCCAGAAAATCCTGAAAAAACACGGAAGTTATATCAAGGTGCTGGGAAGTTATGTGAGGAACGCGTAAAGTTATTGAATGCCGGAGATGAACCGTTCCGGCGTCAATACCCTTTGAAGATCCCATTTTTTGAATCCGTCTTCCTGCTTTTCAATTTTGTATAGACGGTAGTTCTCCCGCGGGATCACATTCACAGGGAAAACTGCGTTGTAGAGTCCGGAATAGTAGCGACCCCGGAGCAGTAGGTCTTTCAGGTTTCCCCGGATGGGGCTGGCCGGGAAGATATACCGGCCCCGGTCCGATTCCAGGGTGAAGTAGGTTTCCGTGTCGCTGCTTCCCGAAATGATCAGGTATTGGTCTACTATGCTGAAGTCCAGGTTTTCGCGACCGATTGCCGCTTGCCATTCATCAAAATGGAGAAGCTCGGATTCTGGGAAGACATACCGGCCCGAAGCCAGAGGGGTCTGGAGAAGAGGGTTGACGTGTGCTACATGGCTGGAGTCGCTGTAGCCGTTGGCCCAGGTGCCGTTATGTTGGTAGTTGATGGCGTCTGTAAGGCAATTGTTTTTGAAATTTAAGGCTTTGGCTGTGGCATGGTAGTAGGAGAGGAGCAGGCAGCCGAGCGCTACCGCTGCCACAAGACGACTCCCTTTTCCTGAATACCGGGTGGTGTAGAAACCCCATAAGGCCACCAGGAAAAAAGAGGAATTGATGGTATAGCGACTCAATACAGGGAAACCCGTGCGGGTGAGGCCCATCATCACGCCCGTAGCCAGGAAAAACGCCGCCATGGCCAGGAAAAACTGGTCAGACGGGTTGTCTCTTAATTTTTGCAGGGAATCGCTCAGTTTGCGTAAAGGGTATTTTTTCAAAACCAGGAATACCCATAAAATCACGGCCGCCAGCCCGGTAACCTGGGGCAACAGCTGTTTGAGCGGAGAGTTCACCCAGGTCGTGGAGAGCTCTACCAGGTTGAGAGAGTAGGCACCTAAAAATTCAAAGCCGTAACGAAGTGCCGCCAGGGGGTTTTCCAGGGGAGAAACTACTGCCGTGTCGGTCCATTCGGGTTTTGTATAGCCCGAAAAATAGAAGATAATCGTTAAGACCGACAAGGCTGTCCACAGCGCGGCTTGTTTGTATTTTTGGTTCACCAGCAATACCAATGCGCCTAAAATAAAGGTGAGAATGCCGTTTCCGTGCGAAAAAATGGCGGCCAATGCAAAAAGAAAACCCAGAGTAAAACTTCTTTTAAAAATCAGAAAGTACAGGCTTAACAGCATATATAAGATCACTGAAAAGTTCTGAAAAGGCACCATCAGCGATTGCAGACTCTCGTAATACTGGGCGTGAAAGATCAGGAAAAGTATCGGAACCAGGGCCAGGAGGGAGGTGTTTTGCCTTCTCATCACCTTGACCAGCACCAGGAAAATGGCCACCAGGTTGAGGAAACCCAACAGAGCTAGAGCTTTCAGCTCAAATTTGCCAGTAATAAGATAGATCAGTAAGGTGAAGATCCGGTCATTGACCACCCGGTGTTCGTTATTGAGAGAAATGAAATTCTGAAACTTTTCGGAAAAGGATTTGTCCGTAAACAGGTCATGTACGGGTAGGATAATACCGTGGAAGTCATCCCACCAGGGGATATTCACCGTTATCGCATTCTGGAAACACCAGAGTACCGCAATGCTTGCCAGGGCGATAAACCCAAAAACCAGTTTTTTCATGTGTATAAAATTTTTGCTTTCAGCCTTCAGCTATCAGCAGTCAGCTTATTCATAGGCCGGTTGGTGTGCCGGTTTTCTGATAGCTGATAGCTGAATGCTCATGGCTATTTCATGTGTATAAAAATTTAGTCGGGCGGCGAACCGCTATCAGCTATCAGCTATCAGCATTCAGCTTATTCATTGGGGGGGGGGCGCCTAGCCGGCGGTCGGGCGGAAGGCCGCCCCGCGACGCTTCGCTGGTGTGCCGGTTTTCTGACCACCCGGCTGATAGCTGAATGCTCATGGCTATTTCATGTGTATATGTTAGTTTTGAGTAGTGAGTAGTGAGTAGTGAGTAGTGAGTAGGGAGTAGGGAGTAGGGAGTATTGAGTATCGGGTTTATTGAGGCGCTGTTAATATACCGCGTACTCACTACTCACTACTCCCTACTCAATACTCACTACTTAATTACTTCCCCCCAGCATCCTCTTCGCTGTTTCTACATCAGCCTTAATCTGCTGTATCAGCGTTTCAATACCGTCAAACTTTTGTTCGTCACGGATAAAGTCCACGATCTCTACCCTTACGGTTTCCCCGTAAATATCGTCAGAAAAATCAAAGATATACACTTCCTGGGTAACGCCTTTCCCTTCTACTGTGGGGCGTACTCCAATATTCATTACTCCTCCGTATTGCAGGCCTCTCACCCAGGCTTTTACGGCATAAACACCGTTTTTGGGGATAAGTTTAAACTCATTGGCAATATTCACATTTGCTGTGGGAAAGCCGATTTGTCGTCCCAGTTGCCGGCCCTTGACCACCGTTCCCGAAAAGTCATAATTCCGGCCCAGCAGTTCGTTCGCCGTCAGGATATTCCCTTCTGCCAGCGCTTTCCTGATTTTGGTAGAGCTGATGGTAATATTGTCTATTTCCTGGCGATTGATCTCTTCAATCTCCATCTTAAAACGCTCCGAATGCTGGAGGAGATAGTCTATACCCCCTTCCCGGTTTCTACCGAAGCGATGGTCATAGCCGATCACTATGGCTTTGGTTCCAAAGCCGCTGATCAGTACATCCTCAATATATTGCTCACAGCTCAGTTCCGAAAATTCTCGGGTAAACGGCAGGATTACAAGGTGATCAATACCCAGTTTTTCCAGCAATTCGGTCTTTTCTTCAATGGTGGTGAGAATACGGGTCACCCGGGTGTGACTGTCGGGTGAAAGCACGAGTTTGGGGTGAGGCCAGAACGTCAGTAAAACCGATTCACCCCCCACTTCCTGCGCCTTCTCAATCAGGCGCGACAAAATTTTCCGGTGACCGATATGCACACCGTCGAAAGTGCCGGTGGTCACAATGGCGTTTCCTTTCGGCTTAAATTCGGAGAGATTATGGTAGATGTTCATTAGGTCTAAAAGTTCTGAGCCAGGTTATTCTTGATCAGGTTTACGGTCTGCTCTACGGTCAGCGCCTCAGAAACGCGAAATTCCCCTATCGCTTCCCGTCTCGGGGCGGTCAGGTGGGCGGCGCTCTTTAGGGCCACACCCAGGTCACGCGCCAGGCTGCGGAGATAGGTGCCTTTGGAACATATCACACGGAAACCGATCTCCGGGAAAGTGGAAAGGTCCAGGTCAAACGATCCGATCTGTACTTCCCGCGATTTCAGTTCCGGTTCCAGTCCCTTTCTTGCCGATTCATACGCCCTTTTCCCGTCTATCTTTATTGCAGAATAAACAGGCGGAACCTGGTGGATGGTTCCCAGGAACGTTTTTCGTGCCTCTTCCAGCAGTTCCGGTGTGATGTGGCTCACCGGGTATTCTGCGTTGGGTTCGGTCTCCAGGTCAAAGGAGGGGGTAGTCAGCCCCAGGCGGATTTTCCCGGTATATTCTTTGACCTGGGCCTGGTAGGTATCGATTTCTTTCGTCTTCTTTCCTACACACACAATCAGCAAACCCGTAGCCAGGGGATCAAGGGTTCCGGCGTGTCCAACCTTGATTTTATGCGGTTTAAACGCATGCCGGATCTTATTGACCACATCGAAGCTGGTCCAGGTATACGGCTTATCTACCAGCAAGACTTTTCCCGCTTGAAATTCGGTAATCATCAGATGATTTGAAGGCTTTTTCCGCTGAGAAGCATGATGATAATAATACCGCCCACGGCTATCCGGTACCAGCCGAAGGCCTTGAAGCCGTAGCGGGTAACCACACCTATAAAAAAGCGTATGGCCAGGATAGCCACCACAAAACCTACTACATTCCCCACCATCAGGAGGTTAATTTCTTTGGTACTGAGTACCGCTCCGGAATCCAGGTATTTTTTCAGCTTCAGTACCGTGGCACCCAGCATCATAGGAATGGCCAGGAAGAAGGAAAACTCGGCCGCCGCTTTTCGGGTAAGGCCCTGGGTCATTCCCCCCACAATGGTACTGGCCGAACGGGAAGTACCCGGGATCAGTGCCAGGCATTGAAAGAAACCTATCTTGAGCGCCTGGATGTAGGATATTTCGTCCGAATTATCCAGTACAGGCTTATTGAACCATTGGTCTACAAACAGCAGGATCACGCCACCGATCACCAGGGAAACCCCCACGGTAAGTGGACTCTCCAGGAGAGCATCAATCTGGTCATTGAACAGGAAACCGAATATGGAAGCGGGGATTGCCGCTACCACCAGCTTGTAGTAAAAGTCCAGGGAGCGAAAAAACCGCTTGAAATAAAGTACCAGTACCGAAAGGATGGTGCCCAACTGTATGGCAATAGTAAACAGCTTGACGAATTCATCCGTTTCCAGTCCCATCAGAGACGAAGCGATAATCATGTGCCCGGTGGAAGATACCGGCAGAAACTCGGTCAGGCCCTCAATGATCGCTAAAACAATAGCGTGAATAAACTCCATCTACTTTTTCAGGATTGCGTAAAATTCATAGATAAACCCGATGAAAGCAATGATGGGTCCGAGTGTAATGCCTAAAAATCCGAAACCGAATTCCTTCTTGTCGAGGGTCATGATGATAAAACCCAGGATGATCAGTCCGAGACCGATAAGCATGTGTACATAGTTGGTCTTTTTAAAAGGCAGACCTGACTTTCCTGTTGAATTGTCCATTGGTTATCAATATAATTTATCTAAATCCATTTTGTTATACCGGGCCACCGACTGGTAGGTACTCAGTATGCCGATCACCGGGCCCAGCAGAAGCAGAATTAAAAAGAGAATGTAGGTCAGCCCGGGGTTAGACAGCAGGCTGAGGCCTTCTACCTGCACCGTGGCCGCGTAGCCTGTAAGGTAGATCAGCACAATGCTCAGTACGGCCGCCAGCAGCCCCTGGAAGAAGCCCGTCAGGAGGAAAGGCTTCTGAATAAACCAGTCGGTAGCGCCTACCAGCTGCATGGTGCGGATGATGAAACGTTGGGAATAAAGCGCCAGCTTGATCGTATTATTGATCAGCAGGAGGGTAGCTACAAAGAAAATCAATACAATGATGGCCACCACCTTATAGATCTTGTTGACATTGGTGATGATGCCTTTCAGGAAGTCTTTGGGGTAGTCTACGTCTGTTACCCCCTCGATCCGGGCTATCCGGCCCTGAAGCTCCTGTAAACGGCTCTCGGTAATGTTCTCTTCTTTCAGTTTGATATTGTAGGCGTCACTAAAAGGGTTCTCGCCCAGTACTTCCTGGTAATTTTCCCGGGTTTCCTTGAAAAAAATCTCCGCCGCTTTGTCTTTGGTGATCAGGGAAATGGCCGGTTTTCCGTCTACGGTTTCCGCAATGTCTAGTTTGACCAGTTCGGTGTGAAGATGGCCGATAGCGGTGGAATCCAGGGATTTGTCGAGATACACCTGCACCTCTACATTCTGGCGTACATATTTAATCAGTTCTTTTGAAGTAATGGCAATCCATCCGCAGAAGCCGATGAGGAAAAGCGCCACCGTCAAACTGACTGTAATCAGTATGCCCGGATAGTTGCCCAATTTACTGTTGATATTCATTCAGTTGGAATATTTACCCTCAAAGATAAATACTACACGGCTTACACTCCTACTTTTTAAGGTTTTTTAGTATATGGAGTTCTGCTTGGAAGTCCTGTACGTCAAAATGAGAAAATTAACTTAACATGATTTCAAGAATTCCGAAAGTGGGATTGTGAATGAAATTTTCGATTTCAGTTTCTTCTCTGGTGAGAATTTTGGCAATCTGCTCTGTTCTTAGATTTTTTGTTCTAAGCCAAATGATTTTGGGAGGATGTCCGAAAAGGGAGTTTAAATCATCAAAGTCTGAATCTAACGTGACTTAATACGGCGTATATATCATTTTCTGAAAGTTCATCGAAATCTGTAAGAATTTCAGAAATCGTCATGCCTGAGGCTAACCAGTTGAGCACGTCTGTCACAGTGATACGCATCCCTCGTATAGTAGCTTGTCCGCTTCTTTTTCCCGGCTGAATCGTTATAATATTTTTAAAATCTTGCATTTCCATATAAAAGTCGTTTAAACTCCCTCCAAATATAAACAAATATTTGGGAAATCGGGTTCAAGAAGAGTAGTGAGTAGTGAGTAGTGAGTAGTGAGTACCGGGTAGTGAGTAGTAAGTGGTGAGTAGGTTGCCCTTCGACAAGCTCAGGGTGACATGGATTGCCTTTGTCATGCTGAGTTGGTCGAAGCATCAGGTTCCTGATTTTATTGATCGTAGTCCGGGGCCAGCCCTCACTACTCACTACTCACTACTCACTACTCACTACTCACTACTCATTACTCCGTTCTACTCTCCCCGCTTCGCCATCTCCTTCAGCGCATTCCATTCCGCTATCATTTCCGGCATATTCTGCTCGATGATCTGCTCTACAGTATGGGTTACCCCTTCCAGGGTGCTGTGTTCGTCTATATGAAGGGGTTTTTTGAATTTCACGCTGAGTGTGGTATTCCTTCTTTTGTATTTAAGTCCGGTTTTATTGAAGGCGCGGCGGAAGCCGTTGATCACTACGGGTACCACAATGGGTTTATTGTCCAGTATAATGTGGGCTGTTCCTTTGCGTATAGGCGCGTAGGGGCTCGTGGTACCCTGTGGGAAGCTGATTACCCAGCCTTCGCGGAGGGCCCTGGAAACGTTATCGCCTGCCGAACGGTCCACTTCCCGTTTCACATTTACGCCTTCGGCCCTCCAGCTTCTCTCCACCAGAATAGCCCCTGCCAGGCTGAAAACCTTCGGGATAATGCCTGATTTCATGGTCTCTTTGGCCGCTACATAAAAGATAAATGCCCGGGGCGCCAGCAGGTATACGGGAAATAGCTTTTTACCAAATCCCCATTTTACATTACTGAAAATATGGTAAAAGGTGATCACGTCTGCGAAATAGGTCTGGTGGTTGGAGATAAAGAAGACATTACGGTCAGGCAGATCTTTCAGGTACTCTATGCCTTCAACTTTGAGTTTATTGGCCACGGCAATTTTCCAGAAGGTGGGCCAGCCGGCCACAAAGATGATCGCGCGCTTGAGAAACATGGAATTACCGAACGGGTCCCGCTGGAAGAGCCCCGGGAGATCCAGGTAACTCAGGAACCTCAAAAAAGGCCGGGAAGTGTTGGTAGGGCGCGGTAAAAAGTTTCTCAGTATACTCACTTAATTCCTTTTTTCAATCTCATCTCTTATCTGGGCGGCCCGCTCATACTCTTCGTTGGCAATGGCATCTTTGAGCATGTGGTTCAGCTCTTCGTTGGAAAGGTGCCCCAGGCTGTTTCTCCCGCCCTTGACCTTGACTTCCCGGGGAGGTGCTTCCTGTGCGGCTTCGTCATCGGATGAGATACCGGCTACGGTCAGCACTTCTTCTGTGGTATAGATGGGCGCATTAAAACGGAGCGCGATAGCTACGGCATCGGAAGGGCGGGCGTCAATGTTTTTCTGGCGAATGCCGTCCGTACAGATAATGCGCGAATAAAAAACGCCTTCCTGGATGTCGGAAATATGGATTTCCTCTACCGAGAAATCGAAAGACTTGGCAAAGGATTTGAAAAGATCATGGGTGAGGGGGCGCGTGGGCGAAAGCTTTTCCATTTCAATGGCAATGGCCTGAGCCTCAAACATCCCGATAATAATAGGGAGACGCCTGTCGCCGGAAGCTTCACTCAATACCAGGGTAAAAGAGCCGGCCTGGAGCTGGCTGGGCGACAAGTTCAATATTTCTAAACGTATTCTTTCCACACTGCAAATATAGTGTCGAATTTCAAGTTTATTTCACCCGTCGGAATGTTTATTCACAGAGACCGCTTACTTGCTGACCTCTTCATCGAGGCCGTCAGGCAGATAATACTCTACGGTGGCGCGTAATCTTACGTCTTTGGGCCGGAGCTGGTAGTAGGCGTAAGGTGAAAGTTTAATCATGATGTTTTCATCCGGCCCTTTTTCACTGAGCTTGCCAATTACCTTGGCTACAATGGTGTGGCCTGTGGCCTCATTGGTGATTTTGATGTGGGAACCCACCGGCGCGGTACGGTGGAGTGCCAGGTATTTGGTGGATTTGTTTGGGGTGTTGATCACTTCGGCCAGGCCGGTCTCCTTCATGTTTTTCCCGGTAGGGCGTAACCTCAGTTCGGCTTCCCGGTATGTGGTGGCCGCAATATGCGCAATGGTGGTGCCGTCTACAATGAGGCGGTCATCTATCCGAATGGCGTTGCTGGTGATGTTATTGGCTTCTACCAGGTTGGAAATATCCACGTTGTACAAGCGGGATATCGAAAAAACCGTTTCATTTGGTTTTACAACATGAATGGTGGTCAACGTAGTGGGCGTCTTTTCTATAGTGGTGGGCGCAGGTGTGTTTTTTGGTGCGGTCGATACCACGGGCGCGGGCGTGTTTTTCGGGAATTTAATCACCTGCCCCACCTTAATATCACTGTTGCCGCTGGCAAAACCCGGGTTAAGGGTTTCCAATGTAGCAAAATTGGTATTGTATTTTTTAACCAGGCTGTAAAGCGTCTCTTTGGGAGCTACCGTATGCAGGATAAAGGACTCATCCGTTTGCGCGAAAGACGGCAAAGACAAGGCCAGTACGGTGAATGCGGCGATCAGTTGTTTCATTTTGAGGAAAGCTTAGTATGCAAACCTAGTAAAATTTTTTGTCAAAGTCAAGAAGCTGGTATAATTAAAAATAGTGGTTAAATTTGTGGTAATAATGTACAAAGTCCCTTGAAAATCTTAGGAATTATCCCCGCCCGTTATGCCTCAAGCCGTTTACCGGCCAAATTGTTGCTGGAAGTCAACGGAAAAAGTATCCTCCAGATGGTGTATGAACAATGTTTGCGCGCCTCCAGCCTTTCCGATGTGATCATTGCTACAGACAATCCTATTATAGAAGAACACGTGAAGGGTTTCGGGGGCAATGTGGCCATGACTTCGGATAAACACCCGAGCGGAACCGACCGCTGCGCCGAAGCCCTCAAAGTAATGGGAGGAACGGTGAGCTATGATTTTGTGATCAATATCCAAGGCGACGAACCGCTGATGGATCCCGAAAATATCAACCGCCTCAGCGCCTCATTTAAAATTACCTCGGAAATTTCTTCCGTATGCATCAAAATCAAAGATACAGACACCCTGCTGAACTCTAATGTAGTGAAAGTGGTGATGAATGAACAGCAGGAGGCCATGTATTTCAGCCGCTCGCCCATTCCTCACCTAAGGGAGGTAGAAACCGACCGCTGGGTGGCAGAAGCCGACTTTTACAAGCACATCGGCATGTACGGTTTCCGGGCCGATATCCTGGAAAAAATCGTGAAATTGCCTGTAGCGCGGCTCGAAGGACAAGAGCGACTGGAGCAGTTGCGCTGGCTTTCCAACGGCTATAAAGTAAAGATGGTGGAAGTGTTTTCAGACGGGATTGGCATTGATACCGAGGAAGATTTCCTGCGGTTAAAGCAATTTTTGAACGGTTAGAAACGTATCCATTAATAACTAATAGAAAATTTATGCAGCGTAGTACCATTTTGTGGGCTGATGACGAGATAGAGCTCCTGAAACCATACATCGTTTTTTTAGAAACCAAAGGTTATGATGTCACGCCCGTGCCCAGCGGCGCCGATGCC
This sequence comes from uncultured Lacihabitans sp., assembly GCA_964423865.1. Taxonomy (GTDB): domain Bacteria; phylum Bacteroidota; class Bacteroidia; order Cytophagales; family Spirosomataceae; genus Leadbetterella. Next base: position 26,364 of record CAYRGN010000012.1, read on the forward strand.
CTTGACCTGGTGGAAAAGCAAAATTTCGATCTTATTTTCCTTGACGAAATGATGGCCGGAATGACCGGCCTGGATACCCTCACCGAAATCAAGAAGGTGAAGCCGAATATCCCGGTGGTGATGATTACCAAGTCAGAAGAAGAACGTATCATGGAAGAGGCAATCGGTTCCAAAATTGCCGACTACCTGATTAAACCGATAAATCCGAACCAGATTCTGCTATCGGCTAAGCGACTGCTGGATAACAAGCGACTGGTAGCGGAAAAGACCAACTCCAGTTATATGCAGGATTTCCGCCAGCTGACCATGCAATACAATGAGGAGCTGGACTTCAGCGAATGGGCCGAAATTTACCGCAAACTGGTTTTCTGGGAACTTGAAATCGACGGGTCTACCGACAAATCCATGGAAGAAGTGTTCCAGATGCAGAAGTCGGAGGCCAACACGCGTTTTGCGGAGTTTATTGAAGATAATTACGAGGAATGGATGACCAGTCCCAATGTGAAAAAACCGGTCATGTCGCACAATCTCCTCAAATCAAAGGTGTTTCCTCACCTGCGTAGCGGAGAACCCCTATTTTTTATATTGCTCGACAATTTCCGCCTGGATCAGTGGAAGATCCTGGAAGAAATCATCAGCGACTTTTTTGTGGTGGAAGACGAAGATTCCTATTACTCTATTCTGCCTACTGCCACCGGCTACGCCCGTAACGCAATTTTCTCGGGGCTTACTCCTCTCGATATGTCGCGCCAGCACCCCGACCTGTGGATAAACGACGAGGGCGATAACGAAGAAGGACTCAATAAGAACGAAGAAGAGTTTTTAAGAAGGCAGCTGAAGAAAAGTAACATTACCCACAGTTTCAGTTTTCATAAGATACTGAACAATACCCAGGCCAAGAACCTGGTAGACGGGTTCAATAACCTGTTGAAAGACGACCTGGTGGTGGTAGTGTTCAACTTTATAGATATGCTCTCGCACGCCCGTACCGACATGGCAGTAATCAAGGAGCTGGCCCCGGACGAGGCCGCCTACCGTTCCATTACCCGATCGTGGCTGCTGCATTCGCCTATCCTGGATTTCCTGAAGCTGATTGCTTCCCGGAACGGTCGCCTGGTAGTCACTACCGATCACGGCATGGTGAAGGTGCGGAACCCCAAACGAATTGTAGGAGACCGGAACGTAAACACCAATCTCCGCTACAAACAGGGCAAAAACCTGAACCTGGACGATAAGCGTGATTTTGTGATCGAAGTACGGAAGCCGGAGAGCTATAAGCTGCCTAGCCCCAATCTTTCTACGTCGTATTTCTTCACTACCAATGATTATTTCTTCGCTTACCCGAACAATTATAATCATTATGTCAGCCATTACCGCGATACCTTCCAGCATGGGGGCGTGTCTTTGGAGGAAATGATTATACCGGTGGTGAAAATGCGGGCCAGGTAGTTTAGGAATACGTTATAGCATTCTAAAAAGCAAAAAATTACGCCGACAAATCCCGTACTTTACCCCCTTCGCAGTACAACGTTCTTTTGGGGTATTGCTCAATCAGGCCCAGTTCGTGGGTAGCCATCAGTATGGCCGTTTTGGAAAGCTGGTTGATTTTGAAGAAAAGTTTAAGGATCTCGATGGACTTTTCAGGGTCGAGGTTACCTGTAGGCTCGTCGGCCAGGAGAATCTCCGGGTGGTTAAGCAGGGCGCGGGCGATGGCGATCCGTTGCTGTTCACCACCGGAAAGCTGATGGGGCATTTTTTTGAGTACATCGGGTAAACCCACCAGTTCGAGTACTTCGTGGATCCGGGCATCGATTTCGGCTTTGTCTTTCCAACCCATGGCACCCATAAAAAAACGCAGGTTCTGGTGAACGGAGCGGTCGGTGAGCAGTTGGAAATCCTGGAAGATGATGCCGATTTTACGGCGCAGGTAAGGTACTTCTTTCGGTGTGATTTTTTCGAGCTGAAAACCGGCGACCGAGCCGGAGCCTTTTTCCAGCCAAAGGTCGGCATACAGGGTTTTGAGCAGGGAGCTTTTTCCACTCCCCGTCTTCCCGATGAGGTACACGAATTCTCCTTCCGCAATACCGAAATTTACATCTGAAAGCACCAGGGCTTCTTTCTGATAAATATCCGCGTGGGAGAGTGTGATGACCTCGTTTGCCATAGATTATTTATTTCCTTTCGCGTAATCGGCCAGAAATTTCGCCAGTCCGATGTCGGTTAACGGATGATTAAGCAGAGCCAGTATGGCCGAAAGCGGACCTGTCATAACGTCTGCGCCGATTTTGGCACAGTTCAGAATGTGCATTGGTGTCCGTACCGAAGCGGCCAGGATCTCCGTGGCATACCCGTAGTTGTCATAGATCAGGCGAATGTCCTCAATCAGGGTCAGTCCGTCGGTGCTTACATCGTCTAAACGGCCAATGAAAGGAGACACATAAGTGGCACCGGCTTTAGCAGCCAAAAGGGCTTGTCCTGCCGAAAAAACAAGAGTGCAGTTGGTTTTAATGCCCCGCTCAGAGAAATATTTAATGGCTTTAACGCCGTCTTTGACCATTGGTATTTTTACTACAATCTGCTCGTGGAGTTTAACCAATTCCTGGCCTTCGCGGATCATGCCTTCAAAATCGGTGGCAATGACTTCGGCGCTTACGTCTCCGGTGACAATTTTACAGATTTCCTTGTAATGATTTTTGATATTCTCTTCCCCCGTAATGCCTTCTTTGGCCATCAGGGAAGGGTTGGTGGTCACTCCGTCTAATACACCCAGGTCCTGCGCTTCTTTGATCTCGGCAAGGCTGGCTGTGTCAATAAAAAATTTCATGATTATGTATACAGATTAAGATAAGGTCAAAAAAAATGGCAAATTCACCGCTCAACCACCTACCCTTGCTACCTTCCGGTCCTGGGGGATTCAGCAGGAGCTGGTAATTTGCCGGTACAAAGGTAGAAAAAATTTTCGGTAGCGCAAAAAAATGGTATCCTAAAAAATCAAGGAGGGTAGTGTAAAGTGCCCGATGAAACAAAGCGTCTACATGGATTCTGGGCAAAGCGATGCCAGATGGTCAAGGCCATACTTGTGCTTGTCGATCAGTAAAATAGTCAGTACGCAAAATTCATCTCTTATAGGAAGCCGTGGGGTTTTGTAATAAGAAATTGCACCGGTCTCCAAATGCTTTTTTAAGAGCATTTCTGCCGATCTGTTAATTCTGTCTATAGTCTTGCGGGAGAACTCCACTCCTTTTTTGTTAGGATCGGTAATCTTATATTCATTTAGAAAGAGGTCAAGATCTGTTTCGGAGATTATTTTTAAGCCGTCGAAAAGGATTTCGATATCCGGAATTAAATAATGCAATGAATGATCTAAAAAAGACGCTTTCAGTCTTTTATTCTGATATATGCGGGCATGTCTGAAATGATCAGTGGTGAGTTCCTTGCACTTATTTGTTAAAAAATGGCGGTATTGTGTTTTCAGTTTTTCAAAGTAGAGATCTGTACTTTCAGAAAACTGAAGAAACTCTTCTGATGAAACAATACGAATGAATTCTGCTTCAAACAGGCTTCTGAGGTCAGTATAATAAGCCAGTTCATTGTCACTCACGTCAGAAACCCGTAACCCGGCTTTTACATTCTCTATATTCTTTTGATATATCTTTTCAAAAACCGGAAGTTGGGCTTTATCCAGTACCCGGGAATAAATATAATACTCATAATCTAAGTTTTCCCATTCGGAGAAATGAGGAGGAAAAGAGCTCAGGTCATTTAAAGACAAAACCTTGGCCGTCTGCTCCTTAGTTAGCTTCAATTCAGGATAAGTCAACATAGTAGTATCTTTTTTATAGGTCTGCGGGCGAACTCGCAGGAAAAGGAATAGAGCGATATGAACTTTTTGTGGTAATTTTGAGTAAGGATTTTTGTTTCTAAAGTAGAAGAAGATCCTACAAATGTATGATAAAATTTGAATATAAAAATATCCTCCCTCTTCTTCCTTCCGAACCTGGAATCTATAAGTATTTCAGCGCGGAGGGGCAGATCATCTATGTGGGCAAGGCCAAAAACCTTCGTAACCGCATCAGTAGCTATTTTCACAACTACGACCGGGCCGATCGGAAGACCCGGAAGCTGGTGGAAAGCATCCATCGCCTGGAATATACCATTGTGCCTACCGAATGGGACGCCCTCCTTCTGGAAAATAACCTGATTAAGGAGCATCAACCCAAATACAATATCCTGCTTCGTGACGACAAAACTTACCCTTACATTTGCGTAACCAACGAGCGATTTCCACGGGTGATCTCCACCCGCCGCATTGAAGACCGGGAGAAAGGGAAAATGTACGGCCCTTATGTGAGCGCCAAACCCATGTACGCCCTTCTGGATATGTTTTCCCAGTTGTATACCATCCGCACCTGCAAATACAACCTAAGCAAAGAGAATGTGGAGGCCGGTAAGTTTAAGGTCTGCCTGGAATACCATATCGGAAACTGCAAGGGCCCCTGCGAAGGATGGCAGTCGGAAGAAGCGTATATGAAGGAAATTGAACAGGTGCACGATATCCTGAAAGGAAACCTGGGACCGGCCCGGCGCTATTTCCAGGAACAGATGGAGTTCGCCGCTTCTAAAATGGCCTTTGAAGATGCGCATAAGGCCAAACTGAAACTTGAATTCCTGGATCATTACCAGGCCAAAGCCACGGTGGTTACGCCTACCATACGCGATGCGGACGTCTTTACCATTCAGTCTGACGAAACCGCCGCCTATGTGAACTACCTGAAAATTATCAACGGCTCTATCATCCAGACCCAGACCCTGGAGGTGAAGAAGCGTCTGAATGAGCCCGATGGAGAGATTCTGAGTATGATTATGCTGGAATTGCGGAGTACGTACGAAAGCAATGCCCGAGAGATCATCAGTAATATCCGGCCGGATATCGATTTCAAGGCGAATATTGTGGTTCCACAGACGGGCGACAAGAAGAAGCTGGTAGAGATGTCACTGCGTAACGTGATTTTCTACCGCCACGAAAAAGCCGAAAAGGAGGTGATTGCCAAGACCGGGAATAACAATAAACGCGACCGGGTACTGATCAAAATGAAGCAGGACCTCCGCTTGTCCACACTCCCGCGCCACATTGAATGTTTTGATAATTCGAATATTCAGGGTACCAACCCGGTGTCGGCCATGGTTTGTTTTATCAACGGCCAACCCTCGCCGAAGAATTACCGGCATTTTATCCCGCGAACGGTGGAAGGACCCGATGATTTTGCGACCATGCGGGAAGTGGTGGGACGGCGCTATGCCCGCCTGGTGGAAAACGGAAACACCCTGCCCGATCTCATTATTATAGACGGAGGCAAAGGACAGCTTTCTGCTGCCTGCGATGCCCTGAAAGAACTCGGGCTTTATGGAAAAGTGCCGGTGATTGGTATTGCCAAACGGTTGGAAGAGATTTATTTCCCGGAAGATTCCCTGCCCATTTATATCGATAAGAAATCGGAAACCCTTAAACTCATTCAGCGCTGCCGCGATGAAGCCCACCGTTTCGGAATCACCCATCACCGCAACCGCCGCTCGAAAAACTTCCTGATCAGCAGCCTGGAGTCGGCGCCCGGTATAGGCAAGACCACCGCCACCAAAGTACTCGCCCATTTTAAGACCATTGGGAACATTAAGTCGGCCACAGACGAAGAGCTGGCCGGTGTGCTGGGAAAAGATAAAGCATGGCGTATCAGGGAATTCCTGGAAAATGAAAGCTAAAGACCGTTAAAATTTGGAACGATTTTTCTTGGTAGTTTACGTATTAAATTTTAATTTTGTACGTAAAATGAATAAATCTCATGACACAGGATGTGAAAGTTACCCTCAGTTTTGATGCAGATGTAGTAGAGAGAGCCAAGTCTTTTGCTGCGTCTCAGGGCATCAGTTTGTCGCGTCTTACTGAATTTTTGTACGATAAGATTACTTCCGAGCCACGGCCTTACAAGAGCCTGGAAGATATTCCCCTGGCTGATTTTATAGGTCAGGTGGCCGAGAAAGAAGTGGTGTATGAAAAGCGTCGCAATATAAAGAAAACGTATTACGAATCAAGGAAATGAAGCTGTTTGTAGATGCGAATGTCATTGTATCCGTATTCAATAATGAGCTGCCTCTCTTTCCGTATTCTTCCAGAATTTTGAGTTTGTCGCAATGGGATAAAAAATATACCCTGGCTACTACCACGCTTTGCCTGGCTATTGCCTTTTATTTCTCTGAAAAAAGATGCGGGACGCGCAGAAGTCTTGAAAAGATAAAAACACTCGTACGGTATATGGAAATACTTCCGGTGGGGCCGGAAGAAAATCAGGCAGTATGCGCCAATCCGGTGATCCGGGATTATGAAGACGGGTTACAGTATTATGCGGCCCGCCACGGAGGTTGCAACTTTATTATTACCGAAGATAAAAGTGGCTTTTATTATTCGGAGATTCCGGTTTGCGGCTCCAGGGAGTTTTTGTTGAATTATATGTGAGGTCTAATGCCCTGCCGAATGATTCCTTAATAGGTCTTGTTCTGTAGAGAAGATGTTTAAAAAGGAGTCAAACTGCTGCCTGGTTTCGACCTCAGTAACATACATGTTTCTTCAGTTTTATTCCCCACATTTTGACTCCTTTTTAAACATCTTTCAGGGCCATAATACTCCGGACTTTTTGGACAAAGCCTTATCCGGGATCAGGTGTTTATTTCTTTTTGGGCACCACCTTCACAATGCGGCCGGGACCTTCAAGAGAAAGGTAGAGGTAGCCGTCAGGCCCCTGTACTACATCTCTTACGCGGCCCACATCTTTCAGGATCACTTCTTCTTTGGCTTTGCCGTTTTCAAAATAGATTCTCGACACGTGGTTCAGGGCCAGTCCGCCCGCGAAAAAGCTGCCCTTCCAGTTGCCGTAAACGCCGGAGGTGAGGTAGGCCAGTCCGCAAGCGCCAATAGAGGGTGTCCATTGGAAAGTAGGTTCGGTATAACCCGGGTGTTTTTTGCCGGAAATATCCACACCATCGTAATTGACTCCGTAGGAAACCAGGGGCCAACCGTAATTTTTCCCTTTTTGGATAAGGTTAAGCTCATCACCTCCCCGCGGACCGTGCTCGGTTTCCCAAACTTCGTTGGTGGCCGGGTTCAGGGCCAGTCCCTGGGGGTTCCGGTGGCCGTATGAATAGACGGTGGTAGGTGCGGAGTTGCCCGGAAGAACGGGGTTGTCGGCAGGCACTTTGCCGTCGTCGGTCAGGCGATGTACTTTCCCCCATGATTCCTTCACGTTCTGTGCATTTTTGTTGGGTGAATCGGCACCTCCCCGGCTAGACGGACCGCCCTCTCCCACACTCCAGAAAAGATAGCCGTTGTTATCAAAAAGAATACGGCTGCCGTTATGTCCCCTCCATTTGTTGGTAGAAGAGGTGGTATGGAGGTTCTGAATGTCGGTCAGTGCATTGTTCTTAATCTTAAAGCGAATCAGATTCATTCTTGAATTTCCTCCTGCGTTTTCAAGATAGGTGGTGTAGATCCAGCCGTTACGGGCGTAGTCAGGATGCAAAGTGATATCCAGTAGTCCGCCCTGGCTTTCGTAGGCCACTTTAGGAACGCCCGATAATTCGGTTACTTTCCCGTTGGCCAGGATTCCTATTTTTCCCGATCTTTCCGTAAAGATAATGGAGCCGTCAGGCAGGAATTTAAAGCCCCATATAGAACCCCGGTCTCCCAGAATCACTTCCGTGTCCAGGTCAAGGGCATTTCCTGTCGGAGGTGTTGTTTCTTCCTTCGATGTATCGGTGGGGTGAGTGCAAAAGGCAAACGCCGTAAAAGTCAATAAGAGCAACAACGCATTTTTCATTTTGTCTGATTAGTTTTTAAGGAGTAAATATAAGAAGTAGCTTTCAGGTTTCAGCTATCCGTTAGCAGAAAATAGGCCCGGCATCCGGTATGCTTGCCGCAGGAGTGCTAAAATTTATACAGCTACCACATAACGGGGCAGGAGTCAGGCCAGAGCAGATTCGAAATGACGGATGGAGGCTCGGTCTACTTTTTGTTCCGCATGCCACAAATCGTAATTTAATTGAAGATTTAGCCAGAATTCAGCGGTATTTCCAAAAGCTTCTGAGAGTTTTACTGCCAATTCGGGGCTGATTCCCGCGTGTTCATTGACTACATTCGACAGATTAGGTCGGGTTATGCCAAGCCCTTGGGCGACCTCGGTAATGGTTAAGCCTCTTTCCTTAATGTAATCTTCCCGTAAAATTTCTCCCGGATGAACGGGAGGTAATCCTCTTTTTAACATATACCTTTTTTGCGTTTTAATGGTAATCCAGATAATCTACATCGTACACGTCTCCCGCTTTAAAACGGAATATGATCCGGTAGTTTGGGGAAATTGAAATCGCCCAAAAACCGGCGTAGTTATTCTTCAGCAGGTGGATGCCTGAACCCATTTGCAGGAGGTCACTTTCTGACCTCACAGCCTCCAACTGATCTAAAATACGGTGAATCTTGCGAAGGTATTGACTTGGTAATTTCGATCCGTCAGAGGTTTCGTAAAATTTTCTCAGGCCTTTGTGTTGGATGTTTATGATCATAACGAAAGTGTATGGTGTAATGTTACGCAATACGCATTTTTAAATAGGAGATTTTGGAAATTCCAAAATTTTCAAAGATAGATTGTGCTTGACAAATAACGTATTTCCTTTCTGTAACTTTCTTAACTGTAGATAATTTCGATATTGCTTGTAATCAAATTTTATATATTTAAGAATAAAAGTACTGAAATACTTTTTTATTTAAAATTTGTATTTACCTTTGTTCGAAAATTGAAATCATTAAAATATACAGACATGCCAACAGCGACGGAAAACATCATCAACGTTCAGGAACTGGAGCCCAGGTTAAGACACCAAACCATCTTCAATGTATTCAATACACTTGGGGAAGGCGAGTATCTGATTATTCATAACAACCATGACCCCATGCCCGTCAATTACCAGCTGATGAACTTACGCGGAAATATCTTTTCATGGGAATACCTCCAGCAAGGACCTGAACGGTGGGACGTGAAAGTCACCCGCCAGGTGCCGCCGGTTCCCACCGAGACAGACGGTGATCTTATTTTGAATATTCCCGCCCTGGAACCTCAGCAAAAACATGCCCTGATTTTTCATATTTTTGATCAGCTCGAAGCCGGAGAAACGTTTATTATACATAACGACCACGACCCTAAGCCGGTATATTACCAACTAAAAGGGGAGAGGGGCGATGTCTTTACCTGGGAATATTTGAACGAAGGCCCCCAATGGTGGGATATCCGGGTTACGAAAAAGGCAGAGGAGATACAGGAAACCATAGGAGAGATCGTAGCGAAAGACATTAGCAAAACTACAGTATTTAAAAAATATGGAATAGACTTCTGCTGCAACGGAAACCGGTCGGTGAAGGAAGCCTGTGAGGCAAAAGGACTTGATTACAAACAGGTGGTAGAAGAGCTGAACCAGGTTTCCGGGAACGTGACGGGCAACAGCCAGTTGAATTACGACGAGTGGAACCTGGATTTCCTGGCCGATTATGTAGTGAATACCCACCACCAGTATGTACGCAAATACCTGCCTGAAATTGTGCAGTACATGAATAAAGTGGAGCAGGTGCACGGAGCGCATCACCCGGAACTGGCCTTGATGAAAGTCCAGGTAGATAAAATAGAGGCGGAGCTTACTGCCCACATGAAAGAGGAAGAAACTTTGCTCTTTCCCCTGATAAAAGAGATTGTAAAAGTAAAAAATGAGGGATTAGTCTATACCAAAGCGCCGGGAGAGACTTTCCAGGTATTGGTGGAAGAAACCGAAAAGGAACACGATTCGGTAGGCAGAGCCCTGGAACAGATCAGGAAGCTGAATCACGATTATGAGATTCCGGAAGATGCCTGTACGAGTTATAAACTCTTATACAAAATGCTGGAAGAGCTGGAAAATGATTTGTTTACCCATATTCACCTGGAAAATAATATTTTATTTGTCAAAGCGAGAGCGATAGAGAAGGAATTGCTGAATTGAATTTTACAGGAATGTGATGACCATTAACGAACAAACCAAAATCGCGGCATTGCTGAAACATCACCCCGATGCCCTGGAGGCCATCGTCTCCCTCAGTCCGGATTTTAAGAAACTCCGGAACCCGGTACTGAGGAGGCTGATGGCGGGTAGAACGAGTATTGGTATGGCTTCCAAAATCGGTGGGTGTACACCTGACGATTTTTTCCGGGTGCTGGCTCCCCTGGGTTTTGTGTCCGATGTGTCGTCCGGGGAAAGTGAGGAATTGCCTGTACGGAAGCCTCGGCCCGACTATCTCCGGAACATTTCCCCGGAGCGGTTGATTCAGTTTGACGTCAGGGAAATGCTGGCCGAGGGGACGGACCCTTTGAAGATGATACAGGAAAAAGTAAAGGCCCTGAATCCCGGAGAAGTTTTGACCATCGTGAATACATTTGAACCCGTTCCCCTGATACGCTTACTGGAAAGAAAAGGGTTTGAAACCTGGGTCAATGCGATAGACGAAGAAACCATAGAGACCTATTTCTTCCGAAAAGTCGAGGTGGAAGCCCCCGAAGAGGTGGCCGATGATATACCGGAAACCGCCGGAGATTGGGACAGCCTGGTCAATCGTTTCAAAAATCGCCTGGAGGAAATCGATGTACGCGAAATGGAAATGCCCGGCCCTATGATGACCATCCTGGAAAAACTGGAGGTGCTGACCCCGGACAAAGCTCTGTTCGTACATCATAAAAGAATTCCTGTATTTTTACTGACCGAACTGAAAGACCGCCAATTTGACTACCGGATCAGGGAGGTCGGGGAAGGGGAGGTGCATCTGATGATTTTCAGGCAAATGGATTAATTCAACACGCGTACATTCTGACGGACTCATGATCATAGGCGGATTACAAAAAACAACCAACTATAAAGTGGTATTGCCCTTTTACCTCTATGCCTCTCTGGGCTTTTTGGGGGGGACTTTACTGCTTTTGGGGAGTACGGAGGTAGCGGGCGCCCATTATTTTAATCCCGCCACGCTGGCCATCACCCACACCATGGCCCTCGCCTGGGGTACCATGATGATTTTCGGGGCTTCCCACCAACTATTGCCGGTGCTGGTGGAAGGAAAGCTGGACAGTGACCTCCTGGCTTACCTGACCCTGGTTTTTGCCGGGGTGGGCATCCCGATCCTCGTCTATGGATTTTACGTTTTTGACACTGGACTGCCCATGCAGGCAGGCGGTATTTTGGTGAATATTGCCATTGTTTTTTATGGGGTCAATGTCTTTCGAAGCGCGTTTAAAAGCGGAAAGCGGAATGTGCATGCCTGGTTTGTCATCACGGCCACGGTATGGTTATTGGCCACCACCCTGATGGGACTGGTATTGGTTTTAAATTTCAGTACGCCGATATTGCCCGGCAACTCGGTAGAATACCTTTCGGTGCACGCTCACCTGGGCATTGTGGGATGGTTCGTACTCCTGGTAATCGGGGTGGGTTCCCGCCTGATTCCCATGTTCCTGATTTCCAAGTATACGAGTAATCGTACCCTTTGGTGGATTTTTGCTTTGTTGAATAGTGCTTTGGCCGGTTTTTCCTGCCTTTATCTGGGCGGACACTCCCCAGTATTGTTTTATATACCGGTGGCAATGGCAGGGGTGGCGGTTTTTTTATTTGGGCGTTATTGCTACAAAGCCTACGGGGTCAGAATACGGAAAAGTGTGGACGAACAGGTGAAAACCTCCCTGGTTTCGGTGGCGCAAATGGGGCTGCCTTTGGTGGCTCTGCTGCTCGCCCTGGCTTTTCTGCCGAACGAGAAAATGGCTTTGGTATATGGATTTTGTATCTTTTTCGGTTGGCTGACGGCCATAATTTTGGGAATGACTTTTAAAACCCTGCCTTTTATCGTTTGGAACCGGGTGTACCATAACCGGGCCCACCAGGGCAAAACGCCCGCGCCCAAAGAACTGTTTAACGAAAATATCTATACGGTGATGTGGTATACCTACGTGGGCGGTTTTGGCCTGTTTGTAACGGGCATCCTCCTGCTGCATCCCTGGCTTTTAAAAGGTGGGGCCCTGGCCCTGGTGATTTCTGCCGTATTGTACGTGTGGAATGTGATGATTACATTTACGCACAAGCATTGAACCAGCTGATAGCTAAACTTTACCCGTATGAAAACAAACAACGATGAAAAATGTGCGCATGCGCTGAAAGACCTGTACAATGTGTACGATCCGGAGATTGGTTTAAATATAGTAGACCTGGGATTGGTGTATGAAATCACCTTTGATGAAGAAAGGAAAGGGCTGGACTGCGCCATGACTTTGACTTCCCAGTTTTGCCCTATGGGCGAAGCCATCACCACCGACGCCCGCGATTCCCTGTCCGGCTCGTTTCCCGGCTGGGAAGTACAGGTCAATCTGACCTTTGACCCGCCGTGGGACGTCAGCAAAATTACACCGGAGGGAAAAGCGTTTTTAGGACATTAAACCTAACGATATGCTAAGTCATACCTGCAAAACAGCCATCAAGGCCGTCATTTATTTGTCCGGGAAAAGCAAAGACGGAGACAAAACCAATATCCGGGAAATATCCGAACGCATCAATGCCAGCGAGCATACGGTGGGTAAAATCCTGCAATTACTGGCCAGGAAGAGGATCATCAATAGCTTAAAGGGCCCTGCGGGTGGTTTTTATCTTCGGGAAGAGCAGCAGGAGCAGGCGCTGATTGCCATTGTGGAAGCCATTGAAGGCGACCGGCTTTTTACGGAATGCGGGTTGGGCCTGACCAAATGTTCCGCCACACATCCCTGTCCCATTCACAACGAATACAAAGTGGCGAGAGAACTTATGGAAAAAATTTTCAGGGAAAGAAAAGTGGGCGAACTCTGCGGTTCGGTGACCCACGGACTTTCCTATCTTATCGATTAAACTTTACAAAAAATGATACTTGAAAAAAATACCAGCGGAGAACTGGATGTAAGGGTATTGGTCCCCATTCAAAGGCATGAATTATTGATACGGCTTTTTAAGGATTTACCTGTGGGCGAAGATTTTGTGTTTGTCAATGACCACGACCCCATTCCTTTATTTTATGAGTTTCGCTCCATTTACGGGGATGTGGTGGGCTGGGAATACCTGAACCGGGGCGGACGGGAATGGAAAGTGAGAGTGACCCGGCTGGAGGAGTCGAAAGGCGTGGAACTGGAAAATGTTTCTACATTGCTTGACCTGAGGAAGGCCGGTAAAGACGAGTGGAAACAGATTGTATTTCACCGTTACGGCATGATGGAGCAGAATACTACCATGGAATTGATCTCGGCGGAAGATCCAACGGAGATTCACGGCATTTTTATTCATAAATTTGAGGGAAAACATAAGTGGATTTATAAAAAGAAGTCGGAAGGAGAATTTGTGGTGCATATTACCAAGCAAGATAACAGCGGTTTGGGTGACGACGGCTTCTCGGTAGTCAACGAATTTGATTTGAGACCCTTTCCACCTACCGAGAGACATGAAATGTTTTACCGGGCCTTTGCCGACATACGCGCCGGGGAAGCGTTTGAGTTCATCAATGACCATGATCCCAAACCCCTGTATTACCAGATGGAAGCGGAGAGTAAGGAACCTTTCCGCTGGGAATACCTGGAGAAGGGACCCGACACCTGGAAAGTGCGTGTCACAAAAGTCACGGTATAAAGAAGTAAGCAGCAGTTCGCCACAGGACTCACAGCTCATAGCTCACAGCTCATAGCTCACAGCTCATAGCTCACAGCTCATAGCTCATAGCTCATCACTCAAATATATACCCATGAACAAAGCCTTGTACGATTTCTTTACGAATGATCATCGGCGTATCGAAACCATTTTCGACGAAGCCACCCGGGATAAAGATCGGGTAGACCTGGAAAAATACCACCATTTCAGGGTAGGTTTGCTCACGCACATCAAAATGGAGGAAAAGATACTCTTTGTGGCGGCGCAGAAGGCCAATAGAGGAGAGCCGCTTCCGCTTCAGGCTAAACTGAGGCTGGACCATGGCGCCTTGACCACCCTGCTGGTATGCTATCCGTCTCCTGAAGTGATTCGGGTCATTCAGCATGTTCTGGAAGTACACGATATCCTGGAAGAAGAGGAGGGAGGTATGTATGAGGTCTGTGCTAAACTCACCCAAAATGAGACAAGGGCCATACTGGAAGAGCTGGAAAAAGTGACCCTGGTGCCGGTACACCCCTTCAATGAAGCCGATTATGTGCTGGACGTAGCGAAGCGCTCCCTGCAAAGGGCCGGATTTGATTTTGACGATATAATCTAATTGTTCTTCTCGGCCTTATGCCCGGTAATCTTACTTAGATCTACATGGGAAAGGGTACGTTTAGCACGTTCCAATTTTGATTGAACAAACTCATCCAGGGAAGCGTATGGGCCACTTTTTTGTCTGGGGGAGAAATTTTTGTTTTCGGTTTTCATAAAAATAATTTTATCAGACCAGTTTGTTTTTTGATTTAATAACGTAAGCATCGTAATTTTGGTTCTTCCGAAACAATTCAGGTAATGAATTCTTGATGCCCCATATCTCCAGTATATTTTCCAAATGATCGATCTCAGCAGAGATAATAATTCTGTACAATCTTGTTCTTTCCGGCGTACTTCCTTCAATATAAACTAATTTGGTTGGATACTTGTCAAAGAAGTGAAAAATAGTTCTTACAACAGTAGCAAGGACTTTTTTCATATCAAGGTTATTCGTAACGGACTTGTCATCAAATGAGCCATCAGGTAAAGCATCCACCAATGCAAGGTTGTAAAGTTGGTTATTCTTCTCAAATGGGGTGTAGATCACAACTTTGTTAACCGTTTTGTGCGAACTTTTGCTAGTAAACTCGAATCGAAGAGAGTTTGCGTAATGTTGATATGGATAATATTCTTGTTGCATGATATGCAAATTTAGGGGAAGAGTTTGACGATCTTCTGAACTTGAGATAACTTTTGCGCAGATAAAAAAATCCCCGGCTTTCGACCGGGGATTTTTTGCTGTATTACCGATTTAATGTCCCTATCGGAGGTGAAAAGCGGGTCAGGTCTATGCCCTCTACCGCGGTTTTGTACTCGTCCATGTTCGGGATTCGACCCAGTATGGCCGACAGCACCACCACCGGGGTGGAGGCCAGCAGAGATTCCCCTTTCTTACGTTCAGAATCTTCCACCACCCGGCCCTGGAACAGGCGGGTAGAGGTGGCCATCACGGTGTCGCCCTTCGCTGCCTTCTCCTGGTTCCCCATACATAGGTTACAGCCCGGGCGCTCCAGGTACATCATGTTCTCGTATTCCGTACGGGCAGCGTTTTTAGGGAAAAGGTCATTGAATTCAAAACCCGAATATTTCTGCAACATTTCCCAGTCGCCTTCCTGCTTCAGCTCGTCTATAATATTATACGTAGGGGCCGCCACCACCAAAGGGGCCTTGAATTTCACTTGT
Source organism: uncultured Lacihabitans sp. (assembly GCA_964423865.1). Lineage (GTDB taxonomy): Bacteria > Bacteroidota > Bacteroidia > Cytophagales > Spirosomataceae > Leadbetterella. The sequence goes on from CAYRGN010000012.1 coordinate 41,892, forward strand.
CCCTGCTCTTTTTCGAGGTTCTTGAGCATTTGAGAGACCACTTTGAGGTCGCCTTTGTGTACCATACAGGAACCTACAAAACCCAGGTCTACTTTTTTGTTTCCTTCGTAAAACGACAGCGTACGGATGGTGTCGTGGGTATACCGTTTGGAAACATCCTGGTTGCTTACATCCGGGTCCGCGATCATCGGCTCCACAATCATATCCAGATCAATGACTACCTCGGCGTAGTATTTCGCGTTGGCGTCCGGGCTGAGGGCCGGCTTCTCACCCGACCGGATCTCGGCGATCCGTTTGTCGGCCTTGTCAATCAGCCCCTGAAGCACCCCGTTCGCGTTATCCATTCCCTTTTCAATCATGATCCGGATCCGGTCTTTCGCGATTTCCAGAGACTCAATCAGCGTGTCGTCCTGGGAAATACAAATTGCGGCTTTCGCTTTCATTTCGGCCGTCCAGTCAGTAAATGTAAAGGCCTGGTCAGCCGGAAGCGTTCCGATATGCACCTCGATTATCCTGCCTTGGAATACGTTCTCGCCTCCGAATTGTTGAAGCATCTGGGCCTGGGTGGCATGCACCACATCGCGGAAATCCATGTGCTCCTTCATGTCGCCTTTAAAGGTCACCTTCACCGATTCCGGAATAGGCATAGACGCTTCGCCTGTGGCCAGGGCCAGGGCTACCGTGCCGGAGTCGGCACCAAACGCCACTCCTTTTGACATCCGGGTATGCGAGTCGCCCCCGATAATGATGGCCCAGTCGTCTACCGTAATATCGTTCAGTACTTTATGGATTACATCGGTCATGGAGTGGTATTCTCCCTTGGGGTCACGGGCCGTAATGAGTCCGAAATCATTCATGAACTTCATGAGTTTCGGTATATTGGCCTGGGCTTTCTTGTCCCACACCGAAGCCGTGTGGCAACCCGACTGGTAGGCGCCGTCTACAATGGGCGAAATGACCGTGGCCGCCATAGACTCCAGCTCCTGGGCCGTCATCAACCCCGTGGTATCCTGTGATCCTACGATGTTCACCTCTACCCGTACGTCTGATCCGGCATGCAACAATTTACCGGGCGTAGTACCTACTGCGTTTTTGTTAAAGATTTTTTCCACCGCGGTAAGTCCCTGGCCTTCTATCGAAATTTCTTTTGAAGGTGCAAATACCGGGGCTGGTTCTACGCCCAGGATCCGGGCAGCTACCGTCTGAATCTTCTTCCCGAACACTACTGCGTAAGAGCCGCCGGCCCGGATGAACTCCATCTTCTGAGGAGTCAGCGATTTGGAAATATCAATCAGTTCCTGATCGCCGTTATATAGTTTTTTCTTTTTCGTATCTATGGTCAGTACGGTCCCGGTCTCTACCGAATACGCCTGTTCCAGCACCGGTTCGTTATTTTCATTGCGGAGCAGATTGCCGTCCGTGTCCAATTTTTTCACCCAGTTTTTAAGGTCAATGCCAATACCTCCCGTCACGTCTACCGTGGTCAGGAAAATGGGGGAAATACCGTTGGTTCCTCCCACAATGGGCGCAATGTTCACGAAAGGCACGTATGGACTGGCTTGCTTACCGGTCCAGAGCGCCACGTTATTCACTCCCGACATCCGGGATGAACCTACCCCCATGGTGCCTTTTTCCGCAATCAGCATCACACTCTTGCCGGGGTGTTGCGCCTGCAATGCCTTGATTTCTTCCTGAGCCTGGGGTGTGATCATACATTTTCCGTGTAGTTCACGGTCAGAGCGGGAGTGGGCCTGATTTCCGGGGGAAAGCAGATCTGTGGAAATGTCTCCCTCGCCCGCGATGAAGGTCACGATTTGTATCTCTTCCGCTACTTCGGGCAATTCGGTGAAAAACTCCGCTTTCGCGTAACTTTCCAGCACTTCTTTCGCGATCTTATTTCCCTGGTCAAACGCTTGTTTCAGGCGGTCGATGTCCGCATCGTATAAGAAAACCTGTGTTTTAAGTACCTTGGCGGCTTCTTGCGCTATAGCGGCATCCGTACCCAAGGCCAGGTCAAGCAGCACTTCAATAGAAGGCCCCCCTTTCATGTGAGACAAAAGTTCAAATGCGAAGGCAGGAGAGATTTCGGAGACCAGGGCTTCACCCAGGATGATCTCTTTCAGGAACCGGGCCTTTACGCCCGCTGCGCCGGTGGTACCGGGCAGGGTATTGTAAATAAAGAAATGGAGGGAGTCGGCGCGGTGCGCATGCTCCGTATCTTTTATTTGTTCAATGATTTCACTTAATAGGTCGGCCTCGTCTATGGGTTTGGGGTGAAGCCCGTGGTTTTTTCTTTCTTCAATTTCTTGAATATACTCCTGATAAATATTCATATATGATCTTTTAGCTTAAAGCCACAAGCGATATGCTGTAAACCGCACACTCCCACTTCCCCAGCGGTTTGTGGTTCGGTTCAAAGGATTCCTGTCTTATGACTCAATTCGTACTATCTTAATAACCGCCAAAATTACAAATGGATTCCCAAATTGGAATTAAGGAGTATCTTATTTAGAAAAATTCAAAATATTTTAGAATTTCCCCGTGTTTTTTTGTTTTTTTGTCATTTTTGTAAAAAATTTAGGTGAACTATCCTTTATTTTGCGCCAACTTTTAAAGCATACATGTCAAAAAACCTCGTAATCGTAGAATCCCCTGCAAAAGCTAAGACCATTGAAGGATATCTTGGAAAAGATTTTATTGTCAAATCCAGTTTCGGCCATATCCGTGATTTGCCCGAAAAAGAATTGGGTGTAGATATAGAGAAAGATTTTGAGCCTACCTATAAGGTTTCCGCCGATAAGGTGAAGGTGGTCAACGAACTGAAAAAGGAGGCGAAAGATAAGGAAGTATGGCTGGCCACGGATGATGACCGGGAGGGGGAGGCCATTTCCTGGCATCTTAAAGAGGCGCTGGGACTTCAAGGCGATACCAAGCGTATCGTATTCCGGGAGATTACCAAGAACGCCATCGGCAAAGCCATAGAAAATCCGAGAACCATTGATCTTGACCTGGTCAATGCTCAGCAGGCCCGGCGTATCCTTGACCGCCTGGTGGGTTTTCAGTTGTCGCCCGTGCTTTGGCGTAAGATCCGTGCCGGAGATCGCAAAAACCTCTCCGCGGGGAGGGTACAGTCGGTAACTGTGCGCATTGTAGTGGAAAGAGAGCGGGAAATTGAGAATTTCCAGGTGGTTTCTTCGTATAAAATACAGGCCGATTTTCATGTAGGAAACGGGAAGACTTTGTCGGCCGAGCTTTCGAAAAACTTTGAAACCCTTGACGACGCAGAGAAATTTCTGAACGACTGTCTGCCGGCCGGGTATACCATTGCCGGTCTTGAAGTCAAACCTGCTACGAAAAGTCCGGCGGCGCCGTTTACGACTTCTACCCTGCAGCAGGAGGCCTCGCGGAAGCTGAGCTTTTCGGTGCAGCAGACCATGACCCTGGCCCAGCGCCTGTATGAATCCGGGAAGATTACTTATATGCGTACTGACTCCACTAACCTCTCGGCGGAGGCGGTGGAAGGCGCCAAGGCGCAGATTATACACGCCTACGGAGAGAAATTTTCTAAACCCAGGGTTTTTCGTACCAAAGACAAAGCCGCCCAGGAAGCCCACGAAGCCATTCGGCCTACTGATTTTTCTGTAAGTGCCGCGGGAGCCGACCGCAACGAAAAACGCCTTTACGACCTCATCTGGAAACGGGCCATTGCCTCCCAGATGGCTGAAGCGCAGATTGAACGGACCATCGCCAAAATCGGTATTTCCACCCGTCCGGAAGAACTTACCGCTTCCGGTGAAGTCATCAAGTTTGAAGGCTTTCTTAAAGTGTACCTGGAAGGAAATGACGAGGAAGACGAAGAAAACAAAGACATGCTTCCCCCTTTGAATATAGGTCAGGAACTGGAATTGTTGCGGATGAAAGCCACCGAGCGCTTCAGTCGTCCGCCCGCCCGCTATACCGAGGCCAGCCTGGTGAAAAAGCTGGAAGAGCTGGGCATTGGCCGTCCTTCTACTTATGCGCCCACCATTTCCACCATTATCAAGCGGGAATACGTGGTGAAAGAAGACCGGCCGGGCCAGACCAGAACCTACCGTGAGCTGGTGCTGAAAGACGGCGCGGTGACGTCTGACGAGAAAACCGAAACCTACGGCAGTGAGAAAGCCAAGCTTTTTCCTACCAACCTGGGGATGATTGTGAACGATTACCTGGTGGAGAACTTCAGCGAGATTCTCGATTATAAATTTACGGCGGACGTAGAAGATGAGTTTGACGATGTGGCCGAGGGGAAGGTTTCCTGGCAAAAGATGATCAAAGACTTCTACGCCGACTTCCATACCAAAGTGGAGCAGGCCGCCGAAGGTGCGTCTTCTGCTACCAGTTCCAACGAGCTGGGAATAGATCCGGAGAGTGGTAAAAAGCTGTTTGCCAAAGTGGGCCGTTTTGGGCCGTACCTCCAGATTGGGGAGGCCACAGACGAGGAAAAGCCGGTTTTTGTTTCTTTAAAGAAGGGAACGCTGATTTCCAGCCTGACTTACGAAGAAGCCCTGGCTGTTTTGAAAGGACCGAAACTCCCTCTTGAACTGGGTCTTCATGAAGGCCATCCCCTGGTGGTGAACGAAGGCCGCTATGGTCCGTATGTGTTGTACAACGGTAAGTTTTACAATCTTGAAAAGGACGAAGACCCGCTTACCGTAACGAAAGAAAGAGCGGTAGAAATTATTCAAGCCAGGAACTCAGGTGCAGACGGAAGCCTGCCAAGAAGCATGGCCGATTATGAAGGCCAGCCCGTAGTGATCAACAAGGGGCGTTTTGGTCCTTATATAAAACTGGGAAGTGTTTACTACAATATCCCCAAAACCGAAGACCCGCTGACGATAGATGATGCCAAAGTGGCGGAGCTGATCAAAGTAGCAAAGGAAACGGCTGCTAATAAGGTCATCAAAGAGTTTGCCGAAAACGATAAAGTGAAAGTACTGAACGGTCGCTACGGCCCGTATATCCAGATCGGTAAGCGGAACGTAAAGATCCCGAAAGGAACCGTTCCGGAAGAATTAACGTTAAAAGATTGTCTGGAATTAGGGGAGAAGTAATTACAAAATCGGATGAAGAAGGAGCTGAAAGAGAGTTTTACAACCAGGAATTTGTGAGATAGATACGCGAATCCGAAAATCAAAAAATAATATTTTAGGTTACTTCAATTGAAAAAGAAACTCGTAGTACTATCCGGAGCGGGAATAAGTGCTGAAAGCGGACTGAAGACCTTCCGGGATATGGGCGGGCTTTGGGAAACTTGTCGAGTGGAGGACGTGGCTACGCCAGAAGGGTGGGTCGCTCACCCGGAAGTAGTGCTGGATTTTTACAATCAACGGCGGAAACAAGCCTTTGAGGCCGAACCCAATGCCGGGCACCTGGCCCTGGCAGAACTGGAGAACTATTTTGACGTAAGGATCATTACCCAAAACGTGGACTCATTGCACAAAAAAGCAGGCTCCAGAAACGTGCTTCACCTCCACGGGGAATTATCCAAAGTGCGTAGTGTAAAAAATTCAGAATTGATTTATGATATTGGCGCAGAACCCATTCATTTGGGTGACCTGGCCGAACGGTTGAAAACGCAATATTCATAAAAGCCCAAAACAAAAAATCCCCGACATAAGCCGGGGATTTTCATTCTCAGATAACAAGAAAAATCTTATTTCTCTGCATTCAACTGTCCTCTCAGGGCACGTGGGATAGTCACGCTGGCCACTGGGTTGGCAGAAGGATCAATGATGGTCAGATCCGGAAGTTCCAGCGCTTTTACCCGGACAGATTTGCCCAGTCCTAACTCGGTTACATCCAGGTTAACAAATTCAGGAATCAGTTTGGCAGGTCCTTTCACCCGCACTTTCCGAAGTGTTTGCACCAGTTTACCCCCTTGTTTCGCGCCTTTCGCGGTTCCGGTGAGGCGGATGGGAATACTGGTGGTAATCACTTTTTCAGGATTGATCTCCAGTAGGTCCACGTGCACCAGGGAGTCATTTACGGGATGGAACTGCTTGTCCTGAAGAATAGCAGTATACTCTTTTCCCTCAATGCTCAACTTGATCTGGTACGCTTCGATGCTGTAAATCACCGGTCTGAACAGATACGCCGGGGCATAGAAGGAAATTTGTTCCTCTCCACCATACAGAATGCCCGGTACATATCCTTCAGCACGCAATTCCTGGGCTGACTGACGACCGAGATTCGCTCTTTTAAACCCTACAATCTCAGTTACTTTCATGATTAAAACTTAAGTTTTTGTTGATAATTTATGAACAATGTACTAATTGATCCGTTGTCTCGAATTCTACCGATAGCATGGGCGAAAAGCTCCGCTACCGATATGACTTTTACTTTGGGATTGTCCTGCCTCAGCGGAATGGAATCGGAAACGATGACCTCCTCGAATACCGAGTTGGCAATGATTTCGTGCGCTTTGTAGGAAAATACCGGGTGGGTGGCTACCGCCCTGACCGACTTCGCTCCTCTCTCCAGGATCAGCTCGGCCGCTTTGCAGATGGTACCCCCTGTGTCGATCATGTCGTCGACCAATACCACATTGGCGTCTGTCACATCCCCGATGAGCTGCATGCTGGCAATCTGGTTCGCTACTTTCCTTTGTTTGTCGCAGATCACAATATCCGCGTCAAAAAAACTGGCAAATTTTCTTACCCTTGACACCCCACCCACGTCCGGAGATGCAAAAATGAGGTTATCGATCTGTTTTTCCTTCAGGTAAGGTACAAAAACCGAAGTACCCTCCAGGTGATCTACCGGGATATCGAAAAAGCCCTGGATTTGTCCTGCATGAAGGTCTAAGGTCATAATCCGGTCTGCCCCCGCTGCGGTCAGCATGTTGGCTACCAATTTGGCGCCAATGGCTACTCTGGGCCGGTCCTTTCTGTCCTGGCGGGCATAACCGTAATACGGAATCACTGCTACCACATAATGTGCCGAAGCTCTTCTGGCCGCGTCAATCATCAGCAGAAGTTCCATGAGGTTGTCCGCGTTCGGAAGAGTACTCTGAACGAGAAAAACGTCACAGCCCCGTACAGACTCTTCAAAGTTTACCGATATCTCGCTATCGGCAAAACGCTGAATAGACACCTTTCCCAGTTCTTTTCCGTAATAATAAGCTACTTTACCGGCTAAATACTGAGAATTAGTTCCGGAAAAGATTTTAACTTCTGCCATGAGGTCTTTTGAAAAGTGCTGCAAAGGTAGGAAAAATAATACGAAGTATTAAGGCACTTTTAAAAAATTAATATTATTTTGCAGCTGGATTCTTATAAAAAATACGTTTAAGGGAAATGCAACTGTCACTGATAGATGAAATCCCCGGGTTCAATAAAGCTTTTTTCCTCGATGTGTACGCCGAGGCGCTTTGTGACAGCGGGAAGATGCGGCTGAAAACCATTAACGGGCAGCAGGTGCCTGAAGATCTCAGCGTGAGCATTGCCAGCCGGTTTATTTCGAAATATCCGGAGGGAACCATTTACAAACTCGATACCCGCCTGGTCAATAAAGGCGGGAAAAAACCGTATTTTGTAGCACTGAAAGCCAAAAAGGTAGAAAGAGCCATTGAATTCTTTGACTATAATCTCAAAGTTCAATATGGTTTTGATCAGGAATTTTTATTTCAGAAAGCCCGGGGCTAAGCAAGGTGAAATAACGGTGCCAGGGAATGCTATCTGGGTGTTCTGACGGGGGTGGAGTGTGTCCGATCCGCACGGCTTGAAACTTCTCTTTCATGACACCGTAGGAAGCGCTGAAAGGTGTAATCTCCCCAAAAAGTATCAGTTCAGATGCGGATGTCGACAGGTTTGGAAGATTCCGGACAGGGATCCTTTCGATATTCAAGGTCTTGTTTTTCCCCTTCATAGCGTATAAGGTTACAAAGTGGTCGGAGGCAACCCCCATGGCCAAATGGGTGAAATTGCGGGCAAAATACCGCGCCTGTACAGCCAGGGAAGACAGGGGGGCAAGGCCGGAATATACCATTGTAAAGAGGCGGGTGACCTTTTTCGGGGTGCCGCTTACGAGGTAATGGCCGGAAACCGCTTCGGAATACACATCAAAATCCGTTACGGGCGCGGATGGATAAGCCAGCGCCAGGTACCTTTCAGCGAGGGAAGGCAGGAAAACCGGGGCAGGGACCAGGGTATGAATTTCAAAATCAGAGAGCAGTTGAACACCTTTCCAGGAAGGAAGACCCAGGAATGGGTGGTGTTCGATCAGGGCGGCGCATCGCGACAAGCAGGCCGTCAGATCGTGACCCTGGCCCAGGAAGTGGTCCTCCAGCACCAAGAGTTCTTCTCCGTGTTTTACTGTAAAACGAAGTCGGGAATACTGGACCTCCAGAGTCAGGTCGTACCGTTCGGTATATTCTGTAGAAAATCGCTCGTCTGTAATTTTGAAAGTGTTGTTCGTCATGAGTTTGGGGTATGAGCAATGAGCTTAGAGCTATGAGCTATGAGCTATGAGCTGTGAGCTTTTGGTGTTTAATTTTTTTGGGGGAATACCGTTTCCTTCAGAAATGAAGGGCATTGGCCGGGCGGTATGCGAACCAGTTCATCTTCCGTAAACCACCGAAGTTCGGTCAGAATATTGCCTTCGGGGTCCGAGCCCAGTACCGGTTTCGGATCAGGGGCGGAAACCCGGAAGTACAATTCTACCGCATGAAGTTTTCCAGCGATATGTTCGTGAATACGGAGCAGTTCATGGACCGTGACCTCCAGACGGGTTTCTTCCCGGAACTCCCGCTGCAATCCGCTCACCACGTCCTCGCCCGGTTCCAGTCCGCCGCCCGGGGCATTCCAGAAGATGTTTTCCGGGTTCAGGAAGCGGTGGTTAAGCAGCAATACCCGGTTTTGCAGTCTCAATACGCCGCAAGCCCGCAAGCGGATCCGTTGGCCGTAAAGGGTTTCAATGCTCGTCATTACATGTTTTTTCGGTAGGATTTCCCGTATTTCAGCTTCTTTTCGGCCTGGATATCGCGCCGTTTGTTTACTTTTTTGTTCTTGTCCAGTTTTTCATGAAACGCGGGGCCGGTAGCCTCCCGTTTGATTTTGGGCAACCTGATTTCTTCATGTTCGGTTTCGAAGGGAAGGAGGTGCTCTTCCATTTCGATATAGGCGGGTAAAGGAAGGCGCGTGAGTTGAAGGCGGTACATGGCTTCGATCTCCCCAAAGGCCTCTTCTTCCCGTTCACTCACCAGGCTGATGGCCGTACCGAAGCTTTCGCCCCGGCCCGTGCGGCCGATCCGGTGGATATAATCGTTTGTTTCTTCGGGAATATCCATATTCACTACGTGGGTGATGCCCCGGATGTCCAGTCCCCGGGAGCCGATATCCGTGGAAATGAGGGTGCTTACCGTTCCCTCCGAAAATTCTTTGATGGCCCGGAAGCGGTAATTCTGGGATTTGTTGGAGTGAATCACTTCCACACCCTCTATACCCCGGTTTTTTAATTCCTGGAACAGGAGGTCTGCCGCTGATTTCTGGGCTACAAAAACCAGGTTTTTTTTCATTTCTTCGTCGTTGGCCAGAAGAAGTTCCAGGAGGTTGATTTTGGTGAGAAAATTGGGGGCCGAGTAGGTTTTCTGGCGGATGTTTTCCAGGGGTGTTCCCACGTCGGCGTCTTCTATGACTTCGGGCGATTTGAAAATATCGTGAATCAGTTCTTCCACTTCTTCCGAAATGGTGGCGGAAAACAGCAGGTTTTGCCTTTTTTCGGGAATTTTATTGAAAATAAGGTCGAGCTGGGGCCGAAAACCCAGATCCAGCATCATGTCAAATTCGTCAATGACCAGTTTTTTGATGTTTTTTACCTTCAGGATACCTGCCGCGGCAAGGTCGGTGAAGCGGCCCGGAGTGGCCACTACCATATCGCAGCCGTTCAGCAGTTCCGCCGCCTGGGTTTTCATATTGACGCCGCCATACACGCCTGTGACGTCAAAACTCATGTAAGGGGTGAGCGACTTCACACTTTCCACTACCTGCATGACCAGTTCGCGGGTAGGAACCAGCACCAGTATTTGCGGAAGTTTGTCTTTGCTGAAAGTCCACATTCTTAATAGGGGCAAAAGGTAGGCAAAAGTCTTGCCTGTACCCGTGCGCGCTATACCCGCCAGGTCTTTGCCTGACATCACCGCCGGGAATATTTTTTCCTGGATGGCCGTGGGGGAAATCAGACCCAGGTCGTCCAGGGCATTCAGCAGGGGCTTGTTAAGATTGAGGTCGGAGAATTGCATAAGAACTAATCTGAATAATTTTACAAATTTAATTGATTTCATGCGTATATTGGTGACTTAATTCAGTTAATAGCTCATAGCTCACAGCGCATAGCTTGCAGCTCAAAATTAAACGCATGAAGAAAACACTTTTGCTCCTTTTGTTGCCCTGCTTTATTTTTGCCCAGAAATCAAAGCAGGTATCTCTTTTTAATGGTAAGAACCTGGACGGGTGGGTCATTTACGGTACGGAAAAATGGTATGTGGAAGACGGCCTCCTGGTTTGCGAGAGCGGGCCGGACAAAGGTTACGGATACCTGGGAACGGAAAAATCGTACAAAGATTTTGAACTTACACTGGAGTTTTTTCCGGAAGATAACGGGAATAGCGGGGTGTTCTTCCATTCCAGTATTGAAGGAACCAAGGTGAGCGGATGGCAGGCCGAAGTGGCCCCTCCGGGATACTTTTCCGGCGGGATTTACGAGTCGTATAAACGCGGCTGGCTGATTAAGCCGGACAAAGAACTGGATAACGTAAAAATGAATACCTGGAATTCCATGAAGATCAAAGTACTTGGTGATGAAGTGACCACCTGGGTAAACGGGGTGCAGATGGTGACGCTGAAAGACCCGGTATTTGCGGATTCGGACGGTAAGATCGCTTTACAGATTCATGACGGCGGGGGGATAAAAGTGAAGTGGAGAAACATGAAGATCAAGACGTTGAAAGCGAAGTAAATTGTAAATTTCTATTTTTTATATTTAACATGGCAGAAAACACAGAAAAACTAAAAATCCTGCAATCCACACTTGACAAGCTGGACAAGTCATTTGGTAAGGGGACGGTGATGCGCCTGAGCGACACCAAAGTATTGGATGTACCCGTAATTTCTACGGGTTCATTAGGATTAGACCTCGCTTTGGGGGTAAACGGGTTACCCAAAGGAAGGGTAGTAGAGATCTACGGTCCGGAATCTTCCGGTAAAACTACGCTGGCGATGCACGCTATTGCCGAAGCGCAGAAGCAAGGCGGAATCGCGGCTTTCATTGATGCCGAACACGCGTTTGACCGCCTGTACGCGGAGAAACTGGGTATTGATACCAAAAACCTGCTGATTTCTCAGCCGGATTATGGAGAGCAGGCCCTGGAGATTGCGGAACACCTGATTGCGTCCGGTGCAATTGATATTTGTGTGATTGACTCCGTGGCGGCGCTGGTGCCTAAGGCGGAACTGGACGGGGAGATGGGTGACAGCAAGATGGGGCTACAGGCCCGGCTGATGTCGCAAGCCCTCAGAAAACTGACCGGTACCATCAATAAGACGGGTTGTACCTGTATTTTTATCAACCAGCTTCGCGACAAGATCGGGGTGATGTTTGGGAGCCCGGAGACCACTACAGGGGGTAACGCCCTGAAATTCTATGCTTCCGTTCGGATCGATATCCGGCGAATAGGGCAGATCAAAGACAACGACAGCAATATCATTGGTAACCGTACCCGGGTGAAAGTGGTAAAAAATAAAGTGGCTCCGCCGTTTAAGGTGATTGAGTTTGATATCATGTACGGCGAAGGGGTGTCGAAGTCCGGTGAGGTGCTAGACCTTGCCGTTGACCTGGATATTATCAAAAAATCCGGTTCCTGGTTCTCGTACGGTGCCGACCGCCTGGGGCAGGGCCGTGACGCGGTGAAAAGCCTCATTAAGGATAATCCTGAACTGATGGCCGAGCTCGAAGAAAAGATCAAGGCTACGGTGGCCGGTAATGCCGACGCGCTGATGGATAAAAATGCCGACGGAGAGTCTGCCGACTGAAATTCCGTTAAGTAAATGTTAAGGTGTTCCGATGGGACACCTTTTCTTTTAATTTATTGGTCTAATCTATAGTTTTTAAGCAGATTCTATCGTTAACTATAAAAAGCAACTGCCTTGAAATTCAGAATTCTCGTATGCGTTTTGCTTTCCCTGTTGTTTTTGGGGTTTCGCCAGAATAATTTCCAGACGGGGGAAGAGTACCATTACCGGGTCAAATACGGCATCCTGACCATCGGTTCAGCCAATGTGGGTGTAGATACCCGTACCTACCAGGTAAATGGCCTGCCTTGTTATAAAATTCATATTTTGGGCCGAACAGAAGGGATTACCGACCTGTTTAAGGTGCGGAATACCTACACTACTTATATGGATACGGTCCGGTATTTGCCTCAGAAATTTGAGTACAGTGCCCGTGAAAACAATTACAGGCGGGATCAGGTACTTTATTTTGATCACAACAAGAACATGGTGGTGAAGAAGGAGAAAGAATCCATAGATACTTATAGTGTGCCGAAAAATATTCACGATGTGATTACCGGATATTATTCGCTTCGACATGTTGATTTTTCCCAGTATGCTATAGGGCAAACCTATTCTGCTCCGCTTTTCTTCGATGACGAATATTATAGATTCAGTGTGAAATATGCAGGCAAGGCTACCATTAAAACCCGGTTTGGGAAGATTAATGTCCTGAAATTGAATCCCGTTTTGCCCGACAATAAACTCTTTAAGGGCGAAGACGCCATCCGGGTGTGGGTCACCGACGACCGTAACCGGGTGCCGGTGAAGATCGAAGTAGATTTCTCCTTCGGGACCATTGTGATGGAAATGCGGAAGTACAAAAAGAACCTGTTTCCATTTGATTTTAGCGGATAGGTCGGCATCGCACGCACATGGCCTCGAAAGAAAAAATCCCCGCATTTCATGTGTATAAAATTTTTGCCTTCAGCTATCAGCGGTCAGCCGGGCGGAGGGCCGCCCCGCGACACTTCGCTTATTCATTGGGGGGCGCCTAGCCGGCGGTCGGGCGACGCTTCGCTGGTGTGCCGGTTTTCTGATAGTGGTTCTCCACCCGGCTGATAGCTGAATGCTCATGGCTATTTCGTAAGACAAAACATTTGGAATTCCGCCGGATATCGATGTTTTACCGATAGGTTGTCCCTACAGGACATGACGGTTTCGCTGGATATGGAATTGCATTCCCGTAGGGGATTGTATAACGGTAGAAAACCGGATGTTTTACCGATAGGTTGTCCCTACAGGACATGACGGTTTCGCTGGATATGGAATTGCATTCCCGTAGGGGATTGTATAACGGTAGAAAACCGGATGTTTTACCGATAGGTTGTCCCTGCGGGACATGGGGATTTCGCCGGATATGGAACTGCATTCCCCGTAGGGGATTGTATAACGGTAGAAAATGGGATTCCTTTCTCTTTCTTCATACCCCGTAGGGGTTAAATAGTATTGTAAAAAGTCTACCGACAGGTGTTAAAAACATAGGGTTAGGAGCTTTTTTCTTCATTAACTATACTTTTTTCTTCTATCAATGTAAGGTTTTCTGTTTTTTCCTCTACCTTTGCAGCATTATTTTTTAATCTGCTGTAAACGCTGTTCTCCATGACCCTGAAGTCAGTTGTATATTACCGATAGTGCATAGGAGATAGCACAGCTTAAAAAAAACACGATGAAAATAGCTGTAGTAGGTACCGGGTATGTAGGTTTGGTGACCGGAACATGTTTTGCCGAGACAGGGAACGAAGTCACCTGTATCGATATTGACCAGGCGAAGGTAGACAGCCTGAAAAAGGGAAAGATTACCATATATGAGCCGGGACTGGAACCTATTTTTGACCGGAACCGTAAAGACGGAAGGTTAAAATTTACTACTGAACTGGAAGAAGGGATTAAGGAAGCCGAAGTGATTTTCCTGGCGTTACCCACTCCTCCGGGAGAAGACGGTTCAGCCGACCTGAAATATATCCTGGGGGTAGCAGACCACATCGGTAAGGTGCTGGATCATTACGCCGTGATTGTGGATAAAAGTACGGTACCGGTAGGAACCGCCGAGAAAGTACATGCCAAGGTGGCGGCGAATGCCAAAACCGAGTTTGATGTAGTCTCTAACCCGGAATTTTTGCGGGAAGGGGTAGCGGTAGAAGACTTCATGAAGCCGGACCGCGTAGTGGTAGGGACGAGCTCGGAAAGGGCGAAGGTCATCATGGAGAGGTTGTATGCGCCTCTGGTAAGACAGGGGAATCCTATTATCTTTATGGACGAACGCTCGGCGGAAATGACCAAATACGCGGCTAACTCTTTCCTCGCCATGAAAATTACCTTCATGAACGAGATGGCCAACCTTTGTGAGCTGGCCGGCGCTAACGTAGATAACGTGCGGAGAGGTATCGGTACCGACAGCCGTATCGGTAAACGTTTCCTGTTTCCGGGGATCGGGTATGGAGGAAGTTGTTTCCCGAAAGATGTGCAGGCCCTGGGAAAAACCGCCCAGGAGTTTGACTATGATTTCCGGATTCTGAAATCCATTATGCTGGTCAATGAAAAGCAGAAAGTAAAGCTGATTCCCCGGGTGAAGGAGTATTTTGGAGGAGATTTGAAAGGGAAAACCATTGCCTTATGGGGACTCGCATTCAAACCGTATACCGATGACATCCGGGAGGCGCCATCCCTTTACAATATCAAAGCGCTGAAAAGAGCCGGAGCGAAAGTGGTGGTGTTTGACCCCGAGGCTGTAGCCAACGTGAAGAAAGAAATCGGTAAAAAAGTGAAGTACGCTTCGGGTATGTACGATGCGCTGGAAGGTGCCGATGCCCTGATGATTATGACCGAGTGGCCCGAATTCAGAACACCGGATTTTAAGAAAGTAGCGGAAAAACTGAAAAATAAAGCGATCTTTGACGGGCGTAACCTGTATGACCTGGAAGAAATGAAGGGGCTGGGCTTTGCTTATTTTTCTATAGGCAGGGAAGCTGTAAAAGTGAAGTAAGTTATGAGTAGTGAGTAGTGAGTAGTGAGTAGTGAGTAATGGGTTAAGGAATCAAACCTGCGTAACTCACTACTCACTACTCACTACTCAAAACTAAACATCTATGAAACGAATACTAATTACCGGTGGGGCAGGCTTTCTCGGCTCTCACCTTTGCGACAGATTCATTAAGGAAGGCTACCATGTGGTGGCCATGGATAACCTGATTACGGGCGACCTGAGGAATATTGAGCATCTTTTTAAACTACCGAACTTCGAGTTCTATCACCACGATGTGAGTAAGTTTATCCATGTGCCGGGTGAGCTGGATTATATCCTGCATTTTGCATCACCGGCCAGTCCGATAGACTACCTCAAAATCCCGATTCAGACGCTCAAAGTGGGTTCTTTAGGTATCCATAACTGCCTGGGACTGGCGCGGGTAAAGAAGGCCCGTGTACTGATTGCTTCCACTTCGGAAGTATACGGTGACCCCCAGGTGCATCCCCAGACAGAAGATTACTGGGGGCATGTAAACCCGGTAGGGCCACGTGGAGTATATGACGAAGCCAAACGTTTTCAGGAAGCCATGACCATGGCCTACCATACCTATCACGGTGTGGAAACGCGTATTATCCGGATCTTTAATACCTACGGACCGCGCATGCGCCTGAACGACGGCCGCGTGCTGCCCGCCTTTATCGGACAGGCTTTGCGGGGAGAAGACCTCACTATTTTCGGTGACGGTTCCCAGACCCGGTCTTTTTGCTACGTGGCTGACCTCGTAGAAGGCATTTATCGTCTACTTTTGTCTGATTATCCTCATCCGGTCAATATTGGTAATCCTTCCGAAATCACAATCAAAGACTTTGCGGAAGAAATCATAAAGCTGACGGGTACGGATCAGAAGGTGGTGTACAAAGACCTGCCCAAAGACGATCCCAAGCAGCGTCAGCCCGATATTACCAAAGCCCGCGAAATTCTGGGCTGGGAACCCCAGGTAGACCGGGGGGAAGGGCTGAAGCTCACCTACGAATATTTTAAAAGTTTGCCTGAGGAGAGACTTTTTGAAGAAGCCCGACACAGGGAATTTTAATGAGGGGAAAAAGACCGGCTAGACCGGTCTTTTTTTTGGAATCTATTCTCAGAAATCCCTGTTTTTTGGCGGCTCCTAACCCTCCTTCGGCGCGAGGAAACGTACTGATTTTGTCAAAGGATGCTTTAATTTTAGCGAATGTAGGGGTGGAAGTTGAAGATGAAAGAAAAGTTTTGAATATTGCTTCTCTTAATCGGATAACTCCGCCCTCGAAATCTATGAAACGACTGTCCTTATTCGTCTTCGCCGCCTTATGCGCCGGTACTGTTTTTGCTCAATCGCCTTGGGAAAGAATCGCGCAGATGCCTTCTACCCTGGGCATAGAAAAAGGAAGTAAAACCTTTACTACTTCCGATTTTTACCTGGAAATATTGAATTCTTCGCACACGGCCGCGGCTTTGTCGCCCGTAAAAGATACCACCTTTGATTATACGCCTGATGAACGTCTGAAACAAAGGGACAAAGACGGTTTTTACCATTTGGGCGATATTAACCTGCGCTACAGGATACAGGGAAATGAAGCGTGGACGGCATTTTCATCTGCTAAGAAAAGGACCGACGTTCAAATGATTGCTCCTGAAAAAAATACATTGGCAGGGGCCGACCTCTCCGGTTTGCTGGAGGTGGGGGCACCGTTGACATTGAAGCGTTTTTGGGAAAAGCAGGGTGAAAATCTTGTACTTCGTTTTGAAATCAGGAATACTTCCGGCGCAGCATTGGAAATTGGTTCCTTAGGGATCCCGATGATCTTTAACAACATCCTCCAGGATAAGAAACTGGACGATGCGCATACCGATAACGTCTTTTTTGACCCTTATATCGGCCGGGATGCGGGCTACCTCCAGGTGAACCGCTTGCACGGCAAAGGAGCGTCTCTCCTGGTATTGCCCTATGAAAATGCCGGTTTTGAAGCGTATAATCCTGTAAATGATGATCCCACACCGAGAAGTATTGTTTTTGAAGGATTCCATGAATGGATGATTCACAGTAAGGCCCACGCCGAAACAGATTGGAAAGGGGTAGAGCAATGGAACGAACCTACCTCCGCTATCCTGAAACCGGGAGAAGCCCGTTCATTCTCCTTGAAATTTGTTTTCGCGCCTTCCATCCGGGAGATTGAAGCACAGCTGGAGAAAGAAGGCCGGCCGGTGGCAGTGGGGCTGCCCGGGTACATGCTTCCCCAAAATGAAAACGCGACCCTGCATCTGAAATACGGGAAGAAAGTGGCGTCGGTCAAGGTCTTTCCGGAGGGAAGTTTAGAAGTAAAACGCCTGGGTAAAAAAGGCAAATGGGAGCGCTACGCCGTACACGGATTGCGCTGGGGGAGAGCCCGCCTGACGGTGAACTACAAAGACGGCACCGTTCAAACCGTACATTACAAAGTAATCAAATCCCAGGAAGAAGTGGTGAAAGATTTAGGGAATTTCCTGACTACCAAGCAGTGGTTTGATGACAAAGACGATCCCTTTGGGCGAGCACCTTCTATTATTACCTACGATATAGAAGAGCAAAAGCAGGTAACGCAGGAACAACGGGCCTGGTATGCCGGTCTGAGCGATGAAGCCGGTGCGGCAAGCTGGCTGGCCGCTTTTATGAAACAGTCTCTGGTACAGGATAAGGAAGAGGTGGAAAAACTGAAGCGCTTCGCGCGGGAAACCCTGTGGGGCGGTATCCAGTACAGTGAAGGAGAATATAAATACGGGGTAAAGAAAAGCCTCTTTTACTACGAGCCCGATTCTATGCCGAAAGGAACCTACCGGGAAGACATCAACTGGAAGGTTTGGTCGGCATGGCCCAAAAAAGAGGCCGATAAACCCGGTCGGTCTTACAATTATCCGCACGTGGCCGCGGCCCACTGGGTACTGTATCGCCTGGCGCGGAATCACGAAGGCCTGGCAGAAGATGTTAACTGGCGGGAGAGCCTTCAGAATGCCTACCATACCGCTATTGCCATGGTGAACCTGGCGCCCTATTACGCGCAGTTCGGCCAGATGGAAGGCTCGGTTTTCCTGTACATCCTGGAAGACCTGAAACGGGAGGGAATTTTGGATATGGCCCATGACCTGGAAGCTGCCATGAAGAAGCGGGCCGACCATTGGAAAACCCTGGGGTACCCCTTCGGAAGTGAAATGCCCTGGGATTCTACCGGACAGGAAGAAGTCTATATGTGGTCAAAATATTTTGGAAATACCGATAAAGCGGAGGTGACCCTGAACGCCATCCTGGCGTATATGCCCACCGTACCCCATTGGGGATACAACGGCAGCGCCCGGCGCTACTGGGATTTTGTGTACGGCGGCAAGTTGTCGCGGATAGAACGCCAGCTCCACCACTATGGCTCCGCCCTGAACTCTATTCCCGTATCGGATGCTTACCGGGATAATCCGGATGATTTTTACCTGCTAAGGGTAGGCCATGCGGGCGCTATGGGTGCCCTGGCCAACGTGACGCAAGAGGGTTATGGTCCGGCCGCATTTCACTCTTACCCTTCTACCCTGGAGATTGACGGAATCACCGGCGATTACGGGAGCGGATTTTACGGCTATGCGGTGAACTCGGGTACTTATATTACCGTACATCCGGAGTTTGGCCCCGTGGCTTTTAGCGGCAATATTTCGGGAAAGGGCAAGTGGCTGAATACCGAGATTACGTCGGGGGGCAAATCGAGGGTATACCTGGCACCCGAAAAACTATGGATCACGTTGGATGCGGGCCGGGTATCGTCGCTGAATTATAACCGTAGTACAAGGGAAGTGGAGTTGGTGCTGGAACCGGCCGATGAATTCACGAAGATGGCCTATGTGCGTCTGGAAGGACCTTACCAAATTACCGCACCCAAAGACAGCCGCGGGAATTATACCGTGCCGCTAAGTGGAGAAAAGACGGTGTTGAAGTTATCTCGTTGAAAGAGCGAGCAGCAAGCAGCATAGTGGATGCCGGGTTTCCTCTTTGAACCGATGCATTCTGTATTTATAAATCCGGAATTTTCTGCTACCTATTTTTGAGTGAAGCCTTTTTAGGTTATTTTGCGTCAGAATCGTAAAATAACCGGGGCTATATAGGGTGTTTAACACGAATAGGTGTGCCCGAGTGTAGTTCACAGCTCAAATACAGATATGAAGAAACAACTGATTGCTCTCCTTGTGCTGTTTGCTTTTGGCGCCAACGCTCAGAATACCCTTACGGCGGAAGCGCTTTGGAAACTGGGAAGGGTTTCTCCGATGGGTATTGCGCCGGACGGGAAAACCGTGGTGTACAGGGTAACCACTCCCTCTGTGGCGGAAAATAAATCGTCAAGCCGCGTATTTACTGTACCGGTAGAAGGCGGACCTGCCACGGAAGTGAAGGAAACCGCCGGACTCCTGAAAGATGCCGCTATATCACCTGATGGAAAATATGTGGTGTACGATGAAAAAGTGAAAGGGAGTAAAGTACTTGCACAAGACTATTATCCGGCACTCGATAAAGCCACGGTGAAGATCTACGAGGGCCTGGATTACCGGCACTGGGATACGTACAGTGACGGTACGTTTAATCACGTGTTTTACAGGGAAAACCGGGAAGGCGCTCCGGGAACCGATATTATGAAGGACGAACCCTATCACAGTCCGACCATGCCGTTCGGGGGAAGTGAAGATTATACGTGGAGTCCTGACGGGAAGAAAATCCTGTATGTGAGTAAGAAAAGTGCGGGTACCGCCTATGCGAACAGCACCAACACCGATATTTATGAATACGACCTGGGCAGCGGGACTACCCGAAACCTGACAGGAGAAAATCCGGGATACGATACACACCCCGTGTTTTCATCGCAGGGAGTGCTGGCCTGGCTCCGGATGAAACGCGACGGTTACGAAGCGGATAAGAATGACATTATGGTGGATGTGCGAGGAGTGCATATCAACCTGACAGGCGGTTGGGACGGTACCGTAGACGATTTTAAATGGAGTGAAGACGGGCGGAAGATCTATTTTACCGCTCCGGTGAAAGGTACCATTCAGCTGTTTGAAGTGAATTATCCCGGGTTAACGAAAATTGCGTTACAGGTAAGGCAGTTAACGGAGGGAGAGTTCGATGTGACCGGTATTGTGGGATTTTCAGGAAATAAGGTGATTCTGACCCGGACAGACTTCAACCATGCGGCAGAAATTTTTTCATTTGATCTGGAGACCAAGGGTTGGAAACAGCTAACCGGGGTAAATGATGCCTATTACCAGGGTATACAATTGAGCAAATGGGAGAAACGCTGGGTGAATACTACAGACGGCAAGAAAATGTTAGTATGGGTGGTTTTTCCTCCGGATTTTGATCCGGCCAAAAAATACCCCACGCTGCTGTATTTGCAGGGCGGCCCTCAGGGAGCGCTGACCCAGTTTTATTCTTTCCGGTGGAATTTCCAGTTGATGGCGGCCAAAGGGTATATTGTGGTGGCGCCGAACCGCCGGGGTATGCCCGGTCACGGGGTAGAATGGAACGAGGAGATCAGTAAGGACTGGGGCGGACAGGTGATGCAGGACTACCTGGCGGCCATTGATGATGTGGCGAGGGAGAGTTATGTAGATAAATCAAGGCTGGGAGCCGTAGGCGCCAGTTATGGGGGATACTCGGCGTATTATCTGGCCGGAATTCATCAAAATCGCTTTAAGACCTTTATTGCGCATGCGGGTGTTTTTAACCTGGAGAGCATGTACGGTACTACGGAAGAGCTGTTTTTTGTCAACTGGGATCTGGGTGGCCCTTATTGGGAGAAGAACAACGCGGCGGCCCGAAAAACCTATGAACAGTTCAATCCCATCCAGCATGTGGACGAATGGAATACGCCCATGTTGGTGATACACGGGGAGAAAGACTACCGGGTGCCGATAGGGCAGGGACAAGAGGCCTTTCAGGCGCTACAGCAGAAGGGAATAAGGAGCCGTTTCGTCTATTTTACAGACGAAAACCATTGGATCCTGAAACCTCAGAATGCAATAGTGTGGCAGAGTGAGTTTTTCAGGTGGCTGGAGGAAACCTTGTAAAAGTAGCTTATCGCAGTTTCTCTCTGAGCGTGGCTTCGTCCACAAATCCGGTATGTCCCCAGATTTCTTTCCCATTGCGGTAGATTTTCAGCACAGGTAATCCGGAAATGTCCAGGGCTTTGCACAGGCGGGCGTTCTGGTCGGCATCGATCCGGATGACGGTCACTTTATCTGCCAGGTCTTGAGAGATGCTTTCAATAAACGGCTTCATTTTTTTACAGGGAGCGCACCAGTCGGCATAAAAATCAACCAGGATGGTCTTGCCCGAACCGAGCATGGCCTCGTATTCCTGTACTGACATCCCTTCAGAGGTGATCGTGAGCTTTACTTCCGGCAGATCATTGTTCCGCCACTCCATCATTCCTCCCGGCATTTCATACACGTCTTTAAATCCTTCTGCACGGAAATAGTTGGCGGCAGAGGCGCTACGGCCTCCGCTCAGGCAGTACACAAACACGGGTCGGCTCTTGTCAAGGGCTGCTGCCATGTTTTTAAATTCTGCAGAACGCATATCCATATTGCTGGCATCTTTGATGTGGCCTCCACGGAATTCAGAAGGAGTACGGACGTCTACCACCTGAGCACCGGGTGTTTTTTCTATTTTTGAAGCAAAATCTTTTGCCGAAAAACGGGTGTCTGCTGATTGGGCATGACCACACGCTACACCCAATGTCGTCAAAATAATAATGGATAAATAACGAAGCATCTTATTTGTTTTTTTGAAAAATGGAAAGAATCAAGCCGCCCAACAAGGCGCCATAAGCGGTACTGTTAAGGGGTTTGGAGGTAATGGGGCAGGTTCCGGTGACGCAGCCCACATGCTTCCAATAGAGGTAGCCTGCCAGGGCTCCGAGTGTAACCCCTACTATGGCCCATACATGTTTCTTTAAAAAATCAGTCATTGTTTTTTAGTTTTATCGCTGACAACTTCCACCAGGTCCGCAACCCACATTCAGTAGAGGCATTAACGAGAACAACGCCCCTAAAGTAATAAACAATCCGTCGCCAACAAGAATTCCCTGTATGATAACGGCCAGGCCGATAGCCAGCCGTAAGAGGCGGGGGAGGGTCCATTGTGATAGGTGTTTTTTCATGGGTATATATTTTAGCATTCAGCCTTCAGCTATCAGCCGGGCGGAAGGCCGCCCCGCGACGCTTTGCTTATTCATTGGGGGGCGCCTAGCCGGCGGTCGGGCGACGCTTCGCTGGTGTGCCGATTTTCTGATAGTGGTACGCCACCCGGCTGATAGCTGAATGCTCATGGCTATTTCATTCGTATAAAATTTAGCTGTTCTTCTGTGCTTTGTCTACTGCTTCCCAGGTGCCGCCGTTGGTGACATTGGTAAAGCCGTTTTGGTTCAGAAGGGCTTTGGCCTGGGCGCTGCGGCCGCCACTTCGGCAAAACACTACAATATTTTTTTTGTTTTTAAACTTTGCCATTTGGGCGGGTAGTTTATCCAGGGGGATATTGACGGCTCCTTTGACACTGCCCATGGCGAATTCAGACGGTGTACGGACGTCCACGAGGTAAGCTCCCTCTTTCAGAATGCCCTGCAAGTCTGCCGTATTTCCGAAGAGATTTTTAAACAGATTGAACATACAATTGAATAGTTATCAGATGGTCACCGGACGGAACTTCGCCCCGGATTTCCAACAAAAGTAGTGTAGCTTGGCGTACTGTACAGTAACCTGGGTTACATAGGGCGGTGTTTTATGCTAATCTTCCCATTCTTTCACATCGTTTTCCACCTGCTGTTCTCCTTCCCTGATTTTCTTTTTGTTACGGAAATAATTGGCCACTCCGCTGATGAGGAGAATGGCGGAAATAGTAAAGAGAGGAATTTCGTAGATGCCGGCCCGGGGGATATCGCCCAGATTCTGGATAGTGAGGCCCGCTACCAGGAAATACATGGAAGAACGCAGGAAAGAGAGGAAAGTAGTTTGGTTGGCCAGGTGTGTACGCTGTATGGCCAGTTTTTCACGAAGAATCAGGTCTTTTTCGGGTTTTTTCGGCTGTTTCATGGGTGTAAGATTAAGCAGGCGCTTTGAACCGGCTGGTTTTCTATGCCTTTAATAATTCAATATGGCTTCGGTTCAGCTTTATTTTTCCTTCGTTTTCGAGCGCTTTCAGCAGGCGGGAAATCACCACGCGTGAACTGTTCAGCGCATAGGCAATTTCCTGATGGGTCTTGTAAATAATGGAAGACTGATTGACTTTGGAGGCCTCCTGGAGATACTGGAACAAACGTTCATCCATGTGCATAAAAGCCAGGGAGTCAATGGCCGAAAGAAGTTCATTGAACCGGTTATTATAGCTTTCAAAGACGAAAGCGCGCCAGGTTTTGTATTTTCCCATCCAATCTTCCATTTTGGAGACGGGAATCATAGCCACCATGCCGCTATTTTCCGCTACGGCGCGGATCTCACTTTTTTTGTCGCCTATGCAGCAGGCCAGGGTCATGGCGCAGGTGTCGCCCTTTTCCAGGAAATAGAGGAGCAGCTCGCCTCCGTCGAAATCCTCCCGCATGATCTTAATGGCACCTGTGATGAGCAATGGCATGGTTTTGATGTAGCGGCCTATGTCGATCAGTACGTCGCCTTCCCGGAAGGAAACGGGCTTGGCTACCGCCGCGATTTCCGCGATCAGCTCATTTTCAAATATTCCCTGAAAAGTTTCTTCCAGTATGTCTTTCATTGGGTATGTAGGTTTGGTGAATTCGGTGGGGATTGTATTTCGGGAGTTGCGGTAGCCTTATTCAATGAGGCAATTTTTCCCTTAGTAAACCGTATACCCACGTACCCGCTACGGCGCTAAGCAGGGTCACGATAATGACGGTAGCGCCGGTGCCGATCTGGGCGAAAAGGGGCCCCGGACAGGCGCCAGTAAGGGCCCAGCCAAAGCCAAAGAGCAGACCTCCGTAGATTTGCCCTTTGTTAAATTCCCGGTCACGAAGGGTCACGGGCTCACCGTAAATGGTTTTCACCTTAAATTTCTTAATAATCCATACCGAAAGTGCTCCTACTGCTACGGCGCTGCCGATCACCCCGTACATGTGAAAAGATTCAAGGCGGAACATTTCCTGGATCCGGAACCAGCTGATAATCTCTGCTTTTACAAATACGATTCCGAAAAGCACACCGGTAACGAGGTACTTGAGATTATGGTACCATTGGTGTTCCAACTGGCTTTCGTTAAGGCAGGAGGCGTCTACTGTCCGGATATCGTCGGTTTCTTTGTAGTTTTCCATCATAATTACAGGGACAGAATGTAAGGTAGAATAAGGTTAGCCATGATAAAACCACCGGTCATAAAGCATACCGTAGCTACCAGAGAGGGCCACTGCAGATTGGAGAGGCCCATAATGGAATGGCCGCTGGTGCAGCCCCCGGCATACCGGGTGCCGAAGCCCACGAGGAAGCCGCCCACCACCATCAGGACAAAGCCCCGGAGGGTAAGAAGGGCGGGCCAGTTGAACAAATCAGCCGGAACCAGGTTTTCAAAGCTCCGGATACCGTGGGCGGCCAGGTCGGCCTGAAGTGCAGGCGCAACGGTCACGGGTTCCGGGTTGTTCAGGAAAGCCCCGGCGATTACCCCGCCCAGGAAGATGCCGAAAACAAAGTAAAGGTTCCAGATTTCTTTTTTCCAGTCGTATTTAAAAAAAGAAATATCGGCCGGCAGACATACGGCACAGATGTGACGTAGGGAGGAACTGATGCCGAACGATTTGTTTCCCAGGAGCAGAAGCGCGGGAACCGTCAAGCCGATAAGGGGGCCGGCAACATACCAGGGCCAGGGTTTGAAAAGCCAATCCATAAGAAAAGGGTATAAAATGGTGCAAATTAGCGGTATTGTTTCTTTTCTTTATCGTATTCAGTGTATATTTTTTGAAATAAGACGGGAATGTCCCGTTTTATTCCCGGAAGAGATCATCTGTAATCTTTTTCTGTACGGCGGTAAGTTCCGGGCGGATCCGCAGTTCGGAATTTTCATCGATATCCACCCCTATGCTGTGAAAGTAACGGGCATAGTCGATTTCCCTGGTGGTATATACATACTGAAAAATGTCTTCCAGGGAGGTTCCGGCTACCTCCTCACAGGTACGGATCATCTCTTCGTCGGTAAAGCCGCGGTTTTGTTTTTTGTAAAAATCGTGATACAGTATGCGCATCACGTCGTCTAATGTTTTGCGGTTTTCGGTAGCAGTACGGATCCGTATATCGAGGATCATCCCCACGAGCGGCCCTTTTTGGTAATAAGAGATGGTTTCCCCTTTTTTGCCGAAGGGGCCGTCTTCCCAGGTACAGGCGCTTGATTCGGCCAGGGTTTGCTTATGTCGGCCTTCGTTTTTCTGAAAAGCGCCTATGGCGCTTCCCCATGCTTCCAGCATTTCGCTACGCGTCAGCAGGCCGGCGCGATTCATGACAATATCTTCATAATAGGCGGTCAGTCCCTCGGCTACCCAGAGGCCGTTGGTACGGTTGGGAGCGCTGTAATCAAAGGGTCCCAGCTCTACGGGCCGGATTCGTTTGGCATTATAATGATGGAAGTATTCGTGGGTGAGGAAACTGAGTGTACGTGTCCTGCCCGGCCCTTGCAGAGACTCCCCGGAAAAGGCCACAGCGGTAGAATTGAGCTGTTCGATTCCGCCGTTTCCCGGGCCAATGCCTATAAAGGTATAATGTTCATAGGGAATATCCCGAAAAATATCGCTGGATACTTTGATGAGTTTTTCGAGGTCTTTCATGAGTGCGGTGCCGTCAAAATCGCCCATCTGGTAGCCGATAAAGCGGTGCTTTTTCCCTTCGACATAGAAAGGGGGAAGCTCGCGAAGCTGCCCCGCCAGCAGGGGACTGTCAAATAGGGTGTCAAAATCAGGAGCGGTAAAAGAGAAGTCTTTGCCCGGAACAGGGGTAAGGCCGGTAGCCACCTGCTTCCATTGCGCGGGTAAAACGAGGGTGACGGTGACGGGCGTCTGGAGTTTCCCTACCGGATACAGGAATACGGCCGCCGGTTTTATAAAGGCGCGGGAGGTGTCTGCATAGGCTGTGGCCACAAAATTCCTTTCTGCCTTTACGGTGTACCGCAGGCTGAGCTTTTCGGCGAAAGCCGTATAGACCCGCCAGGTATTTTCTCCAAATTTAACCCAGCGAAGAGGCTCTCCCTTCTCATTTTCCGGGGAAAAGGAAATTACATTTTCTCCAAAATTCATGATCTGATAATATCCCGGTGACCAGGCCGGAAGAGCAAGGTCAATGAAAGCAGAGGGAGCAGGCCGGGTGGCGAATTCTACCTGGAATTCATGTTTTTCAGGCGCAGGAATACTTACGGTGAAATGAACGGTTTGCGCATGACCCAAAAAGGAAATGAAGCAAAACAGAAGAATTATTCTCATTATGGATACGATGGAAATCTCCACTAATTTAAGATGATTTTTTGATAAAGGAAAGATTTATACAGAAAAGGAGCCGGATAACGTTATCCGGCCCCTTTATGAGCTATTAGCTATCAGCTATCAGCTATCAGCTATTAGCTCAAGGCTCACAGCTATTTAGTACCCCGTGTTCTGGCTCAGGTTCGGGTTTTTGGTCAGCTCTCCCAGGGGAATGGGGAAGAGAATCCGGGTCTGGGCCTGGGCGTGAGGCTGGTGGTTAAACCATGTTTTGGTTTGGAATACCCCGAAGCGGATGAGGTCCTGGCGACGGTGGGCCTCTGCGGCGAATTCCCAACCCAACTCGTCAAGGAAACGGCCGTAGGAAATATCAGCGCCACCATTAGCTACGGCTACGCTGCCGTCTTTTTCCTGCCATCCGTATTGGTACGAACTTCCTTTGAGGAGGTCTTGCCCGGTTACCGTGGCCTTTGCAGGGTTGTTTTTAAAGGCACGTTGCCTTACCTGGGTCACCAGTCCTGCCGCGGCATTGGCATCTCCTTTTCTAAGCAGCGCCTCCGCCTTCATCATCAGGATATCGGCGTAGCGGAACATGGGGTAGTCGTTATCCAGGTTATTGGTAGCCCCTTGTTTGATTTTGTATTTGCCTATTCTGTAACCGCTGTTGCTGGGCGCTACGGTGCCGTCTCCCCCGATACCGGGTACCTCTTTCTTGTAATCAATCACCAGCTCACCGGTGGTAGCGTTGTACTGCGGGCCCTGGATCCAGCTGTCGGTTAAGCGGGAGTCTTCCGCGTCATAGGTGTCGATAAACTGGGGTACCGCGCAGTTTCCGCCCCATGGACCGGCCGACATATTGTACACCAGGCGGCTCAGGGGATCCAGCGTTTTCATGTGGATCTGGGAGCCTTGTCCGTAGATTTCATCGTAGGGAACCGCGAAGATGATCTCTTTGGAATTGTGGTTGGTATACGTGAAGACATCGGAATAGTTGGCATCCAGCACGTAGCTGTTGCTGTTGATAATCTCGTCGGCTTCCCGGATCACGGCGTCCCATTGCGCCGTACCGGTATACACTTCGGCATTCAGGTATACTTTGGCCAGCAGGGCTTTGGCCGCCCATTTGTTCATCCGGCCGTAGGTACCCGCCACGTCAGTAGCCAGAAGAGGAGTAATTTCGGTGAGTTCACTAATCACAAAGTCATATAGTTCCTTCCGGGTTTTCTGCTGGGGAAGGGAGATGTCGCGGTAATCGGTGACGATAGGTACATTTCCATGGTTGTCCAGCAGCAGGTAATAGGCCAGGGCGCGGGCGGCGCGCAGTTCGGCAATAGCCGCTTTTCCTACGGCGTCAGGAAGCGGGATGTCTCCGTCTTCAATCTGGGCGATCACCATGTTGGCACGGGTGATGCTGGAGTAGGCCTGATTCCAGGTGTTGGTAGGTTGCCATTGCTCAGAATTCCAGTTGTGCTGGTGCATCCTCCGGTAGGTACCGCCATCGTCCCAGCCGTTAGGCCGTACAGGGGTAACAATGGCATCGGCCGGTTCTTCCTGCAGGTCAAAGTAGCCCTGCCATCCGAACATCAAAGAACGGAAAGAAGCATACACGGGAGCGAGGATGTTGGGAAGGTCTCTTTCCGTAGGTTCAAAAGAGGTAGAAAGTACTTCCGAGAAAACCTCTTCGTCCAGGTTGGTACAGGAGCTCATTCCCCCGCCTACAAACATAGAGGCGGTTAGTGCATATACATATATTTTTTTCATGTCTTTCATCAGTGTAAATTAAAAGGAAACATTTAATCCGAGGGTGAACGTACGGGTATTCGGATATTTATCGCGGTGGTCAATGCCCGGAGCGAACGTATAGTCGCCGGTATAGCTCACCCCTTCCGGATCGATGCCTTTATACCCGGTGAATGTCAGAAAGTTCAGTACCGAACCGTACACACGGAGGTTGGTGATCCCTTTAATTGCCGTAGAGGGGAGCGTATAGCCGAGCGTAACGTTGTCAAGTTTCAGATAATCGCCCTTTTCAATATAATGAGATACATACACGAGGTCATTTTTAAGCTCTTGTCCATATACCGGATCATAGGCCGTTTTGAGTACGTTATATGCTTTGTTTACGGGGTTCTCGTAATAGAGTCTCTGCATGTTCAGAATGTCGTGTCCGAAGGCTCCCCGGAAGTTCACCGTCATGTCAAAACGCTGGTAACTCAGGGAGTTGTTCCATCCCAGCAGGAATTTTGGAATACCGTTGCCATAGAACTGGCGGTCGGTCGGAGTGGCCTGGGCGATGGGAATTACCTCCCCGTTCTGGTTTTCCACCAGCCATTTCCCGCTGTCATCTACGCCAACACTCTTCAATACATAGAACTGCCCGATAGGTCCGCCTACATGTACACGGTGGGTACTCACCTGGATGGGTTCTCCGGTATGGCCTGCATCGAAATATTCGGTGGTGACGTCAAACTGGTCGTTTGAAAGGTTAAGCAGTTTGTTCTTGTTGGTGGAGAACGTCAGGTTGGTGTTCCAGCGGAACGACCCCTTTCTTACAGCGTCTATGTTCAGCAGGAACTCCAGTCCTGAATTCTCCATAGAACCTGCATTCAGCATCATACTGCTGGTCAGATAAGGCGGAACGGGTACGCTGAAGTAATAGAGCAGGTCATTTACGGTACGGGTATAATAATCCACCGAACCGGTGATACGGTCTTTCAGGATACCGAAATCCAGACCGATGTTCCATTCGGTTTTCTTCTCCCACCGCAGGTCAGGGTTGAAGTTCCGGGCCGGGATAAAGCCCGGTACCCATTTCCCGCCGATAAAGGCGCCCTGGCTTTGGGAAAAGTTATAGCTGATCTGAGACTGGTAGGGCGAGGAGGCGATGGTGCCAGTAACACCTACCCCTGCTCTTAGTTTCAGCTGGGAAAGGGTGTTTCCGGAGCTGAGGAAGTCTTCTTTTGCGATATTCCATCCCAGTGAAAATGCCGGGAAAGTACCCCATTGATTGTTTTCTCCAAAGGTAGAAGAACCCTCGCGGCGTACACTGGCCATCACCATATACTTGTCGTTAAAGATATAGTTTACCCGTGCGAAGAACCCGGCCAGCTGCCATTTGCTTTTGTAGCTTCCCATGGTGGCCAGCCCTCTTTGTAAAGCGGTACCGGATTCTATCCGGTTATACGAATAGGCGTCAGTAGGGAAGTCAAAGTTGTATACGTTAAATGACTCGCCCGTGTAATCCTGCCAGCTGTAGCCCCCTAAGAGGGTAAAACGGTGGAGGTCAAAAGTCTTCAGGTAATTGGTAGTCAGCTCCAGGAGGTTTTCCGTGCCGGCGCCCGTAGAGCGGCTTGCCGTTCCGTTCAGGTTGTTTTTCGTGGTGTTCACATGACGGAAAGTGGTGGAGTTTCCGTAGAGATTATCCGTCTGCACCCGGGAGGCCAGCATTTTGAGGCTCCAGTCTTTGATGGGCCGGTAATCTACTGAGCCGCTGAAACGGGCTTCCTTACTTTTGTTGTCGTTCACCGTTTCATGGATGATTCCCAGGGGGTTATCGTACATGTAGGCATTGCTTTCTTTCCAGGTACCGTCTGCGTTCTGGATAGCGTCTGTCGGGTTCCGGATCATGGCTTGTCTCCAGGCCCATCCGCCCGCTCCGCCCTGTTTGGATTTGGCGGTAGTATTGATAATCTGGATATTGGTTTTTACTTTTCCGTCAAACATTTCATGGTTAAGATCGGCCCGAAGCGCTACCCGCTGCTGACCGGTTTTGATCATGATTCCTTCCCAGTCGCGGTAGTTCAATGAAGCGGTGAAGTTGGTTTTGTAGTTTCCTCCAAACAAGGCCACGTTATGGTTCTGGCTGACAGGGTTTTGAAGCACCTCATCGATCCAGTTGGTACTTCCGCCCAAGTCTTGATAGGCGTATCCCTGGGAGATCAGGCGGCGGTAGTCTGAGGCGTCCATCATTTCCGGTTTCCGGAAAATACGTTGCTGGTTGACATACGTATTGTATTCTACGGTAGTTTTGTTCTCGGAATTCTTGTTTTTACGGGTGGTGATCAGGATCACCCCACCGGTGGCGCGCGTACCGTATATGGCGGCTGCAGAACCGTCTTTGAGCACATCGATAGATTCAATGTCTTCGGGGGCTACCGTGGTGATGCTTCCCGGTACACCGTCTACAATCACCAGGGGGTTCTGAGACCCGTTGATAGAATTGAGTCCGCGCAGGTTAATCTGGGTGGTGGCGTTCGGGTCACCGCTGGGAGTCGTGATCCGGAGACCGGCTACTTTTCCCTGGATCAGCTGGGCCGCGTCGCGCACGGTTCCTTTCAGGAAATCTTCCGACTTTATACTGGCTACCGAGCTGGTTATATCTCCTTTTCTCTGGGTACCGTATCCTACTACCACCAGCTCGTCCAGGGAGGAGGTCCCGCCGGTCAGGGTGATGTCGAGGGTACGTTGGTTGGTTAAGACAATTTCCGTTCTGTCGTAGCCGATAGCGGACACAACCAAAACCGCATTCGCGCCGTAGCGGATGGTAAATTTTCCCTCCGTGTCCGTATAGGTATGGGTGCTGGAATTTTTAATCCCGACCATCGCAATTTCAATCGGTTTCCCTTCCTCGTCTTTAACGGTACCCGTTAAAGTGGTTTCCTGTGAAAATGCCATCCAGGGGAGGAGCATTAGGAACAGGAGGCAGGCTGTAAGGTTTTTGTTCATAGTAAAAATTTTGAGGTTAATTGATGTTGAACCTAAATGGTTTGACTGGAACAAATTTCCTTGAAAAAACCGAAGAGTTTTCTGCGCATTTTAACCAATAAATACCAATATTTAACAGAGGCTTAATATAGGGAAGTATCTGTTTTATAGCAGGTTAAGATGTGCGTAGTAATGGTTAAAATCCGGTTCTTCCGTTTAAGGGGTACTCCATAAACGGATGTTCCGGAAAGTGCCGAAGCCCAGGACATTGTTATTGGAAGCTTGGAAAAGACCGATCTGCAGGAGCCCCCCGGCAAGTTCGGAATTCACCAGGGGAGAACCGGGTAACTCCGTCCAGGTGGTGCCGTCACGGCTGGCCCTCAGATAAAACGTGTCTCCGCTCTTCTGGACCTGGAGGAAAGGCAGGTAGTTCCAACCGACCCCGTTATTTTCCTGTATTCTCCGCCCCTTCCGGGTATCGGTGGTCATGTTACCGATGTTCCAGCCGGTGAGAATGGTGTTCTGAAGGTGATTTTCCGCTTCGGATCTCGGGTTCCGTATCATAATGCCTGCTTCTGTAGCCGTATTCCGCTGCTCGGAACGCCCTACAATATCGCTGAGTTCAGCAGTAAAAGTGAAGTCGCCTTCCCGGGCGATAAACAGGAAAGGTCCTGTTTTTCCCTGCCCGCTCCAGGAAGAATGAATGGATTCCAGGCGGATGCCTCCGTTTTCCTGTGCAATACCTGCCCTGATCGTGTCGGTATTCGCATACACCTCGTGGCCGGTCCAGAATCCGGATTTTTCATCGCGGAGGAGGTCTGTTTTTCCTGCCAGATCGGGAGAACTGAGGGTCATCTGAGGAAAATGTTCCTGAAAAACGGATTCCTCGCTCACATTCCCGTAGCGGTCTCTCACTTTTACCCGAAAGGCTGCGGACTGGTCGGCTTCCTGAAAGAAATAATGGGCTGGGGCGATCCATCCGCTGGTATGCTTCCCGTTGGAAAAATAATACTGTCTGCCGGGAGCGGAGGAAGCGGGAGAGGCTACCAGTACCTGTCCGGGTGTACTTTGGGCTACTTTGATCGGCGGTGGTGCAAGGGTTTCACTTTTTTGCCACAGGGTATGTAAGTCTTGATCTTCGGAAATGATCCAGCGGCTGACGGCGGTGTGATCCAGTTTTAAGGTGGAAACGGGAAGCGGTTTTCGGCCAGCTATTCCATTGACGGTGTATTCTCCTGAGCCGTGCAGGGTAACGGTATGCCAGTCCGTATTCCGGTTTTTTTTGTTGAGGATGCCGAGTTTATACAGGTCAGAGCGACGGGAAAGAGGGGAAGCCTGGAAAGTAAGCGCTGTTTCGGGGTGGTCAAGGAGGTAGTTGAGGGCATCCGGAGGCAATAGCTTCCCGTCCTTCAACAGTACGCTTTGTTTTCCTTTAAAATCCCGGGCCTGTACCGTACCGGCCGTTCCGCCGATGCTTCCCCGGTTGGTCCAGGGGGTATCGGAGAGATAGGAGGCGTCTGTAGCGGTGAGATACCAGGCAGGCGCCTTTTCGGAGGTTTCAGGGGTGAAAATCTCTTCGGCCTCCAGCGCACGGTCATATACTTTCAGGGAAGCGATGGCGCCGGAAAA
Organism: uncultured Lacihabitans sp.; assembly: GCA_964423865.1. Classification (GTDB taxonomy): domain Bacteria; phylum Bacteroidota; class Bacteroidia; order Cytophagales; family Spirosomataceae; genus Leadbetterella. The sequence continues at coordinate 74,777 of CAYRGN010000012.1, forward strand.
GAAATTTTCACGGTCAGTACCCAGAAAGAAATTTTCCCCTGTACGAACAAACAGCATTTTATTGCTTTCCGCGACAAGTTCCTGGTCTACCCAAATTTTTTCCATGTAGCCGTCAAAAGTGATGGCTATCCGGTGCCATTTTCCTGCTTCCGGAAGTTTTTTGTAGGGCATATCCGGCCAGGAGCCATGGCTTACGGCACCTCTGTAAGCGTCTGATCCGTATCCGAAGCGGGCCAGGGTGAGGTCCTGGCGGCCGGCCGACCACGCGAGAAAAGGCTCATACCGATCAATTTCAGGGTTCAGTACGTCAATGACGATACTGTAGCTGCTGTTTCCGGAGAGAGAAGCCGGAACTTTAAAGTCGGACAGGAAATGGTTTTTGTCACTGAATACAAAGCATTTTTTACCCTGAATAACATCGGAGACCACGGGTTGAGAAGACCGGAAACTGCCCTGGAGTTTTCCCCGGTTCCGGATTTCCGTAACGGGTTCGCCCGTCAGGTGATGATGGGCGCTGAGGTCAATCAGCAGGTCGCCACGCAAGGGCTTTTCCGGGGCATCTTGCGGGGGAGACAGGTAAAATTCCTCCGTTAACTTTTCCTGATATACTTTCACATTCCAGATTCCTTTGGGCAATCCGGGCATTTGGGTGTCGAACAGATGAAGCCGGATATACCGCATTTTTGCCTGTCCGAAGTCGGCCAGCGGGCTTCCCCATTGCCTGTTATTCCGTTTGTCGGCGTAGGTTTTCCAGGATTGGCCGTCTTCTGAATATTCAATGAGATATTCGTAGTACCAGGTGGCGTATTCAAACTGGGTAAGAACGGTGTTCACCGTATGCGATGCGCCCAGGTCAATCTGAAGCCAGGCGGGGCTTCTGTTGTCTTTGGCTCTCCAGAGGGTGCCGTTATTGTCATCGGCGGCGAAAGAGGCGCGAAAGTCCGGACTGTATTCGGAAGAAGCCATCACCGGTTTCCCCAGGGCCAGGTTGGTGTAGGGACGTGCATTTTCGGCCAGGAAGCCTATGCCTTCGTGTGTGGGCGCTACCTGGACGATATCGCCTTTGTCATCAAATATCATTTTATCTGCCGCTAACTGGCGATGAAACCCGCCACCGGAATGGGGGTTGTTGTGACGGTGGTAGACAATGTAATATTCATTGTTTTCCTGGATAATGCTGTGGTGACCCGGACCGTGTATAGTTCCGTCTTCGCTGGTGACCAGTATGGGGTTATGTTCCGGGTATTCGTAGGGACCGAAAGGACCTGTTTCGCTTTTGACATACTGCACCCGGTAGGTATGGTCTTCGCACCGCCCGGAAGAATACATCAGGTAGTAAATTCCGTTTCGTTTGAACATGAAGGGAGCTTCAAAGAAGTCTTTTGCCACGGTATTGGGAATAAGCTCCACCCGGGAAAAAGTTTTCATATCCTGATTCAGCAAGCCTACCGCACATCCGTGGTCGGGGTAGATGCCCCATGTACCCCAGAACATGTAGATAGAACCGTCATCGTTGGTAAAGGTCTGGGCATCAAGGGTAATCACCCCGGGAATCATGTAGTTGGGAATGATGGAGGTGCTGTCGGGGTTGAGTGGTATCCATGGGCCGGTGGGTTGATCTGAGGCAGCGGCAAAAATCTCCACCGGCTGGCTGTAGTACAGGTAGTAGCGCCCGTCGTACCCCCGGGTCATATCGGGCGCCCAATACCAGTGAGTATCGGGCCAGTTCATGGGTTTAAGCGACCAGTGGACAAAATCTTTGGAGATCCAGACCTGGGAAGGCCCCGCACCCCAGCCGTTTCCATCCGTAGTGGCGAAAAGATAATACGTATCTCCGATCTTTTTTACTGCCGGGTCCGCGAAGTAGCCCGGCACCAGGGGGTTAAAGAGTCCCGGCTGTTGGTAAGGACTTAATTTCTGGGCGAAAGCCGCCGCAGATACACACCACAGGAAGATCAGGATCGCTCGGTTCATCGGAAAAAATTTACGGATACAAAGATAAGCGTACCGTGATACACCGATGGGCATGTTTTAACCTTTACCGCAAGGATTTTATCCATTTGACCCCGACACCGCATTGGGGTATGAACACGGCTTTCCATACGGCAGTCTTGCCGAAATGCCGTCACGACACATTTTTGATATACCGGTTAAGGTAATCTTTGGGGGAGGTGCCCGCCACACTTTTGAAGACCCGGTTAAAATTGGCGATACTGTTAAATCCGCAGCTATACGCTACGCCGGAAATATTGTCAAAGCTTCCGCTGGTGAGGCTCCTGCACGCTTCCGTTACCCGAAGTTCATTCAGGAAGGTGACAAAAGTAACTCCCGTATGCTTTTTGAAATAGCGGCAAAACGCCTGGGGCGTGAGATGGGCCGCCGCGGCCACGTCATCAAGCGTCAGGGGATTCTTGTAGTTTTTCAGTACATAGTTGTAAATCTTGCTCATCCTAAGTCCTTCACCCTCCGATATGGCTTCATTACTCAGGGACGCCAGTTGGCCCGGGCGGGGTTCCATTTTACAGAAGGCCCGCAACAAATGAAGAAAATGGAGAATCTGGTCGGTATGCGCCGCTTTCTGAATTTTGACCATTCTTTTGGCAATAAAGGAAGCGTGGTTTTCCGGCACCTTAAAACCGCCCCGGTATTCTTTCAGGAAGGTGTGAAACGGACGGAGTTCCGGCAAGTTTAACAAGGCATTCAAAGACCCGTCCGGATCGTAAAAGACGGAAAGAGAATGCACCTCTCCCGGTTCATCGGCCGACTCTCCACGGAAAACGTGGGACTGCTGGGGCGCGATCAGGAAAATATCATTGCTGGAAAAATCGTGGAAGTGATTGTCTACAATCAGGGTGCCGCGGCCTTGGATAATCCAAATAAGCTGGGCTTCTTTATGACGATGAAGATAAGGATAAAACTGGGGAATTTTATCCTCCTGTACCAGAACAGACTTGTCGGGGGTGACCGGGATGGTAAACTGTAAAGGTTTCATAATATCACTTAGGTTCGGTTGAATCATTAAATAAAACTAGCGAATATTAACGTCTGATCCAAATTTCGACACCTTATTAGTTAATTTTTGCGCATGAAATGTTAAGAATATTGGTTAAATTCAATCGAATCGTGTAAAATTTACGCAAATCGACTTATGCCAAATATAATTCGGTGGTTTTGCTACAGGTCAAAAACAGAAGCGTGTCATAAGGGGAAACGCCTCTGTTTTGTGCCGGTTATGCTATACCGAGGGCGATCTCCATCATTTCGTTAAAAGTCTTTTCCCTTTCTTCCTGGCTGGAAGCCGAACCCGTCAGGATGTTATCGCTCACCGTCAGGAGGGAAAGCGCGTTTACGCGGAAACGACATGCCATGGTGTACAGGATTTCGGTTTCCATATCAATGCCAAGTATGCCGTGTTTTTTCCAAACGTCCCAGCGGTTGGGTTCCAGGTCGTAGAAAGTATTGGTACTGAAAACCGTGCCGGGATGTACGCGGATATCCAGTTTGCGGGCAATCTCGTAGGCCTTCACCAGCAGTTCGAAACTGGGTGTAGGGGCAAAGTGTTGGTTCTTAAAGAGTACCGTGTTGGCGTCGGAGTCGCCCGAGGCGCCTGTGACCAGCAATACCTGGCCCAGGTCGAGGTCTTCCTGTATGGAGCCGCACGTGCCTACACGGATCAGGTTCCGGCATTGGTAGGTATTGATCAGTTCATGAATGTAGATACCTGCGCTGCCCATACCCATGCCGGTGCCCTGTATGGAAACGCGCTGTCCTTTGTACAGTCCCGTAAATCCGAACATATTCCTGACTTTGTTGTAACAGACCACGTCGGTCAGGTAGTTTTCGGCTACGAATTTCGCTCGTAGAGGATCTCCGGGCAGGAGTACGGTTTCGGCGATGTCGCCTACGTGGGCTTCTAAATGTATGCTTCTCATGTATTTTGTTTTTAGGCTAAAAGCCGGGTTTTTATGCGCCGTAAGGAATCCAGATGTTTTTTACTTCACACGCCTTTTTCAGGAATTCTTTTTCCAGGGGATTGCCCAGCCAGTCGTAGTGCTTTCCGTAGCTTACCCAGGAACGTTTCATGGAATCGGTGGATAACGATTCCACGTTTTTACTGCCCTCTGCCGAACCGAAATACCAGATGCCTTCCACGTCGTAGTGCCGGGCCAGTTCGCTGCTCAACACTTCCCGCGGCCCTGTAATGATATTGACGGTTCCTCCGGGTACATCGGAAGTATCCAGCACCTGGTAAAAGTCGGTAGCGGAAAGCGGGGCAGTTTCCGAGGGGATCACGACCACATTGTTCCCCATGGCAATGGCGGGAAGTACCGCGCCAATAAAACTCAGGAGAGGGAATTCTTCCGGACAAACAATGCCCATTACGCCCAAAGGTTCATTCATGGCCAGGGTAATATTCCGGGAAACCGTAGAATGCACCTGCCCGTCGTATTTATCAGCATAGGCCGCATAAGTGAATATCCGTTCTACAGACTGGCTTACTTCGAGCGCTGCATCTTTGGAATTATATCCGCAGGCTTCCATGAGCCTTTCCTCAAACTCTTTCCTTCGGGCAGACAGGTTTTCCGCCATATAGTAGAGTACCTGTGCGCGGGCGTGGCCGGTGTTTTCGGCCCATTTTGCATTGGCGCGGGCGGCTTCCACGGCATTGCGGATATCTTTCCGGGAACCTTCTCCTACTTCTCCAACCACCACTCCAGCCGGGTTTTTCACCAGGAGGCTATACCCGTTGTCGGGCCGGGCCTGTTTGCCGCCAATATACATTTTGGGCGTACGGTCCAGCTCCGGTTTTGGCGATTTTCCTCCTCCCGATACTTTGAAGCCGAAACTCTTTTCTCCGAAGGCCTTGTCGTTGCGGGGTTTCACATATTCCATGAGTCCTTCGCGTCCGCCTTCCCGCCCGAAGCCGGACTCGCGGTAACCTCCGAAGCCGGACGAAGCATCAAACACATTGGTGGTATTGATCCAGACGGTACCCGCTTTTATTTTCGGGGCTACATCCAGGGCCAGGTTGATGTTCTCGGTCCAAAGGCTGGCGGCCAGTCCGTACCGGGTATGATTGGCCAGTTTAACGGCTTCCTGGTGGCTGCGGAAGGTCATGGCTACCAATACGGGGCCAAAGATCTCTTCCCGCGCAATCAGGGAGGCGGGCGATACATTCAGAAACAGGGTAGGGGGGAAGAAGCACCCGGAAGGTACTTGTTCCAGCTGCCAGATTTCATTGCCTTCGTTTTTGCCCTTCTCCACAAAAGAGATAATGGTGTTCAGTTGTTCCGGACTGACGATAGCCCCCATGTCTATGCCTTTGTCGAGGGAGTTCCCCACTACCAGTTTTTGGAGCCGTACTTTTAATTTGTCGTAGAATTTTTCAGCGATACTCTCCTGCACCAGTAAGCGCGAACCGGCGCAGCAAACTTGTCCCTGGTTAAACCAGATGGCGTCTACCACACCCTCTACTGCCGAATCGAGGTCGGCATCTTCGAAGACGATGAAGGGAGATTTTCCGCCCAGTTCGAGGGAGAGTTTTTTGCCCGATCCCGCGGTGCTTTTCCGGATAATTTTGCCTACTTCCGTAGAGCCGGTAAAAGCTATTTTCTGTATTCCGGGATGGTTAACGAGGGCTTCTCCTACGCTTCCGTGTCCGGTGACGATATTGACTACTCCTTTGGGCAGGCCGATGCTCCGGCAGATTTCCCCGAACAGGAGGGCCGTCAGGGAAGTTTGCTCGGCGGGCTTCAATACCAGGGTGTTTCCCATGGCCAGGGCGGGCGCTATTTTCCAGGAAAGCATCAGGAGGGGGAAATTCCAGGGAATGATTTGTCCGACCACTCCGATTTCCCTGTACTCTTTTAATTCGGTATCCATCAGCTGGGCCCAGCCGGCGTGATGGTAGAAATGGCGGGCCACCAGGGGGATGTCGATATCCCGGGTTTCCCGAATGGCTTTTCCGTTATCGAGCGATTCGAGTACGGCAAAGAGGCGGGCATGTTTCTGTACCTGCCGCGCCAGGGCGTAAAGGTATTTGGCCCTTTCGTGGCCGCCGGCTTCGGCCCAGTCGGGCAAGGCCTTTTGTGCCGCCTTTACGGCCGCGTCTACGTCTTCCGGCGTAGCCTCGGTGATTTGAGCCAGTACTTTTCCGGTGGCGGGACTATAGGAGGGAAAGGTATTTTCCGCAGCTGTCCATTTACCGTTGATATACAAACCGAAGGCTCCCTGAAACGTGTCCAGAAACTCCATGGCATGTTTGTCGCTTTCAGGTGCCGGACCGTATTCCATAGTGTCAAATATTTCTTTAACAGTCATTTTATGATAGATTAGAAGTTAGGCCATAGGGTGGCGGTGGGCGGCCGAATAGCTGCCGGTGACGTAATGTTCCAGCTGGCGTTCGATGTCGCCCAACAGGCTGCTCGCCCCGAAGCGGAACAGGCGATTGTTCAGCCATTCGTTCCCCAGCTCTTCTTTGATCAGAATCAGGAAATCAAGGGCCTGTTTGGCCTTTTGAATACCGCCCGCGGGCTTATACCCTATGCGGATACCGGTAAGGTCGTAATACGCGCGGATGGCCCGTACCATCACCAGGCTCACGGGCAGCGTGGCGTTGACCGCTTCCTTGCCGGTGCTGGTCTTAATGAAATCGGAGCCGGCCATCATGCTCACCCAGGAAGCTTTGGCCACTTTGGTAAGGATGGGGATCTCTCCTGTAGCCAGAATGGTCTTCATGTGGGCTTCTCCGCAGGCTTCGCGACAAAGTTTTACTTCGTGATACAGTTCTCCCCATTGGTTATTGATCACCAGCTCCCGGCTGATCACAATATCAATTTCCGTAGCGCCGGCTTCTACTGACCGCCGGATTTCGTCGAGTTTCTGTTCCAGGGAAATTTTGCCGGCAGGGAAGCCGGTGGATACCGCGGCTATGGGCAGTCCGCTGTTGCCCAACGCTTTTCTGGCGTCGGCAATCATGTTGTGGTAAACGCAAACGGCCCCTACGGTGAGGGCAGGAAACCCGAGGGCCTCCAGGAGGTCAGTGCGTACGGGATTCAGCGCTTTGGCACAGAGGCGCTGCACGTTTCCCGCGGTGTCGTCTCCGGCCAGGGTGGTCAGGTCAATACAGGAGACCGCGCGAAGCAACCAGGCGGCCTGATGTTCTTTTTTAACGGTGCGACGGCCCGGGAGTGTGGCCGCTCTGCGTTCTACGGCAGAACGGTTAATGTTCAGATGATCAAAATATTCCGGTCGGTAAGGAAGTCCTCCGTTCCGGCTTTCACTTGCGTTCATAAGCGGAAACTATTGAAATAAACGGTAAGAAAGATAATTCTTTCGGAATCCACAAAAAAACGGACCAAAATTAGTTTTCCTAATGGGTGAAAGAACCCGTGTATAAAGGAAACATGACGTTCCATACAGCGTAAATGACCGGATAATAAAAATATACAGACGTACTTGTTTGTTCACGGAAATCTTGTTTTTTTTGCAGAAAATAAAATAATATTTCTTATGAAAAAGATTATCTCATCACTGCTTTTTTCGGTTTTGGTTTTATGCGGACTAAGTGTTTCCGCACAGTTTGAGAAGGGTGATAAATTATTGAATGCAGGTATTAACCTGGGAGGTACTTACGGCGGTGGCGTAGGTGTCGGCGGTTCTTTTGAGGTTGGAGTACATGACTTCATCAGCGTAGGTGGCCAGGCTGACTTTGTGAACTGGAATAATAGCTGGGGTGGCTATGGGTGGAAATATAACTTCTTCACTATTGCGGCAAGAGGTTCCTACCACTTCGGTAAGCATTTTCTGACTATAGATAACCTGGATTTGTACGGGGGACCGTCTTTGGGTTACATAGTAGCTAACTACAAGGATCCCAGTGGCTGGTCAGGAACGTATATAGACAACTACGGTAGCGGAGTCTTTTTTGGTATTTTTGCCGGAGCAAGGTATTACTTCAAGCCTACCATGGGTGTATTTGCGGAAGTGGGCCACAATGCTTCTCCGTTAAAAGCCGGGATTACCTTTAAATTGTAAACTGTAGTTTTCTTCACAGGATCTGTGTCGATCTGCGATATCTGTGAGAGGAAGAAACATTTTCAGCTCACAGATACCGCAGATTTACATGGGTTTTTTTGTACGGGAGAGATGTCATTTCAGCACACAGATACCACAGATTTTATAAGGGCGAGGTAGCTTTTCCCCGCCGTAGCGTAGTCCACCTCCAGGTAGTCGGCCACCGTAGCGGCAATGTCCGCGAAACTTTCTCTTATTCCGGTATTCGCTCCTTTCCTGATTTTCTGTCCTATATGCAATAAGGGAATATATTCCCGGGTATGATCTGTGCCGGGGGCTGTAGGGTCGTTGCCGTGGTCGGCGGTAATGATCAGCAGGTCTTCTTCCTTCAGATTTTCCAGGATTTCGGGTAGGTAGGAGTCGAACTCTTCCAACGCTTTGGCATAACCGATTACATCCCGGCGGTGTCCGTACTCCATATCAAAATCTACCAGGTTGGTGAAGATCAGGGCTTCGGGGGCCGACTTAATCGCTTCGATGGTGTCCAGTATGCCCTCCTTGTTGTTCTTGGTTTTTTTGTAGCGGGTGATCCCTTTTTCGGCGAAGATATCGATGATCTTACCGATGGAATATACACCCTTTCCGCTATTGGAAACCGCGTCAAGTACAGTTTCTGGGGGGATGGTAGCGTAATCCTTTCGGTTTTTTGTACGGTAATATTCCCCGGAAGATCCGAGGAAGGGCCGTGCGATGACCCGTCCCACTTCCAGGTTACCGGTGAGCATTTCCCGGGCAATGCGGCATATTTCGTATTGTTTTTCCAAAGGAATTATCTCTTCGTGCATGGCCACCTGGAATACGCTGTCGGCGGAAGTATATACAATGGGATACCCGGTACGGACGTGTTCGTCGCCGAGTTCATGGATGATGGCTGTACCGGAAGCCGACACATTCCCGATGGTTTTGGTGCCAATGGCATTTTCAAAAGCAGAGAGGAACTCCCTAGGAAATCCGGTTTCGGTATAAGTGGGGAAGGGTTTGTCGAGTATCACACCGGATATCTCCCAATGGCCTGTAGTGGTATCTTTCCCGGCCGAACGTTCGGCAGCCTTCCCGATCGCCGCCTGAGGGGAATCGGTTTTCTCCAGCGCGTTTTCCGGTACAATATTTCCTAAGCCCAATGCCGTGAGGTGGGGCAAGTACAGATCAGGATAGTTTAAGGCAATGTTTTCCAGGGTGTTGGCGCCGGTATCCCCGTAAAGGTGCGCATCCGGTAATTCGCCGATTCCCACCGAATCAAGAACAATTAAAATTACGCGTTTCATATTTTATATAGTTTAGCTGTGAGCCATGAGCTATGAGCTGTGAGCTGTGAGCCATGAGCAATGAGCTTTTTGTGGTCGAAAGGTTTGGTGTAACCTTTTCTAAAAGAGGTTCACTGCCCGGCTCAAAGCTGATTCCTGTTTTCACGGATGTTAAATTACAACATTCTTTTACACGGGCCTAAAAATAATGGCTTACTTTTGTACACAAATTTATTGCTATATAACAGCTGAAAGCTCATGGCTCAAAGCTCACAGCTCAAAATTATACCCAATGAAATACCTACTTTATTTTTTTATCGTCATCTACGTGCTGTCCGCGGCCGTACAATACAATGATCCCGATCCTTTGGTCTGGATACTTTCTTATCTTATTCCGGCGGCGTTGTGCTATTACCGTTCCTTAGGAAAAGGCGATCGCCTTTTGTATTTCAGTATCGGTTTTGTGTATCTTCTATGGGCGGTGAACCAGTTTCCACCCCAGTGGGAAGGACTGATGATCGAACATCTGAGCATGAAGACGATGAACGTGGAGTTGGCGCGGGAGTCGCTGGGTTTAGGCCTTTGTACTTTGGGGATGTGGGTGTGTGGTTCTCGACTACGCTCGAACTGACATCTCAACTACGCTCGAACTGACATCTCGACTACGCTCGAACTGATTGACAATGGCCGTTGCTACTTGTCACATCGAGCGTAGTCGAGATGTATATAATTCAAAATTACCGTGACAAATACAAATTCCTCTCCCCGTATACCTTCAGGAAGAAATCATCGGTCAGATCATCGATAAAATAGATGCCTTCTCCGGTTGATTTCATTTCAGGCCCCAGCTGCTTGTTGACATTCGGGAATTTATTGAAGGAGAATACCGGGATCTTGATGGCGTAACCGTGCTTCACGGGCTTGAAGATAAAGTCAGTTACTTTGTTGACGCCCAGCATCACTTTGGTAGCGTAATTTACGTACGGTTCCTGGTAAGCCTTACAGATAAACGGTACGGTCCGGGAAGCCCGCGGGTTGGCTTCAATGACATAGACGATCTCGTCTTTGATGGCAAACTGGATGTTGATCAGTCCCTGGGTATCAAGGGCTATGGCTATCTTTTTCGTGTATTCCTCGATCTGCCGGAGAACATTTTCACTCAGGTCAAAAGGCGGAAGCACGGCGTAAGAGTCGCCGGAGTGGATACCCGCCGGTTCAATGTGTTCCATGATGCCAATGATGTAGGCGTTTTCACCGTCACAGATGGCATCGGCTTCGGCCTCAATGGCATTTTCGAGAAAATGATCGAGCAGGATGTTATTGTCAGGAATCTCATTCAGGATCTTCACCACGTGCTGCTCTAGCTCTTCCTCGTTGATCACGATCTTCATGCTTTGGCCACCCAGTACATAACTGGGGCGTACCAGAAGCGGGAAACCCAGTTCTTTGGCTACTTCCGAAGCCCGGTCAGCAGTTCTTACGGTATCGAATTTCGGGTAAGGGATCTCCAGCTCTTTGAGCTTTTCGGAGAAGCGGCCCCGGTCTTCGGCAAGGTCAAGGGCTTCATAGGAAGTACCGATGATCTTTACCCCGTATTTGGTGAGTTTTTCCGCCATTTTGAGCGCGGTTTGTCCACCCAGCTGCACAATGACCCCCTCGGGTTTTTCGTGTTCTATGATATCGAATACGTTCTCCCAGAATACAGGCTCAAAATAGAGTTTGTCGGAGATGTCCGGGTCGGTAGAAACCGTTTCCGGGTTACAGTTGATCATGATGGTCTCATAACCCGACTCTTTCGCTGCCAGAACACCGTGTACGCAGGAGTAGTCAAATTCGATTCCCTGGCCGATCCGGTTAGGACCTGAACCCAGCACGATGATCTTCTTCCGGTCAGAAGTAACCGATTCGTTGTCGGGATTGTCTTCCGAGAGGTTGAAGGTAGAATAGTAGTAAGGCGTTTTGGCCTCAAATTCCGCTGAGCAGGTATCCACGCATTTGAAAGCGCGCTTGATACCCAGGGCTTTGCGTTTGGTTGTTACTTCACTTTCCAGGCACCGGAGCAGATGCGCCAGCTGGCGGTCGGCATAGCCCATTTTTTTGGCTGCCAGAAGCAGTTCTTTCGGGATGCTTTCCAGATGGTATTTCTGTATCTGGGCTTCGAGCAATACCATTTCCTCAATCTGACGGAGGAACCATTTATCGATTTTGGTCAGGTTCTGGATGGTGTTGAAGGAAAGACCGGCCTTAAAGGCGTCGTATACGTGGAAGAGGCGGTCCCAGGAAGGGTTCGCCAGGCTGTGTTTCAGCTTCTCCTGGTCTCTTTCTTCGCGGCCGTCGGCCCCCAGTCCGTTTCTTTTGATTTCCAGAGACTGACAGGCTTTTTGCAGGGCCTCCTGGAAATTCCGGCCTATTCCCATGGTTTCGCCTACCGATTTCATCTGTAGGCCTAAGCGGGTATCGCTTCCCGGAAACTTATCGAAGTTCCAGCGTGGAACTTTCACGATCACATAGTCAATGGCAGGCTCAAAGAAAGCCGAGGTAGACCCGGTGATGGGGTTGATCAGCTCATCGAGGTTATAGCCAATGGCCATTTTGGCGGCTATTTTGGCAATGGGGTATCCCGTAGCTTTGGAGGCGAGGGCGGAAGAACGGCTCACCCGCGGGTTGATTTCAATGGCGATGATGTCATCGGTTTCCGGATTCAGAGAGAACTGTACGTTACATCCCCCGGCAAACTGCCCGATTCCGTTCATCATCCGTATGGCCATATCCCGCATTTTCTGGTACACGGTATCCGGCAGGGTCATGGCCGGCGCTACGGTGATAGAATCTCCCGTATGCACCCCCATGGGGTCAAAGTTTTCTATGGTACAGATGATCACGATGTTTCCTTTGTGATCACGCAGAAGTTCAAGTTCGTATTCTTTCCAGCCCATGATCGACTGTTCTACCAGTACTTCATGCACGGGAGAAGCGTGGAGGCCGTGGTTCAGGGCGGCATCAAACTCTTCCGGAGTATTGACAAACCCGCCACCCGTACCGCCCAGGGTGTAAGAGGGGCGTATGACCAATGGGAAACCCGTTTCCTGGGCTATTTCTTTTCCTTCCAGGAAAGATTTGGCGGTGCGGCCTTTACAAACCCCAATTCCCAGTTCCAGCATTTTCTTACGGAAAAGCTCCCGGTCTTCGGTGGTTTCTATGGCTTTAATATCTACACCAATAATATCTACATTGAATTTTTTCCAGATGCCCGCCTTGTCACAGTCGATGGCCAGGTTCAGCGCTGTCTGCCCTCCCATGGTAGGAAGTACATGGGTGATGGGGCGGCCCATATCTTCATGCTTTTGAAGGATTTCGGCAATCGATTTTTTCTCAAGAGGCTTGAGATAGACAAAATCGGCATTCATGGGGTCCGTCATAATAGTAGCGGGATTGGAGTTGATCAATGCAACTTCAATTCCTTCCTGACGGATAGAACGGGCGGCCTGAGAGCCAGAATAATCAAATTCACAGGCCTGGCCGATCACAATGGGGCCTGAACCAATGATTAAAACAGACTTGATACTTGGATTTTTTGGCATTTTAATGCGAAGAGATTTCGATTTGTTTATCGAAGTGCAAAGATAATACAGAAGCGTGGTTGTCCAATGGATTTAGTTGTTTTTCGTATGTAAATTTAGTTCTGAGTAGTGAGTAGTGAGTAGTGAGTAGTGAGTAGTGAGTAGTGAGT
>CAYRGN010000013.1:0-83308 GCA_964423865.1 uncultured Lacihabitans sp.
CCAAATGTGCTTCTTCGTCCTTGAATTTGGCAATGAATATCTTACCATAGTACAGCGGATTACGTATGGCTACGTGGAAAGCACTTCGACTTATAGTTGTTTTATATGACGTATTCATATTTTGCCGTATTTGGTCACAGGCAAATAAACCTTTAGCTATTTCATTGAAAGCCCAACGTATAGCTGTTGCTTCAGGTTCTTTTGGAGCAATGTATTTTCTTCCATCCTCTTTGCTTCTGTTGATATATCCGAAAGGAGCTCTACCCATTAAACGCCCTTCTTTCCTTGCTCTACGCATTCCATAAAACGTATTTAATGCCCTGCGGTCATTTTCTACTTCAGGAGCGGATAGATATATCGCAAGCATCATCTTGTTTTCGGGAATGGAAAGGTCTAAAGGCTGTTCTACCGCTTGTGGTTCTATGCCAAGTTTGTTAAGTGTGCTAATCATCTGATAGGCATCACCTGCATTACGGCTGAACCTATCCCATTTGGTAAAAAGAACAAGGTCAGTCTTTGAACTTTTCTTTTTAAGGCTGTTCAGCAATCTCGTCCATTCGGGTCGGTTAAAGGTTTTGGCGGAATGGTCTTCGTAGATAACCTGTCCGACAGCAATCTTATTGGTTGAACAAAATCGTTTCAAGCGTTCCTCTTGGTCACGCTGTGAATATCCTTTGTCTGCCTGTTCATCGGTGGAAACACGTATGTATAAATCTGCTCTTTTCATAGCTAATCTTTTTTGAGTGGGTATTAATTTCTGTGGGATTAGCTAAAGTACAAAATAAATTATTCTGTATCAAAGCATTCACGGATAATTATCATTGTGAGGTTGTACAGAAACTCCATAATCAGTTCGGCTTTTTCCTGTCCCACGTCAATACCGACCTCACGGAGAAGCTCCATTGCTTCTTCGATAGGTATTTTTTCTATTTCCTTTCTCTCCTGCATCGCCTAACTTTTTTGTTCCAACTAAATTAGTTGGGTAAGCAAGGCGGATTATTGAGGTTGCAGTCAGAGGTTGCATTTGGCGTTCAGATGCCAAATACCAAAAAAGAAATATTTAAAAATGTACCAAAAAAGAACAAAAAGGTAGCAAAGGTAAGGCGGACACCCATCGCACCACCCAACCAAAAGACTACGGCATAATGGTAGGGCAAAGAGGTGGCTTCGCCGAGTTGTTGTGTTGCCCTGCCACCCTTCGGGACTTATTCCGTTTCCTTTTGGTCTTGCCTCCTGTCCGCCTTGATTGAATGGCTTTCTTTTTTTCTGTTTTTTCTTTTGGAAACAATTTTTTTAAGAAGAAGAAATGTACTATCAAAGCAACAACCTAAACTTATTTGCAAGCATTCAAAGAGGCAATTTTTTCTGATTGCGAGCCGTCAGGCTATCAGTCTTGCACTCTTGCAGTCTAACTATCAGGATTGCAGGAATGTTTGCGTTACTGAATGCTTCTTACCTATCTTCTTTGACTGATAAGTTGATAGATTTCGTTATATCAATCTGAATATACGTGATAGTCGGTGGCACTGTTTGACGTTCATTGGCTTGCGGTATCTGTTATTCTTTCCGAAATTTGACACAAGAAATGAGTGTTCTCCTTGCTAATTATAATCCGCTTGAAAGAGCGGATTTTTAATATCATCAGATATTGGCAAGTTGTGTTTTGAGGCACTCTAAATAGAATTTAGTGCCTCAAAACAACTTGCCCTTACGCAGGGTATTTTTCTGAACTCTTGTTCAGAGCAAGTTATCTTTTGAGCTCCTCGAAATAAATTCGGCACCTCAAAAGCACTTGCCTTTGCAGGAAGCTAAACCATTTCTCCGAAGTCGAATGGTTGAAATATTAAAAATGGATTTTATTATGGAAAACAAGAACAGAAAACAGAACAAAGGTGGACGCAGACCAAAGGTTAATCCCAAAATGCACTGCCTTTAAAAAAGAGAGGTAAATGCAAAAACACATAGGATTTAATTTGTATATTTGTAGTTTTATTATTATCAATTTAGGGACTATTTGGAATGAGATTTATAGACTTATTCGCAGGGCTTGGCGGTTTTCATAAAGCTCTACATAAACTTGGACACGAGTGTGTTTTTGCCAGCGAACTTGACCCTATTTTGAGAGAAACTTACAAAGTAAATTGGGGTAAAAAAATAAATATTCAAGGCGATATTAGAAAAATTGTAAAAGACCATTTGAACACGATACCCGAACACGATATTCTATGTGCAGGTTTCCCTTGTCAGCCATTTTCAAAGGCAGGAAAACAACTTGGTCGTGAAGATGAACGAGGAACTTTATTTGATGAAATTGTCAAAATTTTAGAAGCAAGAAAACCTAAATATTTCATCTTAGAAAACGTTCGTTTCATTGCCAAGCATAATAACGAGGAGACTTGGAAAGCAATGAAAGTAGAATTTGACAGATTGGGATATGCCGTTGACCACCGAGATTACTCACCTCATGATTTTGGAATCCCTCAGCACCGACAACGAATATTTATTGTTGGTGCATTGGGAGAAAATGCTCTTGAACATTTCAATTTTGAAAATATAGATAAATATAAAAAGTCTGTTATTGACATAGAAAAATTTATTGAAACAGAGCCAATAAGTGCAAAGAAATTACCACAAGCGAACCAAGACTGCATTAAACTTTGGCAAGAACTGATTGATACCCTACCTAAAGAAGTAAAAATACCAGGCTTCCCAATCTGGGGAATGGAATTTGGAGCTGATTATCCTTATGAAGAAACCTATCCACATTTATTATCATCAGAAGAATTAAGTAGATATAAAGGCAACTTTGGTATTTCATTAAAAGGTATGACCAAAGAAGAGCAGTTGGCTAACTTACCGAGCTATGCAAGAGTTGATGACGAGTTTCCAGATTGGAAACAACGATATATTCGTCAGAACCGAGAGTTTTACGAGAAAAATAAAAAACACATTCAAAAAGTTGTAGATAAAATTGCGGAATTACCCTCACAGAGTTGGCAAAAATTAGAATGGAATGTAGGTAACGGAGAAAGAAAAATAAACAATTATATTCTGCAATTCAGAGCATCTGGAATTAGAATTAAAAAACCTGATTTCTTCCCTTCGCTTGTTTGCACCAATACCCAAATTCCCATTATCGGTTGGCAAAACCGCTACATTACACGAAAAGAGGGATTAAAATTGCAATCGCTTACAGGAATTAAATTACCCGAAAATGATAATGCCGCTTTTAAGGCTTTAGGCAACGCAGTAAATTCTCATATTGTTGAATTAATTGCAAAACAGTTAATTGAAATCCCTACAAACAATTTGCCCATTGAAAATGCAAATAAGTTGAATGGGAATAAAGTAAAACAACCTTTACCAATATGAGTGAAAACAAAATAAATATTAGACCAAATGTATCAATGCTTTCTGTTCTGAAATTTTTAGAATATGAAACTTGGTTTGCTTTAGCTGAGTTTGTAGATAATGCTATTGTAAGCTATTTGAATAACGAAGAAGCATTAAAGCAACTTCACGGAGAAAATTTTAAATTAGAGGTTACAATCGAAATTAACGACCCTGAAAATAAAATTACTATTCGTGACAATGCAGGAGGAATAGAACAATCAAATTATAATCGTGCTTTCAGAGCTGCCGAAATTCCAGCAGACACTTCGGGACTTTCTGAATTTGGAATGGGAATGAAATCCGCTTCCTGTTGGTTTTCCGATTTTTGGACAGTAAGAACTAAAGCCCTAAATGAAGCCGAAGAAAAAACTATAAAATTTGATATGAATAAAATCTTTGAGGATAAGCTTGAAGAATTAGGATTTATATCAAAGCCATCAGACAAAAATCATCATTACACAATCATTGAGTTGCTAAATGTAAATAAAATGCCAAGACGGAAAGGGCTTGGAAAGGTAAAGTCGCATTTAGCAAGCATTTACAGAGAATTTATTCGCAAAGGAATATTAAGGCTTGTAGTTGATAATACAGAATTGCAGTTTAATGAACCCAAAATTCTTGAAGCACCCAAATATAATGACCCTAACGGAGAAAAAATAAAATGGAAAAGGGAAATTGATTTTGATTTAGAAGAAGGATTGTCTGTTAAAGGGTTTGTTGGCATAAGAGAAACAGGTTCAACAGCCGAAGCAGGCTTTGCTCTATTTAGAAGGGGTAGGGTCATCGAAGGTAGTTTTGATAATGGATTTAGACCTGAATTTATTTTCGGTGCTCCTAATAGCTACCGCTATCAAAGAGTTTTTGGTGAATTACATTTAGAAGGGTTTGATGTTTCATTTACAAAAAAAGGAATACAATGGGATGAAAATCTTGATGTGTTTTTGCAATGTCTTAAAGATGAACTCTCACACGAAGACTTCCCTTTGCTAACACAGGCTGAAAAATTTCGAGCAAGAGCAAACGATAACGATTATAAAAATTCGGGAATAAAGGCATTAAGTCATACAGTTTCTGATTTTGAACAAAAAGCACCCAAAGCAATAAAGGAAACTTTTGAAAATCCTAAAATTGAAGATGAAGTTGAAACAGAATTGCTAAAAACAGATAAGCGGATTTACAAATCTTTCAAAGTAAACTTCAATAAAATTAATTGGCTAATCTCAATCGAACTTTCGTATGACACATCATTAAACGATTTACTTGAAGTTGGGACACATTTGATAAAAGAACCCCCAACTGAACCTAATGTAAAGCAAATTGGAATTCGTCTTTCATTGACACACCCATTTATGGTTGAATATGCAGGAACTGAAAACAGCAAGATTGAGCCTATTTTGAAAATGGCAGCTGCAATGGGTTTAGCTGAAATAATTGCTAAAGAAAGTGGAGCAAAAACACAAGGAGAAATCCGTAGAAATTTCAATCAGCTAATTACAAAAATCTCTCAAAGCTAATACTATGGCAGAAATAATCGAAATAACAGGAAGTGCAAACCCCAATAATTCAAAATGGCAACCCTATCAAGGCGAGGAAATTGAAGCGTTATTAAAGCATAAGGGATTTACAGACAGTGCAGGTAATATCAATGAAACAGGAGACCGTGTTATTGATGAGACTTTTAAGATTTTAGAAATGTGTGGTAATCCAAACGAACAACAAAATGTTGAAACAGGTTTGGTTATCGGGTATGTTCAAAGTGGGAAAACACTTTCCTTTACTTCGGTTGCAGCTTTAGCTAACGACAATCAATATCAGATTGTAATCATCATTGCAGGAACTTCAATTCCTCTTTCTGAGCAGTCATTTGAAAGAATGAAAAAAGATTTGAGAATTGAAACAAGGTTTGACCGCAAATGGACAATCATCAAAAACGCAGGAACGCAAGAAGACAGAGATACAATAGAAATGAAGTTGGAGCAATGGGCAGACCAAACTTTCCCAAGAGAAAATTGCTCAACTTTACTGATTACAGTAATGAAAAACGGTAGTCGGTTAAGAAATCTTACCAATCTTTTGAGAGACTTAAATTTAAACGGAGTACCAACATTGATAATTGATGATGAGAGCGACCAAGCAAGTTTAAACACAAGAGCAAGAGCTAATGCACAAGCAGGGGAAGATGTAAACGAGGGAGATGCTTCAACAATTTACAGAAGAATAACAGAATTGAGAAGTGTATTTCCTCATCATACTTTTTTACAATATACAGCAACTCCTCAAGCCAATTTATTCATCAATATTATGGATAGGCTTTCGCCAAATTTCATTAAGCTTTTAACTCCAGGTAATGGTTATACAGGTGGCAATACGTTTTTTGTTCAAAATCCCAACCTTGTTAAAAGAATTCCACAAAATGAAATTCCTTCAAATCACAATCCTGTTCACGAACCACCAGAAAGTTTATTGTATGCCTTGAAAATATTCTTCTTGGGAGTTGTTGCAGGAGAAATAAAAAGAGACCAACGCAATCGTTCAATGATGGTTCACCCATCAAGACTAACCAATTCCCAAAATATTTTCTTTACTTGGATTAGGAATATTTGTGAGAGTTGGAAAACCCTTTTACAAAGTAATTCTCCGTCAGACACGGACGAAAAAAACGAATTATTAAGAGAATTTAAAGAAGCGTACGATGACTTATATTTAACAGTAGACGATTTGCCAACTTTTGAAGAATTGACCAATACAAGACTGTTACATTCCATAAAGAACACAAGGATTATGGAAATAAATGCAAGTAGAGGTCGTACCCCTGAAATTCGTTGGAGCGATTTTTATTCCCATATTTTAGTTGGTGGTCAAGCAATGGACAGAGGTTTTACTGTTGAAGGACTAACTGTTTCGTATATGCCAAGACCATTGGCAACAGGTCAGGTTGATACCACTTTACAAAGAGCAAGATTTTTTGGTTACAAAGGAGCTTATTTGGGGTATTGTAGAGTTTGGTTGGATAACGCAAATATTGAAGCTTTTAGAGCCATTATCGAACACGAAGAAGATGTAAGACAGCGTTTAGTAGAGTTTGATGTAAACAACAAACATTTGAATGAATGGGACAGAGAAGCAGTTTTAGACCAAATGTTAAGGCTTACAAGACCAAATGTTTTATACAATGATATTGACAGAGATTATTTTGGTCAGGAATGGTTTATCGTTGGTGCTCCTCACGATACAGAGAACTTAATTCAATACAATAAATCAGTTGTTGAAAGTTTTACAGCAAATCATATTGATAGTTTCAATACAAATCAAGGGCACGCTGAAAGAACTGATTTACAAAAACATTTAGAAGCAGAATTACCACTTGAAGAAAGTTTAAAGCAACTACTAAACAGATTAAAATTTACAAGGGAAACCGACAGTCAAACTTATTCAAGTTTAAGAGGATTGTTAAATTCATATTTACAGGAAAACCCGAATGAAACTTGTTTGGTTTATGTGATGAGTGCAAGAATTGAAAATAATTCAGTCATTCAAACGACAAGACAACGTAGATTAAACCAACACGACAATATTCAACAGCTCTTTCAAGGGGGGCAACCAACTACAAACGGCAGATTAAGAAAAGGCGAAGTTTATGTAGGAGATAGGAATATTAAGAATGAAGATAAGGTTACAATTCAAATTCATAAATTAAACTTAACTGATGTGAGTAGTAATGTTATTTTAGATGAAACCGGAAATGAAATCTATAATGAATTGGTAAGTGTTGCTATTTGGATACCCGAGACAATCGGTAAAGACATTATCAGACAGCCCGACAATATATGAGTATGTTAGATGATTTTTTAGAATTAGATATTCCTCAAACGGAAAATTCAAAATTGTTCAATGCAAAAGCATTGAACGACTTTCCTTTTGCAAAAATTGGAGTAAATTATCTTGGATTTCCTGTGATTTTAATTTCATCTAAATTTGACCAAACACATTTATCTCAAAAAAACATTAAGCTAAAGTATATTGAACTTACTCATAATCTTGAATGTAAGGTTTCAGAAAATGGCAAGTCTAAATTCGACAATTACTCTGTAATTGTTTTTAAAAGTAGTGAGGAGACCTTACAAAACTATTTTCTTGGAATTGCAACATCACTTTTAAATTCACTTTCTAAAAAGCCTACACAGCAGGAAGTTTTTGAAACATTTAAAAACTTTGTTGAAATCTTCAGGTCATTAACGGAAACACCAACCAAAACAGTACAAGGTCTTTGGGCTGAATTATTTCTTATTGAACAAAGTAAAAATCCAGAAACGTTAATCAATTATTGGCACAACAATCCCGAAGAAAAATTTGATTTTAATGTAAGTAGTCAAAAAATAGAAGTCAAGAGCAGTAGCAATTTAGAGAGAGTTCACATTTTTACAGCAGAACAACTCAATCCAACTGATGAAAGCCAAATAATTATAGCTTCGATATTTACCAAACAAGTTTCAAACGGTTTGAATGTATTGGATTTGCTGAACAAAATAGATAGTCGAATTTTAGATGACGAATTAAAAGAGAAAGTTTACAGAATTGTATCAAAGACACTCGGAAATACTTTTGAACAAACCACAAAAATAAAATACGACTACGATATAGCTAAAAACTCATTGAGATTTTACAAGCATCAAGATATTTCAAAAGTTGAAAGAATTAATATTCCTGAAAGGGTTTCAGAAGTTAAATTCAAATCAGACTTAACAAATATTAGCCCTATAAATCCAAGTATATTTGGAAGCAACGAAAATCTATTTCAATCAATTTAATTTGCTATGCCCGAAACCCAAAACATAGAATATAAAAGCATTTGGAAAGATGAATACCTAAAATGGATTTGCGGTTTTGCAAACGCCAACGGAGGTACTATTTTCATCGGTAAAGACGATAATGGAAACGTTGTTGGGATTGATGATGCAAAAAAGCTGTTGGAAGAAATTCCAAACAAAGTGCGTGATGTTTTGGGAATTTTGGTTGATGTGAATCTGCACACGACCCAGCAAGGCGATTATTTGGAAATCGTTGTTGAGCCTTACCCAAACGGAATAAGCTACAAAGGACAATATCATTACCGAAGCGGAAGCACCAAACAAGAATTGAAAGGTGCGGCTTTGGGAAAATTCTTATTACAGAAAAGAGGTAAACGTTGGGATAGCGTGCCAATACCCAAAGTTTCTGTAAGCGATTTAAAACAAGAAACTTTTGAATTTTTCAAGAAGCGTAGCGTAAAAAGCAAACGACTTGATGAAAACAACCTTACGGACAACAACAAGCATTTACTTGAAAATCTGAAACTCATTGAAGACGGATATCTGAAACGAGCTGCAATTTTGTTGTTCCATCCCGACCCCGAAAAATTCGTTACGGGTGCTTACATCAAAATCGGATATTTTGAAAACGAAGCAGACCTGATTTTCCAAGATGAAATTCACGGAAATTTATTTGAGCAAATTGAAAAAACGCTTGACCTGCTTTTTACCAAATATATCAAGGCAATTATCAGTTATGAAAACGGAATTAACCGTATTGAAACGTATGAATATCCAAGAGAAGCCGTTCGTGAAGCCTTGCTGAATGCGGTTGCCCACAAAGATTATTCGGGCTTAACACCAATTCAAATCCGTGTTTACAAAGACCGTATAATGATGTGGAATGAGGGACATTTGCCCGAAGATTGGACACTAAACAATCTTTTGAAAGAGCATTCATCAAGACCGTTCAACCCTGATATTGCCAACGCTTTTTTCCGAAGTGGTTACATCGAATCTTGGGGACGAGGAATCAGCAAAATGACGGAATTATGTGTAGCCGAAGGACTTCCCAAACCGTCATATCTTGTTGAAGGTTCGGATTTTTGGGTAGTTTTCAGAAAAGATATTTATTATGCTGAACACTTACAATCACTTGGATTGAACAGCCGACAAATAAAAGCCGTTTTATTTGTAAAAGAAAAAGGAAAAATTACAAACAGTGATTATCAAACATTAAACGACATATCAAAACGTACAGCAACTACCGAACTAACCGAATTAGTTGACAAGTTTAAAGTTTTAATCAAAACAGGAACGTCGGGTTCAAGTATTTCGTACACAATAGTCGGGCAATAGTGGGGCAAGTGGGGCAATGATTGGGCAAGAGTGGGGCAACAACTGACTCATATAATTAAAAAATTACAGAAAAGATATTGCCCCAATACCCTAAAATGTAGGGTATTTGGATTTAAGAATATTGCTTACACTATATCAGAAATTTCGATATTTAACGAGATTAACCGCTCCAAATCTTCCAAAAAATGTTTCGAGATTTGTCCTGTTCCCGCTACGCAAAGGAGGCACTATTTTGTAGTTGTCTCCTTTTTTTTATGCCAATACTTCCTGACAGAGAATTCCGGATGAGTCGGAAAGCTATACCTGAGGCTTCTATATTGTTGTATCTGTCATATTTACTATCCTATCCCTCTGTTCCGGAAGGGAGAACCTCTTCCCTTTTTGTTCCTCCCTGCTAACCCGGGCATATCACTGAGCTGTTTTCCTTTGAACAATATAAATTTGACAAAATATGTATTTTATGCCGAACTTATATAAATCTATTTTATATTTACCTCAAAAAAGGATTTTGACAGAAGTGTTAGAAAAGCATATCGGACAGTATTTTACAGAAAGCGAGAGGCTTTCAAAGCAGAAACTTGTTGGTCTAATAAAAGGAGATTTCCCTGCATGGTCTGACAATACTATAAATATGTATCTGTCCAAGCTAAAAAAAGAGGGAGTTATCAATTCTCCGTCCAGAGGAATTTATAAATTGGATAGCCTCACAACTTTTCAGCCTAATATTTCAACTACTCTAAAAAGAATATTCAATAAGATAAAGCGAGAGTTTCCCTATATCAGTTTTTGTATTTGGGATAGTGTGTGGTTGAACGATTTTATGCGTCATCAGCCATTTAAATATTATGTGGTTATAGAAGTAGAAAAAGAAGCATCCGAATCTGTATTTGCTTTCCTCACAGAAGCTATAAAAAACGTTTTCTTTAATCCTGATGAAGAAATATTTGACCGTTACATTCATAATCAAGAAGAAGTTCTTATTGTGAAGAATATGGTTTCTGAGTCTCCCCTGATAGAAAAAGAGAAAATTGTTATTCCTACGTTGGAAAAATTATTGGTGGATATGCTGATTGATACAGCACTTTTTTCGGCACAGCAGAGCGAAAAGGGATTTATTATACGGCGTGTAATGGAGAAATATACCTTAAACGAGTTGAAAATGCGTAGATATGCTGTACGAAGAAACAGAGAACGAGAAATTGTCGAACTGATAAATATAAATTTGGCAAAATAAATTTATTTATGCCAATAGTATATAAATTATGATAGATACAAAATCCTATACAATTGAGTGGATTACCGACTTACGAAATATGTTGGGAAAACGCATTGACCCAAAGTTGATTGAAAAGGTAATATACGCTTTGACACTTTTGGAGCAACTGCAATTGAATAATCTGGATTTTGTGTTTAAGGGCGGGACGGCGCTACTTTTAGCAACGGAAATGCCTAAGCGGTTTTCGATAGATATTGACATCATTACAGAAGAACAGGAAGATAAAATCAAGGAGATTTTAGAGACCATTAGCCAATTGGAAATGTTTATCCGTTGGGAAGATGATAACGACCGAAAACATTCGCCTGATGCACCTATCGGACATTTCAAGATGTTTTACAAAAGTGCGGTAGATGGTAATGAAGAACCGATACTGTTAGATTTGCTCTACACGCCTAATCCATATCCTGAAACAAGAGAATATCCGATAAACCACAGTTGGTTAGCCACGTCGGGAAAAGATACGATAGTTGTATTGCCAACCTTTGAGGCCATTTTGGGAGATAAGTTAACGGCTTTTGCACCCAAAACCACAGGCATATTGTATTCAAAAAGTCGCCCTGTAGAAATCATTAAACAGTTATATGATATAGGTTTTTTGTTTGACCGGATAACTGACGTTAACGTCGTAAAAGAAAGTTATTCGAGAGTGGTACAAGAGGAAATTGGCTATCGAAAATTAAATATAGATGCCAAAGAGGTATTGGAAGACACCTGGCTGGCTTGTTACACATTGGCAGAAAGGGATATGAAATCTGATGAGTTCAAACACCTACAATTGGGCATTAAGAATTTCACGAATTTTATTATCGATCGCTTTTCAATCGAAGAAGCCACAACAGCTTCATCTAAAGTTGCCTATCTGACTTCATTACTGAATAAAGAAAATCAGGAAATCGAACGGTTTAAAAATCCATTGGAGATTAAGGATTGGCTGATTGAAGACCCAACCTATAATAAATTGAACAAGTTAAAAAAGACCAATCCGGAAGCATTTTTCTATTGGTATAAGAGCATGTAATGAACACTATTATCATAAGGAATAAAGTGCTATAATGTAATCGAGTCGTTCAGAAAATTTGACCAAACTTATCGACAAGAAAACGAGGTAGAACTTGCCGACAACTTTGAAATATCAGCCCAAGCGGTAAAAAAACAAGCACGGGTTTTCAAAAGTGTGCTTAAATTCGACAAAAATTTCCATATCTACATTCACGGTAACAGAGAATTGATTGAACAAGGCATTGATGAAAACGGAAGAAAATACTATAAGATATATTACGAAGAAGAGAATTAGCAGTTGCTAATTATAACTAAAATAGGGTTCAATTACATCAACAGAATTGAACTCTATTTTTTATACACTCCCATATCGTCTTCTTTCGACATCGCTAACCGTTCCAAATCATCTAAAAAATGTTTCGAGATTTGTCCTGTTCCCACTACTGAACAGAAAGCCGGTCAAGAAATTGAGTCGGCTTTTTTTATGGATACCTATTTTTGGAACGGGTGCTTCAGAATATTATCTCCAATCGCTTACCCCTGCACCGGCTCGGCTTTAAAGCCTTTCTTTTTAATGAGGCTCACCACTTCCGTTTCTGAAATACCTTCCGATTTCACGGTGAGTATCTTATCCGTATGCTGAATATCTACGCTCCATTCAGAAATGCCGGGAGCATTGTCCAGGTCAGTTTGTACCTTAGATACGCAGCCTCCGCAATTGAGGTTAGTTTTGAATTGTAGCTTTTCCATTTTTCTCTGTTTTAATTGTTTGTAAATTGAAGACGTGTCCCGTTATCCCCTGAAGGTCCACGACCGCTTCACTTCTTCCACTTGAGCCTCAGGCTGTTGCTGACCACGCTCACACTGCTGAGGGCCATGGCCGCCCCGGCGATCATGGGATTCAGGAGGAAACCGTTCAGGGGGTACAATACCCCTGCCGCTACCGGAATTCCGATCACGTTATAAATAAACGCCCAAAAGAGGTTTTGCCGGATAGTGGCCACCGTTTGCCTGGATAACTGGATGGCCTGGGGGATTTTAACCAGGTCGGAAGAAATGATGGTCATTTTCGCTACGTCCATCGCGATATCCGAGCCTTTCCCCATAGCAATACTCACATCGGCCGTAGCCAGGGCCGTACTGTCATTGATGCCGTCGCCCACCATGGCCACCGTTTTTCCCTTTGCCTGGAGTTCTCTGACAAAACCGGCTTTCTCCTGGGGCAATACCTCCGCCTTGTAATGCGGAATGCCCGTTTGCTCCGCGATGGCTTTCGCCGTAGCTTCGTTATCTCCTGTGAGCATATACAGGTCAATGCCCAGGTCTTTCAGCTCTTGGATGGCCTTCATCGAGGTTTCCTTGATTTTATCCGATACCGCCAAAACCGCAAGGGCCTCCCGGCTGTCGGAAAACCAGATGACCGTCTGCGCCGTCTCCCCCCACTTCCCGGCTTGCTCCAGCAGGGCCTCGTCTATCCAGATGTTATTTTCCGCCAGCAGCTTCCTGTTTCCTACATAATACGTTTCGCCCGCATGCTCCGCCCTGGCACCCTTACCCGTAATACTACTGAACCCGGACAGCGCCAAAACGCCCGCGGACTGAAAATACTTCACTACCGCCCCGGCCAATGGGTGCTCCGATTGTTTTTCGATGCCGACCAACACATCCCGGGCCGCCTCCACCCCATTCCGCCATAACACTCCCGTCACCTCCGGTCTCCCTTCCGTGATGGTGCCGGTTTTATCTAAAATAATGGCATCTACCTTTTTCGCCAGCTCCAGGCTTTCCGCATCCTTAATCAGGATACCGTTTTCCGCACCCTTTCCCACCCCCACCATGATGGCGGTAGGCGTAGCCAGGCCCAAAGCACAGGGACACGCAATCACCAGCACCGTCACGGCCGCCAGCAGCCCCTGCACCCCGGCGTTCTCTCCCCCCAGAATAAGCCAAAGTATAAACGTAAGCACCGCAATACCCATCACCACCGGCACAAAAATGCCCGCAATCTTATCCACCAGCTTCTGCACCGGTGCTTTACTGCCCTGGGCGTCCTGTACCGTTTTAATAATCTGGGCCAGCAGGGTTTCCTTTCCTACCTTCAGGGCCTTAAACGTAAAACTTCCCTTCTGGTTAATAGTACCCGCAAATACGTTTTCGTTCTCTTCTTTTAAGACCGGAACCGGTTCCCCGCTCAGCATACTCTCATCTACATACGAAGCCCCTGATACCACTGTACCGTCTACCGCAATCTTCTCTCCCGGCTTAACCAGGAGGATGTCTCCCGGATTCACCTCCTCAATGGCTTTCTGCTTTTCGGTGCCGTCTGCTTCCACTACCACTACTGTATTCGGCTGCAAGCCCATCAGTTTTTTTATGGCGGAAGAGGTATTTCCCTTGGCTTTTTCTTCCAGGAGTTTCCCCAAAAGAATAAAAGCGATAATCACCGCCGCGGCCTCAAAATACACGTGGGCATGCAAGCCCCGCTGATGCCAAAAGCGGGGAAAAAGCATGGTAAAAACACTGAAAATATAAGCGATACCCGTACTGAGCGCCACCAGGGTATCCATGTTGGCCGAACGGTGCCGGGCCTGCTTCCACGCATTGATAAAGAAATCTTTTCCCAACCACAACACCACCGGCGTAGAAAAAAACCACATGATGGGGTTGGCGTAGGGCATATCCATAAAAAACATGCCGATCACCACTACGGGGAGCGACAGCACAATGGCCCACACCGTCTTGTTTTTCAACTGTCGGAATTTCTCCGCATGCAGAGTCTCCAGGGTCTCCTGGCGGCGGCTCTCGTCTTCCAGCAGCAAGTCATAGCCCACCCCCTGCAACGCCTTCTGCAAGGAGGCCGGGTTCGTGGTTTCGGGCAGGTATTCTACGGTGAGGTTGCCTGTACCGAAGTTTACAGACGCGTCTACCACCCCCGGTTCGTAACCTACAATACTTTCCGCGCTGGAAGCACAGGAAGCACAACTCATTCCCAGCACGGGAAAGGTATGTTTTACCGTGGTCACGCCATAGCCCAGATCCTTGATGGCCTTGACCGCTTCCCCTACCGCTTCATTGTCTTTCACCGTAATGGCGGCCCTGCGGTTATTCAGTTCCACCTTATGGGTTTCTACACCCTTTACCCGAGACAGCCCCTTGTCTACGATCATCGCGCAATGCTCGCTGTCTACGTTTTCCAGGGGAAGATAGATCATTGGTTTCGTTGTTGTCATCACGGTACAAATTTCGGAATAAAAACGGGGGCTCCGGTTACGGAATTTCCGGATGGAATTGTAACTTTTACGGAACCCCGCACCGAACCGAAGCCGTACACTTCATCAAGATTATATCCTTCCCATTCACTTATCTTTTTTCTTAGATTTTAGCTGTTTAGGGTGATGAGCTTTTTCTATCTTCTTAATGCTGTCTGCTACCGGCAGGTTTTCGCATGAATCCCTTTGGCATCCAATCCACCATATAAACCTTTATAACCATGATTTTGAAATATCGCATACTCTATTTCGGTAATAACTCCCGCATCTTTAGCAGCGGCAGCCAGTTGTGTGTTATGCTTTGCCATCTCATTACGGAGAAACAACCGCTTTTCGTCTTCTGTACTAAGACGGTTGTATTCATCCATTTGCCGGATTTCCTGCAACCGGGTTTGCACCGCAAAATAGGTTTGCCCTAGAGCTACAACCTCCTTACCCGGGTCGGCATTTTGCACTATGAGGTAACAGGCATATCTTGATAGTTTTATGCTTTCTGTTTTTCTTTGTGCACCTGAACCAATTGTAACCATTTCGAGGATCTCCTCGAAATGGTCTGCAAGTGCCTGTCCGCTATTTGTACAAGCCTCCCTTGCCCGTTCTATTACGGGCAAAAAGTGCCTATACTCGGAGTATTCCAATACTTTAGACAAATCTCTTGCACTCCAAAATTCATTTCCATTTTGGTCTGTCCGCTTGATTCGCTCAAACAGGCTAAGATTTTGTTTAGAAAGTTCGTTTGCCATATTTATTCACTTTATCCGATTATCCGCCCGCAACCTTTCAAATAACTCCACCACTCCCACCACCTGCGCCGGTTCCCGGGAATAACTCTCCCGGTCAAAAAACCGGACGGCCTCAATCTCGTTGCCCGGCACAATATCTTCGTGCAGGGTATAGAGGAAGCAGTCCTGCTCCATCAACAGATTCTCTTCTCCGTACGCCGGAGCCGTGATATGGCAGTAGAACCGCAGCGATTCAGCCTCCACTTTTAACGTCAACTCTTCCCAGATCTCCCGTTGCAAAGACTGAAGAGATGTCTCCCCTTCGTCTACCTTTCCGCCCGGAAGATACCACGCCTTTTTATTCCTGCTGTACGCCAGCAGCAGCCTGTTTTCCTTCACCACCACCAGGCCCGCCGTTTGAATAGATTTTCGCATTGTTTTTCCCTTAATCACCGCGCAAGTATACTGTTTTTTTTACACAATACCAGCGCCTCCTTTCCTCTGGCTTCCCGCATACAAATTCATTTGCTATTTTTGCCCCATCTAATCTATATCATGTCTTCCGTACTCGTCTATTGTGGTTCCCGAACGGGAAATTCTGAAAAATATGTAAAAGCGGCCGCCCGCCTGGGTGAATTGCTGGCAGAGAATCACTTTCACCTCCTTTTCGGAGGAGGAAATGTGGGACTGATGGGCGCCCTGTCCAATGCCATGCTCGACCGCGGCGGTGAAGTCACCGGCGTGATGCCCCAGCGCCTGATCGACCGGGAAATCGCGAATATCCGCTGCACAGAGCTTAAAGTGGTGAATACAATGCAGGAAAGGAAGGTGCTGATGGAAGAACTGGCCGACATCATCGTGACCCTACCCGGCGGATACGGTAGCATGGATGAACTCTTTGAGACACTCACAAATGTACAACTGGAACTCCACCAAAAACCAACCTTCATTCTGAATACCGAAGGATTTTACGACCCCCTGATTATGCAAGTGGATAAAATGGTGCAGGAAGGTTTTGTATTGCCGCACAACCGCAACCGACTTACCGTAGTCAATACCCCTGAAGAATTGATCGAAAAAATAAAGACCTGAAATAACTTCCAGGCCTTACTTTCAGCGGTATACATTTTAGCTATCAGCGGTCAGCCGGGTGACGCTTCGCTTGTTCATCAGGCGGTGGATGTGCCGGTTTTCTGATAGTGGTGCGCCACCCGGCTGAATGCTCATGGCTATTTCATTACTTTATTTTACGGATCAGGAACACAATTTCCCTGTAATTATCCTTTTCGTACAGGATCCCCATGCGTTTCTTTTTCACCAGCACCATGTCTGAATACGCCGAATACGCCCCTTTGTACCCTTCAGGCGCTTTGGCGATCAGGTCGTTTACATACCAGGTTTTTCCCGAATCGCGGGAAAGACGAAGAGTCAGGTGATCCCGGTTTTTCTCATCGGCCGCGTTCAGGTGCGCCAGGATAAATCCTTTTCCTTCTTTCCAGGAAAGCACAGATCCCTGGTTCACAGGGTCGGGCAGCTGGGGGTCAGGTGCCGAAGATGCCCAGCTGTGTCCTCCGTCGTGCGAGATGGAAATGACCCGCTGCCGGGGTGTCAACTGCTGGTTCCGGGAACTCATATACACGCTGTTTTCGCCAATTTGCGCCGCTATAGATTCATTGGTACCGGGATAAGGCACATTTTCGCTCAACTTAAACGTTTTACCGTGATCGTCTGAGTAGTAGCCGTGCGCGTTCCAGTCCTTATTGGCGGGCTGGGGGTTACCGGCATTGTGGTTGGCTGCGATGTAAATCCGGCCTTTGTTCGGTCCGGAGACAAACTGAAAGGCGTGTCCGGGCGTGTTGGCATAGGTTCTCCAGTCTTCGCTGAAATTATAGGCCGGATTCAGGGCCGGTTGCTTGGGCCGGTGGGCCCGGGTGGTAATGTTCACCGGTTCTGACCAGGTCTGGGCCCCGTCTGTAGAGGTAATGTACCAGAGTTCCCTCAGTCCTTTTCCCTTTCTTACCTCACCCTCATGGTCATTTCCTGTATTGTAAAATAGAAAAATACGTCCGTTGGGGTATTGGGGATCCAGCAGGTCGACCACCGGCGCCATATTCCCCGCCTGCAATTTATCGTAATCGGCCGCTACCTGCAAAGGACCCCAGGTGGTTCCCTTGTCTTTGCTGATTTTGTACACAATGTCTACATTCCCGTAATCACCGGCATGGTCTACCCGCCCTTCGCAAAAAGCAATGAGGGCGCCCGACTTATCCTGGATAATGGCCGGGATACGATAACTGGCGTAACCGTCTTCGCCCGACTTAAAAACTGTGACCTCCTGGGCCCGCAAAGCGGTAAACCCTGTCACCGCAATTAACGTTAAAATAAGTTTCTTCATAAATACATTATTTAGTTTTGAACGAACCTTTTCACCTCTATAAATTTTAGCCTTGAGCTATGAGCTTATTCATGAGTCAGTTGCTATGTCGATTTCCTAAAGCTCAAAGCTCGCTGCTCATAGCTATTTCACCTCTATAAACGTAAACATCCACTTGACCGGATTTGCCCAGTCTTTTCCTTTAAAATCACCTGCCGGCGCTTTGATCAGCACCTCATTCCACCCTTTTTGAAGCACGATCATGGTCGGAGGCCGGTAGGTATACCCCTCGTCAATCAGGGGAACTTCCAGGTCGCCTTTCTGCCCCGCCTGCTTCCAGTCGGATGGGGAAACCTCCCCTCCGTTGACCCAAACCCTGCTGCCCCGGTCGTCCCAGGTGCCCCGCCGGGGGGAGTCAGACGTATACGAGCGGGAAAGGTCATTGAACCCTATCCAAAAGGGCTTTTCTCCCTCCTCTTCGCTCCATACGCGGGTTCTGGCATACCAGGTGGTGTTCGGCTCCGGCCGTTCCAGCACGCCCCGGATAATGTCTCCCCACCAGTGCCTCAGAATGACCGTTCCCCCCTCCGCGTTCACCGTCTCACCCAAAGGCTCCACCGGAAAATCCCTGCCCACCTCCCCTTGGTTCGGAAACGGACCCATTAACTCCCAATATAACCCCGTTTGACGAATATAGGGAAAAGGACGGTCGTAAAAATAGTTTCGCTTGTGTTCCAGAAGCCGGTCCTCAAACTGCCTGAACTCCCGGTACGCCCGCGTATCCCGGGGAAAAATACGGGCCGTCCATCCCGCCTCTCCACCGCCCCGCCAGCTTCGTTCGGCGAAGGTCAGCAGCGCCGGGTAAACCGCGTTCTGCACCAGCATATCTCCGGGTTCCTTTACGGCCCGGTCGGGCCAGGCGCAGAGCGTAGCCCCCTTCAGCTGGCCGTGTTCTTTCTCCCGTTCCCCGATTTTCCGGTGAAACAGGGTCACCACCGTTTCCAATGGATCCATGTGGTTGATGTACAAATGCTTGGAATCGATATACACCTGCCCGCCCTTTTCTTCTATCTCTTTCGGACCGCCCATCCACAGCTGACGGATGGTCTGGGGCTCCAGGTTGCTACCCGGATCCCAGCCTATGGTTTTGTACCCTAACTTCTCCACATACCCGGTGATTTCGGACATAAAGTCGGGGTTGGTGATCTTCACCTCGTCGCCCCCTATGTGCAGATAAGGCAGACCCGGATAGGTCACCGAAAACTCCCTGAGCAGCTCCTTGATATGCGCAATGCCGGCTTCCGACTGCATATTTACTCCAAAATACCGCTCAAAAGCCTTACTATGGCCCGGCATGTCGATTTCCGGTAAAAACAAAATATGCCTCTCCTCACAAAACCGGATCAGTTCCCGGAATTCCGCTTCGGTATAGAATTTTCCCGCCCAGCGGGTCATATTGTCTGCCGCCGTGAGTCCGGGATGCGCCCGGCTTTCCAGCCTCCAGGCAATGTCTTCCGTAAAATGAAAATGGAATACATTCAATTTATAACGGGCCATCACCTCGATCTGCTCTTTCAGCATATCCAGGGGTTGATAGTTCCGGCCTACATCCACCAGGAATCCCCGCCAGGAAAATGCGGGTGCATCCCGGATTTCCCCGTAGGGTACCCGCTTGCCCGAAAACTGCCTCAGGGTCTGGAGTCCGTAAAAAATACCGGACGCCCCGGAGGCCGTCACCGTAATGCCCTCTTTACCCGTTTCCAGGGTGTACGCTTCCGCTTCCATTCCTTCGGTCAGCTTCAGACGAAGAAACAGACCCTGCCCTTCCGGAATACCCTTTTCTGCCAGGATAACCCGTGCAAGACGATACTCCCTGTCCAGACGGACGTCTCCCTCCTCCAGGCGAACACCCCCGCTGAGGTCCAGCATTTCATCCGACAGGCGCACTTCCCTGGGATACGGAATCAGGCTTTCCTGAGCCTGCAACCCACCGAACAAAAAAAGTAAAATGAATATTCCTCTCATGAGTACTAAATTTAGCTGTTAGATGTTAGATATTAGAAAACTGGTGTGCCGCGCGGCTCAAAGCTCACAGCTCATTGCTCACAGCTAATGTCTAATATCTAACACCCTCCCCCAAAAACCGGTTTAAAATGGTCATGCAATACCACTCCTGGCGAGGCAGGTGAAAGGGTCCTTTGAACATATTGCCCTTCGCCGTTTGTGCCACGCGCCCGTCGCGGTGGAGATACCCGAACCATTCTCCCTGCTCCTTATCGTGAAAATGGCCGTAGGCATAATCGTGAATCTGGCGATGCATCTCCCGGTACTTCTCCTTTCCGGTCACCAGGTAAGCCAGGAGCGTAGCGATAATGGCCTCGTTCTGGGGCCACCAGAATTTCATATCCTGCCAGTATTCCTGCACCGGCTTATCGTACACATCACGAAAATACAAAATCCCCCCGTGTTCCTTATCCCAGCCCCTTTCCCACATATAATCCAGCATACGACAACCCAGGTGAATCAATTTCGGATCCCGGTTTCTATGCAGCGCTTCGTGCAGGATGAACCACGCACCTTCTATGGCATGGCCGGGGTTCAGCGTTCTTCCGTCGATATGGTCTATGATGCTGCCGTCAGGTGCTACCTGCTCCATCACACAGCGGATATCGTCTTTCACAAAATAGGTTTCGATCTCTTCAATCCAGGCGCCAATGGCTGCGTCGCAGCGTGGATCGCCCAGCGTTTCCCTTAACTGCTGGGCCGTATTCATCATGATCATGGGTACGCCTATGCCTCTCGAAGGGCGCGTACTTTCAAACTTGGGCGTAATCTTACGCTCTCCGCAAGCATATTCCAGGCAAACGCCAAACATGCGGCGGGCCAGCGCTTCCGCTTCTGCATCGCCCGATGCCCGCGCATAGGCCGCACAGGCAATGACCATAAAGGTTTCGGAGAAAAAATACCGCCGCATCCGGATCGGGTTTCCCTCCCGGTCTACGTGAAAATACATCTTTCCATCCTTGTCAAAACACTTGTCGCGGAGGAACTCATACCCCAACCGCGCGCCTTCCAGCCATTCGGGTCGCTTTTCTACCGTAGTATAGAGGGTGGCCAGCAGCCAGCAGGCCCGGCCCTGTATCCACACGGCCTTGTCGGTATCCAACAGGCTGCCGTCGGCATCCCGCATCAGCAGGTAACCCCCATTCTCCTCATCGTAGGAGCGGGGAAACCAGAAGGGGACGGTGTCTTCCAGGAGTTGCTTTTTGTAAAAATCACGAAGTGACCTCAGGTATTCCATACATCAGTTTAAAATTATTTGAAACGTACTGGCCGGCAAATGCGCCGCGTTCACCAGGTTGCCATCGCTCACGGGTTCCCACCCGTACACCAGAGAAACCGCCTCAGGAAGCGCGATGATCCGCACTTTCCCGTTCACGATACGGGCTTGGGCCTCCACCTTGCGGCCGTCGCGCGTAAAAAAAGTAAAACCGCGAAGGGCCGTCCCGTCTGCCGCGGCCAGTCCTTCTCCGTACCGGAAACTCAGCTCCAAAGCCTCGTTTTTCCGGGTATATCCGGAAAACAAAGGACCGGAAGGCAGCACTTTTCTCCCGTACACCCGGTTCAGGGCCCACAGCGCCAGGCGCTCTCCCACCACAATTTTCTCCCGGGGGTGTACATCCCGCGGGTCTCCGATATCCGAAGTCACCGCCATGCCCGCGTTTTCCACCTGCTCCAAAAGCCGTCTTTGGGTATCCCGGAAATAGGGCCAGGAGGGGCGCTCTATGCTCGACAGCTGAACATACAGAAAAGGGAAATCCTGCTTCCATTCTCTCCTCCATTCCTGCACAAAATACGGAAACAATTCGGCATACAGTTCCGCGTTCTCCGCATCGCTTTCACCCTGGTACCAAAGTACTCCTTTCAGGGGGAAAGGCAGCAGGGACCGCACCCCCGCTTCAAAAATATAGGCGGGCGCGTAGGTATGTTGCTGAAAAGGGGAATCTGTCAGCTGAAGATTCTGACCGGCGCGCTCCCGGCACCAGGCCATGAGGTAATCGGATTTCCGCCAGGGGTGGAGGGCCTGCACAAAGCGGGTGTCGGCTTCGAGTGACCCTCTGGGCAACCAGGCCATCTGGGGCGATCCGCCCACTGAAAGGTCAATGACGCCTACCGGCACGCCCTGGTCTTTGGCCACCTCATGGGCAAAAGCGTAGGCCACGGCCGAGAAGGCGGCCGCATGTTCTACGGTATTTTCTTCCCATTGGCCCGAAAAAAAGTCAAGTGCGTTGGCTTTCTCTAAAGCCAGGGAATCCCAGACCTGCGCGTCGGTGCGGGCGTACGGCTCCATCCTTAGCAGGCGAATGGCCGGTCCCGCCGCCCGGGCCAGGCTGTCGCCCCGGAAAGCGTCACGCAGCCGGAATTCCATATTCGACTGTCCCGCAGCCAGCCATACATCGCCTACCAGCACATTCCGGAAAGTGACGTTTTGGTCCTCGTTTTCTACTTTCAAAACCCGCGGCCGGAAATCAGCCTCAGGGGCGGGGAAGCTGACTTCCCACGCCCCGTTACGGCCGCTATAGGTATATTGAGTTTTATTTTCCCAGGTGACGGTTACGCGGGTGCCGGCATTGGCCCGGCCCCATACTTGCAAAGGTTTCCCTCTTTGCACCACCATGTTTTCGGTAAATACCGGTGCCAGTTGCAGCCCGCCGAAGTCGCCGGTAAGATGCCGTTTCACGATGCTGGCAATGTTCGACGCGCCGCGGGCGTTGGGATGCAAGGTAGGCGCATCAGTAAACAGATCCGGCCGGTTATGCAGGGCCGAAAAAAAATCAATCACCTTCAGGCCCCGCACTTCCGCCACCCGGCCAATCAGCTCCTGTACCTGGTGATACCATGAAAATGTACTGGATGAAAACCGGGGATGTCCCGTAAAAACAGGAGTCATGGTGCATACCCAAATGTCAAGTTGGGGATTAGTAGCTTTAAGGGTATCAATCAACCATAGATAATCCCGTATAAATTCATCCCGGTAATGCGGGAAATTTCTTGGATCCGTATCATTCAGGCCCAGGTGAATCACCGCTATATCGGCCCGTAAAGCCAGGGCGCGGGTGAGTTTCTCCGTTCGGGCGTAGGGGTTATGCCCCTTTCGTAAAACCGTGGCGCCGCTGTGTCCGAAATTGCCTACCTCGTAGGCGTCACCCAGTAAACTTTGCAAGACCGAAGGGTAGGATTCTCCTGTTTTCAGACCCAGCCCTTCTGTCACCGAATCACCTATAGCCGCCACCCGTACTTTGCCCTGGGCATAAAGGGCCAGAGTACTGAAAAGTAGCACCAAAAAGAGGAAATATGTTCGAGAACTTTTCATTTTTTAAAATTTCAACCCAACGGCCAACCGCCTGCATTACCTGTTCTTCTCAAAGCTCAAAGCTCATTGCTCAACGCTCATTGCTCATTGCTCAAAGCTCATTGCTCAAAGCTCATTGCTCAAAGCTCATTGCTCACAGCTCACCTGCCCTCATAATCAATCACTTTCGGCCGGAGTACCATCAGCTGCAAAATCAGCGCCGCGGCCACCATCACCGCCAGCATGGAAAACCCGGATCCGAAATGCCCCTCATCTTTAAAACGACCCAGCACCTGGGTCACCAGGGCGCCCGCGAAAACCCCCGCCATGTTCATGAAACCGTAGGCAGTGGCCCTCAGGCGGGAAGGAATAAACTGGCAGAGAATCGGCATATTATTCGCGTCAAACATCCCGAATCCTACCCCGAACAAGACAGCCGACCCTACTACCGTCAGGAAAGTATCGCCCATACCCAGCAGAAAAAGAGAAGGAATGGTGAGGCCCAGTCCTATCGCGCTCGTAAAAACCCTTCCTCTCACATTCTTCAGCACCCAGCGGTCACTCAGGAGACCGCCAATGATCACCCCAACGAAGGAAGAAGCCGCAATGGTAATGGTAGATAAAGGGCCCGCCTCTGCCATGGGAATACCCAGGCTGTCGGCAAAAAGGGTAGGCAACCAGTTTTTGGTAGCCCAGCCTGGTAGACTGGGCGCCGCGAAATAAAACAAAATCACCCAGAAAGCCGTCATGGAAAACAAGGTAGACAGCCCTTTGAGAAAAGGTATTTTCACCACTCCCCCTTTCTGCTCTCCTATATTTTCCGGGTGCTTTTCGTGCAGCAAAAAAGCCAGGATCACCGAATATACAATACCCGTAATACCGAACCAGTGAAAAGTGGTATGCCAACCGTACTGGTGAGCTACTGTGGCCCCGAAACCACCCAACGCCTGCCCCATATACAGACCGGTCATGTGAATACCGATGGCGAGAGAACGGGTTTTCCCGGTATGGTAGTCGGCAATCATGGCCAGGGCCGCCGGTATATACAAGGCTTCGCTCACGCCCATCACAGCGCGCAATACCAGCAACTGGTTGTAATTCTGGGCCACACCCATACCGTACGTCACTGCTGACCATACAAAAAGGCTGATTACAATCAGCCACTTGCGGTTCACGCGGTCGGCCACTACCCCGGCTACCGGACTCATAAACCCGTATATATACAGGAAAATGGCCATCAGTACCCCAAAGGCTTCGGCTTTTTGCAGCTCCACTATATCCAGCTGCATGGCTTCCCGCATGGTCGACAGCATCTGCCGGTCAAGATAATTCAGCAGGGCTACCACCCACAGCAGGCCTACCACTACCCAAGGGTAAAATTTACGGTTTCTCATCGGTATACATTTTAACTTTCAGGCAGGGAAGCGGTCAAAATTTCC
The DNA here is from genome assembly GCA_964423865.1 of uncultured Lacihabitans sp. Classification (GTDB taxonomy): domain Bacteria; phylum Bacteroidota; class Bacteroidia; order Cytophagales; family Spirosomataceae; genus Leadbetterella. The sequence goes on from CAYRGN010000013.1 coordinate 24,975, forward strand.
CCACCAAAATCTGCGCGGTCCTCACCCCCGCCCTCACCTCCCCGCTGGGGATAATGACGCGGTCTTTGTAAGCCAGGGCCGTGGTGGTCACCGGACTCTCGCCCGAAACCGGAGTCACTTCCACCCAATTTTCCTTTTTAAAATCGTATTTCCGGCATACCCTGGAAAATCCGGGATGTCCACCCTGCACCTCCGCCTTTATGGCTTCCAGTTTCTTTCGTAACCCGGCATCTTTCGTACGGGCAATTTGCAGGAGCAGCTCTTCTACCCGGTGAAAGGTTTCCCCCGTATCTCCTCCAAAAAGAAGCAAGTTCCCTTCCCGGTCAAGCAGCCCGGTTCCTGCCGCCGAAGCCTTGGGGAGGGTAGCCACCTGCCGAATATCTTCTGAATGCAAATCAAGCTCCAGCACGCGGTCATAAAGCGTACTTACGACATCTTCATTCCGTTTTCTCCCTCCAGCAATGTAGATTTTACGATTCCCATCTGAAACTACTACGGCATGAGATACCGGGTAGGGTAAACGGTATGAGGTCTCTTGCCATTGGGGTGCGTCCCCGGAAAAATCATATTTATAGATCCGGTCAGAAACCGAAATTTTGTTTTCTCCCCCGATAAAATACAATTTATCATCGGCATAAACCAAGCCTCCGTTAGTCAGTGGAACCGGCAAAGAAGGAAGTACCTCTACCATTAAGCTGTCGCCTTCTAAGCGAATCTTACTTACCTGACTCACCGGTCCCTCGCTGTTCTCCCCACCCGCTACGTAAAGCGCCCCACCGGCCGAGCAATTGCCCGGATAGGATGCCAGCCCCTCTAATGTCTGTGTGCGAATTAGCTCCAGGCCGTCTTCCTCTATAACGTAAATATAGGCCTCTGTAGCATAGTGTTTTTTCCCTCCTTCCCAGGGCATTTTATCCGGAAAATTGGCCCCTCCGCCTACAATCAGGCGGTCGCCGATAATCCCCGTCACCGGTCCGGCCAGCCCCCGGTGCGCCGTACCGTTTTCCCCGGCCGGCAACGCAGAAGAACTATCCCACCGGAGCTCATGCCCGGAGCTGCATGCTGAAATTAACAGGATCATAGGTATCCAGGGTCTCATCCCGCGGTAGATTTAAATGAATCAAAGCCCAAACCGGCCACTTCCTCCGAAAATGCCTGAAAACTTTCTGCGCTCATGTTACTCACCGGCAGACGGAATTCTCCGCAATCTACTCCTACCAGCTTCATATAGGACTTCCCGGTGGCTATCCCCCCGTATTTACCCAGGAGGGTGATCATGTCAATCGACTTTTGCTGAAGAGCATTGGCCTCTTCAAACGCACCCCGGTCAAACGCGTCAATCAGTTCATGATACAGGGACGCCGCGTAATTGTAGGTACTCCCTACCGCTCCCCTTGACCCCAGAATCAGCGCCGACAGCATATTTTCATCTCTTCCCCACAGCAGGTCGTACTTGCGGTCATTATAATTCAGGCAGGAAAGGAAATCCATGAAATCTTCGTGGGTATATTTGATTCCCCGGAAAGAGGGAATAAGGCCATCTACTTCTTTCAGGAGGTCAATCATGGCAAAATTTCCCCCGGTAAGTACGGGAATGTGGTAGTAATAGAATGCGGTTTCCGGTGCAGCCGAAGCTACCTCGGCACAACAAAGGGCCAGCTGCTTCACATTGGCGGGTTTGAAATAGAAAGGGGAGGTAAAAGCAACCGCATCGGCGCCCGCTTCCTGCGCAATAGCCGCCAGCTCCTTGCACTCCCTCAGGTTGGTTCCTCCGAGAAACATGATCAGTTGAAAATCCTCGTCTTTGCGGGTCAGTGTAGCCCATTCGTTCAAAATCGCTACTTTTTCGTTAAACGTGAGCGAAACTCCCTCGCCTGTCGAACCGCAGATAAAGGCTCCGGTTACCTTATTGTTTTTCAGGAAGGAATAATAGGTCGGAATTGCCTTTAGATTAATATCCCCGTTCGCATAAAACGGAGTAAAAGGAGCCGCAATTAAACCTTCTATTTTATTTACTAGCATGATGGTAAAAAATTATGGATCAAAAATCCTAAAAAAGCGGTTTTCCCCAAAGGAAAACCTGTTTTTATAACCCTGGCCCGTGCGTGCCTCATGCACGGGCCAGGGAAACGCTTAGGTTCCTGAATAACCCGGATTCTGATCTCCCGTAAGGGTAGGATCTGCCGCCATGGTGTTCAGGTCAATAGGCCAGAGTATTTTATGCCTTTGGCCCTCCACATTCTGCAATACCCCCACCAGGGGCAAGTCGTTCCGGAACACCAGGGGTTGGCCGTTGGCATCCTGCATACGACGTAAATCAAACCACCGCTTTCCTTCCGAAACAAACTCCTTGGTTCTTTCGTAAAATATAGCCAGTTCATTGGCTTCAAAACTTCCGTTCACAAACTGGGGAGCCGCCCCGTTATAGGCCCGGTTTCTTACCGCCATGATCTCCGCGGTGGGGTCTTGCCCCTGTTTGTTTTTGATCTCCGCCAGCATCAGGTAAGCATCAGGCAAACGGTAAATGGGGTAGTCGTCTGAATAATTCCGTATGCCTTCTACCAGGGTACCCAGGAATTTACGCATTACCACAGCGCTCACCGTTCCCTTGTTGAAATTCAGGAAGATGGCATTGGCGCGCTGGTCTTCTTTGTCGTACAGGTTATAGAGCGCTATCTTATACTCGTAACGGATAATCGAACCGCTGGCCGCAATCTGGAGAGGGTCATTCGGAATGGGCGCCCCGGTATCGTCTACGTACCCCGACACGTCATCCGACTGCGCATACAGAAAGTTATTGAAGAAGTTCGTGGCTTCTCCCGCCTGGTAGCGCAACGCAAATATCACTTCGTTATTTCCTTTGGAAGCCGGCACACTCGCCGTAGTAAATACGCTCTTGTAGTTACTCTGCAAACTGAATTTCGGAATTACCGCTTCTACCGCTGCCCGGGCCGTTTGCAGGTCTTGGGCGGCATTCGCAGGCGCCGCACCGTCTGTAGTCACTTTCGCTGACCAAAGGTATACTTCCGCTTTCAGCATCTGGGAAGCCACCAGCGACCATTGTCCTTTTTGCATCAGCACCGAATAATTATCGGAAAAACCGGCAATCGACTGGTCCAGATCGCTCTTGATCCTGTCCAGGGTTTCTTTCTCCGTACCGCTTCTGGGCGAATAGGCTTCTTCCGCCGATGAAGGCGTGCTGATGGCTACCTTAGGCTCGGTGATCAGGGGTACCCTTCCGAAAGTACGGAACAGCTGGAAGTAATAAAATGCCCTTAAACCGTACGCCTGACCAAGGTAATACCCCTTCTGCGCAGCGGTAAGATACGTGGCCTGGTCTACCTGGTAAATAAAATTATTCACCTGGAAGATAGGGCCGTACAACCCTGCCCATGAACTGTAACCCGGGTTGCTTTCCCGGATATCCTGGGTAATCAGAGATGCCGAATTCAAAGATGCCGTACCGGTAAAGCTCGTACCGTCACGCAGGGTACCCCCGCGCAATTCTCCCAGGTTCCAGAAAACCTGTTGCTGATTACGCAACTGGGCGTGGAGGCCCACCATGGCGCCCTGCACCTGGCTTTCATTTTTCCAGAAACTTCCGCTGGCGAAATAATCTTCCGGCGCCAGGTCCAGGCTTGTTTTATCGCAGGAGACCAGGAAGGCGCTGCTAAACACGAATAATGATATGATTCCTATTTTTTTCATAACCGAATTTCTTTAGAAAGTTACTTGTAAACCAAAGATGACTGTTCTGGGCAGAGGGTAACCGCCGCCGCCTTGTCCCACGCTTCCGCTCTCTGCGGAGAAAAGACTGTTTTTTGTCCAATAATGCAGGTTCTGTCCTGTAACCGAAACACTCAGATCTTCCATTTTCAGCTGCCTGGCCAAACCGGCGGGCAATTTATACGCCAGGGAGATCTCCCGGAAAGAAAGGTAATTTCCTTTGTTATAAAACATACTGCTCTCCCGGCTGGTATTGTTCTTAAACAGCTGATCGGCCCAGTAATACGTAGGATATTTGGCATTGGGGTTCTCGGGAGTCCAGGTATTGAACACATCCGTGGTCGTGTTAAACGTACCCTGCATCATGCCCTGGAACCAGGCTCTAGGACCGTCATACGCCACATAACCCAAGGCGTAGTCAAACCGGCTACTCAAACTGAAATCTTTCCAGCGGGTATAAATCCCGAATCCGCCAGTCCACCGGGGCACGGTATTGCCCATATACACCCGGTCATACGAGTTGATAATGCCGTCTCCGTTCACATCTCTCCACATCACATCGCCCAGGGCCAGCGGATAGTGCAGGTTTTGCTGGGCGGGCGTCATATCGTTAAATACATCAGGGTGTACCAGGGTTCTGGCGCCGATAAGGTCACGAAGCTGTAGCGCGTAGCGGTCCAGGTCTTCCTGGGTACGGATAATCCCGATGGCCTCGTAAGCATAGGCCATGTTCGGATCCTGACCTTCCTGGAAACCGCCCACCCACACGAGTTCACCCGTGTTCGGGTCATACACCTGGAAACCTCCCTGGCGGTTATTCTCCACGCCGTTAGTAGGCAGTTTCAGGATTTTGTTCCGGTTGTACGCCGTATTCCAGTTGAAAGACAGATCCCATTGCCGGTTTCTCACCACCTGGTAGTTCAGGTCAATCTCCACGCCCTGGTTCTGCATGTCTCCGTTATTGGTGGTAATGGTGGTAAAACCGGCCGAAGAAGGCAACGTAAGGTTCGCAATCTTATCTGAAGTCGTACGGTGGTAATACGCCACGCCCAGGTCTACCCGGTTCAGCAGGCGGGTTTCCAGTCCCACTTCCTTGGTAATCAAACTCTCCCATCTCAGGTTGGGAATACTCAGGCTTGACATCAGGTAACCCACGGTGCCTCCGTACGAAGAAGTGCCGTATGCCCCCTGAAGCGTGTACGTACCGATACCGCCTACGTTTCCGTTCGCACCGTAGCTGGCTCTCAGTTTCAGAGTATTGATAATATTGCCCGCACCCAGAGTGCTGCCGAAAAAGTCTTCATTGTGCAGGTTCCAGCCCAGTGACACCCCGGGGAAAGTACCCCAACGATTATTCAACAGGGTGGAATACCCGTCGCGACGTACCGTCAAGGTCATCAGGTAACGCATATCGTAATCGTAGTTGATCCGTCCGAAATACGAGTTGATCCGCGACCGGTTATGGTAAGAGTCTATGCTTCTGCGGTTGGCATCCGGGCTCGTCAGCTGTAGATCCATGAAGTCGTCGGTAGGCGCCCCGCTTCCCGAAGCCGAAAAGCCGTTGGAATATGCATCCATAAATTCCCAGCCTGCCATGGCGTCTACATAATGTTTCCCAAGGAACGCCGTTTTATAGCTCAGTACGGCATTGTAGGTTTGGTTCAGCGTTTTTCCGTAGCTGGCCGACGAACTCCGGGTTCTCACCACGTTACCCGGACCCGACAGGTAGTCTTTATTGAATGCTTCCAGATGAGACTGATCCAGGTACCAGTTACCGCTCACCCTCAGGTGAAGCCCGGCCAGCAGATCCACTCCAAGAGCCTGTGACAACGTCAATTTGTGATTCAGGTTATTCCGGATAAACTGATCGGCAGTCACGGCAGGGTTACCGTCGGCCCAGTCGCGCCCTACCAGCAGGTCACCGTTCGCGTTGGTGCCTCGCATGGTGGGCGGTGCACCCAGCGCGCGGGTCATATAATTACCTTCTCCGTTAATCGCATCCCGCCATTTCGTATTCGCAAAATTCAACCCGGAATACGAGGTCAGCCAGGGCTTGATCTTGTAATCTCCATTCAATATAAACGTGAGGCGGTCATAGAATGTCGTGATCGGGAGCCCCTCTTCGTAATACTTTCCTATGCTCGCGTAATATTTTCCCTTGTCATTTCCTCCCTGCATGGCCACGTTATAATCCTGGGTCAGGGCTTTGCTGCGCAGGGCATAATCCGCATAATTAAAATCTTTGAAAATCAATTCTTGTCCGGTCACGGGGTCAATCATGGTTTTCCAACCCTCACCTGAATTCAGCAGTTCGCGGTTCGTGTCGTCCAGGAACATCGTACTCCATACCGCGGTATTCACCACGTTACCGTCGAGGATATTCCCGTTAGCGTCTTTGTACCGGTTTCCGGTACCGAAAGGACCTACCGCCGTAAGCTGGTTCAGCTGACTGGGCTGGTACATGCCGGAGGTCTGCACGGATTTTCTTGACCAGTACAAATAATCTTCCGCCCCCAGGAACTCAAAAGGCAGGTTTGCGTAACCCATCCCTACTTTAGATTTAAAGGTAATATTCGAAGTACCTTCCTTTCCTCTTTTGGTGTTAATCAGGATCACCCCGTTGGAGGCCCGCGCTCCGTAAATAGCCGTAGCGGAAGCGTCTTTCAACACATCAATAGACTCGATATCGTCCTGGTTAATGTCACTGAAACTGCTTCTTACCAGCCCGTCTACTATAATCAGGGGCGAACCGCCGCCGTTATAGGTGGTTCCTCCTCTTAATACAATGTTCGGAATAGAACCGGGCCGGCCCGACGTCTGCTGCACCCGCAATCCGGAAATGGTACCCGCAAGCGCCGACGCAGGATTCGAACGTACCCCCGTAGCCAGCACCTTGTTGTCGAGACGCGATACGGAACCCGTAAGGCTGGATTTCTTGATACTACCGTAGCCCAGCACCACCACCTCGTCAAGGGCGGTCTGGTCGGAAGTCAACTTCACCAGAAGATCGCTTTGGGAAGTTACTTTCAATTCGTGCCGCAAATATCCGACGGCCGTAAATACCAGCACATCTCCTGGCGCAGCCTCTAAAGAGAACACCCCTTGTTCGTTACTGAATGTAGCTTTGTTCTGGCTTTGGTTTTTAACCGTTACACCCACCACAGGAGTGTCAAGTTCGTCGGTTATTTTTCCTTTAATAACAGACTGAGCGAATACAGCTGTCTGTAACAGCATAAAGAGCAAGCTCTTTTTTAAGGTTTGAACGTAATATTTAGGCATAAGAAATGAATTATGTTATACATAATAATTTCCCAAATGTATGACATATTATTTTATTACCAAATTTTTTTAATAATTTTGTACAAGAAATTACACGAATCTGAATAACTATGACAAATAGCACCCCCTTGGAAGAGATCGACACCTCCAGTCTTGTAGATAAAGTAGAAGAGCGGATTATTCATTATATCCGCCAAAACAAATTGAAAGTAGGAGATGTTCTGCCGAAAGAGCTTGACCTGGCCTCCAGCCTGGGGGTTAGCCGGACGGTGATCCGCGAAGCCCTGCTGCGTTTGCGGACCATCGGGTTAATTGAATCTCGGAAGCATAAGGGAGCGGTACTGACCAACCCAGATGTACTTCTGCCGCTCAGAAAAGTTTTTCACCCTTCCATTCTCGACAGTTCTACGCTGAAAGACCTGTTTGAAATGCGCCTGGCCCTGGAAGTGGGCATGGCCGACTTTATTGTGACTAAGATTACGGAAGAAGATCTGAAAGAACTGGAGGAAATTGCGGGAAGCATAGTTTCAGGCGATACCGCCGACCCCTGGCAGATTGAAGACGAGATCAGGTTCCACGGCAAGCTCTACAAAATTTCCGAAAACAATGTTCTGCTGGAACTTCAGGAATTGCTCTTCCCCATATTCCAATACGTACACCAAAGCGGGTTACTGGAAAAAGATATTGTGATGGGCGATTTTATTTCCCACAAAGACCTGGTAGATATCCTGAAGAAAAAAGACGCCGACCTGTACCGCACCGCCATCCGCAAGCACCTGAACAATCATTTTGAGCGCATACTCGCCCCCTGAATTACCGGTTATTTCACCGCTGCGTTCAATACCTTCAACACCTCATCTGAAACGTTCGAAGTCTTCGTATCGTCTGCAAATAATACGACCCGGTACGGCGTCATAGGGGTTTCCGACTGGTTCCTCGTAAAAATATACGTAATTCCCTTCTGGCGGGATACCGTTGTGGCAGCTTCCCGAATTTCTTCCTTCACCCTAAGCAGGCTTACTCCCATAAACTCCTGCAATTGCTTCTCCGACTCCTTCTGGAAATCATCGGCATTCTGCCTTAGTTCCTGCACCTTCTTTAGCTTGGAGTTAATAGACTCACTAGTTTCCGTAGCGATATTCTTCATGCTCTCCTGGTATTTCAGGTTGGCATCCTGGTACTCCAGGGCAATCTTATTAAACTCGGTCTGAAAGCTCTCCTGCTTTTTCTGCAACTCCTCGTTCAACTTCTTCACGCCATTATAATTCTCGAAGATATAATCTTCAAAAATATAAGCGGTACTCACTTTTTTGGCCTGGGCAAATACCCCGGCACTTCCCAATAAAAGAAAAACAGTATAAATAATTTTTTTCATCCGTAATAAGTATTAGTTCTGAGTAGTGAGTAGTGAGTAGTGAGTAATGAGTAGTGAATTCCGGGGGCTTAGTTCCGGTACTCAGCTACTGGCCTATATGGCTTTGACGGCCACCCAACCACTCCACAGTCGCCTCCATTCGCCCTACTGTAAAACAACGCTCAAAAATAACCAATAATGCTATATGAACTGCTGAATTATTTAAAAATTGCGTAAACTCCCCGCAGTTTAAGTAATAGTACCGGGTTCCGGGCCATTACCTCAGGGATTATAGCGCTTATTACCTAAGAAACCGATACCTTTGTGGTATCCAGGAAGAGCCTCCGAAGCATATTGCAAAAACAAAATTCTAAGTTTGTACCCGCTTTTCTGAGCGGATGTACCCGACACGCATGATGATTCAATACCGATTACATAAAATGTCTGAAAATACTATCCGTACCACGAAAATCCTGTGCCTGTTACTTTTCGCCGCACTGCCTTCCCTCGCCACCCGGGTCAAAGGGGTGATTCATGACACCTCCGGACAGCCCATGAGCTTCGCGTCAGTAGTCGTCCGGGGCGAGGCCGTAGGCACCATGGCCAATGAAGCAGGAGAATTCAGCCTCGATCTGCCCTCGGGGAAGCCGTACGAACTGGTTTTCCAGTTCCTGGGCTATAAAACCGTCATCGAAAAAATTGAAACCGGGGAGAAGGAGATCACACTTCGCATCACCATGCAGGAGCAGTCTATCCGTCTGGGTGAGATCAAAATTGGCAAAAGCAACGAAGACCCCGCTTATGCCATCATGCGGAGAGCCATCGCAAAAAGCAAAATCCACGACAAACAGGTGGATCATTACAACGCCGACGTCTACGTTAAAAACACCCTGCTGATTCACAAAGTTCCGGGGCTTTTTCGCAAGCAACTGGAGAAAAACAATATTAAGGTGGGCGTACCCTTCGTATCTGAGGCCCTCGTCAACCTGAAATTCACCCAGCCCAACAAGCGGGTTACCCGGGTGCTGGCCAAAAAGCTCAGCTTTGATGAAGTAGACATTTCCGGCGCGTATTACCTGGTTAATTTTTATAATATACCAGACGACCTCGACCTCGTATCTCCCCTGTCGGCCAAAGCCTTTTCCTACTATCGTTTTGAATACCTGGGCTACTTTGAAGACCGGGGAAGGGTCATTAATAAAATCAAAATTATTCCCCGGAGTTACGGACCAGGCGTCTGCCGGGGCACCATCTATATTATTGACGACCTCTGGTCTATTCACAGTATTGAGGCCGAAACCGTAAACCAGGGTTTTACCATCAAGCTGAAACAATTGTACAGTCCTCACCAGGAAGTCTGGGTACCGGTAAGCCAGGCCATAGACTTTGCCGGAAAGCCCTTCGGCTTTGATTTCAGCGCGAAACTCCAGGTAAACCCTAAATACAAGGCACTTAAAATCAATGAGAAATACGTAGCCGAAGTGAAAGTCCTTGACCGTAAAGACGCCCCTCAGCCCAAAGTCCGCAAAGACGTATCCCTAACCCAGAAAGAACTCACCATCAAGGAACTAAACCGTCTGACCCGGCAGATGGAAAAAGAAGAAAAAACTGTACAGAAAAAAGAAGAGCGAAATACGGTGACGATAGACTCCGTATCTACCGATTCTCTGGCCCGGAAGCGTTCCGCCGAATTCTGGGACTCGGTCCGGTCTATTCCTCTTACCGTAGAGGAAAAGAAGAGTTATCGGTTTGGCGACAGCATACGGGTGATTCAAAATATTGAAAAAGATAGTGTTAAAGCAAAACCGAAGAAGGATACCTACTGGAAAGAGATTTTCCTGGGCGACTCTTTCCGTCTTGGTAAAAAAGTAAATTTTCGTTATACCTCTCCCTTACTTCCCCTGGTGGGCGTGAATTACAATATGGTAGAAGGCATATTTACGGAAACCCGCCTGAACTTCAGCAGCGCTCCAAAAGACCGCTGGAGCTTTAACCTGGACAACCAAGTCCGCTATGCCTTCGGCCTGAACCGCCTGATGGCCAAATCTGACCTCCACCTGAAAAAAGGACCGCACCGCGTACTTATCGGCGGGGGAAGTTTCACCCAAACCTTTGATTCGGCCCAGGCCATTCCGGCTTATGCCAACACCCTCGTGAACCTTTTTAAGATTAACCTCATGCAGCTATACCGCAAAGACGGCGGGCATATCGGGTACACCTATACACAGGATCACATTTTCACCGCAGCTACCCGCGTGGAATTTGCACACAGATCTCCTTTAGACAACCTGACCCGCCTGCCCATTGCCCTCGGGAAACGGGAACCCACCTCCAATATACCGGTCAATGAAGAGTGGGGAGACACCGGGTTCAGCCCCCACAACGCCCTGCTTTGGTCCAATACCCTGCACTACCGCCCGGGCGCCCGATACCGGATCAGGAACGGGAAAAAGACCTATGCGGGCAGCAACTGGCCCACGTTTTCCCTGAACTATACCAAAGGCATGGCGGATGTAAACTATGATTTCCTCAGCTTCGGCCTGGATCATTCGGTCAGCAGCGGACCTACCGTTAAACTTAAATACTACGCGGAAACCGGCACCTTCCTGGGCAATTCTCAACTTTACCTGATGGACATGAAGCACGTCAACAGCGTCAAGATCTCCGAAACGGCCACAGGCACCTATTCCTTTTATCGCTTACTCAACACCCGCCTGCCGGTACAGATCAGTCCGGATAATTACTACCGGTATTCTACCCGGGGCGCTTATGTGAAAGTACATGCCATCAATGAATTCCGTCGCCTGCTGGTTACGCAGATCCCCATCGCGCGGTTTACCGGCTTAAAAGAAGACCTCTTCATTAACTACCTGAAAACGCCCGCCATGAAAAACTATGTAGAAGCCGGCTATGGCCTAGACGGGATCTTTAAACTCCTGCGCTTTGAGGTCATCACGGCTTGGGAACAGGACATGAAACCACGCTGGGGCTGGCAGATCGGTATCACTTTTTAAGGAACCAGCTCTTTTTCCAGCAGGCTTTTGAGATAAGCGGTAAGAAGTTTTAAGCCGTTCTCAAAATCGCGGTTATTGTTAATAATGAGGTCGGCATCCTGCTTCACAGGACGAATAAAACGCTCATACGTAGGCGCCACGTGATTCTCCCACCGATACAGGATAGAGTCCAGGTCGTACTGGCGTTCATTGGTATCCCGGATAATCCGCCGACGGATCTTCACGTGTTCTACCGCGTCAATAAAAATTTTCAGATCGAGCATAGCCGAAATTGCCGGGTCATGGAAGGCGAAAATCCCTTCTACTACAATCACGGGCGCGGGGTACAGCGTAATGGTTTTCGGTTCAAAGTCGCATTCGAAAGTATACTCCTTCATCGTCACCGCCTGTCCGTTTCTCAGCAGGTCGATATGGGCGGCGAACTGGGCGAAGTCAATGGATTCCGGCACATCAAAATTAAAGACACCGTTGGTGTCTTTGGGTACGTGTACTCTTTCCTTATAATAATTATCCTGGGAGATCAGGCAAACCTCATCGTCCTTAAAATGCTTCAGGAGACTGTTCAGAAAAAAAGTTTTTCCTGACGCACTCCCACCTGTAATTCCGATAATATACGGGGATCTCATACACAATGGCCTTGTTTGTCACGCAAAATTAAGCAATGATTCGGGGATGGTCCAAATCCCCTGCCGAAAGTTTTCCGCTCAGGATCAATCATTCCGGCAAAGCCAATCAATTTTTTTCAAAAAGTATTTGGAGGATATAAATTTACCCGGTATTTTTGCACCCACGTTACAGTAATGGCTGATGGTGTAAGGGTAACACAGAGGTTTTTGGTGCCTTTATTCTAGGTTCGAATCCTAGTCGGCCAACTGGAAAAGCCGCTCATTTGGGCGGCTTTTTTCTTTTTATATACTATTTGTGCGGTGGCCCGATTCTACTCCCCCTTATAAGAAATAGCCTTAATAAGTTTTAACCCATTAAGTTCTTCAATCACCTGAATGTTTTCCGACGGAATAACTCCTCGTTTGATCCAGTTACTCACCACATTCGTGTCTTTTATACCGAAGCGTTCACAATACTTTTTTATCGTCAGCCATTCACTCAGGCTATAATCTACTCCATTATTATGCAGAAACCTTACGGCTTCGTTTAACCTTTCCCTGGCCTCGCCTATTACTTCCTGCACTTCGCTTTCTCTTGCCGTTACCATAATTATCGTATTAAATCAGATCGGTTATTTAAGCCCCTCTCTTAGTTTATCAATTGTTTCGTTATTTTGACCTATCAGATCTATAATTTCGTTTACCTCTTCGTCTGTCAAGTCTCCCCTTTGGGCCTTGTTTCGGAGTAGCATTTTCAATTTCCCATTCTCTATCAAAAGTCCTGCGACAATCTGTTTTAATTTCTCTTTACTCATTCTGTGGTTGTCTAGATGACATAAAGGTATTGAATGTTACATTATGTAACAAATATTTAGATAGAAATTACTCAGTTCAAAACAAAAAAATGCCCAGGGTAACACACCCGCATGTTTGAACTCTACCACCGCCCCCCTTGCCGCCAAAAATGCCCTTCGTGTTAATATTTTTCCGAAATTTTGTACTATTGACCACTTTTTGCCTAATTTGGTTTTATTAATACAAATTGCCCCCAATGAGTTTCACTGAAAAAGACCTTAAACAAATACAAGAACGCGGCAGTCAACTTGCCGCCATCCAAAACCAGATCGAGAATTTCAAAAACGGTTTCCCTTTTATCCGTGCGGTGAAAGCCGCCACCATCGGCGATGGAATCATCCGGCTTTCCGAAGAAGAACTGGAGCAATATACCCACTTATTTGATCAGCAGGCGCCTAAGAAAAGCCTGGTAAAATTCGTACCCGCTTCAGGCGCCGCCAGCCGCATGTTCAAAGCCCTGTATGCCGCCAAAGAGGAAGGAAAAACCGACAAGGCCGTAGAACAGTTTCATAACGAAACCGAAAAATTCGCGTTTTTCAAAAGCCTTTCAGCTCACCTGACCGACGGCTCCCTTCAAAATAAACTGGAAGCCCTTCTGGGTGCCGGCGGACTCGATTACGGTAACCTCCCGAAAGGACTGCTCGAATTTCATCTTTATCCCGATGGCGCCCGCACCGCCCTGGAAGAACACCTGGTAGAGGGCGCGCTCTATGCCAATAACAAGGGAAAAGTACGCTTGCATTTCACCGTATCGCCTGAACATAAACGAAAATTCAGAGCCCTGATCAATTCTGTAAAAAGCCGGTACGAAGAAAAATACGGTGTGAAATATACCATTGCGTTTTCCGAACAAAAACCGGCGACCGATACCATCGCGGTAGACCCGGACAACCAACCTTTCCGCGACAAAAACGGGAAACTGCTTTTCCGTCCCGCAGGCCACGGCGCACTCCTGGACAACCTGAACGACATTCAGGCCGATGTGGTGTTCATCAAGAACATCGATAACGTAGTACCCGACCACCTCAAAAAAGAGACCGTTATCTATAAAAAAGCCCTGGCCGGCCTGCTTCTGGATTACCAGAAAAAAATATTCTACCTGGTTAAACGCCTTGAAAAGCCGGAACCCAGCGCCTTCATGATCAACAAAGCGGTCCGCTTTCTGAAAAATGAGCTGAATATCGACCCGCCCAAAGGTTTCCGCCTCTGGTCTGGCGATGATAAACTGGCATTCGTACTCGGCAAGCTCAGACGGCCCCTGCGCGTTTGCGGCATGGTGAAAAATGTGGGGGAACCCGGTGGAGGACCTTTCTGGGTAGGCAACGAAGACGGCTCCGTGGCCTTGCAGATAGTAGAATCTGCCCAGTTTGATATGGACCACAAAAAGCAAATAGCCATTTTTGAAAATGCCACCCACTTCAACCCGGTAGACCTCATCTGCTCTTTCCGCGATCACCGGAAAGCGTATTACAATTTACCCGATTTCCGCGACGATAAAACCGGCTTTATCACCGAAAAGTCGCAAAGCGGAAAAACCCTCAAAGCCCAGGAACTACCCGGCCTTTGGAACGGCGCCATGGCCCACTGGAACACCCTTTTTGTGGAAGTACCGCTCATTACCTTTAACCCGGTAAAAACCGTCAATGACCTGCTGAGAAAAGAACATCAACCCGAATAACCTATATGAAGCTTCTTAAATACCTGTGGAGTCCCCTGGTGGCCATAGCACTCATTTACTTCTTTAACAAAACCCTGGGCAGCGTACCGCCCCTGGGTAAATTCTTCAGTCCGTTTCACGGCTTCCTTCAGAACACTACCCAGGAGGAGGACCTCTCGGAAGAAATCTTCCTGAAAGGCGTGAATGAACCGGTAAAAGTGGTATTCGACAGCAATTTCGTACCCCATGTTTTTGCCGCCAATGAAGACGACCTCTACTTTACGCAGGGCTACCTGGTAGCGCGCGACCGCCTCTGGCAAATGGAATTCTATACCCTCGTTTCCTCCGGCCGCCTGACAGAAGTGGTGGGCGAAACCGCCTTTGAGTTTGACCGGTACAACCGGCGCCTGGGAATGGCGCGGGCGGCGGAAGAGATCGTGGAAAATCAGAAAAAAGACGAAAAAGCCTGGCGGATACTCACCGCTTATTCCAACGGGGTAAACGCCTTCATATCCCAGCTCTCCTACAAGAACCTTCCCGTAGAATACAAAATACTGGGCTACCAACCCGAAGAATGGACCCCGCTGAAGACCATTCTGATGCTCATGAATATGCGTCAGACCCTCAACGGCGCCAGCGACGACTTCCGCCTCACCAACGTGCTGGCACGCTACGGTATCGATACGGTAAACGACCTCTTCCCGGATTACCCTACCGTAGAATCGCCCATTATTCCTTCCGGTACCCCCTGGAATTTCAAGGCAGAACCGGTAAAAACACCCGAGATCACCCTGCCCCCCATACAGCAGGAATTGCTGAGCGAGTTTATCACCCGGCCCAATCCGGGTATAGGCTCCAACAACTGGGCCATCAGCGGAAGCAAGTCGGCTACCGGCCTCCCTATCCTGGCCAACGACCCCCACCTCGGCCTGAGCCTGCCCTCTATCTGGTACCAGATGCAGCTCTCCGCACCGGGCGTAAACGTGTATGGAGTGGCCCTGCCCGGCTGCCCGGGCATCATTATCGGGTTCAACAAAGACGTAGCCTGGGGCGTAACCAACGTAGGAAGCGACGTAATGGATTTCTATCGTATCCGCTTCAAAGACAGCACCCGACAGGAATACTGGCACGATAATCAGTGGAAACCCACCAAAACCTATATCGAAGAATTCCGCTTAAAAAGCGGGAAAGTAGTCAGGGATACCCTCATCTATACCCATCACGGGCCTATCGTGTACAACGAAAACAAAAAAGAAAATTACGCCAAAAATGCGCCGGCCGGCCATGCCATGAAATGGATAGCCCATTACGCCGCCGGGTCAGACCTTTCTACCTTCCTGGCCCTAAACAAAGCCCGGAATTACGACGACTACCGCAAGGCTCTCTCTACCTACTCCGCGCCGGCTCAAAACTTCGTGTTTGCCAGCAACGAAAACGACATCGCCATCACGGTCAACGGAAAACTGCCTTTGAAATGGAAAGAACAGGGGAAATTTATCCTCGACGGCACCAACCCGGAACACGACTGGCAAGGATATATTCCCTTTGAACAAAACCCTGCGGTAAAAAATCCGCCCCGCGGTTTTGTGAGTTCTGCCAACCAGTTTTCGGCCGACCTTTCCTACCCCTATTACCTGGGCTGGCATTTCGCACCCGCCTACCGGGGCCGCCGAATCAACGACCGCCTGAACAGGTTGAACGGAGCCACGGCCGACAGCCTCCGGGCCATTCAGAACGACAACTACAACCTCATGGCCGAGCGCACCTTGCCCGCCCTGATTCCTGCCCTGGAGAAACACGCCACCCCTGACCTCCTGGAACCCATCAAAATACTGAAAAGCTGGAACCTGGAAAACACCTCCACCTCCGTGGGTGCCAGTATTTTTGAAACCTGGGCGCCGGAACTCAGCAAGTGGATCTGGGACGACGATTTCCCGGCGGTCAATAACATGATGTACCCCCTGAATGACCGCACCGCCCGGCTGCTCACCGCCGAACCGACCTCTCCGTGGTTTGACAACTCCCTAACCGCCGACACCGTAGAAACCTTTGACTATATCGTAGTAGGCAGTTTCAAAGCCGCGCTCGACTCGCTCACCCGACACCACGGTACAATAAACGAAGAAAACTGGGCCTGGTACAAGGTAAAAAACACCGGCATCAACCACCTCGTCCCGGCCTTCAAAAGCTTTAGCAGGTCAACGGTGAAAATCGGCGGCGGAGCACAGATTGTCAATGCCGCCACCACCCGTACCGGCCCCTCCTGGCGTATGGTAGTGGAACTCGACAAAGAATGGCCGCGTGCATACGGCTTATACCCCGGCGGACAATCAGGCCGGCCGTCTAGCAAATACTACGAAAACATGATCGATGACTGGGCGGAAGGAAATCTCAACCCCCTCATCTTTATGAAGACCAAAGACGAAAAAATAAATAAACATCTGAAGAATATCATAATTAACCCGAAAAAGTGATGCTGTACTTCTCCATTATCATTTTAGGCGCTATCGGCTCCCTCCTGGGTCCATGGTGGTCATTGCCCGTAGTGGCAGCCCTCATTTGCGCCCTGAAAGCCCAAACCTCCCGGCAGGCATTTACCGTATCCTGCCTGGCCGCCATTACCCTGTGGGCAGGCTACTCCCTTATTCTCATTTTTTCCGGAAAGGAAAATCTTGTAGACAAAATCGGAGCGCTCTTTACCGGCAGCAGCGCTGTGCTCTCTCAAATACCCAGCCTGGCCCTGATCCTGCTCATCGTTACCCTGGTGGCCGGACTCACCACGGGTTTTGCCGGCCTCGCCGGGCGGCACCTGCGCGTACTATTCGACTGACGCATCCACATACCCGCTTTCCCATTTTCTTTCTAAACGAAGGGAAATGGGGAAGCGGATCAATAAATAATTACAATCTACAAATGAATAAATACAATCCCCATATCCACCATAGACGTTCCATCCGCCTGAAAGGCTACGATTATTCTCAGGCCGGATTATATTTCATTACAATTTGTTGCCAGGATAGAATTTGTCGGTTTGGACACATTGAAAACGGAAAAATGGTATTGAACCATTGGGGGCAAATTGCACACAACGAATGGGCGAAAACGCCCGAAATTCGTCCCAACGTTGAATTGGGCGAATTTATAATAATGCCCAACCATATACACGGTATTATCCGGTTATCCACCGCGGGTAGGGGCGAATTGCATTCGCCCCTATTGCATTCGCCCGATCCATCGGGCGAATGCAAAACATCCGATGATTCGGGCGTTTGCAAAACGCCCCTACGGTCACCATCCCAAACCGTCGGCGCCATTGTTCGTGGGTACAAATCATCGGTGACAAAACAAATAAATATGATGGGATTATTCGATACGCCCATACAAATATGGCACCGCAATTATTGGGAACACATCATTCGCGATGAACAATCGTATCAACGTATTTCCAATTACATCATTAACAACCCTAGAAAATGGGATAATGATAAATTCTATAAAAAATGAATGCCGCAACCAGCGAAATAATCCCAAATAAATGCCCCCCTACTTCGCCCGGATCGCAATAACCGGATCCATATTGGCTGCCTGAACCGCCGGAATCATTCCCGCCACTACCCCGATAATGCTGGAAATTACCAATCCGAAAATCATGTTGGAAGGCGTCAGCACCACTTCCATGGTACCCAAAGGAATAAAGCTGACCAGGTAAACCAGCAGGAGGCCGATCAGTCCGCCCATCAGGCACAGCAGTACCGCCTCAAACAGGAACTGGAACAGGATGAAAAAATTCTTGGCACCCAGCGACTTCTGAATGCCGATGATATTGGTACGCTCTCTTACCGATACAAACATAATATTGGCGATACCGAAACCACCGATCAGGAGCGCAAACAACCCAATCACAAATCCTCCCATACGGATAGACGAAAAAATAGTGGTCATAAAATTCACCAGCGCGTCGGGCCGGTTCAGCGCAAAATTATCTTCCGCCAAAGGCTTCAGTCCGCGAAGGGTACGCATCTGCCCCCGGAGCTCATGCTCCAGGTTCTCCAGCCCGCCTTCCACGTCGCGTGCCTTGACCTGTATGGTTCCTCTCAGGTTTCCAGAACTGAACATCCGTTTGTGTTTCAAAAAAGGAACAAAGATCTTTTCATCCGGATTACCCCCTACTTCTATCATCTGCTTCCCTTTTTTCTCCACTACACCAATCACCGTAAAGTTTTCGCCCCTTACTTTGATCCGCTGATTGATGGGATCTTCATTTCCGAAAAGCGTTTCCGCCACAGTAGCCCCCAGGATAGCCACCGGCCGAGCCGCGTCTACCTCCTGCTCCAGGAAATACCGGCCCTTCTCCACCGGCGTTTCATTGATCTTGTCGTACTCGTAGGTAATGCCCTGCACCTGGCTGTTAAAACTGTTACTCTTTCTTTTCGCCGTAGCCGAATTCCACGACATAATGGTGATGGCATCCGCCTCATTCAGGGTGTTTTTGAGGCTACGAAACTCCTTGTAAGTAGGCTGAGGGCGCATGAAATATTTCCACCACGGGTATTCCGATTCACCGATACCCCAGGGGAATTTCTCAATATAAATGGATTGGCTGCCTATCGAACTTAAGCCGGATTTTACGTTTGCTTCCAGGGAATCTACCATGGTATACACTCCGATAATGGAAAATATACCTACCGTAACACCCAAAAGAGAAAGCACCGTACGCAGAATATTGGAACGTAACGCCTGCCACGCAAACCGGAAACTCTCAAGTGTAAGCCGTAAAAAAAGCATTTACCTAAATTTTATTGTAAAAGTCATCAAAAAATATGTAGTTTCAAGCCTTATTTTTACCAAATATACTTTTCGAACCAACCAACGGTCAATTTTAGGGATTGACGGAAAACCTTGAAACGGATGAAACGCGGATTCTCATTTTTTACACTCGTCCTTACGGCCTTCCTGATCACAGGATCTTGTAAAAACACCCCTAAAAAAGAGGCGTCAAAAGACCTGTTCACCCTCTTTGTGGAAGACCCCAACGCCCAGACTTTCTATTCCGACCGGAAAGGCGTGTACGGGAAAAACGGGATGGTGGCCTCCGCGCATGAAGAAGCGTCTAAAGCCGGACTGGAGATTCTACAAGCCGGCGGCAACGCCATTGACGCGGCCATTGCTACCCATTATGCCCTCGCCGTGGTATTTCCCTTCGCCGGAAACCTGGCCGGAGGCGGATTTGCCGTAGTACGCGAACATAGCGGCCAATACCACTCCATCGACTTCCGGGAAAAAGCCCCTCTGGCGGCTCACCGCGATATGTACCTCGATAAAGACGGCAACGTGATTGCCGGACTCAGCCTGAAAGGACATCTCGCCAGCGGAGTGCCAGGCTCGGTAGACGGCACCGTTGAACTCCATAAGAAACTGGGAAAACTCTCCTGGGAAAAAATCCTTGCGCCGGCCATCCGCCTGGCCGAACAGGGTGTGATCCTTACCGAAAGAGAAGCCCGTGGACTCAACAATTACAAGAAAACTTTCCTGGAAGTGAACGGACCTGATCTCACCTATTTTATAAAACCCGACGGCTCCGAATGGGAAAAAGGCGATCTCCTGGTACAGCAAGACCTGGCCGAATGCCTCCGAAGAATACAAAAGAACGGCCGGGAAGGCTTTTATAGTGGAAAAACCGCCGACCTCCTGGTAGCTGAAATGGAAAAAGGGGGCGGAATCATCACCCACGAAGACCTGAAACAATACAAATCGGCCTGGAGAAAACCCCTGATCGGTGCTTACCGAGGCCATAAGGTCATTTCCATGGCGCCCTCTTCCAGCGGAGGTATCGCCTTGATCCAGATGCTGAAACTGGCCGAGCAATACCCCCTTCAGGAATGGGGATGGAACTCGCCCAAAACCACCCAAGTGATGATTGAAGCGGAAAGAAGGGTATATGCCGACCGAGCCAAATGGATGGGCGATACCGATTTTATCGACATTCCCCTTGACGAACTCATCTCAGACAGCTACCTGAAAGAACGCTGGAAAGACTTCAACCCGGAAGTAGCATCGAAAAGCTCCGATATCCGCGCCGGCGATATCCCGGGATACGAATCCATGGAAACCACCCATTTTTCCGTAGTAGACAAAGAAGGGAACGCCGTATCGCTCACCACCACCATTAACGGGGGCTACGGTTCCAAGGTAATTGTGGAAGGAGGCGGCTTCCTGATGAACAATGAAATGGACGATTTCTCCATCAAAGCCGGTATACCCAACATGTTCGGACTCATCGGCAACAAAGCCAATGAGATTGCCCCTGGAAAACGCATGCTCAGCTGCATGACGCCCACCATTATTGAAAAAGACGGGAAACTCTTTATGGTGGTAGGCACGCCGGGCGGCAGTACCATCATGACTTCCATTTTCCAGTGCATTCTCAACGTGATTGACCACAAAATGAGCATGCAGCAGTCGGTTAATGCCCACCGCTTTCACCATCAGTGGCTACCCGACCGCACCGTATTTGAAAAGGGCGCCTTTACGGATGAAACCCTGGCCGAACTCCGCCGGAAAGGATATGTCATGGATGCCCAGAGCGGCACCATCGGCCGTATGGATTGTATCCTGGTGTACCCCGACGGTACCCTGGAGGGCGCCTCTGACCCCCGGGCCGACAACACCAGCGTGGGGTATTGATTTTTCAACACCTTCCAACCTTTTTTGCAATAATCAGGTCTCTGTATAAAATTAATCAAACAATTTATCATGAGAAAAATTATTGCAGTAGTCACCGTGGTGTTGGGTTTATCATGTACAAAAGAAGACGAGGTCGACTGGTCATTCCGGGTCATCGACCACAATTTTAATTCCTCTACAACTGACTGGATTGGCGGTTTCGCAGATTACCCCGAAGGCGTAGAAGAAGACTGGGAGTTCTCTGTGACGCACGCCCTTCTTCCTTCCCCCCTGGATACGACCAAAAAAGGGGTGAGGATATCGGGCAGCAACCACAGCGATGACCTTTTCATGTACCTGACCCGGAAGGTGAGCCAGCTCCGGCCCAACCAAACCTATAAGGGTACTTTCGACGTGGAATTCGCTACCAATGCCGCTGAAGAATCCATGGGCGTAGGCGGTTCACCCGCCCACAGCGTATATATGGGCATCGGTTTAACTTCCGTAGAACCTAAAAAAGTACTGGATTCTACCGACGGACACTACCGGATGAACATTTCAAAAATACAGCAGGCAGGAGACGGCGAAGACATGAAAGTCATTGGGGATGTGTCAAACGGCAAGGCTGAAACGGAATATACCCTGATTACGCATACGGGCGAGTTTACGGGAAAAACCGACAGTGACGGCAATCTCTGGATCATTGTGGGCACCGACTCCGGTTTTGAAGCGGTGACTACCCTTTATTACACCCGGATAAAGGTGGAATTACGGACCGTGACGGAATAAAGGAAGATAAAATCTAAATGAGAATTGCGGTTCTCGACTCCGCTCGAACTGACAGTAGCGATCACCTATTACCAGTGCAAACCAAGATGTTTCTCCTCCTCAAAGGGCCACACTTGTCCGTTCGAGCGGAGACGAGAACCAGTTCGAGCGGAGTCGAGAACCAGTTCGGGCATAGTCGGGAACCGCAAAACCTCAATAGGTTTTTGTCATATCTTTAGGGATCACCAGGTTAAATTCAGTTTTCACGAAGTCAGCCGCCAACGGCAGTTTCCGCTCCTCGCTTTCCGACAGGGAAATCACCGCGATCTTCAGATCAGGCCGGGCCTGCTTCAGGTACCAGTAAATTCCCCCGTGCTGCTTACTGTGAAAATCACCGTGATAATGCAGTAAAATTTTCCCCTCTTCAAGACTTTTCAGGATAGATTCCGCCATTGTGGCGTCTTTAATAGCTTGAGCAGCCACAAAATTCATGGCTCTGCCCCCCGCATGATCGCCCATCATATTTTTCATCTCCTCATAGCCCGGCGTTTCCAGGGTCACCACATAGGGCAACTGTACCACCCATGCTTTTTCGTGAGGTTCCAGTACCAGGCTATCCACCCCTTTCCGTGCCACGGTAGATGCATACCGCCGCGGCACATTGGTGGCCACCATGGGCAGGCCTTTATTTTTTGCGAAATCCAGGAGAGGCTTATAGTCTGTAGGGTGATTTTTCCACAAGCGGGCCTCTTCCCCCAGCTTTTTATCATCGGTTTCCCCTGAAAGATAACGGCCTACCGCGTCCTGGTTATCCCGCTCAAACATTTCAGCGCCCAGGATAAGCCGGTTTCCCACCCGCTCGTAAAGCGCCTCCGTAGTTTTGAGCTGAAGCCAGTGTACAATAGAACTGTTATGGTACTCCCCAAACAGCACCACATCGTATTTTTCCAGCGCTTTCACCATAGAGGTAAAACCGGTGGCCTTGCCTTTTGCGTTGTAAATCGCATAGGCGGGCAGGTCCTGGGCCTGCAAAGAGGCCGTACAAAACAGGAGTGCTAAGAGCAAGTATTTCATTCGTATAAAATTTTAGTCGGGTGACGCTTCGCTGGTGCGCCGATTTCTCATAGCTCTAAGCTCATAGCTCACAGCTAAATCATCCAAACTACGCTTCCAGCGACTTCACCAGCTCCTGCCATTCGGGCAGTTCCGGGATACCCGGTTTCCGCTTTCCAAAAAACTGCACGATGATCTCTCCTTTCGGATTGAAGGCTTCTACCGAGGTCACCACGCCGTCTGCGGTAGGTTTTCTCACCACCCAGGTTTCGTGAATTCCTGCCGTATTCAGGTGAAGGTTAAAGTCAGGGTCCATAATATTGATCCATCTTTCGTGCCAGAGAAGGCGGTTTACCTCTCCCGTATGGATCTGGATATTCCCCCGGTTTCCTACAAAAACCATGATGGGAAAGTCTGCTTTGGATGCCTTCTCCAGTAATTCCACCACTTTTTCATTCTTTATTTTGCGGGCGTGGTACGCGTCAGGCGCCAGGCGCATAGCCTGGGTACGGGTTACCCCAAACTTCCTCAGAACTCCGAAAAAATCATGGGTATCCTGCAGGTCAAGCCAGGCCTGCCGGAAACCTTCCGCGTCAATTTCGCCGTCAGGCTTCTCCGCCTTCGCGGGTGGGAGCTTCTCTGTGACCAGCCCTGAACCCTGGTCTTCTGCCCGGTATTTCTCCACCAAGGCATCAAAAGCCGCGGGATTACTGTCGCGGGTCAGATAAATCTTGTGAATGGCCTCTCCGTCTTTCCCGAAAAACTGAAGGCTCTTCCGGTCTCCGTCTACCACAGCAAACGCCGATGCCCAGGCCGACAGAAAGATGCGCATATCAATATCTTCGCCCACGAAAATCTGGGCGTGTGCGTTGGAAAAATCCCCGTTCAGGTACACTCCTTTACGTTCATGCACGCATTCATCGTTCCGGGTCAGTCCCATCACTTTGCCCAGTTGCTCTACGTCAAGCAGGATAGCTGCAAATTCATTCTTCAAACGGGTTACCCCGTTCCCAAGGTCGGTCACCAGCAGTTCTCCCTCGCTTACGTCCAGTTTCTCTGCCGCATTTCTAATTCTTAACCGGGGATTCTCTGCTTTCAGCGCCTCCCATCTTTCTTTCAGCGACATTGTCGTTGTTTCCATATATTTCAATTTTAAAATCCTTTAATTTCCGAATAAAATCACGGGGTGATGACGTACGGGGTGGTTCCAGATACTGCATGGAAAACCGTAGGCTTCGGTAATCACCTCCGGTGTCAGCACTTTTTCCGGGGTTCCCTGCGCCAGTACACTGCCGTTTTTCATCATCAGCACCTGCGTAGCAAAGCGCGCCGCCAGGTTCAGATCATGCAATACAGTCACCACCGTATTGCCTCTTTTGGCGAAAGCCGACATCAACTCCAACACCTGGTACTGGTGTTTTACATCCAGGTTATTCAGGGGTTCATCCAGCAATACCAGTTTATGCGCTACATCATTACGAAGCTGGGCCATCACCCGGGCCAGGTGTACCCTTTGCTTTTCTCCGCCCGAAAGCGAGTTGTACTCCCTTTCCTTCAAATCTTCTATACCCACTTCTTTCATCACCTCATCCAGGGCTTCCAGATCATCGCGGCCCGGAACAGTATTGAAATAAGGATACCGCCCCATTAACACTACATCACGCACCGACAGGGGGATATCCCCGTTATAATGCTGGGAAAATTTCGCCTTATTTTTTGATAAATCCAAAACATCCCATTCTTTAAAACGCTTGAGTTTGAAATAAATATCTTCCGTGTTTCGGGCTATCTCGTTGGCCAGCACGTTTAGCAAAGTAGATTTTCCGGCGCCGTTTGGCCCTACAATCACCAGCATATCCCCGTATTCTACCGACACATCCACTCCTTTCAGAATGGAATAGTTCTTATGCGAATAACATATTTTATGCCCTTTTACCATCACATTGTCTTTTTATAACGTACCAGAATAGCGATAAACACCGGCGCCCCCAGGATGGCCGTCAGGATACCGATGGGCAGCTCCGCAGGGGCCACTATGGTGCGGCTAAACGTGTCGGCCACCAGCAACAGTACAGCCCCCCACACCGCCGACAAAGGAAGAATTACCGTATAATTCGAACTGAACAACAGGCGCAGAATATAGGGAATTATCAGCCCTACAAAACCTATACTTCCCGAAAACGCCACGGCCGTACCCACCATCAGGGCCGACAGCAGCACGGTCACTCGTTTTATTTTCTCTACATTTACCCCCAGGTGTTCCGCGTCTTTCTCACCCAGCATCATCGCATTCAGGGCCTTTCCTTTCGTAATCAGATAACTGTAAGTACCCACCATCACCACCCCCAGTATCGCGTTCTTGGTCCAGGTGGCGGCTCCCAGGCTACCGAGGTTCCAGAAGGTCAGATCGCGGAGTTGATCGTCTTTGGCCAGGTAAGTCATGAAGCCCACCAGAGCAAACCCCAGGGAAGAGATGGCCACACCGGCCAGCAACATCACCACTACGTTTGTTCTTCCGTTATCCGAGGAAATCATGTATACCAGAGAAATTGCTCCCAAAGCGCCAATAAACGCGCCTATACTTACCATAGAATAGTGCAATACCTCCGGAATCACGGCCCGCACCGACTCCCCCAATACAATGCTAACGGCGGCCATCAGCATAGCCCCGGAAGTCACCCCGATCAGGTCGGGCGTAGCCAGGGGGTTCTTGAAAATTCCCTGGAGACAGGTACCCGACACCGCCAGGATACTCCCCACCAGAACAGCCATGACCACACGGGGCAGACGGATCTTCCCGATAACATAGGCATCTGTAGCCGAAACAGAGGAGTCTCCCTTCACCAGGCTTCCCAGGATTTTCAAAAGGGAAGGCTCCTCGAAACGATACACCCCCATATACAGGGACACGCCAGCCAGGGCCAGCAGCACCAGGAAAGACACCAGAAGGTACAGCGGAACTTTATTCTTCAAAACGTTTTACTTTACTTTTTCCGCCAACGCGCGGTTCAGGACAAGCGCCGCCTCCCCGGTTCTGGGGCCAAAATTGGAGATCAAGCCTCCATCCAGCGCAATCACAGCCTTGTTCTTGCCCGCCGTAGTCTGCGCCACTCCCGGCACCGCCAGCAGGCCGTCTATACCGCCCAGGCTCGAAAGCCCGGATTCAAACAACAGGATCGCGTCCGGATTGCCCTGCACCAGCGCTTCCGGAGTAAGCGGCCTGAAATCTTCAAACCCGGTAATTGCGTTCTCTCCGCCCGCCAGCTTCACAATCTCCGAAAACGGGGTCTTATCGCCCGCCACCATGAGCGTTCCCGCACCACGCGCGTAGATAAAAAGCACCTTGGGTGTTTTTTCAAACGACTGCACCTCCGCCAGGTCGCTGTCTATCCGGTCGGTCAGCGTCTGAGTGTCTACACCGCCCAGTAACTCTCCCACCGAATGGATCAGGTCTTTGGCGCCCTGGACTGAAAACGCCTGGTCAATCAACCGCAATTCTATTCCCGCGGCCTTCAGCTTCTCCTGTAAATCCGGGTTAAAATCTTTCGCGGTACCCACCACTACATCCGGTTGAAGCGCCACTACCGGCTCTATCGTAATGGTCCGGATATGGCCCAGGTCCTGCGCGTGCGTCTTCACCGATTCCGGGTAGGTGCTGGTGACGTCTACTCCTACCAGTTGAGCCTCACCGCCCAGGGCGGCTATGGTTTCGGTGATGGCGCCGTTCAGCGAAACAATTTTCTTGTCGGCCTTCTCTTCCGAGCTGTTTTCTGAGGAGGAATTACAAGAAAGGGTTAACCCCGACAGGATCGCCAGGCTTAGAGCTATCTTCTTCATTTTGTATTTATATTTAATCTAAATAAGCGCAAAACTAGAAAGATTTGTTCAACTGTAAAAGGAAAATAAACGAAAAGATTGTCGTGGGAGTCTACCCGATCATCGCCATGAACTCCTGTTCGCTAATGGTCTTTACACCCAGGTCAGCCGCTTTCTTGAGTTTCGAAGGACCCGCGCCCTCTCCCACTATCAGGTAATCCAGCTTTTTAGACACGCCGCTGACCAATCGGCCCCCGTGGGCTTCAATCTTTTTCTCGATTTCTTCCCGGGTAAAGTGTTCGAAAGTTCCCGTGTAAAGTAGGGTCAGTCCCTCCAGGCCGTTTCCTTCCTTTTCCGTAACGATGTTCTCCGCTTCCAGCGTTACCCCCGCGGTCCTGAGTTTTTCCAGGAATGCCCTGTTCTTTTCCGATCCGAAATAATCGTGAATACTTTGGGCCACTTTTTCTCCCACATCGGGCACCGCCATCAACTCCTCGTATCCCGCGCTTTTCAGGGCATCTATATGCTTAAAATACTGGGCCAGCTTCTGCGCGGTGGTCTCCCCCACAAAGCGGATTCCCATACCGAAGAGTACTTTGGAGAAAGGTTCACTTTTCGATTTCTCAATGCCTTCCAGGATATTCCGTACCGTCTTCTCCTTAAAACTCACTTTTCTTTCCCTGCCCGTTTCTTCATCCACATGCACCTTTTCCAGACCCAGCAGCCCGTCAAATTCCAGGGAATACAGGTCGGCCGCATCGCAGATCAGCCCGTTTTCAAGAAGAATATCGATCTTCCCTTCACCCAGACTTTCAATATCCATGGCCTTCCGCTGAATAAAATGTTCAATAGCCCCTTTGATCTGGGGCAGGCAGGCATCGGTATTCGGACAATACCAGGCGGCTTCGCCCTCGTTCCGGTGCAGGGTGGAGCCGCAGGCAGGACAGTACTCCGGAAAGCGGATCAACTCCCGATGTGGATTAGGCCGCCCGGTATCCACTCCCGTCACTTTGGGGATAATCTCCCCCGCCTTTTCCACAAAAACGTAGTCGCCCACGGCCAGTCCCAGACGCTCGATCTCGTCCGCGTTATGCAGGGTAGCGCGCTTCACGGTGGTCATAGACAATTCCACGGGCTCCAGCTCGGCCACGGGCGTCACCGCGCCGGTCCGGCCCACCTGAAAAGTAACGCCCAGCAGGCGAGTCGATTTCGATTCCGCCTTGTATTTATAGGCGATGGCCCAGCGCGGGCTTTTCGCCGTAAAACCCAACTCCTCCCTTTGGTCATACCGGTTTACCTTCACCACAATGCCGTCTGTAGCACACACCAACCCGTGCCGGTTTTCCTCCCATTCCCGGATATAAGCGATAACCCCTTCGATATCGCTTACTTTTTCCCAGGAATCCGACACGTTAAAACCGGCCGATTTAAGCGCTTTCAGGCTTTCTTCGTGCGTACTGAATTTTTCATTGCCCGAAATAAACTGGTACACGAAACAATCCAGCCTCCGCGAGGCCACCACGGCTGAATCCTGGAGCTTAAAAGTACCCGCCGCCGCGTTTCTGGGGTTCGCCAGCAGGGCCTCCCCGTTCTCCTCTTTCCGGGCGTTAATTTCCCGGAAAACCTCGTTCGGCATAAAACCTTCTCCCCTTACCTCGAATGCCGGTCCGAGGAGGTCATGGAATTTCCGCACGTTCAGGGGTAAGGAACGGATAGTCTTCACGTTCGCGCTGATGTCGTCGCCCTGTACCCCGTCGCCCCGGGTCACTCCCCGGGCCAATATACCGTCTTCGTAGGCGATAGAAAGCGAAATTCCGTCGAACTTAATTTCACAGATATACTCGTACACCTCCCCGTTCAATCCCTTTTTCACCCGGCTGTCCCATTCGCGCAGTTCTTCTTCACTGTAGGTATTCGACAAAGACAGCATCGGGAAATTATGCCTCACCGTAGCGAAATTCCGGGTAATTCCGCCGCCTACCCGCTGGGTAGGACTGTCCGGCAAGCGCAGGTCCAGGTTTTCCGCTTCCAGTTTTTCCAGCTCCTTGAGCAGCTGATCAAATTCATAATCGCTGATCTCCGAAACCGCCTCCTGGTAATATTTGTCGTTATAGTAATTCAGAAGATCCGTCAACTCCTGTATACGGGTTTGTATATCCATTGCCTATCGTTTATCGGAACAAAAATAGTATTAAAACCTCCTATAAATACAATTTCTTTCAAAACATAGGCTCGACAAACCCCTTCCATTCTTAATTTATTTATATATCAATCCCCTTCTTTATGAAATAAATTTAGTAATTTGCAAAAAACTTTAATCCAATTCATAGTGTGGCATGGCTAAAATTTTAGTGATTGACGACGAAAAAACCATACGTGATGCCATGAGAGATATCCTCGAATACGAGGGTTACGAAATAGACGAGGCCAAAGACGGTCAGCAGGGCCTGGAAATGGTTCGTTCCGGAAAATACGATATCGCGTTATGCGACATAAAGATGCCTAAAATGGACGGCTTCGAGGTATTGCTCAAAGCCCGTGAAGAAGGTGTGCTTACCCAGTTTGTCATGGTTTCCGCCTTTGGCAATGTGGAAAATGCGGTAGAGGCCACCAAGAGAGGCGCCTTTGACTTCATCACCAAGCCGCCCGATCTGAACCGGCTGCTCGTGACCGTACGGAACGCCATTGAAAAAAGCAACGACACGGAGGTGATCAAAACGCTTAAAAAGCGGGTATACAAAATCAACGAGATCGTGGGCGACTCTCCCCTGATCATGAAGGTGAAAGACACCATTGAAAAGGTAGCTCCTACGGAAGCCCGTATCCTGATCACCGGCCCTAACGGCTCGGGCAAGGAAATGGTGGCCAAACAAATTCACGAACGTTCACACCGGGTAAAAAAACCGCTCATCGAGGTCAACTGCGCGGCTATTCCTTCGGAACTGATCGAGTCTGAGCTTTTCGGACACGAAAAAGGCGCATTTACCTCCGCCGTCAAGCAGCGTCTCGGAAAATTTGAGCTGGCCGACAGCGGCACCTTGTTCCTCGATGAGATCGGAGACATGAGTCTTTCCGCCCAGGCCAAAGTACTGAGAGCCTTACAGGAGAATAAAATCACAAGGGTAGGAGGTGAAAAGGAGGTAAAAATCAATGTCAGGATCATTGCGGCTACCAACAAAGACCTCAAAAAAGAGATCGAAGCAGGAAACTTCCGGGAAGATCTTTACCACCGCTTAAACGTGATTCCTATCTACGTTCCGCCCCTGTCGGAAAGAAGGGAAGACATCCCCCCGCTGGCGGAAAAATTCCTCCAGGATGTAGCGGAAGAATACAGCGACCAGCCCAAAACTTTCAAGCCCGATGCCATGGAACATCTCAAGAGCCTTCCGTGGACCGGGAACGTCCGCGAACTCCGGAATGTGGTGGAGCGACTGGTGATCATGTGTGGACAGGAAATCACCGTTGATGAAGTAAAATTATACGCCGGACTCGGCTTATAAACAAAAAAGGGGCCTCTCAGCCCCTTTTTCAATGCCTTTAACTTCGTTTTATAAAACTAATCAGAAACAAAATTACCAATGCGCCGATCACGGCCGAGATGATATTGGCAATCACGCCCGAACCGATGGAAATATCCAGGGCATCAAAAAGCCAATTACCCACTACCGCACCGATGATACCCACTACAATGTTCCCAATCAGCCCGAAACCCATCCCCCTCTTGATCTCACCTGCAAGCCAGCCGGCTATAGCACCGATAATAACCGCATACAAAATACCGTTCATAAAATCCAAGTTTAGGTTAATAATTGATTTTCCAGGTACTAAGTTAGGAAAACATTGACAAAATCAAATAAATTATTGGTTTTATTATATAATAAGTCTAGATTTCTTAATATTCAAACACGCCCGCTTCACTACGAATAGTCAGCTTTTTCCCCTCAAAAGGCGTTACCCTACCCACAATCCGGGCT
Source organism: uncultured Lacihabitans sp. (assembly GCA_964423865.1). GTDB lineage: Bacteria > Bacteroidota > Bacteroidia > Cytophagales > Spirosomataceae > Leadbetterella. The sequence continues at coordinate 55,739 of CAYRGN010000013.1, forward strand.
TCTATCCCAAAAGATTCCGAAATACGTATCACCTCTGACGCATAGGCTTCCGGCAGGTAGATTTCCAGGCGATGCCCCATATTAAACACTTTGTACATCTCTTTCCAGGAAGTTCCGCTCTCTTTCCGGATCAGGTCAAACAGGGGCGGCACCGGGAACAGGTTATCTTTGATTACGTGTACTCCGTCTACAAAATGCAGCACTTTGGTCTGGGCTCCGCCACTGCAATGCACCATTCCGTGTATTTTCCCTTTCAACACTCTGATCAGCTCTTTCGCCACAGGCGCGTACGTACGGGTGGGGGAAAGAATCAGCTTTCCCACATTCACCGCCAGAGAGTCGTCAATCTTCACTTCGTCCAGCAACTCTTTGGAACCGCTGTATACCAGGTCGGAGTCTATGGAATTGTCGTAACTCTCCGGATATTGCTCCGCGTATTTTTTACCCAACACATCGTGGCGCGCCGAGGTGAGTCCGTTACTCCCCATTCCTCCGTTATATTCCTCCTCATAATGCGCCTTGCCGTAGGAAGCCAGTCCTACAATCACATCCCCCCCCGCGATCCGGTCGTTGGAAATGATTTCGTCCCGCCGCATCCGGGCTATCACGGTCGTATTAACCGTAATGGTTTTCACCAGGTCGCCCACGTCGGCGGTTTCCCCGCCCGTACTGTAAATTTCCACTCCGTTTCCCCTGAGCATACTGAGCACTTCTTCGCTCCCGTTGATCAGGGCGGAAATCACCTCCCCCGGAATCTTGTGCTTATTTCGGTCGATAGACGATGACACCAGGATAGGCCCGGTAGCACCCACACAGATCAGGTCATCGGTATTCATGATGATGGAATCCTGGGCAATGCCCTTCCAAACCGACAAATCACCCGTTTCCTTCCAGTACAGGTAAGCCAGGGAGGTCTTGGTTCCCGCCCCGTCGGCATGCATAATATTACAATATTCCGGGTCTCCCCCTAAAATATCGGGGGAAACCTTGCAAAATGCCCGGGGGAACAATCCCTTGTCCAGGTTTTCAATTGCTTTATGTACATCTTCTTTGGAAGCCGAAACGCCCCTTTGCATATATCGTTCTGACATAACTCTAAATTTACCACAAAGCTACGGAAAAACTATGTAACACTAATTTATCTAACTTTGCAAAAAAAACACATCATGCCGAAAGCGAAATTCGTGAGGGAGTCACATACGGTCATGACCGAGATGGTTTTCCCTAACGACACCAACACTCTTTCCAACCTCATGGGCGGAAACCTCATGCGGTTAATGGATATCGCAGGGGCCATTTGTGCCCAGAAACACACCAACCGCATTGTGGTCACGGCCTCGGTAGATAACGTCTCCTTTGTCAGCCCCATTCCCCTGGGCAATGTAGTCACTCTCGAAGCCCGGATTACCCGGGCGTTTACCACCTCCATGGAGGTGGTAGTCGATGTCTTCTCCGAGAACATCCCTGCCGGTACCAAAAACAAGACCAACCAGGCCTTTCTTACCTTTGTGGCGGTAGACCAGACCGGTCGGCCCATTGAAGTACCGGAAGTAACCCCGGAAACCGAAGAAGAAAAGATACAATACGCCAGGGCCCTGCACCGCCGCCAGCTACGCCTTCTGATGGCCGGCCGACTCCAGGCCGCCGACGCAGAAGAGCTGAAAAAGACCTTTTTCGAACAGCCTGCATCCGTTTAGAGCATATCTAAAATGCATCCCGGAAGTCTGTTTTGCAAATTTAAACATGCGCTTAGTTCGAATTGCGCATTAGAAATTTGGGGGAATTCAATCTAACTCGTATCTTTGCGTACTTTTTGAGGCACGTACTCAAACCGGCTCCATAGTTTAAAGGATAGAACGAAGGTTTCCGGTACCTTTGGTGGGGGTTCGATTCCCTCTGGAGCTACGAAAAGCCCGTATAGATCCCATAACAAGATCAATACGGGCTTTTGTTTTTTACTAATCTCAGACTTTTAAAATCATAGTGGTAACAGGAAACCTTAAAAATAGTTAATTAAAAAAAGAGTACTTTATTTTAATACCAAAGTTCTTATTTAAAAAATCAACACATTTTTTAAATAAGAACTTTTTTATTTAATTTAGCTCATACAATTTTAAATAAGGCGCAAACTTATTTAAAGTTTGATTTAATTTCTATATCAATGAAAGATTTCAAAGCAGGAACCTACATCAACCAAGGATACTACAAAAGCTTTCAGCCTACCCAACTGAATAAACAATGGCTATTGAACGATATGGAGCTACAACAACTACTGTCTCAAGCCGACCGACAGATGGGTCGTTTGGATATGTATTCCGAATACATTCCCAATATCAACCTGTTCATTAGTATGCACGTAGCCAAGGAAGCTACACAAAGCAGCAAGATTGAGGGTACGCAAACCAACATTGAAGATGCTTTTTTGGATAAAGAAGATTTGGGAGTTGAACGAAGAGACGATTGGGTAGAAGTTCGTAATTATATAGAGGCTATGAATAAAGCTATTCAGAAACTCCACGATTTGCCTTTTTCATCCCGGTTGATCCGTGATACCCATCGCACTTTATTGAAAAGTGTTCGTGGAGAATATAAATTACCCGGCGAATTCCGGACCAGTCAAAATTGGATCGGCGGCGCCAGTATAAATGATGCTACTTTCATACCCCCTGTACATACTTCTGTGCCGGAGTTGATGAATGATTTGGAGAAATTTGCGCATAACGAAGACCACTTTTTCCCTGATTTGCTAAAGATTGCATTGATACATTACCAGTTTGAGACTATTCACCCTTTTTTGGATGGAAACGGTCGTGTAGGGCGCTTATTGATTACGCTTTATTTAGTAGATAAAGGAATTCTTAAAAAACCGATTTTATATTTATCGGATTTTTTTGAACGCAACCGAGGACTATACTACGATAATTTGATGCGTGTCCGCACACATAATGATGTAAAACAGTGGTTGAAGTTTTTTTTGGTAGGTATCATTGAAACAGCAAAAAGCGGGGTGGCTACATTCGATGCTATATTAAAATTAAAAAAGGAGAAAGAAGAATTAACACAAAAAAACAGTACACGAAGCCATCATATACTTAATATACTAGAACATTTATATCAACGCCCCATCATCAATGCTCAACAGGTAGTAGAATTTACAGGCGTATCAATGCCAACTGCCTACAAAATTATTGATGAGATGGAGCAATATGAAATATTAAAGGAAATGACCGGTGGTAAAAGAGGGCAAATATTTATGTTTGAACCTTATATAAAATTATTCTGACCATGCACGATAAAAGAACCGACCTACAAGATAAATACCTGATCCATTTACTGTGTGAAAACCTGATGGTTTACCATACATGAATGAGAAGTACTTGACAAAGAACTAAAACTTCCTTTAATTTTGGTAAGAAGAGCAAAATCGATGTTAAACACCCCCCAAGACCTTCGCGTCTTCGGATATTTTGAAATGATATAGACCCATGAAATTTTTATCTGCCCTGATCACTGCGGTATGCATTACTACTCTGGCCTTTGCCCAGCCCGACAGCTCAAAAACCCTTCAGGAAGTAACTGTAAGAGGATTTGAAACCCGTCAAACCGCCCTTCAAACGCCCGCGTCAGTGAGTAGACTGGCCGAAGAAGAAATCAGCAGGCACGCCCTCTCCGATCCCCTGCCCGTATTCAATTCCCAGGCCGGTATCCGCATGGAAGAACGCTCACCCGGAAGTTACCGTCTCACACTCAGAGGCTCCTCCCTCCGCTCTCCCTACGGTGTCCGAAACGTAAAAGTATATTGGAACGGCATCCCCTTGTCGGACGCCAACGGTACCACCTATTTTAACCTCGTGGATTTCAATTCTCTCGGTTCCATTGAAATCTTAAAAGGCCCCGCGGGCAGCATTTTCGGCGCCGGCTACGGGGGCGTGGTGCAACTGAATACCCCTTCCGCTTCTCCCAGACAGGAGATCTCCGCCGGTTTCCAGGGCGGCAGTTACTCCTCGTACGCGGGCAATGTCCGCTACCGTTACGGCTCTGAAAAAATAAACCTTCTAGCCGCCTTTTCAGGGAAAGAATCGGAAGGCTACCGCCACCATTCGGCCCAGTCGGGCTATAACGGATTGCTCTCCGCCTCCTTTTTCCTGAACGCCCGTCATACCCTGTCCTTTTCGTATTCGGGCGCGCACACCAACTACCAGACTCCCGGCGGACTCACCCCAGCACAGATGGAGGCCGACCGGCGGGCGTCACGGCCCGCCACTCCGGCCCTCCCCTCCGCCAGCGATCAGCAGGCCGGTATCATCCAGACCTACCACATCTCAGGCCTGAGCCACGAATGGAAACCCGCCCCCGGAACCGGGATAAACACCACCCTGTTTTACGCTTCCAATGACCTGGCCAACCCTTTTATTACCAGTTACGAGCAAAGGGATGAAAAAACTACCGGCTACCGCCTGCTCGCCCATACCGCTTACAAAAAAATAATCCTCTATGCCGGCTCCGAAGGCATATTTACCTCTTCTACCTTTGACGTAAGGGAAAACCTCGGCGGATACAGGGGCGCATTTCTCTATTATACCGACCTGATTTCCCGTCAGCTTTCCCATTTTGTACAAGCGCAGGTTTCCCTTCCGGGTAAAATCGAAATCACAGGCGGCCTCAGCCACAACACCCAACTCTACCGCAATGAAACCACCGAGGTAAGTGAAGAGACCCTCCGCGTCAGGGAAAGACCCGGCCTGCCCTGGAGCCCCCGAATTGCCATTATGAAATCCCTTCACCGCAAAGCGGGTGTGTTTTATACCTTCTCCAACGGTTATTCTCCTCCCACCGCCCAGGAAATGACCGCGAATTACGAAAGCGGACAAAACACCCGACTACTCGCAGAGAAAGGACAAAGCCACGAGATCGGCTTCAAATCGCAATGGACACCCACATTCCGAACCGAAATAGCCGCTTATCACCAGGTAGTGGCCAACGCCCTCGTCAGGCAGGTTTTGGATAATGGCAACGAATATTTCCTAAACACCGGGCGCATTCTTCAGAAAGGCCTCGAAATGAGTCACCGGCTCACCCTCGAAAACAAAAAAGGATTTATCACCCATACCGACCTCCTCCTTAACCTCACCCTGAACGACTTCCGGTTTGGCTCCTACGTCAATGAAGGCCAGGAGCTCGAAGGAAAGAAACTTCCCGGATCGCCTGGCACGGGCATTGCCTTCTCCGGAAAATGGGTGCAGAAACAAGGCATATACCTCACCACAGACCTGAGTTATGTCTCCGCCATGTACCTCAACAACCAGAACACCGTCAGCAGCGAAGCCTACACCACTACCCGCGTACGCGCCGGGTGGAAATTCACCCTAAGCACTGCCACCCAGATGAATATTTACGCCGGAGCTGATAATCTCCTGAATGAAAAATACTCCCTTGGTTTTGATTTCAATGCTTTTGGAAACCGCTTTTACAACCCCGCACCCTTGCGAAATTACCATGCCGGTGCGGGCATCACTTTTAAATTCCGTTAAGTCTTCATAGGCAAGAGGCACTTACTTTTCCAAATAATATGTAAATTCGCTCCCTATTTAAATACAGAACACCTTGAGCCTGGTCAACGAAGTAATCGGTTTTTTCATGAAAAACAGGATAGGAAGAATTGAACATTTCAAGAAATATCCTATTGAAACCCAGTCAGATGTCTTCCGAAACCTGATCGAAAGAGCACGTTTCACCGAGTTCGGTCTGAAACACGGATTTTCTGACATCAAGACCGTCAAAGATTTCCAGGAACGCGTGCCGGTAGTCACCTACGAAGAGTTTTTCCCCTGGATGGAACGGGTACTCCGGGGTGAAAAAAACATTACCTGGCCTTCAGAAATCACCTGGTTTTCCAAATCATCCGGCACCACCAATGCCCGCAGCAAATTTATCCCGGTATCCGAAGAAGCCCTGCACGAATGCAACTACCGGGGCGGACGGGATATTCTCACCCTTTACATCGAAAACACCCCCAATACCCAACTTTTCAACGGCAAATCCATTTCCATCAACGGGTCGCTCCACCCCAACCCCTACAATCAAAATGTACAGGCGGGTGACGTATCTGCCATCATTACCAAAAACCTGCCCAAATGGGCCGAATACTTCCGGACGCCCCCGGCCGAAGTAGCACTCTTAGATAAATGGGAAGATAAAATGCAGTATATGATCACGCATTGTTCCCATGAAAACGTGGTGTCCATGATGGGCGTGCCCACCTGGGGTGTAGTTTTGATTGAACGGATCATGGAAGCTACCGGGGCCAAAAACGCGCTTGAATTCTGGCCCGGTTTCGAGGCCTTTTTCCACGGGGCCGTCTCCTTTACTCCTTACCGGAACATGTTCAAAGAAAGATTATTCCCTTTTTCGGAAGTCCGCTATATGGAGTCTTACAATGCCTCGGAAGGGTATTTCGCTATCCAGGACGACCTCTCCCTGGAAGACCAAATGCTCCTGATGCTGGATTATGGCGTCTTCTTTGAGTTTCTGCCCGCTGAGGAGTGGGACAAACCTTTTCCTAAGGCCCTTACCCTGGAAGAGGTGGAACTGAACAGGAATTACGCCCTGGTGATCTCCACTAACGCAGGGCTGTGGCGTTACAAAATAGGCGACACGATTAAATTCACTTCCCTTGACCCTTTCCGTATCCGGATATCCGGACGTACCAAGCACTTTATCAATGTATTCGGAGAAGAGCTGATGGTAGAAAATGCCGACCAGGCCCTGGCCTGCGTCTGCGGAGAATGCGGCCTGGAGCTGAAAGAATACACCGCGGCCCCGATTTTCATGGACACCGATTCAAGGGGTGGCCACGAATGGATCATTGAGCTGGACAGCCTCCCGCCAGACCCTGAGCAATTCGTACGGATGCTGGACAGCCGCCTGCGTGAAATCAACTCGGACTATGACGCCAAACGCCATAAAAACATGGCCCTACAAATGCCGCGCGTGCATTTCTTTTCAGAAAGAATTTTCCTGAAATGGCTACATAAGAAAGGAAAAATGGGCGGACAAAACAAAGTACCCCGCCTCAGCAATGAAAGAAACCTCTTAGAAGAAATATTGGAACTTGCCCGGTAACCGCCTACTCCCACTTGTAATTTCCCGAACCGAAATCACCTGGCTCCTTAGACTCCTCCGCTACTTTGTACTGCTCAAAATCAATATGCGGAAGAAGTTCAAATTTGATATGGTTTACGGCATCCTGTAAAGCTTCCGCTACCTTATCTAAGTCTTCTTTATATACAAAAAGCTTAGACTTCTCAAAAACGAAGTCCCCGTCTTTCTGAAATCTTCTGCTTTCGGTAATCGTCAGATAATAGTCATTCGAACGAGTGGATCTCACATCAAAAAAATAAGTACGCTTTCCGGCCCTTATTTTCCTGGAATATATCATTTCCTGGTCATCTCTTTCCACGCTGCCAAAATAGGTTTAGAGGTTTACAAATTCGACCAAAAATATACTTTTATTAAAGATAAAAAAAATATTTACTTATAAAATAACGCGCTTAAGGCATAATTTTTTTGGATTTTTCTAATATTTAATACAATATTTAGAAGCAGTGCTCCAAAATACCTGGATCTACACACAATAAAATACTAAATAATACATTGATTTGCAGTATGAAATATTTAAAGAGAAAGTTTTCATCCGTGATTTTGGTATCGCTGATGATCCTGATGCCTAATTTAAGTATTTACGCCCAGAAGGTCGATATCGGCCATTCTTTTAAAGGGTATGCATCGTATTATCATACCAAATTTCTTGGACGTAAAACCGCCAACGGTGAGATCTTTTCAAGAGGAGCCTACACCTGCGCACACAAAACCCTCCCTTTCGGTACCCTGATTGAAGTGGAAAATACCAAAACGGGCCGGTGGGTGATTGTACGGGTAAACGATCGCGGCCCTTTCATCAAAAACAGGATACTCGACCTGTCGATTGACGCCGCCAACCACCTGGACATCATTGAACGGGGAGTGGTGCACGTTACCGCGAAAATTGTAGGCTTTGACGGAAATCTTGAACTGTTGCGCGACGGCCTGGCCCTCGAAATCTATAATTCTTTCCTGGGCATAGAGAATAATCCGTTAAAAATTCCTTACTTGCCTTCTGAAAAAGGCAATGTGATTGTAGGAATTTAATGGAACTGGATCTTTCAAAAATCCGTGAATACGGACGTCTCGATTTCCTGGCTAAACAATTGGTGGAAGGGTTTATTACCGGCCTTCACAAGTCTCCTTTCCACGGTTTCTCCGTGGAGTTCGCCGAACACCGGCTCTACAATGCCGGTGAAAGCACCCGCCACATTGACTGGAAAGTCTTCAATAAAACCGACAAACTGTTTGTAAAAACCTACGAAGAAGAAACGAACCTCCGCTGCTACCTGCTGGCAGATGTCTCTTCCTCCATGTATTATCCTCAGAAAACCAACGGAAAACTCGCTTTCTCCGTGCTGGCCGCCGCCACCCTGGCCAATATGCTGCAACGCCAGCGTGATGCTGTAGGCCTTGTCACGTTTTCTGACCGAATAGAAACCCAAACCGAATGCCGGTCCACCTCCACCCACCTTCAAAAGGTGTATTTGGAACTGGAAAAAGTGCTGAGCCGGGAAAAAAGAAACCGGTCTACCGCTGTAGCCGACACTCTGCACCTGATTGCCGATAAAATTCATACCCGTTCCCTGGTGGTGATTTTCAGCGACATGTTTGAAGACATGGAAAATACCGAAAAACTTTTTTCCGCGCTTCAGCACCTGAAACACAAGAAACATGAGGTCCTCCTTTTTCACGTCACCGAAAGAAAAACGGAAATGGCCTTTGACTTCGCCGAAAGGCCCTATGAATTTATCGACCTGGAAACGGGTGAGAAACTCAGGCTGCAACCCGCCGACATCCGCGAACGGTATACCCACGCGCTGGAAACCTTTTACCATGAGCTTCTGATCAAATGCGGTCAGTATAAAATTGATTTCGTTGAAGCCGACATTGAAAAAGGCTTTGACCCGATCATGTCTTCTTTCCTGGCCAAAAGAGCCAAAATGTTGTGATTCTTTACCGTTCAGCCTGAAAAACAACCCATCTTAAAAAGAAACTTGCTCCCAATACTCTCTGTTATTTACCTTTAAAGAAAAAACATGTTACTGACTACAACAAATAACATCGAAGGCCGGACCGTAACAGAATACAAAGCGCTGGTTACGGGTGAAATCATTATCGGTGCCAATATTTTCAAAGACTTTTTTGCCGGAATCCGCGATATTGTGGGTGGCCGTTCAGGCTCTTACGAGCGGGTACTACGTGAAGCCAAAGATAATGCCATCAGCGAAATGATCGAGAGGGCCCGGGCCCATGGCGCTGATGCCATTATAGGAATTGACCTCGACTACGAGACATTGGGAAAGAACAACGGCATGATGATGGTAACCGCCAGCGGTACCGCCGTCAAGCTGAACTAATGCAAAAAAAACCATGTTAATTATAGCCCGGCTTTCGAAAGAGCGCCGGGCTGTTTACTTTTGCAGTTTACTCTCTTTTTGTTGAACGATTAGACCATGCTCTATCCCAAAAATATAGAAACCAAACTGGGTTTTGATAAAATAAAAGAACTTCTGGAAGAAGAATGTGTGAGTTCTCTGGGCCGGGCCTTCGTAGGAAAAATACGCTTTTCCACCCAATTCGAGCAGATCCGGAAAATGATGGCTCAAACCGCCGAATTCCGCCTGATCCTGGAAACCGAATCGGCCTTTCCCAACCAGAATTATATCGATGCCACCGGGTACCTGAAGAAAGCGGCCGTTCCCGGAGCAATTATCTATGAGGAAGAATTTTTTGAGATCCGGCTCTCCCTCACCACTATTCAGCAGATCATCCATTTCTTTCACCACAGGCCGCCTGAAAAGTTCCCCGAACTCCTTTCCCTGTTGCATGCCTCCCTGCCTGCCGACCGGCCCAAAGGCTGGGAAGACCTCTTAACGGAGATCACAGCCGTGATTGACGAACGCGGGCAGGTGCGTGACAACGCTTCCCAGGAATTATGGGGAATCCGCCGGAAACTGGCCGCCGAACAGGCCAACGTCAAGCGTATCCTCGACCGCATTTACCGTACCGCTAAAAACTCAGGCTGGATCGGCGAAGACATGACCCTGGCCGTGAGAAACGGCCGCCTGGTGCTGCCCATCCTCGCGGAACACAAAAGAAAGCTGTCAGGTTTTGTGCATGACGAGACCTCCAGCGGCAATATCGCTTTTGTAGAACCGGGAGAGGTACTCGAAGCCAATAACGAGATCCGCGACCTGGAAATCAGGGAACGGCGTGAGGTGCTGCGTATCCTGGAGCAGCTCACCACCCGCCTGCGCCCGGCCCTCCCTGACCTCGAACGCTCCTACGTATTCCTGGGATTGATCGATTTCGTACGCGCCAAAGCCCGCCTGGCCATACTCACCGACAGCACCTTCCCCCTTCTGGTGAAAGAGCCGGTCATTGACTGGCAAAACGCACGTCACCCCTTGCTTCTGCTGGCCCACCAGAAACAAAACAAACCGGTAGTACCCCTGCATGTTTCCCTAAACAACGAAGCGCGCATCCTGGTGGTATCCGGCCCCAACGCCGGTGGAAAATCGGTGATGCTCAAAACCATAGGACTGGTGCAGTTCATGGCCCAATGTGGCCTGCTGCCCCCCGTCTCCCCCGATTCGAAAATCGGCCTCTTCAAAAACCTCTTTATCGATATCGGAGATGAGCAGAGCATAGAAAATGACCTGAGCACCTACAGCTCTCACCTTACCAATATGCGGGAGTTCCTGAAGCACGCCGACCGCGGGACCCTGTTCCTGATTGATGAATTCGGTACCGGTACCGAACCTTCCCTGGGCGGAGCCCTGGCCGAATCTATCCTGGAGAACTTCGCCGCCAGCAAAGCCTTCGGCGTCATCAACACGCACTACACCAATCTCAAGGTCTTCGCCGATAAAAACGACGGCCTCCTGAACGGCGCCATGCGCTTCGATGCGGAAGAACTCACCCCCATGTTTGAGCTGGAAATGGGAAAACCGGGTAACTCTTTCGCTTTTGAAGTAGCGCAAAAGATGGGTTTACCCGCCCATATCATTAAAAATGCACAGCGGAAGCTGGGGAAAAACCAGATCAATTTTGAAAAGCTCCTGAAAGAGCTGGACATCGAAAAAAATGCATTTACCGAACAGAATACCGCCCTCCGCAAACAGGTAGAAGAACTGAAACAACGAACTGAACAGTACGCAGCTCTGAAAGATTTCCTGGAAAGCGACCGCCAGCGGATCATTGCCCAGGCCCGGGAAGACGCGAAAAAAATCATTCGCGACGCCAACAAAACCATTGAGAACACCATCCGGCATATCAAGGAAAACAACGCCGAAAAAGAAGCCTCCCGTCTGGCTCGCGAACAGGTAAAAGAATTCGAACAAAAGGTGCTTCAGCCGGAGCCGGAGACCAAACCCAAGGTAACCGTTCAAAAAGCCGAAGGCCCCATTGAACCGGGAGATTATGTACGGATAAAAGGACAGGAAGCCCTCGCTCAAGTGATCAGCCTGAACGGTAAAGACGCGGAAATCCTGCTGGGTGAACTCAAATCCAATGTACGCCTCAACCGCCTCGAAAAAGTATCCCGGAAAGAGTACCGCTCCGCCCAGCGCGAAACCCCCAGGAGCATGAAAGGCGTAGACCTGAACGAGAGAATGGCCGATTTCAGCTTCAACCTCGATATCCGGGGAAAACGGGGAGAAGAAGCCCTCGTAGCCGTAGATAACCTCGTTGACGATGCTATTTTACTGGGTTATCCCCAACTGAGGATCGTGCACGGCAAAGGCGACGGCATCTTGCGTACCCTCATCCGCAACCACATCAAACAATACAAACAGGTAGGTAAAATGTACGACGAACACGCCGACCGCGGGGGAGCAGGCGTTACCGTGGTGGAAATGAGATAGCCATAAGCATTCAGCTATTAGATGTTAGAAATTAGATATTAGACATACTGGGGATGCTTCACCAATCGCCGATGAATAAGGTGGTCCGCCACTGCGGCTAACTTCTAACAGCTAACAGCTAATTTCTGATTTCTAAAAATCACTTCCGGCTTCCCTTAAAGGTATTGCCCGAATAGTCAACCTCTATTCCGTTTACTTTTCCGGCCGCATCGCGTTTGAACAGCACCCCTCCCATATCCTGGCCCAGCTGAAAGGAGTCTTTAACGTCGGTAGCCATAAGGCCCGCGCCCCCGATGCTGGCTTCAATATAGAGCACGCCGTTCTGCACCGAAATAATGACCTCTGTGACTTCAGCGCTACCCTCCAGGCTGTAGGTACCGGCGTACTCTTCCAGACCGGCCACCTCCCTTGTCCCTTCAAAACGGTCACCCATGGCCTCTACCACCAGGCCGGTTATTTTCCCGGATCCATCCCTTTTAAAACTCAAAAGGGCCTGGTAATTGGGCTCGCTGAACTCATCCGCCACACTCGTAGCGGCGATCTCCCCCTTCCCTACTCCTTCCGCGTCAGCGGTAAGCACCCCGTTTTCATGGGTAATCACTAGGCGATCGAAAGGCGCGTTTTGAAACGTATACACTCCAACAAATTCCTTCAATGAAGCGGATTGCGCGCGCAAGCAGAAGGAAAAAAGTAAAATTGCACTTAAAATCAGTAGTTTTTTCATCTCTTTTAAGGTTGTAATTCTTCCGTGAACAGATAATTTAACCAAATTTAACCTATATTTTGACATAAATAGAATTCCGGCATCCATTTTTTCACCCGGACATTCTATTTTTACGGAATCATGGCCAAGGTAACCCAACATATAGCGGAAAGCAAAGGAGAAACCCTCTTTTCCATTGAAATCATCCCCCCGGTTAAAGGAGGAAAAATTGATGAACTTTTGCAGGATATCACGCCCCTCATGGAGCTGAAACCTAAATTTGTAGACGTTACCTATCACCGGGAAGAATACTTCAACGAGACCCGGCCAGACGGAACCGTGGTGGAGATAAAAACCCGTAAAAGGCCTGGAACGGTGGGCATCTGCGCCGCCCTCATGCATAAATTTGATACCGACCCCGTTCCGCATGTGCTGTGCGGCGGTTTTACCAAAGACGACACCGAAGACCTGCTCATCGACCTAAATTACCTGGGCATTGAAAATGTGATGGCCCTCCGCGGAGACCACGCCAAACCTTTCACTTCCTTTAAACCCAAAAAAGGCGGACACGCCTACGCCTCCGAACTTATCGGGCAGGTCCGGGAAATGAACGAAGGAAACTTCCTGCACGAAACTACCGGATACCTGAACAGCTCCGACTTCTGCATAGGCGCTGCCGCCTACCCCGAAAAACACTTTGAAGCGGAAACGGCCCGGCTGGATTTTGAATACCTGAAACGAAAAGTAGCTGCGGGCGCCGACTACCTGGTCACCCAAATGTTCTTCGACAACCGCAAATACATGAATTTCGTAGAGAAATGCCGCGCCCACGATATCCATATCCCCATCATCCCCGGCCTGAAAATCCTTTCTACCAAAAAGCAGCTAGAAGTACTCCCAAAACTTTTTTACCTGGATATCCCAGAAGATTTCGCCTCCGCTATCCGGAACTGCCCGGACGATAAGGCGGCACGCCAGATCGGGATAGAATGGTGCATACAGCAATGCCGCGAACTCAAAGCCTTCGGCGTTCCTGCCCTGCATTTCTATACCATGAGTAAATCAACTACTACCCTGGCGGTGGCCAGAGAGGTGTTTTAGCAAAGCAGAACCTTCGCATTTTTATAGCATTTCCCCAAAGGGAAACAATATTATTCATTAATAATAAACAATATTATTTATTACTATTAAACAATATCATTCATCAGTAATAAACAATATCATTTATTACTACCAAACAATATTATACATTAATAATAAACAATAATATTTGATAGCAATAAATAAAATTGCATATTTGTAGTCAATATTATGTCAATATGCTGTTTGAGAACCAGATAAGTGAAGTCGCAGAACGTCAGAAAAAGACTTTTCTAGGCAGAAACACCGGTGTTCTCCGTGAAAAATGCCGGGAAATTGATCTCTATGAAAATTTTGTTATCGTGATCACCGGTGTCAGACGAAGCGGAAAAAGCACCCTGATGCTTCAATTACTGGAAAAAGACAGGGAAGGTGTATTTTTTCTGAATTTTGAAGACCCCCGCCTGTCGGGCTTTGAAACGGACGATTTCTCAAGACTGGACGCGGTGATAGACGCAACCCACGCCCGGATATTGTTTTTTGACGAGATACAAATGCTGCATAACTGGGAGCTGTATGTCCGTCAAAAACTTGACGAAGGTTTTAAAGTAGTGGTCACCGGTTCTAACGCTACACTTTTGAGCCGGGAACTGGCTACGAAACTCACGGGAAGGAATCTCCCGTATGAGCTTTTCCCCTTTTCTTACCCCGAGTTCCTGACCTTCCGGAATTGGGAAAACACAGACGATCACGTTCAAAACTACCTTGAAAACGGCGGCTTCCCTGAATACCTCAAAGTCGGGAACGGGGTCATACTTAACCGGCTTCTGGAAGATATCCTGACGAAAGATATAGCGGTACGGTTTGGACTAAGAGACGTAAATTCTTTGCGCCAAATGGCGGTTTACCTCTTGTCTAATATCGGCAAACCGGTATCGGCTACCGGGCTAAAAAACCTTTTTAACCTCCGCTCTCCGGCGGCCATCCTGGAATATTTCTCCTATCTCGAAAATACCTATGTAGTACAATTTCTACCCAAGTTTGGCTATTCCATGAAAGTGCAGATACGAAATCCTAAAAAAGTGTACGCGATAGACATGGGATTATTTACGCATAACTCCATTGTTTTCAGCGAGGAAGCCGGGCGGCGCCTGGAAAACACCGTATATCTCCATCTGCGAAGAAAGTATACCGAACTATACTATTTCAATGATCAGAGAGAGTGCGATTTTATAGTCTTCTCGAAAGGTAAGCCTGTGGATATCCTCCAGGTATGCTATGAGCTATCCGACCTCAATAAGAACCGGGAATTCTCCGGCTTAAAAGAGGCCCTGGATTTCTTCCATCAAAAGAAAGGACGAATCATCACCTTTAACCAGAAAGAGACATTCAAAATCAATGGCAAAGTGATAGAAGTGGTACCTTTAAGAGAGTTTCTATTGGAGTAAAAACGTTTAGAAATAAAAAGACCGGCCAAAACCGGTCTTCTTCTGCTTTTAAATGCGGTCTCTCTTAGTTTACCGCTACCAGCTCCAGCTCAAAGTTAAGCTCCTGACCGGCCAACGGGTGGTTGGCATCGAGGCGCACGTACGCGTCGGTCACTTCCCGGATAATCACGGGTACCGCTCTTTGTCCGTCATGCATATTGAGGGTCTCGCCTACCACCAAAGGAATATCCGCTGGAATATCGGCGCGGTCAAAATTAAAGATCATTTCTTCACTGGCGGGGCCATAGGCGTCTTCCACCCCGATATGGATAGATTTCCTCTCGCCCACTGCCATTCCCTGTACTCCCTCATCAAAACCCTTGATCACCATACCGCTACCTACTTCAAACTCCAAAGGCTCGCGCCCTTCTGACGAGTCGAAAAGCGTACCGTCGTTCAAAGTTCCTTTGTAATGGATCGCTACTTTATCACCTGATTTTACCATTTTATTCGATTTTTGTTTGATTTAATATGCTTTGGCAAATAAAACTCTGCCTTTAGAGGGTTTCCCTGAATACACACAGTGGCCCTCTTCTTCCTTAAAATCCAAAGGAATACAACGTATGGTAGCTTTGGTGAGTTCCTTAATTTTATCTTCGGTTTCCGGGGTGCCGTCCCAATGCGCCGACAAGAATCCTCCTTTTTCAATGCGGTCGGTAAATTCCTCCCAGGTATTGACTTCAAAAGTATTCTCTTCCCTGAATTGCAGGGCGCGGTTATAAATATTGGCTTGGATGTCATCCAGCAGGGCCACCAGGTAATCGTAGATACCGTCGAGTGAAACCGTCTCTTTCGTCCGGGTATCCCTCCGCGCCACTTCCACCTGGTTATTTTCCAGGTCGCGCGCGCCCACGCCAATCCGCACGGGTACACCTTTGAGTTCATATTCGGCAAACTTCCATCCGGGCCGAACCGAATCATCGTCGTCAAATTTAACGCTGATACCGTGCGCCTTTAACTCCTTCATGAGCGGTTGCAAGCGGTCGTAAATGGCATTCAGCTGTTCTTCTCCCTTGTAAATAGGCACAATCACCACATGTATAGGCGCCAGTTTCGGTGGCAACACCAGTCCCTGGTCGTCTGAATGCGCCATAATCAAGGCCCCCATCAGGCGGGTACTGACTCCCCAGGAGGTGCCCCATACATATTCCAGGTTTCCGTTCTTATCCTGAAACTTTACATCAAATGCTTTGGCAAAATTCTGACCCAGGAAATGGCTGGTACCGCTTTGGAGTGCTTTACCGTCTTGCATCAGGGCTTCGATACAAAGGGTATCGTCTGCGCCGGCGAAACGTTCGTTCGGGGTTTTCCTTCCCCGAACCACGGGCAGGGCCATCCATTCTTCGGCGAAGCGGGCGTACACTTCCAGCATCTGGTCGGTTTCTGCTACCGCTTCTTCCCGGGTAGCGTGGGCGGTATGCCCTTCCTGCCACAGGAATTCCGCGGTACGTAAAAAAATCCGGGTGCGCATTTCCCAGCGCACCACATTCGCCCATTGATTAATGAGTATGGGGAGGTCGCGGTGCGACTGCACCCAGTTTTTATAACTGTTCCAGATCACGGTCTCGGAAGTAGGCCGAACAATCAGTTCCTCTTCCAGCTTGGCTTCGGGGTCTACAATCACGCCCGCCCCACCGGGATCGTTCTTCAGTCGGTAATGCGTAATCACCGCACATTCTTTGGCGAAGCCTTCCACGTGCGAGGCTTCCTTTGACAAAAACGACTTGGGAATAAAAAGAGGGAAATAGGCGTTGCTATGCCCCGTCTCCTTAAACATATCGTCAAGCGCACGCTGCATTTTCTCCCAGATAGCGTAGCCGTAAGGCTTGATCACCATACAGCCTCTCACCGCGGAATTCTCCGCCAGGTTAGCCCTTTTAACCAATTCATTATACCATTCTGAGTAATTTTCACTCCGGGTAGGCAGCGCTTTCGACATCTTCTGAATATTAAAATTTGTACGGTTTCTCCTGAATCTGCGTTAATTAAATACTGAAGGGAAACCTTGGAATTTGCAAAGATAAGTCATATAATTACATTTCTAAAACGGGGCTTTGCCGGAGAGTAAAAAAAAAGCAAAAAGTATTCAAACCTTTTTGTACGGTTTTAGTCTAATATACAGAGTACGAGATTTTAAGATTTTTAAATATATTCAGAACTATGAAAATCAACAGGTTGGCATTGTTTTTAGGTGCAGGTGTCTTCATGGCTTCGTGTACGGGAAATTCCGTTCCTACTAAAACAGACACGGACGACATGTATGTGAAGTCGGGCGACCTGGTACTTCCGGGCGCGGTAGCTTCTGCCAGAACCCAGGCTCCGGCAGCGTTGCCGTATGACGACAGTTTTGATCCGGTAACAGAGGGCTTCGAGGGAGGTACCGACGAGTATTTCGACGAAAACTTCCTTAGCAGCAAGGACTATAAACGAAAAATAGGCGATGGCGTTGGGTATTCTGACGGCTATGCCGACGGTTACAGCCAGGGCTGGTCGGATAATTCCTGGGCCTACGCCGGAGCAGGCCGTTACTGGAACTCTCCTTATGGTTTCAATTCACTTTACGGGTTCAATTCGTTTTATCCTTCATTCCGCTCAGGCATATTCCTTTCCTATTCTCCCTATTTCGGAAGTTCATTGGGTTGGGGTTCAAGATGGGGGGGCATGTATGATCCCTTCTACGATTCTTTCTACGGATCTTACGCCTACGGATGGGGCTACCCGTATTACGGATACAATCGTCCCTGGGGCTATAACTCCTATTATTCCGGATGGGGCTATGACCCTTACTACAGCTACGGATGGAGAAATCCTTACTACGGATACCAGACCGCTTACGTCAATAACCCGTATAACGGAAGGACCGTGAGACAGCGCAACGCCGGTATAGCGAACAGTCGATATAACGACCGCCTGGTGAGCAGAACGTCGACCTCCAACGCCCGCGTATCGGCGGCCGACAGGAGTTCCCGGAGCGCGGTAAGCCGTAGCGCCGGAAACGTAAACTCCTCTGCCAGAAGCAGCGCGGCCAACCGTGGCAGCAGCGTCAGCAGGAGTAGCGCTCCCCGCAGCTATGATGCCTATATGCGAAGCAGCTCGGTGAATTCAGCCCGGTCTTCCCAAAGCGGAAGCTCAAGAGTAGGCAGCTCGGTGAACCGGGGCGGAAGCGCTTCGCCCGCCGCGCGTCAGAGCTCTTCCCCCTATAACCGGTCAAGTAGTTCAAGCCGCAGCACTTCACCGGCTTATAACAGTGGAAGTTCTTCGCCGGTCTATAACAGCAGAAGCTCTTCACCTTCTTACTCGGCCCCTTCCCGCTCGTCTTCCTCGTCTTCTTCCAGCAGTGGAAGCAGTAGTAGCAGTGGAAGCAGCAGAAGCAGTAGCAGTAGCGGAGGAGGAAGCAGAGGCCGCGGATAATTTCACCATACGTCACATCGTTATATTCCCCGCTGATTAACCAATTTCGTTTGTTGGCGGGGATCTTTTTTTCCGATCATTAATACATAGACAACCGGCTTAAAGTAGCCATTCGCGGGGCGGCCATCCACCCGGCTAAATTTTATACCGATGAAAAAACTATTTTTTGCAGGGCTCACCGCCCTCTCTTTCTCCGTACAGGCACAGGGTACCGATGAACCTTTCTTCCACCTTCGCAAATTTTACAGCCAGGGCAATTACGGCACCGCCCGCAGCCAGGCCATGGGAGGTGCCTTCACCGCACTTGGAGGAGACCTCAGCAACACCTACATTAACCCTGCCGGCCTCGGGTTTTATAACCGCTCCGAATTTTCAGGAACCTTTAATTTAGCCGGAAGCAACAGCACCGCCACTTACCTGGGCGAGTCTTCCACTACCAACCGATCACCTTTGGATATCGGCCAGCTGGGAGTGGTATTTTCAAGAAATGGAATGGGTACGCGCCTGAAAAAAAGCGCGATTGGCATTTCGTACAGTACCCTTTCTAATTTTTCCAATACCTATTCATACGGAGGCACGAACAATTCCCATTCCATCTCCGATTCTTTCGCTGAAATGGCCAACGGTTCGGGGCTGACCCCTCAGGAGATCGCAGACGACTACGACGAGTACGGAAATGCGCCGAACGAGTATTCCATGGCGCTTATGGGCGGGCTTTTGTATTACGAAGACGGGCAGTATTTTGTCAACGAAGACGCCCTGCCTATCCGTCAGACAGGAAAAGTGACAGAATCAGGAAATCTAGGTCAACTCAATATCAGCTACGGAGCGAACTTCGATGACAAAACCTACTTTGGTGTGGGCCTGGGCATTCAAACCCTGCGTTTCGACCGCTCCACCAAGTACGATGAAAGTTTCCCTTCCAACTCCAGCTACCTTAATTCCCAGTATTACGATAACGAGTTAAGTATTACCGGAACCGGCCTGAACCTTACATTCGGCGTGATCCAGCGTTTAAATGACTATTTGAACTTCGGTGCTTCGGTGACCACACCTACCCTGATGTGGGTGACCGACAGTTTTATCCAATATGCCGGGGTTAGCGCCGTAACATCAGGTGCCGTGATGTACGATACCGAAGCGCAGACCGCCCTCGACGAATTCAATTACCGCATTGTTTCTCCCCTCAGGGCCAACGCGGGCCTCAGCGCTTTCCTCCCTCAGAAAATAGGCGTGGTAAGCCTGGAAGCCGAATATGTGGGCTATAGCAGAATGGGCATCAAAGCAAAAGACGCAGCCCTCTGGTCGGACGATCAGAACGGCATGATCCAGGACGAATATAAGGACGTGGTGAATCTGAAAGCCGGAGTAGAATTACGAAAAGGTATAGGCAGGCTGAGAGGTGGAATTCAATTCATGAGTGACCCCCTGCGTGACACCGAAACCTACCATGTAAAGAAAAATACGGTAGCCGGAAGCGCCGGGATAGGTATCCGGAATTCCAACTTTTTTGTGGATTTGTCGTATTCCCGCTTTATCAGTACAGGGGCCTATAATCCGTATATCCTGGACGACAACAGCCATAACTCCGTCACCTTCCGCCAGGCGAGAGGTATGGTCGGAATTACAGTAGGATCGTTCTTCTGATTGTCTCGCAATCTGTGAGAGATTGCTCCTTACATTCCCCGTTTCCGCGTCATCTGATAACCAATGAGGCTGATGTGGCGACGCCCGGGAACGGCATAGTATACAAAGACTTCGTAGGTGTTGCCGGCCTGCTGAAAGTTTCCTTCGAAATAAGCGGGATCTACTTCGCCGGTGGAGGTATTGCGTAACGCGAACGCGAAATCATATACCCCGTTTTTCAGCCAAAGGCGATGACGGAGCAGGCCGGATTCCGGATCAAGTTCCATGGGAAGGTAGTTCCAGTCGGTGAGCTGACCAAAGAGAACGGGTTCTGTGCCGTCGGGATAGCTGCCCCTTCCTTCAAGGTAAAAATTCACTTCCATATAATCCGAACCCAGGTCGGCATCTCCTCCGTCACGGTTAGAAATGACCCATCCGCCGTCGTTATCGTAGGCCTCCACAAAGTTGGTTCCGGCCCGCTTTCGCTGGGGAGCGGTAAAGACCTCATCGGGTCTGCCGCGGATCACGTCTTTTACGTTCTGTCCGCGGCTGAAATTACTGCTGATGTCGAGGTATCGGTATTCATTCCCGGCAGGAAAAAGATAGGCGTTATTGAAGGGGGCCAGCGTAAAAGCGCGGCTCCCGGAATTGACCAGGTCATCGGTATGGATCACTTTCCATTCGTGCCGGTTAAAGCGCACAAAGGCCTTCAGTTCACGGCGGGGAATGCCCACCCGGTAGTTGGCCAGGTCGATTTTCAGGTCGAGTTGCTGATGGGTTTTCCAGAACTCCGGATCCCGGGCCGGACCGGCCGAGGCCGCTATATTGACCAGGTTTTCGTACACCCAGAACCGTCGCTGAAGCACCGGTTCGTCATTTTCAAACACCTGGAGAACAAAGTTACCCGATATACGGGGTTTGGGTACCACGAAACGGTAATGATAATACGGTATCTTGGTGTTTTGGGAAACATTAAAGTCCTCGATAAAAAATTCGTTGATCTGGTCGAGGTACTCCATATCCAGCAGGCCGGAGCGGCGCCAGTCGGTTTCGCAATGTACAATCTTTACTTTAAATTGGGAATACCTGGCCCTCAAGTCATCCAGCTCCAGAATGATCTGCTGGTCTGCGTTCTGCAGGTCGGCTACCGGTGGGTTAAGGTACCTCAGATCCGCCCTTCCTCCCCGGGTAAACGCATAGAATGTTATACTTTTGAGGTCATCCGTGTAAGTAAATTCTTCCATGCTCTCCTGGGCCACTACATTCCCGTAGCACAGAAAGAAAAGCATGAGGTACAAGCATTTAGGCATGGTATATTATGTTCAGCTTACCGGGCTTCGTCCAGTTCGGTTACTTTGGTTTCCCAAAGTTCGTGCAGGTTATCCAGCCGGCCTTTAAATTCGGTATAACGTTCGTTCACTTCCTTCAGTCTGCTTTCATCCGAAAATATTTCCTCACGGGTCATTTCCTGCTCCAATTGGGCCACCTTTTCTTCTTTCTCCGCAATTTCCTCCTCAATCTGCCCGATTTCCTTTTCCAGCTTTTTGAGGTTGGCCGCCGGTACCGCAGGCTTTTTCTCTACCGCCGCTACGGGTTTCGGCGCCGCCTTCTTCACCGGCTCGTCCAGGGCCTTTCCCTGCTCTTCCATCCAGGTCACAAATTCTTCGTAGCTGCCGGGGTACTGTTTTATTTCCTGGTCTTCGATGTACCATACTTTGTTGGAAACCCGCGATATAAAATGGCGGTCGTGGGAAACCACCACATAGGTACCCTCGTACTGGTCAAGGGCCTGCACCAGAATGTTCACCGACTGCATGTCAAGGTGGTTGGTGGGCTCATCAAGCAGGAGAAAATTGGCTTCCGAAATCAGGATTTTGGCCAGGGCCACCCTTGATTTCTCGCCCCCGGAGAGTACTTTGATTTTCTTAAAAACCTCGTCTCCGCTAAAAAGGAAACAGCCCAGTACAGAGCGCAATTCGGTTTCTGTTTTGGAGCCGTCGGCATATTTCAGTTCTTCCAGAAGGGTTTCGTCAAGGTGGAGGGACTCCAGCTGGTGCTGGGCATAGAAGGAAAAGTTTACATTATGCCCCATCTTTCTTTCCCCCTGTATCGATTCGGTGCCTGCAATGATCCTCAATAGAGTGGATTTTCCTTTGCCGTTGGCTCCGATCAGCACGATCTTATCTCCCCGCTCTATGGTGGCGGAAGTATTTTTCAGAATGCTTTTATCGCCATAGGCTTTTGACACCCCGTTCAGTTCCATTACATGCCGGCCGGGCTGGGTTCCGAATTTAAAGCGAAAATGCACCTTCGCCGATTCATCAATCACGTCATCGATCAGGTCCATGCGGTTCAGAGCTTTCACGCGCGACTGCACCTGGCGGGCTTTGGTAGCCTTGGCCTTAAATCTTTCTATGAACCGTTCGGTCTGGCGGATCTGGGCCTGTTGGTTTTCAAAAGCACCTTTCTGGATCTCGTTCCTGAGCGCTTTTTCCTCTACAAAAAAGCTGTAATTGCCCGGGTAGTAGATAAGTTTATTCTGAGTGACTTCCACCGTAATATTGCACACATTATCCAGGAATTGCCGGTCGTGGGAGACCACAATTACTGCATTTTCGTAATTGGCAATGTATTTTTCCACCCATTGTATGGAGGGAAGATCCAGGTGATTGGTAGGTTCATCCAGCAGGAGTACGGAAGGGCGGGCCAGCAGAAGCTTGGCCAGCATTACGCGCATACGCCATCCTCCCGAGAAATTTTTGAGGGGCTGGGAAAGCTCTTCGGTACGAAAACCCAGCCCTTCCAGTATTTCTTCGGCCTTGGATTGTATGGTATAGCCGTCAAGCAGGTCAAATTCATGTTGCAATTCTCCCAGTTGCTCTACCAGTTCATCGCGGTAATTGACTTCCATTTCCCGGAGTACGGCGTCTATCTCTTTCTGAAGCTGAAGTTCTCGTTCAAACCCTTCCATGGCTACGGTCAGGATGGAATCTTCGGTCTGGTAAGAAAGCAGATCCTGGTTGAGAAAACCGATGGTACAATCGCCGGATTTGGAAATATTCCCCGCATCGGGCTGATATTCACCTACAATCAGCTTTAAAAGGGTGGATTTTCCTTTCCCGTTCAACCCGATCAGCCCGATTTTATCTTTGGGTTTTACCTGTAGACTGGCGTCTTCAAAAATAGCCCTGCCTCCAAAATAGAATGACAGGTTGTTAATATTCAGCATATCCTCTCTAAAAATTCAGCAAATTTACGAGTTAATCTATGCTTTTGCCAGAAATGTTGAAAGTTCCGAACCGAAACTCAGCTCTTGGAGCTCCCACAAACAAAAACACCGGCATAACCTGTTTATTTTTTAATGAGGGAGGCCATGGTGAGTGACAGGTCCATGAATACGATTTTCGCGCGGACATTCCGTTCGATATGCAGCATGGCTTCCGACATGGCCTCTGAGATGCGGTCAATGTTTTCAAAACGGAAGACTTTGGAGAATTTCTGCACAAAGGTCAGCTCCTCGTTTTCCAGTTTAATCATGGTTCCGAGGCCTATATTTTCGAGGTAAATTTCTCTCAGGATTTTCAGTCCGTATTCGAGGATAAATTTTTGCTCTTCTTTCGTAAACCCGTCGAAGTCGTCAGCCAGGGGCACTAACTTCACCAGGTCGAAGACAAAGCAAAAGCGCATCCAGTTGGCGAACCATTCTTTGTAGTCGGTTTCTCCCTGTGCCAGCAGTCCGAGGGCTGCATTCACGTTCCCGTCGGTCAGGAAGGCGATCCGGGCGGCCCGTTCGCGGCTCTGGCCGAATTTATCCACCAGGAAAGGCACCATTTCCTCCGTATCCAGCTCCCTGACGGCTATGCGCTGCACGCGCGACTGTATGGTGGGGAGCAGGCGGTTATAATCGGAGGTAACCAGGAGGAAGAGCGTTTTTCCGGGCGGTTCTTCCAGGATTTTAAGCAGGGCGTTGGCCGCGGGCGGCGCCATGGCTTCCACATGCCAGATCAGCACCACTTTGTATCCTCCCTCGTACGATTTCAGGGAGAGGTTCTGGATAATCTGCCGCGATTCTTCCACCGGGATATTTCCCTGCTTGATCTGGATATGATTCAACCAGTCGGAATAAGAGCCGAAAGGGGTTTCGCGTACAAACTCCCTCCATTCGGTCATGAAATTCTCAGACAACACCTTTTTCCCTCCTGCGGTAGGAAAGGTAAAGGAAAGGTCGGGATGAATGAGTTTGTCGTATTTGCTGCACGTGGGGCATTGCCCGCAGGAGTCGTTTGCGTTCCGGTTTTCACAGTTGGCGTAGGTAGCGAATGCCAGGGCCAGGGGGAGCGCCACACTTCCGCTCCGTCCGTCAAACAGGAGGGCATGGGCCACATTTCCCTTACTGACCGAATCGGCAAGCCGCTCTTTCACCTCATTCAAACCCGGTATTTCTGCAAATCTCATAAGTGATTTTCCGCAATGTATTTTAATATGGCCAAATCCTGTTGGTCCAGTACCTGAGACCGCCTCTGCATGGTGGCGTTGATGACTTCGATAGCCTTTTCAAAGCGGTAAGCCTGATATCCTTCCGCTTTCCCGCCCCAGGTAAAGCTGGGAATATATTTCTCCTGGAAACCGCTGCCGTACACGTTGGCGCAGACGCCTACCACACTACCGGTATTGAACATGGTACTGATACCGGCTTTGGTATAGTCTCCCATGAAGGTACCGCAGAACACTTCCCCGGTATCGTAATATCCCTGCAAGGCGTAAGTGTACAGACAGACCGGCTTGTAATTGTTTTTCAGGTTGGAATTATTGGTATTGGCGCCCAGGTTACACCATTCCCCGATATAAGAATTCCCCAGGAAGCCTTCGTGGGCCTTGTTG
Source organism: uncultured Lacihabitans sp. (assembly GCA_964423865.1). Taxonomy (GTDB): domain Bacteria; phylum Bacteroidota; class Bacteroidia; order Cytophagales; family Spirosomataceae; genus Leadbetterella. Next base: position 80,935 of record CAYRGN010000013.1, read on the forward strand.
GAATACGCGTGAAATACGGAATTTCCTACTTCACCGCCTACGCGGCAGTACGGACCCAGGGTAGTATTAGACCGGATTCGGGCGCCAAATGCCACCATGGCGTTCCGGCCGATGGCGGCGGGGCCAATGATGATGGCGCCTTCCTGTATAATGGCGTCGTCATCGATGTAAACGGGTCCGGCCTCGGCGTTGATCACGGCGGCCCGCACCTGTACATTCTCGCCTACAAAAACCCGCTCCGGCGCATACACGGCCGTATAGGTATCCGTGATTTTCCGGGAAGTGCGGTCAGCGACCACTAGGGCGAAATCGGCTTCAATCTGGGTGCCATTTTGCAGGAAAAGATGGGGCAATTCGGCCAGGAGAGAAACGGGCTGCTCCCATTCTATTGGGGTGGCCTCCGGCGGTGGGGCAAAACCGTATTCCAGGTGTTCGCCGGTTCGGTAGGCCAGCAGGTGTTGGCCGGCATACAGATACTCTCCTGTGTTCAGACCCAGCATCCGGGCAAGCAGGGTGTCATCCGGCAGGCAGGAGGCATTGATGTATAGGTTATCTGCCTCGTACCGTGCAGGATATTTTTCCTTTAAATACGTTTCCGACAAAACGGAAACTTTCTTTTTTACCCTATACTCCCATTTTTCACGGAGGGTAAGAATTCCGCAGCGCAGGTCGGCAACGGGTCGTGTAAGGGTGAGGGGTTTTAGATAATCTCTGTATTTCGGGGTATCAAAAAGAAGGAAATTCATTTATTTTACGGTGGTTAATTCCAGTGCCATTTTAACCGCTTCGTAGGCGTTTACCACCCCACCTGTAGTGCTGATCTCCTGAAACGCCACGGGCTTCTCGTCTACGCTGACGTTCTGCCCGGGTATTTGTACCGCAGATTTGAGAATGATGTCTTTGACCTGGTAGTGGGTAAGTTCAGGGAAATAGGAGAAGAGCAACGCGGCCAGTCCGGTCACTACGGGCGAGGCCATGCTGGTGCCGTCAAGCTCCTGGTAGGCCGATCCCGGCGTGGTGCTGTAGATGGCTACGCCCGGCGCGAAAACGTCTACTCCTTTTTTACCGTAATTGGAGAAAGTGGCTACCATTTTCTCTCCCGGTTCAAAGTTCAGGGCGCCTACTGAAATCCAGTTTTTGTATTCTTCTCCCTTCAGGCTAATGCGGTTGGGGTATTGGGGGGTAACATCTACATCCGAGTTGTCATTTCCGGCGGCGGCTACGAGCAGAACGCCTTTGGAATCGGCATATTTGACGGCTTCATCCACCCATTTTTTTTCGGGGGAGTACGATTTCCCGAAGCTCATGTTAATGACGCGGGCGCCGTTATCCACGGCATACCGGATGCCGTTGGCTACGTCTTTGTCGAGTTCATCGCCGTTCGGAACGGCTCTGATTACCATAATTTTCACATTGTTGGCTACGCCGAGGATGCCCTTTTCGTTGGTTCTGTCTGCACCGATAATTCCGGCCACGTGGGTTCCGTGCAGGGCGTCCGGCCCTACCACTTCATTGTTTCCGTATTTCCCGTATTCGAGGGCTGCGGGGTTGTCGCCGATCACCTGAACCCGGGGCTGATAATCGTAATTGAGCGTATAATTCAGTTTACTTTCAAAATATTCCACGCCTCTTCTGAGGTCGTTAATACCGCCCATACGGCTCATCTGCAACCACATCTCGCGGGCGGCCCTTCCTTTCCTGTCCAGGTCTTCCGCTTTCAGTCCGTTTACCACCTCGGTAGTCAGCTCCTGCTGTCCCGAAGCCGCCTTGAGCAGAGTTTCGGCTTCTTCCATGGCGGTGAGCATGTTGCGGTACATGGGCAGGTACTGGCCGGCTTCTTTCCGGTCTTTTTCTATACCTTCCCTGAGCTTGCTCATCAGCTCATAGTCTTCCTTATTTTTTTTGATTTTTTTCTTCGAAGGATTGTCCCCGAATTCTTCTTTCAGGGCATTGTAGACACGCACGGTTTCCAGCTGGGCGGAATGGACGTCTTCTCCGTTCGCGTTACCGAGAAAGTCCCAGCCGTGTATATCGTCGATGAACCCGTTTTTATCGTCATCGATTCCGTTCCCGGGTATTTCCCCGGTATTTTGCCAGATATTGGCTTTGAGGTCTTCGTGGTAGATATCTACACCGGAGTCTATTACCCCTACCGTTACGGTCTGGTGTTTTTTGTTTTTCAGCAGTTCGCGATAGGCTTTTTCCGTGCTGATTCCCCGTACCCCGTTTTCTTTCAGGTCCAGGTTGTACCAGTTGAATTGCGTTTTAAGGTCCTGGGCGCAGAGTGTGGTGGAAATGAAAACGCTGAGCGTGAAAATTATTTTTTTCATGTGTATAAAATTTTTGCTTTCAGCCTTCAGCTATCAGCAGTCAG
>CAYRGN010000014.1:0-38058 GCA_964423865.1 uncultured Lacihabitans sp.
AGGGGCTTAAAACGCCATTCCGCTTCGCTACAAAGCGTTTAAGCCCTATATATTACCAGCAAGTGCTTGTTATTCTGTCGTTGGTTTGTCAATGTTGTTTCTTTGTTCGTTTTCAATGTCTGTTACTTCGTTTTTTGGTTGTCTAAGTTTCCAAAACCAGTAAAGTCCGCCCAATGGAATACCAAATGTCCAATAGGAATTAAGGAAACCCATATAACCAAAACTAATGCCTAATAAAATTTGGAAATTCAAAAGTTTAAATGAAAGTCCGTTTACTGCTGAGTAAGTTATTGCAGGAACGTTTAAGAATATAACTGCAATATATTTTAGCCATTTCTTTTTTAAGTCGCTTCGCTTAATTTGTCGGATTACATAAATGTTGAGAATAGGAACGCAAAAGCAAGAAGTCCAAACAGCCAAAAATATGTCATTGTCGGAATTCGTGCTTTTACGTCAAGCGTTTTGATGTTTAAAATCTTTTTTGAATTGTCGTCAAACAAAACTTGAAAAACACCAAAGTCTTTTTTGCTGTTAAACTCAACTAAAACAAGTGTCGTGTTTGGTGGCGTGTTGTTGGCTTCAATAGTTGAAAATTTCTTTTCGGATTTCATAAATGAATACTCTAATTCCGTCCCCCAATTTTCAACTATGAGTTGTCTGAAATTGGCTAAACCCATTTTCAATGTGTCAAGGTTGGTGTTTTGTCCCATTTCGTGTTCCATAGCCATAAGGTCAATACACTTGTCGTAGTCTTCTTTTATTAAAGTTTCTACAAACTCTTTTGTTGTGTCCTTATACTTAAAAGTATGACTAATGAAGTCGCAACCTGTCAGTAAGGTAACTGTCAAGATTGTCAATAAAATTTGTTTAATTCTTGTCATACGTTGTCTGTCGTTTAGCATTGCTGGTAACGGTTCGGGGCTTGGCGTAGTGGGGGCATTTAGCACTGCACTTGATACGAAGCACCACCGTACAAATTTAGCAATAATGTTGATACAAAGAACGTCCGCCCCCATTACGCCAAGCCCTTGTTAGCGGATGCCCTTCTTCGTCTGTCGTGGGTTGTGCGGTTGCGAAGTTTTATTTTTTTGAAGCGTAGGAAATTTTTTGTTTTTTAATTTTTCTTGGGTTGGCGAAAAGCATACTCTTTTTGCAGCTTTGGTTTGCGGGTCGGCTTGTAGCGGCTGCAAAATGTGTATGCTTTTGTGTGTCGGCTTAGTCAATTTTTATTGTCCACTTAACAGATGTCAAGCGTTGCTTTATTTGTTGCAATGTCGCTAAAATGTCTGTGTCATTGGGAAAGTCAACAAACACCAGTTTCCTGAAATCGCCATTGTAAATTTCTTGCAAGTCGTTCCAAATCGTTTCCAATTCCCGAAAAATCAATGCTTCGTTCGGGTGATGAACTAACCAGTCGTTGTTATTCTTAAAACTTGCAACATCATCATTAGCAACTTTCAAAAGCATATCGTCAAATGCTGATGAATTGAAAAAATCGGAAAGTTCTTTGTCCTGCAAAAGCTGGTGTAAATCGTAAGTGTGTCGGATTTTCGCTTGCAAATCTTTCACAGGTTCTTCGGTGTAGGAAAATCTAACCAAACTCATTACTTTTTCGCAAAGTGTTCGCTTGGGTTCTAACACTTTCACTTCAAAAGGTTGCAAGCCGTATTCTTCTGTCATTGCTTGCTGTCCTGTTTTCATCATCATTTCGTAGATGAACGAACTCACGGCTTTTGTCGTGTATGGTTCGTAATAGCCTAACCAAGTTGCTTCAACAACTATCACATCTCTTACTTGTCCGTAGTCGTCTGTAAATTCTTTTGCGTAAGTATGAGCCGTCTTGCGGTTCATACCCATTTTCTGCGTTAGTTCGGGAATTTCTACTTCGGGTAAAACATCACTTACTACACCGCTTATTTGCCTGATTTTTGTCGTCAGTTTGTTGTTGCTTTCGCCTTCTCGTCTTAGCACAACTAAATCAATATCTTCCGAAAAACGTTGTATCAAATTGTAACATTTCAACAATGCCGTCCCACCTTTAAAAACGGCTTCTTCGCCAATTTTGCTTTTGAAAATTGTATGCAAAGCATACGTTACCCAATAATCTTTTTCAACATAAATAGGTAGGATTTTCTTTTCCTGTGCGGTAAATTCTACCGCTTGCATAAATAGCTGTTTATTTTCGTGTAATCTCATTTTATATTCCATTTTTCAGCAATAGGCAAAACTTTGTTTACGCCTGATAATTTGTAAATCGTAATTGGGTTTAATGATTTTTGTAAAGGTTCTGTAAATTTCGTTTTATCTGTTGTTTCCAATAATACACCTACCAACGCTCTTGTTGCAGGTGGATATTTTAAAGCTAATCTTGCCAGAGTATTTTTATCTTTATCGGACAGCTTTTTTATGATGGCTAAAAAACGCTTGCAAGCCGAAGCAATATTAGTGTCTGGAATTTTTTTGATATAACGAATAGCGTCTAATAATTGAAGCAACGGAATGTTTTCTTTGGTAATAGTGTTTTTTTGCTTGATAAATGAAATGATATAGCGTTCCCGCTTAAATGTTGGGCGAATTTCATTTTTGCCTACTTGTATCGTGTTGCTGATTTGCGTTGTCAAACCTAACTGGTTGTAAATGCTGAAACCTGTCAAATAACCTGTTGCTTTGCCGTCAGTTTCCAAAAGGTCTTTTACAATTTGGCTTTGGTTGGGCTGTAATTTTCCGAAAGGTGTTGTTTCGGGTTTGTAAAATTTCCCTTTTGACAGCTTCACAATCTTGCCCGAAATAGCCAAACGGTTCATGGCTTTGATAATAGCTTCCTTGCTATTCTGCTCTGTATCAAAGTCGGAATAGGTAAAGATATAACCCTTTGGCAACCTGTCTATGGTAAACGATATGTATTCGGATACTTTCATTCGGTTGCAAAGATAGCAAATGTCCAGTTTATTTACTAAAAAACTGGACAAATATTTAGTGAATGGTTTGAAATGTCAAGTATTTGGTGCAGAAAACTTGACACTAAAAAAGAACAGGCAATAACAGATTATCGCCTATTCTTTAAAATCATCATTATTCCTTCCCAATGTCGGGCGGTATTTTCGGCAGATTTCAGGTTGGAGAAAAAGCCTTTCTCGTAGATTAAGATAGAGAAATACGGATGTTGAAAGTCGTTTAGTCTTAGGGTAAGGTGGATGCTTTTTATTTTGTCCTGAAATTTTAGTCGGGGGAAAAGTCCCCCGACTATTTGCAGCCCGCCTTTCCTGTCAATCATACGACCTGCCATATACCCCAATGCAGACGACCAAAAACTTTGTTTTAAATACTTCTCATCTTTTATCACTAAGCCATAATCCAAAATTTTGTTTGCCTTGAAAAAGGCGTAATGGTTATGTTCATTGATAAGACAGAGCAACTTTCTTCTCTCATCTACAACTGCGGCTGACCGCCCATCGCCAGAAAGTAAGTATTGCGATGGGCTGAACCAGTCAGGAAGATTTTCAATAATCCTCCTTTTGTCATTTTTACGGAAACTGTCAAAAATAAACATAGTGATTTGTTTTACGTTGTGAATACCAAGTGTAAATCTCCTGTGCCGCCACAATCGGGGCAAGATTGATATTTGGGGGGTGCTTCGGCTTCAATTTTTTGCCAAATGGAATCAAAGCAATAGACCCTTTCAACTCCTTCAAACGTTCTTTCAAACAGTCCACTTTCGTAGAATGGCGAAGTACGCATCTGTATCAGATTTCTCTCCCACTTATCACCAAACCAGTTGCTAAATTCGTAGTTCTCGGTATCACGGTGCATTATGGCAAGGGCAAGCAATCCGATAGAACTGTTAAGGTAAGAAGTGTGGAAATTGGTGCTTCCTGTTGAAGTAACATCGTTTTCGTAACCTTCGTCTAAGTAAGCTGCATAACGACTACTAACGGCACAACGATGACAGGCAGGAGTTATGCCCTGAATCATAAACGTAATTTCGGAACATCTCGCTCTTTCGTACATCATAGCGAAAATGGTCGGTACGTGGTACTTCAATCCGATGACATTTCCGTGTGCTTGTGCGTGAAAGCTGTCCGTCATCATAAGGAGCAAATCACACCGCCAAAAGATACTCTGCTCGACTTCATCAGATAACTCAAGGAAATTTCCATTGATAGTTCTGACCTTCAACTTTGGGTTTATGTTCAATAAACGTTCCCGAAGTGCTTCAACTTTTGGTTTCCCAATGTCGCTAATGTAGTAACCTTGCGTTACGAGATTGTTGTCATCTACCACATCAAAGTCAATGAGTGTTATACTGCCAAGTCCCGAACGAACCAAACTTTCACAAATTCCGTTTGCACCGCCTACACCTACACAAACTACGTGGCTGTTCGTCATCAAATCCACATCAACAGAACCTTTCAGGCGAGAAGGATTAAATACAAATTCCTTTTGTTTCTGTTTTTCATCAACAGGTTTTGGGGCTTCGTATTCTTCGTCTTTGATGATGCGAAGATTGGCAGTTTGGTAATTTTCCTCCTGACCTTTGTAAGCCACGTATGGGAAAATTTTTAGCTCGCCACCGTCAGTAGGAGAATACATAATAGGTACTAAAAACTTTTCCAATGCGGGAATGGCTTTTAGGATTGCTTTTGTATATCCAATATCCCCTGTGGCGTTGCCATAATCACCGCTAAGGCGTGAAACACCACGAGGATGTGAATGAATAAATCCGAGTAGAGCCAATCCGTTTTCTTCCCATTCTTTTTTAATGGTTTGATTGATAAACTCTATATCGGGGTCGTATGCAGCACCTGTGGTATGACCGTTAGGGTCAAACACAAATTTCTGCACTACAAAATCCTCCCTGTTGCCAAGGAGGATTCCACCACTTTCGGGCATTCTTGAACCAACGGTTTTCAGAATTTCCCTGTACGCACTATCCAGAAATAACATTTCCTGTGCCTGACCATTCATTGAATGGTTGTTTGCCGAAGTTTTTAATTTCTTTCTCATAATCGTAAAATTTAATTGTTAGGAAAAGTTTGACCTGTGGTGATATACTTCCAAGTGAGCTCCGCCCACATTGCTGCCCACTTCTTTGCCGAAGAAATGTCGTTAGAAATCGAAGGGTCGCCAAAGCAAATTTTGTAACCGCCTCTTTCTGATTTTAACCTGTGGGTCGTGTGAACATCTTCGGTTCTGCCTCCGTAGCTCGGAGAATCAAGAATGTCAATCTCCACTCGTGAACCGACTTGTGCAAAGCCAAATTCAAAGTAAGCTCGTCCGTCTTTGGTACGGTACACATCTTTGGCAACGTGTGCCAACCATTTTCCTGACGGAATTTGTTCGCTGAAAGGAGAGGAGGAGGGTGCTCTCCACCCTCCTTTAGGGATTTCCTCTCCGCCTCTCCATCCGCCTTTGGGGATTTCTTCGCCTCCCCTCCAGCCTCCGGCAGGAACTTCTTCACCACCTCTCCAACCACCGGCAGGAATTTCTTCGCCACCTTTTTGGATGTTAGTAACTGTGCTCAATTTTGTGTTCCGAGCTGAACGTCCGCAAATAAAAACTGCTACTTTCATAATGTATCGTGGCACATTTGAGTTAACCACAACACAAGATTACGGCAAGTTTTTAACCTAATTTTGGGAGAACTAACGAAATGGAAAAGTAAGTAAGATGAACTAACGAAACACTAAAATAGTTTAGCCAAACTAACTTTTGAAAATTGTTAGATGCGTATCTGGCAAGAGAAATTTGTGTTTCTGGTTTTTATCTTTGTTACAATCTCTTTTAAAAAGTCCTTATCTTTTTCCGAAAGAGTTTTAACAATACTTGTGAAGTCAACTTGTCCAGCGTTTTCTTGTTTTGAGGAATAGTGGGAATAAAAAATAAACAAATTGGTATTGAAAAACGATTTATGATTTTTCCCTACTTCACCAGAACCTGACACTAATGCTTTATGTGCTTCTTCAAGGGTAAAACCAAAAACTAATAGTAAAGCTAAAGCTACTCTTCTTTTTGAGAGAAGTAAAAGAAAATACTGAATAGAGTTTTCATTGATTTGATATAATATTTCAGAATCAGCACTTTTACTCAAAATGTCTTTCTTTGCTAACTTGTAATCGTAGTCTTGTTTAATCTTATCAGTTATTTTTTTCTTACAATTATAATTTGAGATGAGGTAGTTTATTGTATGATGATTACTCGTTATTAAATAATCGTCCCTAAGTTGTGTAAAACTATCTAAGTCAAATGCTGCGTAGTAGAAATCATTTAGGGAAACTTCGGGAATTGTTTTATCCTTATCTTGTATTACAGCTTCAAGTCTGTTTAATAGAGTTTTAGATTCCTCAATTTTGGGTAAGTATTTATCACTTCTTTTTCTTTGCGAAAATTCTTTAAGGATTTTAGAACCTAATTTTTGAAACCAAAGATTTCTTAAATCTTTTACTAAAAGTTGGTAATTTTTTAATTCAACTTTTCGCTTTGTACCAATCACAATGTAGAGATTTCCCAAAGGAATATGTGCCTTTGTTTGCAAGTCAATAGTAGCAATTGGTTTTGCTAAAATGAAGTAATGAGGAATTTTTTTAAACCAATCTTTATCCTGAAATTGATTTGTATAATCAATGTAAAAATTTTCTAATTCTTCGGGGGTTAATTTTTTTTCAAAATCATCAATTAAATCGGCATCTTTCTCTTTTTTTACTCGCAGATAAGGATATTTAGATATTTTATTATCTGTTAAACTATCATCAATTACAGCATTACTGTTTTCAGAAATTACATAGTAATGTTCAATTTGCTCATACCAATTGTAATATTTTACAGGAGTTCCTAAAGCTGTTTTTTCTTTAATAAATTCAATTATTTCCTCATAATCTGTTTTAATTTTTGCTTCTATTTCTTCAACTGTAAGATGGGAAAAATACATTGTATCCCCAATGCCATTAATTCTACTAATAGTTACGGTTTCAAGTATTCCTAACAATAAATTATCTTGACCTATTCTCTTTTTGATTATGTCAAATAATACAGTATCCATTCTGGAATTTTTTGGAAATTCCGAAGAAGTAAATCCCTTAGTTGGTTGTGGATGGATACTGGACATAATCTAAAAACTATTGAAAAATTTTATCTTTTAAAGTTCCTTCCGCATAAGTGCAAACCGTTTCTGCAACATCGTCTTGCGGTCCTCTTGAACAAATGCACAAATGCTTTGCCTGTGTACGCACATAGCAACCTTTGGCATCTAAAACCCGCATTACGTCTTTGCAAATATCCTGTGTCATTATTTCCTGTATTTGCAGGCGTTTACTGTGAACATCTTTTACCAACCGCACCAATTTTCCCAAACCAGTGATAATTGTTTTAGGTTGGTAGTATATATCACAACTACCAAAAAACGGTGCAAAGTGATGTTCGCACATACTGTAAAACTGAATGTTCCGCATTTCTACAATGCCGTTGTATTCATCAACGTGTATCACGTCATTCAGTACATCTTCCCCTTTCAGGGCATAGCCCGAAAAAAGTTCGTTATACGACTTGCGTATTCGTGCTTCAGACTGCTGAAGTTTTTTCCTTACCGTTTCGTTTTCTACAAAACTAAAAAGTGCTTTTAAATTATCGTTGCTCATATTCTGTGATGTACATCTATTGACTGGTTAAAAATAAAATCAGGCGTTTTGAGTTTGCTTTTCAAAAAATCTATCAACTCATTTTCTTTTTGCTCTATGTCTATCAGCATCAGGTAAGAAACCTGCTTTGCCAATGTTTTAAAATCTTTACATCTGATTTTCGCTTTGAATGGTACGGTTTTAATCAGGTTGTAACCTTTCGGAAAGTTTTTAATCCGTATTTCAGGATTTGAAACTGTATAATTTTCGTTTGTCCACTCTATCAATTCTCCCATAAAATCATCGTTTGAGTTCAGTACCGTTATTACATTCTCTGCATCCAATTCCTGAATTTTATCGTTGAGTTCGTCTATATCATCGTCTATAAATTGTAACGTATGCGAAATGAAAATTGTATTGATTTTTTCTTTAGTTCTAAATTCAAGGAAGTCCGCTTTTCTTCTGACGTGTTCGGGTCTGCAAGGATAATCGTGTTTTGAAATGGCGTTTACATCTATTAAAATTGTTTTCTTTCCTTTCAATGCCTTAAATGCAATATCTCCAATACCCGAACCTACATCTAAAATCGTTGGTTTGAAATATTGAAGTAATTCCTTCTTGATGATTTCAATGATGATTTCGTTTTCGTTACAGTATTGTTCCTTGAAGTCAAAAACTTCCTTCTTGGCAACCCTGTTTATTTGCATCGGGCTAAGAAATTTTGAAAGGGTTAAAGTTTGTATTGTCGTCATAATAATCTTCGTTTTCTACTTTCTTTAGCCATTTTACCAACGGAATACTTATCGGTAAAGCAACAACTTCCCAAACTACTTTAAATATCCAAGCCGAAAGAAATACCGTAAACATTGCAGATACGCTCATTGTTCCTGAAAAGGCGATAATGATAAAAACTGACGTATCAACGGCTTGCCCCAAAATAGTTGAAAATATAAACCGAACAGGCATTGCCTTACCTTGCTGTTTCAATTTCATTTTTGCCATTGTGAAAGAGTTTACAAACTCGCCACACAAGTATGCCGTGATTGATGCTATTGCAATTCTCCAAACCTTACCCAAAATGGTTTCAAATGCAGCTTGGTCTTGCCAGAAACTGGCAGGTTCTAAATGTTTGGCAATTTCTAACGACACAACTAAAATGAGTAGAGAGAAAAAGCCCGCCCAAATAGCCTTTCTGCTTTGGCTGTAACCGTACACTTCCGTGAAAATGTCACCAAAAACGTAAACAATCGGGAACAGAATAATGCCCGCAGGAAAAGCGGTACTTCCGATTTGGAACAACTTTGTGTCCAAAATGTTTGAGATAACAAGGGCTGCACAAAAAATGCCTGTTATGAAAGAGAAATATTTGTAATGCTTCATTTGTATATTATTTTACGATACAAAGAAAATAAATAAAATCGCTCAAATTCGGTAAGATAACTTTTTCAAAAAGTTAGGTCAGCTGTGGAACTGTGTCTTTCAAAGAGCGTTGGCAAGATTTAGCTCTTTTGGTTTTGCGAAGCGTTGGCTTGTGTGTCGGGCAAAACCAAATGTGCTAAATGTGCGGTTGGCATAAAATTAAAAAACAAAAAATGCGGGTCGGCAAAAAATAAAACTTCTTTGTGTTGGCTGTCGTGTCTGCTTTGTCGTCTTTCTTGTTTTTGGTGTGTCTGTTGATGTTTGCACGGTCGCCCATAGGGTTTCCGCTAACGGGCCGCGTATTGGCGATGGGCGGGATTTTTAGCACTGACGTTTAATCGAAGAACAGAAGTTGAATTTATCACTTCCGTTGATACGAAGCCGTTCAGCCCGCCTATTGCCAATACGATGTTGTGCGTTCGTTTTTTGTCATAGTAAATATGGAATTAACGCCTTTGTCTGGTTTTTGTATTCCGTATATTTCGTTCCAAAAGTTTCGGTCAGCAATTTTTCTTCTTTCTTTAGTTTTAACCATAATGATACAAAAACTATTAACACAGCTATTATTGCTCTATAGTCGCCAACAATTATTGCGTTTCCAATAAATAGAAACAAAAGTCCTGTATAAATTGGGTGTCGGAGAATCTTATAAATTCCGTTCTGTATTAATTGGTGGTCTTCCTTTTTTTGTATTGACAAACTCCAATTTTTACCAAGTATATATCTAGATGTGCAAGCTATTATTGCACCGATTACGGAAATTAAAAGTCCAATAGTTCCAATAAAATTAGAATGTTCAACAAAATTCTCTCTTAACCAACTATGTCCGAACCAATCTCCTGGCCCTAATAGCAAAATCGCGATAATTAGGGGTAGCCAATATTGAACAAATCGTTTAAAAAAGGTTTCTTGATGTTCGACTTTTTTTGCATTAAGTCCTGAAATAAACCAATAAGTCAAAACTATTAACCAAGTTACTTTAAGTCCAATTTTAATGTACTCACTCATATTTCATTCTTAATTAATTTCGTTCTCTAAAATGACGCACAACGGTGCGGGGCTTGGCGTAGTGGGGGATTAGAAGAACGAAACTTTCAACTTGCACGAAAGTTTATTAGATGAACAAACTTTCAATTTACCACTTCGCCCGCCATTACGCCAAACCGATGTTAGCGGCTGTATTTTCAATGGTCTGTTTGATTTTCCTCGTCAACGGTAATGGTTATTTTATTCTTTTCCTGTTTTACTTTAATTGTCTGCCCATGCTCAAAGCCAATATCCTGCAACCATTTTCCACAGAGCCGAATTTCGGGGAATATGATTGGACGCCAAGAATTGACACGCTCAAAGTATTTTGGATAGACCTTTAAATGTCTTTCATCTTTTTGTTGAATTTTTTTTTCTTGCTCCATGACAATAATTTCTTGCTACAATATTATAATAAATAATATTATTATGCAAATAATAGTGCATGAAAATATAATTTATTGCCGTTTGGATATGATTTTCAAGTCTTTAGAATTTTACGATATTTGCAGGAAACGTCAATAAATTAGCATTGTGTCGAAAGTAAACTTAAATAGAATAAAGTCTGTTCTGGCTGAAAAGAACAAAAGCAGCAAGGATTTAGCCAGTCATTTGGGTAAGACCGAGTCAACTGTTTCTCGTTGGTGTACAAATGAAGTCCAGCCGTCCATTGAAACACTTTACGAAATCTCGAAGTTTTTGAAAGTAGATATTCGGGAATTGTTGGTGTCAACAGCAAAGTAGCAATTACTACTTATTCATTATACGCAGTAAACTCCATCGTAAAAGCACCCTCGGTTAATAATTCGAGGTCGTTTTGCCCAATTAACTGTATTGATGAAGTGAAATTTTCCGTACCGTACTTGTCACCAAATACTTTCTCAAAAATTTGTCCTTTAAGTATTCTTTTATTTGAGGTATTTCCCAATTTATAATAAACATACGAAGTGGAAAAATTGCCAATTACATCAGCAGCTTGAACTGCAAGAGAATTTTGGTCTTTCAATACAAAAATTCCACCACCCTCAAGTTGCGGTGAATTTGCAAATTGAATTTTCCTATATGCATTATACAGTTTAGTCATTAAAAAGTCAGCCGTAAAATTGTGCCCTTTTATTACAGTATCAAGATGAGGGAATTTTTCTTTAACACTGTCGCTGTCAACTTCTATTACTAACTCATTGTTATTGCCGAAATGATTAACAAGTCTCATAAATGAAAAAAGTCCTGGCGTCAATTGTTTGCAGACATTAATTAAATCGGCATTTGTCACACCGACCTGAGTAAACACATTTGTTGTTACTCTTTCACAAAAACCTAAATATTGTTGCTTCCATGTTTCGCTATTCAATGTGCAACTTAAAATTGTCGGTACAGAACTCTCTGCATACTTTCTTATGATACGTAAAAACTGTTCGTATTCGTCAGCTTGGTCTGTCTTGAATTTTTTTCCGTGAAAAGAAGTTAGTTTAGTTGTTTCGGCTAAAAGTGCTTTTACTTCAACTTCAAATTTTACATATTCTGTCTGGGGTATACAGAAGTAACACCAACCATCAGATTTTTGTGTTTCTGTCGCTATTTCATCGAGTCCTGCTATTAACTTTGTCATTGTAATTTTTTAGTTTTCCCGTCTGTCTTAATATTGCCGCTAACGAGCCGCGTATTGGCGATGGGCGGGATTTTTAGCACTGAACTTTAATCGAAGAACGAAAGTTGAATTTTGCACTTCCGTTGATACAAAGCCGCTCAGCCCGCCTATTGCCAATACGATGTTGGCGGTTCGTTGTTTATTCATTCGGTTTTGCTAATTTATAAGTAAATTCTGTTTTTTTATTTGTTAAGTCCCACGTTGAAATTTCGTCAAGCACTTTGTCTCTATGTTTTTTGCTAATGTCCCGAAGTGCGTTGCCAACTGATTTTCGTAAGTATTCGCTGTCGTTCGATTTATGTTCACTGATAATTTGTATCGCAACTGTCGGATTGTCTTTAAAATATGGTCGGCTTGTCCAAATGCGAAATCCTTCAATAACTGCTCGTTTGGCATTCGGATTTTTGCCTGATAGCCATTTTTTAATTGTCGGCAAAGTTTTTTCATAGCCGATTGTCTTGCAATAATGGTCAAATGCTTTTGCTAACATTTCTTGCACTCGCCAATTTGTGTCGTCTGCTACTTTTGTTTCAAGAAGTTTAAGAGCTTTTATATTATAGGTTGAAAGTTGTCCTAAAAGATAAGTCGCCAACATTCTAATTTGATAAGTGTCGTTAGTTATAAATTTTGTCGCAAGGTCAAAATGGTTTTGTGTGTTGTCAGCCAAAATACTGTCGCCTGCTTCAACAATATGTTTGAAACCGTGTTCAATTTTCTTTATGTCGTCAATGAGTTTTTTCATTTTGTGTCGGTTCGTAATAAAGTAAAATTGCTCCGTTAATGAAGTTTTTAGTCTTTTTGAGTTTAAAAATTGTCCTATCGTTAATATCCTCAAATAATGACAACCCTTTTCCTGCAATAACAGGCTGAATACAAAGTTGTAATTCGTCAATTAAATTCAAGTTCAATAACTGTATAATTAAACTGCGACTTCCAACAAAAATGTCTTTTCCCGATTGCTGTTTGAGTTCCAAAACTTCTTCTTCAAGGTTTCGACTTGCTAATTTTGCACTTTTCCAATCTACATTTTTAAGTGTATGAGAAAAAACAATTTTTTGGATTTTGTCAATAGCTGTAGCAAAGTCATTCATTGATTTTTCTTCCGAAGGCTTTTCTAAAATCGTTCGCCAAAATTCCATAAGTTGATATGTTGTCCGTCCATAAAGAATAACACCTGCGTTGTCCAAAAGGTTAGTGTAGTGTTGATGTATTTCTTCGTCTGCTATTCCCGCAGTATGGTCGCAGTTTCCGTCAATAGTTGTGTTGAATGCCGCAATTACTTTTCTCATATTTTCATTTTGTCAGTCTGTTTCGTGGGTCGTCCTACAATGACCGCCAACTCATAAATATACGAACATTCTGAATACAAATTAACTAATTTTGAATTTCTGATAAATAATTGCTTAAGAGTAATCTATATTGATTTCTTCGTTCGTAAATTGTATTGTTTTTGATATTTTAAATTGTTCCACAAAGCGATATAACAATGAAAAATGCGCATTTACTTTTTGACCCTTCACCATACATTTATGAGTTGGGTGTACTGGAGAAGCAGGATGTAATTTGGATCATCTTCCCCTACGATTTCAAAAGGAAAGAGATTTTAAAAAGGGACCTGAAGGCCCATTGGAGCCCGGAGCACAAAAAATGGTACGTACCGGATATAAAACGTTTTCGTGACCTGTTTGCACTTCCGCCCAAATACTTTACCACGGCGCTCTATTCAAAAGTGGATGAAAATAACAGGAAGGCCCTGGATCGCTATGTTCAACAACTGATCCTAAGTGGGTATAGTCCCAATACCATTAAGACCTATAGCCAGGAGTTTATTCAACTACTGGTACTTTTGAAAAGCCTTCCAGTGAATGAGCTAACTCCTGAACGCTTGAGATCCTACTTTTTATATTGTATTCAAAAGCTACAACTTTCGGAAAATCTGATCCATAGCCGTATTAACGCCGTAAAGTTTTATTTTGAAAAAGTATTGAAAAAAGAAAGGTTCTTTCTTGATATTCCCCGGCCTCAGAAACCGAGCCTGTTACCCAAAGCGGTATCTACACAGACCATTAGGAAGGTTTTAAAATTTACCACAAATCTTAAGCATTGTGTGATGCTGAAACTTTGCTATGGTATGGGACTTCGTGTAAGCGAGCTGGTGAATTTGAGGATTTCTGATATTGATAGCGAACGTATGCAGGTGTTGATTAAGAGAGGGAAAGGCAAAAAAGATCGGTATGTGGTGCTGCCCGAATCGGTTTTGAGTGATTTAAGGAAATATTATATCCAATATCAACCTGACGATTTTCTCTTCGAGGGACAGCGCGGTGGACAATATTCCGTAAGGAGTGTACAACAAGTATTTCATACAGCGCTTAAAAAAGCCGGAATAAAAAACAAGGTGGGAATACACAGTCTCAGACATTCGTACGCTACCCATCTGATAGAACAGGGAACGGATATTCGGTTTGTTCAGGATCTTCTAGGCCACCAAAGCGTGAAAACCACTATGCGTTATACGGCCTTAACCGATGCCACCAAGCGAAAAATAAAAAGTCCCTTGGATCACTTATAGTTAGTTCGCACCCCTTGTAGTCCGATATCTCCTTTCTGAGCATAGCGAGTGAACAAACACTTCCTGTATGCAAGCGGCAACGAATACGCATCTTCTAAAACGGCAAACCCACCGCAAAATTCCAGATGATGTTTTCCTGGCGCCACGTTTTGCTCTTCAGGTTGATCTGGTCAAATACCCAGCGTTCCTTTTCTTCGAGCCAGGGTTTGCGGAAAGGCGTGGCCACGTCGATCCGGAAGATGAATATGCTGAAGTCGAGGCGAAAGCCAATGCCTCCGCCTACGGCCATTTCTTTCATGAAGTTTTTGGAAAAAATGGCTCCTTCGTCATAAATATAGGGGTCTTTGTACATCCATACGTTACCCGCATCCACGAACAGGGCCGTACTGAAAAGTGAGCTGAGCTTGTACCGCAGCTCCGTGTTGAATTCGATTTTGATGTCACCGGTGTTGGTGGCCAGGAATTTCTCTGCGGTAGATTGCCCCTCTATAGAATATGAGCCCGGACCCACCCCCCGCGCCCGGAAAGCCCGGAGCGAGTTGTTGCCCCCCACGAAGAACTGACTCACAAAAGGAAGCGTAACCTGGTTTCCATACGGAATACCCACGCCTACAAAGGCCCTGTTGGCCCAGGACACATCGCGAGTGAAATCGTACCGGTAGCGCACATCGTTTTCCACTCTGACAAACTGGCTGTAATATTCCCCGAATATCTGTCCGCTGTTTTCCCTGTTCTTGTTTATAGCATCAAACAAAGAAAGCAGAGACCCCGCGGCGTCGACTCCCCCGCGGTAACTAAACACCCCTTTCTTGTAGCGCGAGGGCGTAATGGCAATTTCATAGCCCGATCCCAAAATCAGGTTGTTATCCAGGATGCTGATCAACTGAGGATTACTGAAAATCTCATCGATAAAAGCCGTGGTCAGGTTAGATGATTTCACAAACGTAAACTTGAACGGCTTAAAGGCGTGTTCTATTCCTTTCCGGCGGGTCCAGGCATAGCCCCATTCCGCGCTGGCCGAATTCAGGTCATACAGGCCCCGCTTGATGAAGTTCTCATAGGAAATACGCAGGAGGGTCTTGGGAAGTACGCTACTTACTTCGGGATCGATCTTCACAAAGGGTGCAATAAACCGGGGAAATTCCAGGGAAGTCCAGGCACCTGTCCGGTAGTTTTCATTGTACTCCGTATTTTCCCGGTTACCGCCCAACTGGAACTCAAAGTTGCCGTTCACCCCTACCTCAAAGCGTTCGGCTCCCCGGAAAATATTGCTGTTTTTCCAACTGAGACTCACCTGGGTACCGGCCAGTCCGCTGGAACGCGTAAGGGCATTGGCTTCCACATTAATGGTCTTGCGCTTGTTGGTCTGGAGGTTATAATATACATCAATCAGGGTGGAGTCCAGTCGGTTTACCACCTGAAACTGACTTTGAATAGACCGGAAATTCCTCAAACTGAGTAAGCGGTTGCTGGTGACCGTGACCGCATCGTTATTGTATAAAGCCCCTGGCCGGAACGCGATGGCATCCAGGAAAATTTTATCCTTGTATTTGTTTTCTGGATCGTCCAGCACCAGCCCTCTGAAAAAATCGAAAGAAGAACTGCTTTCGTCCAGCTGCTCTACCCTGGAGGGTTTATCGACACTCACATAGATATTATTGATCTGGTATTTTCTCCTGGCCTGGGCCGGAATATCGTCTTTCGGCGCCACCTTGGCGATGAGATGGGTGGGCCGCTCGGTGGAGTCCATGAGGATATGAATATACTCCGGCCGGAAATAGTAATACCCGATATTCCGCATAGACGTGTACATATTCTGGCGCTCTTCCCTGATTCTTTCCAGGTTAAAGTACCTGGGCAATCTGAAATGCTGGGAAAAACTCAGGAAATCTTCATAAAATTCTCCTTGGGCCGGGGGATCAATCAATACCGAATCAATCATAAACCGCCGGTTAGGCTCCACCTGATACCGGGCAAAACCCAGCAGCTTATTTTCCTCCAACGCTCCGCCGACTGAGGCGTTGAAATACCCGTAAGAATCCAGCAGAGATTTCAGGTTGGTTACATTCTGATCTACCATAAAGGCATCTACAAATACGGGCTCCTCCCCAAGACGCTTCCTGAACCATTCCTTCAGCCCCGTCTCCTTCTTTTTCTCGCCCAGGAAATAGTTGAATGCCACCTTATAGGGGTAGCCGAAAAGCATGGTATTGGGGCTAGGCCTCGTGACGTCTTCCAGAATAGTTTTGAACTCGGGGATCTCCCCCCCTGAAAGGCTGTCGTGACGGATTACCGAGACTGATGCCCCTCCGTACAGACGCTTCTGCGGCGGAATCTTATCGGCCACCTTACAGGAGAAGATGGCCTGGCTGACCAGTATCAGTATCAGTAATCTCTTCATTTCTTCTTTTTCATCAGTTCTTTCCAGGTATCATAATCAATGGCGATGATGAAACCCATACCTGTTTCTATCACGGAACCTTCAATAGCGGTCTGGTTACGGTTTTTACGGAAAACCTTCAAGCGGTATCTGCCGTCTGTGGTGATCAGCCAGTTGGCTTCCACGTTATCGAAGATTTCATCCGACTGCAGATCTTTGTTTTCGAGTTCAAAGTTTTTCCCTACCGAAAATATGAGGCGGTCGTTGGCCAGCCGCTTGCTGACACCCAGGTTCAGGTTGGTACTGCGGTCGCTTCCGCCTTCGGCCACCCCGCCTGACGACTGCAAGCCTACGTTCAGGTCTACCCCTTTGATCAGTCCCGAGGCATAGCGCTCCAGCTGGGAAGAGATCATCTGGCTGACATTCCTCCGGGCCAGGTCTTCGTAGCCTGCCCCTCCGGACGAGGTAAAGCTGTCCAAGATCTGAGCGGCCGAGAAATTGCCCGCCACCAGTAGCATAATGGCGTTTTGCTTCAGCATTTCCCGATTGGCACTGGTCACGGCGCCTTCCGTCCCGCTTTTCTTCTCTCCCCGGTCATTCTCAATACTCCAGCCCAGCTCCTGTAGCTTGGAGGCGACCGCGCTCACTTCCGTTTCTTTGGCCACGATCTGGAAATCTACTTCCGAAAGGCTCATCACTTCTCCTTTGAGGACCAGGTCTACCCGTATGTCCCCAAAAATTTTATCTTTGTTTTCCTCGTCCAGACCGGGGTAGGTATTCACATCTTTCCTGCCGGGTACCTTATATTCCGCGGTAATGTCCATTACGCCTTTCATGGGGTCGCCCGAGAAAGAGATACTGCTTTTGCTGTTTTCGGTGATCTCAAACCGTTTTTTGATGGTCTGGAAGGTCAGTTCATAACTTCCTTTCACGATACTCATCTCCCCGATGATGAACAAGTCTCCCGCATTATCGAAACCGAGGTTCAGGCGGGCATTGCCTGAAGCCGTGAGCATGTCGCCGGTAATGGGATTCATCAGCATATTCACCGTGGTTTTTTCATCTACCACCAGGTTGATGTTCACGGCGTTGGCCAGGGAAAGGGCGATTTCGGTTTCCCGGCGGATCACTTTCTCCCCGTCACTAAAGTCTACGAAGGTAACTACGGAATTCAGGTCTTCTCCCACGCTTTCATCCGGCAAAAGCAGGGTAAGATTGGTTTTGTCTTTGGTGGTAATATCGCCGGTCAGACGGAACTCGCTGTTGGTTCCCCTTACGTTCAGGCGGCTGTCGAGGTAGGCGATACCGTAAAACAGCTCACTTTGGCCCCGTTCCGAATTCGCGATGAGAAAGTTATCGGTCGAAATGTCCAGGTCGTACCGGAAATCCGGCATTCCGGAAAGGTCTACCGCCCCGTTGATCACCATGTCTTGCCCGTGTTCATCTTCCACTACCAATCGGTCGAAAAGAATCTTCGATTGCTCAATTTTCAGGCTTTGGTCTTTGACACTGAGCAGGGCGGCCGTTTCTCTGATGCGGAAAGCGGTACTCACAAAACCCACCGAACCATCGATCCGGGGTTTCATGGGTGACCCTTTGATGTGTACATCGCCCTGCACATTCCCCGCCAAATCATAGGCCACCGCTCCGAGGAAAGGCTCCAGCGCCTTTATCTCCAGTCCGCCGATATCCAGGGTGAAATCCAGGGGTTCTTCTTTTTGTGTAAAGTAGGCGCCTTTGAGTTCAAAGTCGTTGTTCAGGCCGCTGAGGGTAGCGTATACGGTGATTTCCTCCAGGTTATCGCTCTCCGCCTTCGCCCTCAGGTCGCCCAGCGCCACCTGGTTAAAATGAAATTCATCAATATCCACTTCTCCCGTAAAGGCCAGGTTTCCTTCGCCCATATAATTCACCAGCTGCAGGTTAAGGTCGAGATAACCGGAGGTAAGCGTGGAATCCTGCAATATGGCCCGGGAGAGGAAATTCAGATCGAGCTTTTCCGCGAATACTGTCAGGGGGCTGTCAGGCGCTTCGCTGACACTATTGACCCTCAGCACCTGCTCTCCGGACGAAAACACCACGTTATTGACGTACAGACCGGCAGGGGAATAATCAATGTACCCGTAGGGGTTTCCTCCCCACTCATCGTAAAAAAGCATACTTCCGGTTTCGTCAAAGCTGATACGTACCCGGGAGCCGTCGGTTTCGAGCAGCCCGGCCAGAGAGTGGATCTGCCGGTCTATGCTGTCTTTTACGGAAAGGTCAAAGGAGGCCACGTTGTCCCGAAGCCCCCCGTGCAGGTCGGCTTTCCGGAGCCGGAAATCGGGTGTAGACACCTGATCAGACAGCAGTCCGTACTGCAAACGGGTACCGTCTCCCGCAAAATCAAAGGTGGTATTCACCACCTGGATCGAGTCGTAGAGAAGGTATGGCACCGAAATATGCCCGGAAAAAGGGATTTCCCCCTCGCTTTTCAATCCCGAATTAATGGTCACCGGCTTAAAGTTCTTAAGGGAAGGCAGAAAGGCCGTAAATACGGGGTCGTAGCTGATGGTTCCGTTGATATCGAAGTAGTAGTTCAGGGAGTCGCTGGCCGGTTCGAAATCGGGCAGTTTAAAATATTTATTCACCTCGGTCATAAGGATACTCCGGAGCCGGTCGTACTCAAAATTGCCCGAGAGCGAAAGGTGGATAAAGCGGGCGGTGAGGTCCAGCTTTTTCAGGGTTTCTCCGTACTCCGTCAGCACCGTGAGGTCGCCTATGGGGTAGGTCACCGAATCTTGCAGAATCGCGATATTCTTTCCTTTGAAATCTATAAACGGCTTTTTGGGGTCGGCCACCAGTTGGTTAATGTCAAAATCACCTCGCAGCACCAGGTTTTCTTCGGTGAGCCCAAGGGCTTTCAGGTCGGCCCGATCTATGCGGGTATTCCCGGTGAGGGTCACGGCCTCCCCGCGCATGTTGGCCACCACATCCAGTTTCAGCCGTGCGCGCGGATCGTCTACCGAACCGGTAGCCACCACCCGCTGGTCTTCCAGGTTTCCTTGCAGGGCAATGTTCCGGTACACCTCCCCGCCATAGCCTGCTTCCTCTATTTCGCCGTCAAATGTCACGGTTGGATTATCCAGCCCTGTCCCGTCAAACCGTATAGCGCCCTTCACGCTTCCCACCTCCGCGTTACCGATGAGGGTACCTACTGCGAAGTCCTCTATGGTGAGGGTACCTGCATAGGCGGGCACGCGGGAAAGGTTTTTCAGACTCCCGGTCAGGCGGGCGCCGCCCAGGCTGGAGTTAAGGAAAAGTTCCGCGCCGAGGTCTTCGGTAGTGCCTTTCACGGAGCCGTTCAGCACAAGATTCTCGGGCAACTGTATATTTTCGGGCAGTGGCCCGCCCGCGAATTTCGCCAGGTCGCCGCGGGTGGTCGAGAAGTCACGGATATGCAGATCCATGCCGAACAGGGTGCGGTTATACAGGGTGCCGTTCAGAGAGAGGCGCGTATGGGCGGGGGCCGCCAGGTAAATATTTTCCAGGTTGATCTCTTCCGCGGTTCCGCTCAGGCGGCCTCTGCCGGTGATCACGTCGTTTCGGAAAGGCGCCAGGGTCTGGTCCAGGTTTTTTGCGAAGAAAAGCGCTTCTGACGGCGCCAGCTTGAGGCTGGATATCACCGCGTCAAAGCGGGTTCTGGCGTAATCGGCGGTATCCAGGCGGGCGGTAGCGGTGGCTTTGAGCGCGGAGCGGGCGGTGGCGATATCCACGCCCTCCAGCAGGACGGTCTGGTTCCGTAAAGAAGCGTCCACCCTGAGGTGGCGGAGTTCCAGCCCGCTTTTTTCCCGGAAACTGAATTCCGTAACCTTACCCCCCATCAGGCTGTCTTTCAGGAAAAGGTCTTCCGCGGAAAGCCTCACTTCATTCAAGGCCAGATCACCAAAATTGATTTCCCCCTTCAGCGAAGGCTGCGCCTTTTTATCTTTAAAAGTCACCTCTTCAAAGGAGGAAGTAAGCCGGGCCAGCTCAAACTGCATGCGGGGCAGGTCCAGTTCTCTCAGGTTGGCGCTCAGGTCGGCACTACTGCCGGAGGTGTATTGCTCTCCCAGGTCCAGGTCCCAATTGATGTTCTGGGCCGTCAGTCCTTTTAAGCGAACATCCGGCAATGGACCCGAGGAGGTAGTATCTTCGGTCGGATTTCCTAACCTTCCGCTAACGTACAAGGAGCTTATCCGGGTATCTTTCAGGTCATACAGGGCTTTGCCCGGGTCGAGCCGGTTAAAGCCGGAAACCAGCTGACCCAGCTTCACCCGGAACAGCTGGTCCGCGTCGGCATCCTCGTACTTCACGTTCAGATTTTTAACATCCATTCCATTCAGTATAATCTTCAGGGCAGCGGATGCGGTATCTTCCGGGGCGGAAGCGCCTGAGGAAAAGGCCTCCACGATATAGTCAAAATTAAACACCCCGTCTTTGCGATCGATATTCGCCACCGTATTTTCCAGTTCCACCTGTTCAATCACCAGTTCACTTTTAAAGAGGCGAAACAGGGCCACGTCGAGGTAGGCTTTTTGAGAATAGAGGAGGGTATCGTTCTTCTGATCCAGGAGGAGGAGGTCGTCCAGGTGTACCCAATCGGGAATAGAAAAGCTGAGCTTTCCCTCCACGGACGTGCCGATCTGTTTTTCAAGTTGCCTGAAAATAAGGTTACTGAGCTGTTTCTGCCCGGGCGCGGAATTAAAGTAGAACAGTACAGCCAAAAGCAACACCACCACAGCAATGAAGACTACTGCTAGTATTTTCAGAGATCTACGGAGGATTTTCCCGGTCATGCTACGGCTTTAGAGCACAAAATTAGTAAGTATAGAACGAAGATAATACTAAAAATGAGGTTTCCGCAGGTCAAAAATATATATTCTTACGAATTCCGGAGTTGCTTTGAGTAACTTTTTATGGACTGTTACAAAACATGAAGGAGAACAGAAGCTACATATTGCAAACAAAATTGTAAATTCGCCAAAATTCACAAAAAAATATGAACGAAATCGTACTATATCGACCCAACGAACTTTCCGAACACATTGAGGTAAAAGTGGACGAAGAAAATGAAACTGTCTGGTTGAGCCAGGAGCAAATTGTATGTTTATTTCAAAGAGACCAATCCGTTATATCACGCCATATTCGCAACGTTTTTAACGAGAGCGAATTAGACAAAGAAAGCAATATGCAAAAAGTGCATATTCCTAATTCTGATAAGCCAGTAACACTTTACAATCTTGACGTAATAATTTCTGTAGGTTATCGTGTAAAATCAAAACAAGACACACAATTCAGAATTTGGGCAAACCGGGTCTTAAAAGATTATTTGCTTAAGGGATATACCATTAACAACCGAATGAACCGGATGGAAGATAATTTACATGCCTTATTTTGATAATCGATAGTAATGAAATATATAACCTGGGAGCTTCACTAAAGGACCTGGGTAGAAACAGGTATTAGACCCGAAAATAAGCGAAAAGTATCGCATATTTTCGTTAAAGCTTTGTTAAAATCCTCTATTCGAAAGTCTGCTGCCTTTTCCGGGCTTCCTCCACCCGGTTTTCCAAGGCCCAGAACTCCTCGTCGCCCATCACCATTCTCGCCTTCACCAGGGCATTTTCCGCATAATGGATCATGGCGATATCCAGGGCTTTCTGAACATAGGATTTAAGCAAAACCGGCGAATCAGACAGGAATTCCAGGGCGTAAAATACAGTATTGTAAGCCTCCGTTTTTTGATCGTTCGCACTCAGAAAATCAGCCACTTTAGCCAGAAACCAGGGATTCAGGGGTGCTTTATTCCGCCGTTCTTCCCAATTGTCCTTGTCTAGGCCCGCAGCCAGCTCTTCCGCCTGCGCCTTCAGTTTTTCATCAATTCCCGCTTTCAGACCCGTACCCGAAAGTAAATGCACCGAAGAGGTATCGCCCGCCATTTCCAGCCTCTCCAGGGCCTCGCTCCAGGCGCCTTCCCGCATCAGCCAAAGGCCCAGGTGCTGGTTATACAAAGGCCTCAGCTTAGAAGGTGACGCCGCCAGGGAAGCCAGTTGGCGTATCCCCTCCATTTTGTTTTCACGGTAGTATTCCTGATTGGCCATGGCCCAGCTCAGCTGCTCCTGCAGGGCATAATTCTTCTCCCGGAGAGCGAAAAGCGAGGCCGAGCTCACGGAGGTCTGATTCCGGGTGAGGGCATTGCTCATGCCGTTCAGGAGGTAGGCCGCCCGGCCCATATCCAGGGAAGAATCGGAAGCTACCTCAAACCGGGTCATTACTGTCTCCGCACCGGTCAGGCGCTCCATCGCCGCCCGGTTGGCCCAAAAACTGTAACTGTCTGGACTTCCCGCCAGGGCCTGCATTTCAGCCAGTTTTTCCTGGCGCCCTTTTTCAATCCAGAAGGCCAGGAAATTGACGTTCTCCGGACCACAGTTCTTGCACAAACTCAACGCCTGGTCCAGGTTCAGCAAAACACTGTCGGTCACCCCTGCTCTGTCCTGCAAACGGGCCAGGTTCGTATACAGCCGGTGTTCGTCAGGAAACCGTTCTACCCCCTCTTTCAGCGCAAAAATCGCATCAAAAAACCGGTCTTGCAGCTCCAGGCTCCGGCTTTTTCCCACTACGGAAAGGCTATGGGATGTTTTCTCCCCTGCCTGCTCATAGAACCACCAGGCGCTCACAGGGTCGCCCGCCTGCATGGCCATGGAGGCCAGGGAGAGGTTGGAACGCAGGTTGTAGAGGTCATAGTTGGCTCCGCTTTTATAGTACACCTCCGCCGACCGGAAGTCGCCTTCTCCCAGGTAAAAATCCCCGACGGCATTACTGATTCCCGCACGCAACTGAAAATACGAATAGCGGTTTTTAAGCGAAAAAAGAAAAAAGATAACAAATACCGCCCCTGCCCGCGCCAGCAAAAGCGGGGTAAACGGCGGCTTGTAGATCACCTTATGAAAAGGGAGGCCCGCCTTGATCAGGGGCCAGAAATTAAGCCCTACATGTACAAAGAAACAAAGCCCCACCCCCAGAAAAGCGATACTGATATAATCTTCCAGCAATTCTATTAAAGGCGTATTGCCCGTGGCATAGGCTAGCCCTATAGTGGCGGTGGCGGCCAGGGCCATGCCCAGGTACACCCAGGCCCCTACCCCCTGAAAGCTGAACCAGCCCCGCTGCCCCGACAGGTTCCGAAAGCCCCAGACCCCCGCAACCGTACTCGCCAGGTAGAGCACCAGGGGTGGAATAACCCAACCGTTTCCCTCAATCCGCCTCGCATTTTCGAGGTAAATCAGCACAGCATTCACCAGGAACACGGCCGTGACCACCAGTATTTGGGGCAGGCTGTTCTTCCCCTTCTCACTATTGCGCGATACCAGTCCGTAAAATACGGCCAGCACTTCGTGGGAGACCAGAAAAATAAAAATAAAGGTCAGCGCCAGTCCGGCGGTCAGACCAAACGCCCCTACCGACAGGAAAGGCGCGTTAATCACAGAAAACTTCCACACTATGGCCAGCAGCACCAGCCACACCCCCAGCCAGATCAGGCCGGTGCGGGCAATATCCAGGCGGCGGGCGTACAGGTTGGTCAGGAAATAGGCCCCGCCCGCCAGGGCAAAGGCCACCAGGAAAGGCCAGTTACGGTTCACCAGGAATATACTTTCCAGTCGAAAAGAAGAAAGTACTCCGCCCAGCAGAAGCGCTCCTACCAGAAACCAGGCGCCCCTCAGACGTGAGAGCCCGGCCAGCACCAGGGAAGTTCCCCCCAGAATTCCCCCTAAAAAAAGCAGGTAGGCCGTTTCATTAATTTTTAAGGGGGAAGGAGTATAATATTCGGTTACATACCACAAAGGAGTGGTAGCGGAAAATGAGAATTGATCCAGGTACAAGGCCGGGGTTTGCACCGCTTTCTCTTTTAGCTCGGTCACCGTATCCCAGGAAAACACCGTTTCAAGTCCGCAAACCCACCCCCACAAAGCCCAGGCCACCAGCCCCGCCACCAGGAATACGCCGAGGAAAAACGGTATCTTTTCCCGCTTTGCCCATCTTCTCCAGAAAAACCAATCTTCTTTCATCAATTCTGTTACTATATTTGCCGTATAAAACGCCTGGATTACAAAAATCAATATAGTTATGACTATACATAAAGAAGGTACGGGAACCCTGCTTGTGACCGTTCTGGCACTGCTTCTTATTAACGGTGCCGCCTGCTACTTTGCCCCTGACAGCAAGATACTCCATACTTTGCTGTGGATAGGCAGCGCTATTTTCTTCCTGATCGTCCTGCAATTTTTCCGTAAACCTACAAGAAAAACACCAATAAATCCGCATCATATCATTGCCCCCGCTGACGGTAAAGTGGTCGTCATAGAAGAAGTAACGGAAACCGAATACTTCGGTGATAAGCGGATACAGGTGTCTATTTTCATGTCTCCCCTCAATGTACACATCAACTTTAACCCGCTCTCCGGCCTTGTTTCCTATTTCAAATACCACCCGGGGAAATACCTGGTAGCCTGGCACCCGAAAAGCAGTACGGAAAACGAAAGAACCACCATTGTAACCCGCCACGAGAACGGCACGGAAATCCTTTTCCGGCAAATTGCGGGCGCCCTGGCCCGCCGGCTGTGCTGGTATGTGGACAAGGGCACGCAGGTGACCCAGGGAGAAGAATTCGGGTTTATCAAATTTGGTTCGAGGATAGACATTTTCCTGCCCCTGACCGCAAAAGTAAAGGTGAAACTTGACGACCGCCCCGTGGGGGGAGAAACGGTAATCGCGGAACTCTGATCCATGTTGCTGCGCTGCTACAACCACACCTGCGTGGAAGCAGGTATCGATGAAGCGGGAAGAGGGTGCCTCGCCGGGCCTGTGGTGGCTTCGGCCGTGATTCTCCCTCCCGACTATGAGAGCGAGCTACTCAACGATTCCAAACAACTCAGCAAAGAAGAAAGAAATTTACTCAGGAAAGAAATCGAAGAAGTAGCGGTGGCCTGGGCCGTAGCCTCCGCCAGCAACCTGGAAATCGACCGCATCAATATCCTCCAAGCCAGTTTCCTGGCCATGCACAGGGCCGTAGACGCGTTGCAATGCGTACCCGAACACCTGCTGGTAGACGGGAACCGCTTCACGCCCTACCCCATGATTCCCCATACTTGCCTGGTAAAAGGCGACTCCCGCTACATGGCCATCGCCGCGGCATCCGTACTGGCCAAGACCCACCGCGACGAGATCATGGAGAGCCTTGCCCTGGAATACCCGCATTACCGCTGGGAGCAGAACGCCGGATATCCTACTATTTTTCACCGGAAAGCCATACAGGAACACGGATACACACCCCACCACCGGTTGACGTTCCGCGTGCGAGTGTAGTGTATCAATGGTCAATGATTAATGGTTAAGACCAATGTGTCCTTGCCATCCATCATTAACCATTAACCATTAACAATTAACCATTAACCATTAACCATTAAAACGTGCTATCGTGTACCACCACCTTAGTCCACAGATGGGAAAAGTTCTTGATGGCTTCGAGGTGAATAGGGTGGTTTTCGTACACCCCCACATCTTTCAGGGAATCAAAAATAACGATCAGGTTATAGGAGAAGGAATTATCTACCACAGGCCGGGGATTGGTAGCCGCGGGCTTCCCGTAACTCAATGATTTTATACCGGGAATACGCTTGAGTTCTTCGAAGAAGTCGGCAAACTTTTCCCGTTCATCGTCTGTCAGATCTTCTCTCAACCAAAAAAGAACATAGTGCACAATTCCACTAAGCTCCGGAAGCTCATTTTCTTTTTTACACGACTGAAGGGCCGCAAGCCCACCGCCTGACACCGCCAGACTTCCTACAAAGTTTCTTCTTTTCATTATATTTCAATTTTAGCTTTCAGCCTTCAGCCGCACGGCGTACCGCTTTGAACTATAGGTTTTCGGACGGAAAGATAGGAATTTTTGTACAATCTCCGCCAATTTTCCTGTTTTTAGTCGTCCTTTCCAAACCTGTGCATTATATTTAGGCACTTTTAAATTTTTACTATCCAATGATCCGGTACGTTATCTTCTTCCTGTTTATTTGCCTCCAGGCCTCGGCCCAGATTACAGCGCCCAAAAAAGAATGGAAACCCCTTTTCAATAAGAAAAATCTGAACGGTTGGGACATCAAGATCAGAGGGTACGAACTCAACGATAACTACGCGAATACCTTTTCGGTAAAAAAGAAAAAAATGGTGGTCAACTACGACGGCTATGAGAACTTTGATCAGAATTATGGCCATATCTTCTACAAAACACCTTACTCCTACTACGTGATACGGGTGGAATACCGCTTTGTGGGCAACCAGGTAAAAGGCGGTGAAGGCTGGGCATTCCGTAACAGCGGCATCATGGTACACGGTCAGCCGGCATCTACTATGCTGAAAGACCAGGATTTCCCCGTTTCCATTGAAGTACAGTTACTGGGCGGCTCCGAGGGTGAACGTACCACCTGTAACCTTTGTACCCCCGGCACCAATGTAGTATTTAACGGAAAACTGGATACCCGGCACTGCATCAACTCTACCTCCCCAACCTATTACGGAGACCAATGGGTCACTGCCGAAGTGGAAGTACTCGGTGATTCCCTCATCCGGCATTATGTTAACGGAGAAAAAGTATTGGAATATACCCAACCCCAGATAGGCGGAGGCAACGTAAACCCGGTAGATCCTTCGGTAAAAAAAGACGGCCTCCTGCTTCAGGAAGGAACCATCTCCCTACAAAGCGAAAGCCACCCGGTAGAGTTCCGGAAAGTGGAGCTGCTCAACCTCAAAGGCTGCATGGATCCCCGGGCCAAAAATTACCGGTCCTACTTCGTGAAAGAAGACAATTCGCTCTGTAAGTACTAGATTTTAGCCTGATCATTCAGCCACCTCAGCGACTGATCAAAGGTGGGAAATACCTGTTCCCGGGGAATCACATTGGGAATAATTTCGATTTTGGAGACCAGGTAGCGGGGTTGTGCCTGCAATCCGATCAGCAATACCACTTTCCCCCTGCGTTTCAGGTCGGCCAGGATATCTTCCAGGGTATACAACCCGCTCTGGTCGATATAGGGTACGCGGTCCATCCGGATGATCACGTACTCCAGGTTAGGCGGAAGCTGGCTGTACAAATTTTTCAGTTCATTGGTATAGCCGAAAAAAATAGGCCCGTCGAGGCGTTTGACGTACACTTTCCGCATCAGGTCAACCGATAAACCCGCTTCGTCTTCCCACGGCAGCTGCTTAAGCTGGT
This sequence comes from uncultured Lacihabitans sp., assembly GCA_964423865.1. Classification (GTDB taxonomy): domain Bacteria; phylum Bacteroidota; class Bacteroidia; order Cytophagales; family Spirosomataceae; genus Leadbetterella. The sequence goes on from CAYRGN010000014.1 coordinate 27,940, forward strand.
CCAGGCTCTGGATCTGGGAACGGTCTGCAGAGATTTCCCCCATCTTTTTCATAAAGATTAAGGCGGAAATGATCAGGCCTACACCTACCGCCACCACCAGGTCCCAGAAGATGGTCAGGAACATCACTAAAAACATCACAAAAACATCACCGATGGGCATTTTATTGATGGCGCGAAGACCTTTGTAATCCATAATTCCGATGCCCACCGTAATCAGCACTCCGGCCAGCACGGCAAAGGGAATCCGCGATGCTGCGGGCGCCAGAATGAGTAATATGCTCAAAAGGAGAAGAGATGCGACAACCCCGGAAAGCCGGGTTTTCCCTCCCGTTCTCATGTTCAGCAAGGTACGGATCGTGGCGCTAGCGCCGGGGATTCCCCCAAACAGCGCGGCCATACCGTTCCCCACCCCCTGAGAGATCAGCTCCTGGCTGCTGTTATGGCGGGTGTGGGTCATGTTATCCACAATCACAGAAGTCAGCAGGGAGTCAATAGACCCCAGCAACGCCAGGGAAAAAATAGCGATCAGGTGGGGACGAATAGCCTGGAAGCTAAAGTCGGTAAAAAGAGAAGCCTGAAACTCAGGAAAGCCCCGGGGAATTTCGGAAATGGTATTCAGCTTCACTCCCGTAAAAATGGCGATCAGGGTCACCACTACCAAAGCCACCAGCGTATTGGGAAGGCTGGAGGCAATCTGCTTCATGGCCCGAAACACCGGCCATCGCCCCGGAAGATAGCTCAGCACTTTTCGAAACCCGTAGATCACCGCCACCGTCATACTTACAAACAGAAATTCCATCCAGTTGATATTCTGAACCCCCCGGTCAATGTTCCGGATCACCCCCCAGGTAGATTTCACCTGGGCTTTGGATATAGCCCTGGCTTCTGCAAGGATATCTTCTTCGGTAATGTTTCGGGCCTGCCTTACCTTTTCCTCAATACTGATCAGGTCGGTCTTGCTCAGGTTTTCGGCCGATTTTAATTCCTGGAATACCTGTCCCATCAACTGAGATTCAGCATGAATACGGTTCTTCTCCAGTAATACGGGGTCTTCCGACGCCACATAACCGAGCAGAGGAAAAACCTGTGTAATGATAATGATCACGCCGATACCCGTCATAAAACCCGAAACCACCGGGTAGGGTATATATTTAATGTATTTGCCTACGCCTACAATCCCCAGCACCACCTGGAGCATTCCGGCCATAAAAAAGATAAAGAAGATAGAAGGAAGGGCGCGCTGCACATCACCGTCAACCCCCTGGATCACCTGGGAAATCACCACCACACTTACCGCGGTCATGGGTGCGGTCGGGCCGCTGATCTGCGGCTGGGTAGAGCAGAACAGCGAAGCAAAAAAGCCAATGAAAATGGCTCCGGTCAGACCGGCGGCTGCACCCAGACCCGACTGCTCGCCAAAAGCCAGCGCCAGTGGCAGGGCTACTATGCCTGCCGTGATTCCGCCAAAAAAGTCGCCCCGGACATGCTCAAAACTCAGGTATTTTTCCTTGTGAGCGGTCATTTTTTACGGTTCAATGTTGTATCCTGTTTCGAATCGACAAGTTACGTATTTTTTCCGGTTCTTTTTTCGGGCGTTTCTCCCCCGATTAAAAAAATGTTTATATTTACCCCCACTGACCTTAAATACTTAACTTGCTTATTACATTCCCATGAAACTGATCGCCGCCATTGACCAGGGTACCACCAGCACCCGGTGCATATTTTTCAACAAAAAGGGGGAGATCGTCTCCATGGCCCAGAAAGAACACCGCCAGATCTTTCCCCAGCCGGGTTGGGTGGAGCATGATCCTGTGGAGATTTCCAAAAATACCCTGGAAGTGATTGCCCAGGCGCGCATCAATAAAAACATCGCTCTTCACCAGATTGTGGCCTGTGGAATCACCAACCAAAGGGAAACCACCGTGATCTGGAACAAAAAAACAGGGAAGCCCTACTACAACGCCCTGGTTTGGCAAGACACCCGCGTAGGTGACCTGGCCGCCGAACTGGAAAAAAACACAGGATCGGCCTATTTCAGAGAAAGAACCGGCCTCCCCATTTCCACGTATTTCAGCAGCCTGAAGATTGCCTGGCTCCTGGAAAACGTACCCGGGCTGCGGGAAGATGCCGAAAACGGACTCGCCCTTTTTGGCAATATGGATACCTATACGGTCTGGAACCTGACCCGCGGCGCCCTTCACATTACGGATGTCACCAATGCCTCCCGCACCCAGCTGATGAACCTGGAAACCCTGGACTGGGACCGGGAAATCCTTTCCCAACTCCGGATCCCGGAGGCTATCCTGCCCGAAATACGATCGAGCTCCGAAGTGTACGCCCCGGTTACGGCTGAACCCCTGGCGAGTATCCCCCTGGCCGGTATCCTCGGCGACCAGCAGGCCGCCCTCGTAGGCCAAACCTGCTTCCAACCGGGGGAAGCCAAAAATACCTACGGTACCGGTTGTTTCATGCTGCTCAATACCGGTGAAAAGATTGTACCCTCCACCCATGGCCTCCTCACTACGGTAGCTTACCGCTTCGGAAGCGAAAAAGCCCATTATGCGCTGGAAGGCTCGGTGGCGGTCACCGGCTCTCTCGTGCAATGGCTGAGAGATAACCTGGGCCTCATCCAAAACAGCCAGGACATCGAAGCCCTGGCCCAAACCGTGGAAGACAACGGAGGCGCTTACTTTGTACCCGCCTTTTCAGGCTTATACGCGCCCTACTGGGAGTCTTCCGCCCGCGGGGTGATCGCCGGACTTACCCGGTTTGTCCACAAAGGCCATATCGCCCGGGCCGTACTCGAAGCCACCGCCTACCAGACCCTCGATGTACTCCGGGCCATGGAAAAAGACGCCGGCATTACCCTCACTTCCCTGAAAGTAGACGGGGGCATGGTAGTCAATGAACTGCTGATGCAGTTCCAGGCCGATATGCTCCACGTACCGGTGATACGGCCGGTGATGATCGAAACCACCGCCCTGGGGGCCGCTTATGCCGCCGGACTCGCCACCGGATTCTGGGAAACCCGAGAAGAATTAAAGGAAAACTGGGGAAAAGACAAGGAATGGCAGCCAGGCATGCCCGCTGAAACCCGTGAGAAATACACGCACGGGTGGAAGAAAGCTATAGAAAGATCGAGGGGGTGGGAGTAGGAGTTCCGAGTGGAGAGTGCCGAGTAGTACCCTTCGACAAGCTCAGGGTGACAATGGGTACGTATTGGGTGCTACTGTCACCCTGAGCTTGTCGAAGGGCACGAGCTGTCGAAGCCCGAGTAATTCGTAATTTCCAATTCGTACTTGATCTTTCCGTAATTCGTAATTTTTAATTCGTAATTGAACTTTCTTCCGCATCCCCTAACAATCTCCTCCAGAAACCTTTAACTTTGCCGGGCTAAAAATTACAGCCCTTGAAAAACTCGTCCAAAGGATTATTCTTCATACTGATTACAGTACTGATCGATGTGGTCGGCATTGGCCTGATTATTCCCATTATGCCGGCCCTTTTCCAGGAGCTGACCGGTGGCACGGTGAGTGAGTCGTCTACCTATTCCGCTTACCTGGTTTTCGTGTACGCCCTTATGCAGTTTGTTTGTTCGCCCATCATGGGCGGGCTGAGCGACCGGTACGGACGGCGACCCGTACTTCTTCTCTCCCTCTTCGGTTTCGGGGTGAATTACATTTTTATGGCGCTTTCGCCCACCATCGGCTGGCTGTTTGTGGGTCGTGTCATTGCCGGCATTACCGGCGCCAGCTTTTCAGCGGCCAATGCCTACATTGCCGATGTAACGCCCTTTGAAAAACGCGCCCAGAGCTTCGGACTGGTGGGCGCCATGTTCGGACTGGGCTTTATCATAGGGCCCGCCCTGGGTGGGATACTGGGAGAAATGGGTACCCGGATGCCGTTTTATGTGGCCGCGGGCCTCTCCCTTGCCAACTGGCTGTACGGCTACTTTTTCCTTCCCGAATCGCTTTCTCCCGAGAAACGCCGGGAATTTAACTTCCGCCGGGCCAACCCCGTGGGGAGTGTACTGAACCTCCGGAAAAACCCTTTTGTTTTCTCCCTCACCACCGCCCTCTTCCTTGTTTATGTGTCGGGCTTCGCCACCCAGGGCACCTGGTCTTTCTATACCATTGAAAAATTCGGCTGGAGTGAGGCCGAGATCGGACTTTCCCTCGCCTTCCTGGGCTTGCTGGCCGCGGCGGTGCAGGGCGGACTCATCCGGTACACCATTCCGCGAATCGGCCAGGAGAAATCCCTTTTCCTCGGGTTAACCATGAACAGCCTGGGACTTCTGGGCTTCGGACTGGCCTCCCAAAGCTGGATACTGTATGTCGTTATGGTATTTAACGCCATCAGCGGACTCGCGAACCCGGCTTTCCAGGGCATCATTTCCAGCCATGTTCCACCGAATGAACAGGGAGAACTCCAGGGCGGCCTCACCAGCCTGATGAGTATCGCGGCCATTATCGGCCAACCCCTGATGCTGGGCTTATTCCGGACCTTTACCCGAGAAAATGCCCCCGTTTACTTCCCCGGAATGCCTTTTCTGGCAGGAAGCCTCCTCAGTACCGTCAGCATTATCCTGGCCTTCCGGATAATCTACAAGAAAAATATACCGAAAGTTGCACAAGATAATTAATATCACTAAATTTGCACCCCGATCTACAGGTATAGTTTAAAGGTAGAACTGCGGTCTCCAAAACCGTCGGTCTGGGTTCGAGTCCTAGTACCTGTGCAAAAAACATTTTTCCTTAAACAAAAGGATACGTATGAATAAAGTTATTCAATTCTCGAAAGACTCCTGGCACGAAATCACAAAAGAAGTTACGTGGCCTTCGTGGAGTGCGCTTCAATCCAGTGCTACCCTGGTGCTGATTGCGTCTATTATTTTTGCTTTGGTGGTAGGAGGCATTGACTTCCTGATTACCAACACCCTGGAGTTTTTGCTAGAATCAATCTGATATATCATCTATGAGTGATTTCAACTGGTATGTGGTCAGAGCTGTTTCGCAGCAGGAAAAAAAGATAAAAAACTATATCGAGAATGAGGCGGCAAGAAGAAAGCTTACCGACTTCATTCCGGAAGTACTTATCCCCACAGAGAAAATAATTGAAGTAAGAAACGGGAAAAAGAGGGTAAGAGAGAAAAACTTCTTCCCCGGCTACATCCTGGTGAATGCCGACCTGAATAACGGGGAGGTGCTTCACCTGATCAAAAGCATTCCCGGCGTGATCGGCTTCTTAGGAAAAAACGGAGGCGCCTCCATTGAACCCGAGCCTTTGCGCCAGTCTGAAGTGAACCGTATCCTGGGTGTACAGGAAACCTCACAGGAAGAATCCGTTGATTCCGGCATGTCGTTTATAGCCGGCGAGACCGTTAAAGTAATTGACGGCCCTTTCAATGGTTTTGAGGGTACCGTGGAAGAAATTTACGACGAGAAAAAGAAACTCAGCGTAAGCGTGAAAATCTTCGGAAGAAGTACTCCGGTAGAACTGGGATACCTGCAGGTAGAGAAACTACAATAATCTTATATACTTTTACAAAGGAGAAGCCGCCGGGGAAACCCGACGGCTTTTTTCATTAACTCCTGTAACTTTTCACCATTTCAAAAGTTTTTATAGCAGGATGCAACCTTGGAGCTTTGCCCCGCATCTTTTACCTGAAAGCTATTACAAAACCTGTTTTTTATCCATTCAAAAACCAAATCCGACCATTCAACCAGAAATGCTTTTCTGATAAAATGTACGGAATTAATTTTGAAACGAAAAAGCAATAAAACTTACTTAAAATTATGAAAAAGCTATTTAAGACCTTCGCCGTACTGGCGATCAGCAGCACTTTGGCCTTTGCTAACGCAAAACCTGCCTCTTTCCAAGTGGGGATGTACAATGTACATAATACGCATACTCTCAAAGTATTCGTGAACAAAGAATCTACGGATGTGCTACGATTAGAAATCAAAGACACCCAGGGAAAAGTGATTCATTCGGAAAACATAGGCAAAAACAAACAGAAGATGGGAATCAGCCTTAATCTTTCAAACCTGGAGTCCGGTGATTACACCCTTGAGTTGTCTGATAAGACTTCTACATTCACCAAAGACATCCGGCTTGAAAAAGAGCAGAAAGAAGAGTTAAAAATTGTTATTTAGTTAGAACACGACAGGGGCTGGCCAATAGCCGGCCCTTTGTTTATATCCTCGCGTATTTCTTCCGGATCCACAAGTAACGAATCGCCCCGAATAACCACAAAATAACCAGGGGAAGAACGATATTTACAAGCTGAACCTCCATCCGTTTTTCCCGGATCTTTAAAGTATCCAGGGGCCGTATGCCCACCGTCTTTGACCTCGAAAGTAAAATCCCTTCGCTGTCGGTAAGGTAACTCAACGCGTTCAAAAGAAAATCTTCATTCCCGTACCAGTGTTTAAAATACTTGTCGAATCCCAAAGGGTAAAACGTACCTTTCTCCGTATTGGTCTCGTTCCGGATTACATTCCCGTCTGCCACCACCAGTATTTTCGCGGGTGCCGACACCCGAATACCCCCTTCAGCGATACGATTCCGGTAAAGCGACTTAAACTCCCCTTCCACCAAATACGCCACCGCTTTGACTCCCTCCCTGTATTCCTCTTCTTCCGTGTCTTTCCGGGCTTCATTAAATGTAATCAAAGCCGGCGCATTCAGCACCCTGGTATGTGGAGAAGTCAGCAGTAAAGGCGTTTTAAGCAGCCCGTCACCCGCGTTCACCGTATCGATCGTAGCTGCATATTGGGTCAGTACCATGCCTATATTTCGGGTAATCAAACTATTTCCAAAATTATTAATGAGAGGAAAGTAGCGGTAAACCACCGGCTGTATATTCGGTTCGTCTCCCATCTGGCCCACCACCAGGGGGATCACCGCGGCATTGAGGCCGTCTTTCACGATATTTTTATTCAGCCGGAGGCCGTAATTGAACAGGAGGTCATCGAGGTTTACATCCAAAGGCTGGGCATAACTTCCTTCCAGCCCTACCGAATCTACTTTCAGGCCATCGACAAAGAAAAGTACAGACCCGCCGGTCATGATAAACTGGTCGATCTTGAACTTGGTACTGTCGTCTAAAGGCTTATCGGGAGAGGGAATAATGAGCGCATCCAGCCCGTCGAAACTCCGGGAGGCCCGGGCATCAATAATAAAAAAATTATACCAGTCTTTCACCGCTTCTATCATTCCCCCGAATTCCAGGGGACTGGCCGAAGTAAATTCGGGCAGCAACCCCACGTTCTTTTTCTCTTTGGCCGTTAATTTGGCAATGGAAGACGCCAGCGTATATTCTACATTCTCGTACGACTGATTCAGCTTCTCTTCCGGCGTGACCGAAGTAATCTGGTCAGATTTCAGAAGCTGCACCACGTCTTCCTTACCCTCCGTCTTCACTACCGCGTAAGGAAATACGGCTATTTCCGACTTTCGCCCTCCCTTCTGATCAAACACCTGGGTAGGCACCATTCCCTTTTCGGTAAAGCCGGCATAACGCCCCTTCACTTCTTCCGCACTTCCGCTTCCCGGATCTATATAAGTTACAGAAATATCGGCATAATAACGGAATTCCCTCAGCGTTTCCTTCACCGCCCGCCTGAGACGTTCAAAACCGCCGGGTAGATTATCTCCTTCCAGGTACACCTTGACTTCCACGGGTGCTTGCAGATCTTTGAGTAGATTTTGCGTAGCTTCGGAAATAGAATAACGCTTATCTTCGGTGAGATCCCAGCGGAAATACACCCAAGAACTTACAAGATTGAGGAGGAGTACTCCCCCGATAACCGCTATCCATTTCCCCATAGTCAATTCCGGAATAAAATACAAAAATACGATAAAAAGCGCTTATTCCTTTTCACATCAGGCAGGAACCACAGGGATAACGGAGCGAACGGCGACAAATGCATTTCAAACCGGAATTAAAATGCTATTTTTGCACAAACATTTCAATTGCAATGATTCAGAGAATTCAATCGGTATTTTTATTGATCTCCGCCATGGCCCTGGCCGTCTTCCTGGGCACGAATACGTATACCCGAACGCTCTCCGACTGGGAATCGATCGTGGTCAACCCTTATCAGGTCATGCACAAGACCGGTACCCTGGGTACGGAAAAACCCATATTTTATGTGGCAGTCATGGCGTGTATCGCCGTACTGGTAAGTGTAATCGCGATATTTCAATACCGTAACCGCCTGCGCCAGATTCTTTTCGTAGCGTTTAATGCCCTGCTGATGGGCGCTACACTGGCCGTCACGGTATACCATATCGTGAAAGACGCCAAGGAAATAGGGGTGGGAGGTGAAGAAACTTACGAAGCGGGAATTTTCGCTTTGATTATCGCCCTTCTCAGTAATTCCATCGCCAATTATTTTATCAAAAAAGACGAGAAGCTGGTTCGCTCAGCCGACCGCATGAGATAGTATGAGAATTGTGTTTATGGGAACACCGGATTTTGCGGTGGCCACCCTCCAAAGACTGGTCGAAAATCATTTTGAGGTGGTAGCCGTGGTCACCGCACCGGATAAACCGGTGGGTCGGGGACTTAAAATGAGCGAGTCGCCTGTCAAGAAATTCGCCGTTTCCCGGAACATTCCCGTACTTCAACCGGAAAAACTCAAAAGTAAGTCTTTCCTGGAAGAACTGGCGGCATACAAAGCCGACCTCCAGGTGGTAGTGGCTTTCCGCATGCTGCCCGAAGCCGTCTGGGCTATGCCGCCGAAAGGCACCATTAACCTGCACGGCTCCCTCCTGCCTCAATACCGGGGCGCGGCACCCATCAACTGGGCGGTCATCAACGGCGAAAAAATCACGGGCGTAACCACCTTCTTTATCGAAAAAGAAATCGATACCGGGAAGATCATTTTTACCGACACGCTGGCCATCGGCGAAAACGACTCCGCCGGTGATCTTCACGACAAAATGATGTGGACTGGCGCAGATCTTGTGGTGAAAACCGTGAAGGCCATTGAAACCGGAAACTACCCGGAAGTGCCTCAGATTTTTAGCGGCGAACTCAAGACAGCGCCCAAGATTTTTAAGGAAACCACGGAGATCGACTGGGCCAGAGATGCTGCTTCTCTCCATAATTTTGTGCGTGGACTCAGTCCCTACCCGACCGCCTGGACCATACTGCACGATAAACAATTGAAGATTTTTGAAGCACAGCCGCTATCTTCTCTGCCTGCCGGTCTTGAAAAAGTGACGGAACAACTATACACCGACCATAAAAAAACTCTTGTAGCCGCTACTGGCCAGGGCTTCCTGAACCTTCTTTCCCTACAGCTGGAGGGAAAGAAACGGATGATGACGGAGGAGTTTTTGCGGGGATACCGCTTCTGATCATTTTGTGTATTTCTGTCCAAGCAGAGTCTTCGGCTTGCCGAGACTCTGCTTACATTATAAAAAATCTTGGTCGAAGCCGAGTCTCAACTTGTTGGACTCGGCTTTATCCATATCCTTCCAATTCCGAAATTTCACTTTTGTCCAAGCAGAGTCTTCGGCTTGCCGAGACTCTGCTTACATTATAAAAAATCACCAAAATGCCTCAGTTCAAATTCGGGGCACCTTTCATTGAGTACATAAAACCGTGCTGAAGAGTGCTTATAATCTAAATAATTCTCTACCAGATTCCATTTTTTACTTATTGGGTTCTTATGGATATAATCCAGCTTCTGTAAAATAAAATCTTCCGTAAAACATTCTTTCGCATCATAAGACGGTCTGAACACTTCATGAAGTTTCTTGTTTTTTCGGTCAGACAAATTAACCACCTTTTGCATCCTGTCGAGCAATTGTATTTCCTTTTGCATTTCAAGCCTTTTGACTATCTCATACGCTAAAAATCGTTTCCCATTGGCTATAACTTTCATTAGTTCGGGACTATTGGGGGAAAAATACAATAATAGATGTATATGGTTCGGCATAATTACAAAACCTGTAACATACACCTCCTTCATCTCGAGGTATTTAAACCACTTGTATATATTATCATAGATCCGGGTAATAGAAAAAAGATTCTGCCATTTGAAACAGGTAAATGTTATAAAATAGATGGCATGGGTATTTTGTTGTCTTGTTTTTACAGCCATT
>CAYRGN010000014.1:38158-42802 GCA_964423865.1 uncultured Lacihabitans sp.
TTATATTTTGGTAAGCAGAGTCTCGGCAAGCCGAAGACTCTGCTTGGACACAAATGTTATAAAATAGATGGCATGGGTATTTTGTTGTCTTGTTTTTACAGCCATTTTTATTGTGTTTTTGTGTGACTTGGTCGAAGCCGAGTCTCAACTTGTTGGACTCGGCTTTATCCATTTGATAAAACTTTATGATCACAAGTTATGAATTATATTTAGTACGCAGAGCCCTTACATTATATTTTGGTAAGCAGAGTCTCGGCAAGCCGAAGACTCTGCTTGGACACAAATTTTACGTTTATTTCCGGAACGGAATAAAATTACTTTTTCATTCTATCCCTTTATCTTTACACAAAAAAAACAACGATGCTCCTCAGCGATATTCTTTATAACGTTTCCCTCAAATCAGTTTCAGGAAAAACCGATACGGAGATTTCTAAAATCGAATTTGATTCCCGAAAAATTGAAGCGGGAACCCTGTTTGTGGCTATCCCGGGAACACAAACTGACGGACACAGTTTTATCGGGAAAGCGGTGGAAGCAGGAGCATCGGCTGTACTTTGCGAGGCCTTACCCGACGAGCTTTCGCCTGACGTTACCTATATACAGGTGGAGAATTCCGCCCGGGCCATGGGCATCGCCGCTGGCAACTTTTACGGCAACCCTTCCCGCAGATTAAGCCTCGTGGGCGTCACGGGCACCAACGGAAAAACCTCTGTAGCCACCCTCCTGTTCAGCCTGTTCAGGAAACTGGGCTATTCCTGTGGACTGCTCTCCACCGTGCAAAACCAGGTGGAAGACGAAGTCATTCCTTCCACGCACACCACCCCTGACGCACTCCGGCTAAACGAACTCCTGCACCTGATGCACCGGAAAGGATGCTCCTTTGTGTTCATGGAGGTGAGCTCGCATGCTGTGGTGCAGGAAAGAATTGCGGGACTTCATTTCTCCGGGGGAATTTTCACCAATATCACCCAGGATCATCTCGACTTCCATCATACTTTCGACGAATACATCAAAGCCAAAAAAGGCTTCTTTGATATGCTGCCGGCTTCGGCTTTCGCCCTGACCAACGCCGATGACCGGAACGGGAAAATCATGCTGCAAAATACGAAAGCTGAAAAACACGCTTACTCCCTGAAAAACATTGCTGATTTCAAGGGAAAGGTACTCGATTGCGGCCTTTTTGGCTTGCAAATGGATATTGACGGACAAGAGGTGTGGTTTAAACTGATCGGAAAATTTAACGCCTACAACCTCCTGGCAGTATACGGCGCCGCGGTACTCCTGGAAGAAACGCCTGAAAATATCCTGACCGAACTTTCTCAACTCACCCCGCCTCCGGGCCGCTTTGAGCAGGTCATTTCACCGCGCCACACGGTGGGCATTGTAGATTATGCCCATACGCCTGACGCCCTGAAAAATGTACTGGAAACCATCAATGACCTCCGCCAGGGCCACGAACGGGTAATCACGGTAGTGGGCTGCGGGGGAAACCGCGACAAAGGCAAGCGCCCTTTAATGGCTGGCATTGCCTGTGACCTGTCGGATATCGTCATTCTCACCTCCGATAACCCCCGGAATGAGGAGCCGGAAGATATCCTCACCGACATGCAGGCCGGGGTACCCGTCACCAAACGCCGCAAAGTGGAACAGATTACCGACCGACGCGAAGCCATCCAGCGTGCCGTTGCCCTGGCCGGCCCGGAAGACATTATCCTGGTAGCCGGCAAAGGCCACGAAACGTACCAGGAAGTGAAAGGGATAAAAAGCCACTTTGACGACCGGGAAGAGTTAAGAGCGGCTTTTAAGGCATAAGTATTCTGTCTTATCCCGGAAAATATTGCTATCTTTATTAACACAAAACAAAAAAACAGCGCTTATGAAATCCAAAAACATAGCAGAAGAACCCGTGATGGCCTACGGCGACATCACTTCTTTGGAGCAGCTTGACCTCACTAAGCGGTATTCCTATGCCGATTATTTCAGGTGGAAGTTTCAGGAAAGAGTAGAACTTATTAGAGGCTTTATTCATAAAATGAGCCCCGCTCCGGCCCCTACTCATCAAAAGGTAGCAAGAAAATTAGTTCTGGGAATTGGCAATTATCTTCAAAACAAACCTTGCGAGGTGTTTTTTGCCCCGTTTGATGTCAGGCTTCCCGACTCCAAAAAGCAAAAGAATGATCATCTGGTTTATACCGTAATACAGCCGGATATATGTGTGATCTGCGACCTCGCGAAAATTGATACCCGAGGCTGTATCGGAGCGCCTGATCTCGTCATAGAGATCTTGTCACCAGGAAATACCAAAAAGGAAATGGGTATAAAATTCGATCTCTATGAAGAAAATGGCGTAAAAGAATATTGGCTGGTAGAGCCGACCGAAAAGGTAATTTATGTCTATATCCTGCAAAAGGGCCGGTTCATCGGCCTGAAACCCTTTACCGAAGATGATGACATCAGCCCGGCCCTGTTTCCCGAACTGAAATTTAAGGTGGGGGATATTTTTGAATGACCCGTCTTTAGACAAGCATGCTTTTAATTTTGCCCGGTGGCGATCCACCTTCAACTATCAGCCGGGCGACGCATCGCTTATTCATCAGGCAGTTGGTGTGCCTAACTTCTGATAGTGGTGCGCCACCCGGCTGACAGCTTATGGCTATTTCATGTTAAGATTGGACAGCCAGAAACACCTTCAACACACTCTCCAGCCCCATACTCCTTGATCCTTTGACCAGGAAGAACGTATCTTCAAACTTCATATCGAGCAGCCAGTTGTGCATAGAAAACTTATCGGTAAAGTAATAGGCTTGGGGAAGATGAGGTAAGGCGTACCGCATATTTTCGCCCAACAGCACCACGTAATCCAACGCGACACCGCTGACCAGTTTCCCCAGCGCTGCATGTTCCTTTTCGGCATATTCGCCCAGTTCAAACATATCGCCCAGAATTACCACTTTCTTTTTCGGCGTAGCCAAAGCGGCAAAACTCCTGACCGATGCGTCCATGGAGGAAGGATTGGCATTGTACGCATCCATCAGGAAAGAATTGGAGCCGATTTCTACGGTCTGGGAACGGTTATTGTCTGGGTTATAGGCAGCAATGGCCTCTGCCGCTGCGCTTTCCTCTACATTAAAATACAGCCCTACGTTGAAGGCCGTTTGCATGTTATCAAAATTGTATTTCCCGCCGATGTGCGCGGTGAAGCGCTGACGGGCGCGGGGCGTAATGAAGGATACTACCGGACTTTCCACCGTCATTTCCAACGCATTTTCATCGTTTCCGTAATACACTACAGTCCGCATGTTTTTGTCCCGGGCCAAGTCCATCACCTTAGCGTCGGTGGTGTTCACAAAGGCAATTCCGCCGCTTTCCCTCAGAAAATCAAACAACTCACCTTTCCCCTTGCGTACACCTTCTTCTCCTCCGAAACCCTCCAGGTGGGCTTTCCCGAGGTTGGTGATCAGGCCGTGCGTGGGTTTGGCGATGGTGCAAAGAAGTTCAATTTCCTTTTGGTGATTGGCCCCCATCTCCACTACGGCTATTTCTGTGTCTGCGGGCATGGACAACAGGGTTAAAGGCACGCCGATGTGATTGTTCAGATTCCCCTGCGTGGCATGTACCTTATACTTTTGGGCCAGCACCCGGGTGAGCAACTCTTTGTTGGTGGTTTTCCCGTTAGAGCCGGTGAGGGCAATAACCGGAATCTCCACCTGGCTCCGTCGGTACTGCGCCAGGCGCTGGAGGGTTTCCAGAACGTCATCAAAAAGCAGGCACCGCACCTTCACCGCATATTCTTCCTCGTCTACCACGGCATAGGCCGCCCCTTTTTCCAGGGCTTCCGCGGCAAAACGGTTTCCGTTAAACTTCTCCCCTTTTAAGGCGAAAAAAATGCATCCCTCCGTAATACTCCGGGTGTCGGTAGTAACCCCGGAAGAGTTTTGATAAAGCCTGTATAATTCTTCAATCGACATGTGTTCCTATACAAAAAGCTTTCAAATTTCAGCAATTTTCATAACTTCGTAACCGATTATGGAAGAAACTTTTGAAACCTACGTCTCCGCTTCAGGAAAAATACTGAAGATTGTTTCCGACACGAGCAGCGTGAAGGAAATCGACTTTGTACCGGCAAAGGGAGATGACACTTCCGTACAGCCGGATATCCTGAAAAATGCGGCCCGTCAACTGGAAGAATACCTCCGGGGTGAACGGGAAACATTTGACCTTAGCCTTGCTCCTGAAGGTACCGATTTTCAAAAGAAAGTATGGGATCTGTTGCAGACTATACCTTTCGGAAAAACCCGCACCTACGCCCAGATGGCCGAACAACTGGGTGATCCTAAAGTGATCCGGGCCGCCGCCTCTGCCAACGGGAAAAACCCCATCGCCATCGTGATACCCTGCCACCGCGTGATCGGAACAGACGGCAGTATGACCGGTTACTCGGGAGGACTGGAAAATAAACGATTTTTACTGGAACTGGAGAAGGCGAACGGGGTGCTGACGCTTTTTGAGTAGGAAGTAGTGAGTAGTGAGTAGTGAGTAGTGAGTAGTGAGTAGGAAGTTGTGAAAGCAAGTAGCGTTTCTGTCAGGCTGAGCTTGTCGAAGCCCGCAGGTGTCGACAAGCTAAGAGTACCCTTCGACAGGCTC
>CAYRGN010000014.1:42902-78626 GCA_964423865.1 uncultured Lacihabitans sp.
AGGGTGACGGTTGCACAGACGCTGCCCTTGTCAGGCTGAGCCTGTCGAAGCCCGCAGGTGTCGACAAGCTAAGAGTACCCTTCGACAGGCTCAGGGTGACGGTTGCACAGACGCTGCCCTTGTCAGGCTGAGCCTGTCGAAGCCCGCGTAATTCGTAATTGATTCCGTAACTATGCACTCCTAAAACAACCACTTCACCGCCTTCGGGAACTCCTGCCCCCAGCGCTTTTCATTGTGCTGCCCTTCGGGGTCCAGCTCGGCTTTGATTTGGATCTTATCTGCGGAGAAGCCCTGTCCTTCAATCGTAGCAATCAGCTTTTCAATATTGCTGAACATGGTGGTACTTTCTTTCCCGCCCCCGTAGAGATAGATCCGGGTATCCATAGGGTTGAAAAATTCTACGGCGTCGAAATAGATTTTGGGGCTGGTCCATAATGCGGGAGAAAAAACCATGAGGCGGCCTATCTTCTCCGGGTACATCATGCCTGTATAAATGCTGATCAGCCCGCCCATCGAACTCCCCCCGATACCGGTAAACTGGCGTTCGGGGAGTGTGCGGTAACGTTCGTCGATCAAGGGCTTCAGCGTACGTACGATAAATGTAGCATAACGCATTCCTTCGCCTTTCTGATTTTCCTTGGGTGTTTTATAAGGAGAATATTCCGAGTTTCGGGTTTCATCGCCGTGGTCAATGGCCACCACAATCACATCCGTTTCCCCCTGCATTTTCAGAAGGGAAATCCGCTTGTCGATCTCCCAGTTTCCGTAGGCTGAACCGTTTCCAAAAAGGTTCTGGGCGTCATTCATGTACAAAACGGGATAACGCTTTTCGGGATGACGGTAGTAATCGTGAGGAAGCAGAACCGATATTTTCCGCTTCCTTTTCAACTGGGGAATTTCAAACGCTTCCGAAAAAACCTCTACTACGGGCATGGTTTCCCCGTAGAAAGGCGTGTAACCGTTCTGCCTCCAGAGGGGTACAAAGTCGGGTTTCTGTACCTCTTCCCGGGCCAGTAAGCGACTCTGGGGAGTATTACCCAGCACATCCAGCTCCACATTATCCCAACCGCCCTTGGTGTATTTATAATACGAGCGCCCGCTTATTTCCGGTACTTTATCGAGGGATATCCTGAACCGGCCTTCGCCTACTCTATCCATCAGGAAATCAGGATCGGAGGGGTTCCAGTTACAAAAATCTCCTGTCAGAAATACCGGCCGGTTATCTTTTATGTGCGTCTCTACTTCTAAATACATTGCTCAGGTTAACGGGACACAAATTTAATGTAATGTATCTACATACATACAATGAATCTCCAAAATTTTGCCGAACCGTCTTAGTCGATCTCCAGTATCCGGAAGCCCTGCGCCGGCACTTCCACCGCCTGCTGCCAGGCGGAGCCGTCCAGCACATCCTTCATTTTTACTCCTTCAGGAAGCATCTCCGCGTAGTCACTGGCTCGCACCGTCTTCCCTTCTTCGTTCTTATTGAAGATCACCCAAAGCTTCTTGTTCCCGTTGAAGCGAAAATAGCTGTAGACCCCGTTCTCCGGAATAAAATGAATCAGTTTCCCGGTATGTACCACGTGGGCCGTCCGGCGCCAGGTAAACAATTGGCGGGTAAAATCCTGCAGGTCTTTCTGAAGAGGGGATAAATTTTCCCCCGTAAAAGCGTTTTTCTGATCACCGGGCCAGCCCCCCGGCATATCGGCACGCAAAACCCCGTGTTCTTCCGAATCCGGGTTAGACATCCCGATCTCGGTACCGTAATAGATCTGAGGAATCCCCCTTACGGTAGCGAGGAAGGCCATTCCCATCTTAAACAGGCGCGGGTCTTCTTTCACCTGGGTAAAAAAGCGGTTCATGTCGTGGTTATCGGCAAATACCACCAGGTTCTCCGGGTCAGGGTACAGGTAATCGTCGGAAAGGGCCGCGTATAAGCGCGCCAAGCCCGTATGAAAGCCCTCATTTTCGGTCAGGGCCTGACCCAGAGCCGCCTGCACCGGGAAGTCCATCATAGAAGGGATCCAGGTTTCGTAACCGTCCGGGTTATCTTTCCCCTTTTGCCAATAGGCAATGGTATTCGCTTTGGTCGTCCATTCTTCTCCTACCACATTCAGGTGGGGATATTCGGCCAGGATATCTTTCATCCACTGGGTTAAAAATGCTTTCTCCGAATACGGCCAGGTATCTACGCGCAGTCCGGAAAGGCCGGCATATTCTATCCACCAGATGGCGTTTTGGGTCAGGTAGCGCGCCATGAACGGATTTCGCTGGTTCAGGTCAGGCATAGAAGGCACAAACCAGCCGGCTTTCATGGCCTCCCGGTCTTTTTCCGAAGCGTGAATATCCTGGTGTACCTCCCTGCGGTGATTGGTAGACCGGAACTTCCCGCCGTTATTGATCCAATCGGCGAAAGGCATATCCCCCATCCACCAATGGTCGATTCCACAATGGTTCGGAATCACATCCATGATCCATTTCAGGCCCATGGCGCGGGATTTCTCCACCATCTCTTTGAACGATTCATTGGTGCCGTAACGCGGATCGATGCGGTAATAATCGGTAATGGAATAGCCGTGGTAGGTCACCTGTTCCAGGTTGTTTTCCAGGAGAGGCATACTCCACAGGGTAGTAAAACCCATGTCTCTGATGTAGGAAAGATGATCGGTGATGCCTTGAATATCTCCTCCGTGGCGGCCGTTATAATGTGCACGGTTTAGCTTCTCTTTGGTATCCGCAGTATTGTCATTGCTTACATCCCCGTTGGCAAACCGGTCTGGCGTGATGAGGTAGATCACATCCGAATTGTCAAAGCCTTTCCGCATCGCAGAACCGGCGGAACGGTTTTCTAAGGACAGAGTCCGCGAAATTACCTTTCCGTCTGTAGCGGCAAAATCGATCTGCACATTCCCCGCTTTAGCCGACTTCCCAATTTTAAGATCGAGGAAGAGGTAATTGGGACTTTCCGCTTTATGTACTTTCACCAGCTCCACATCGGCATACTTTACCGAAGGCCGGGTAGCAGAAATGTTTTTCCCGTACACCAGAACCTGGAGTTCCGGGTTATGCATGCCGGTCCACCATAAGGCGGGTTCCATACGTTGAATTTCCTGCGCGGAAAGATTCAGACAGACAAACAGAAGAAGGAGTATTTTTTTCATAGTATTGATTTGAGCCTTGAGCTGCGAGCTTTGAGCCGGGCAAAAAGCTATTTAAAATTTCTTCAATGACCACACGGTATAACCTTTGGCGGGGGTGGTAATGTTTACCCGTCCGCCGGCGTCCGTAGTGAGGGTCACCCCGGCATTCCCGGAGTAGTCATAAATGACCGCGTTTTTCCAGGGCGTTACAATGGTTCTCTGTATCGCCCGCGACGCATTATTCAGAGTCAGCACCAGTCCGGGTACCTCATCATTCCCACCCCGTTGGGCGACATAAAAGTCGGTATCGGAAGACAAAACCACCAGATTTCCGACAGCCAATGAACGATAAATCAGGATTAATTTCTCCAGTTTATCCCGGGATAGCCCGCTTTCGTAGTCGCTGTAAAAAATGCAGGGGTACCCCGGGTGCGTCAGGATATAGGCGTAGGCCAGCATCCGGTTTGCCGTTGAACCTATCTTGTTTCCGGCATTGGTATCTTTGTCGGTATCGTGGTTGTTCACGAACGTCACGGCTTTTTCCGGGTATACTTTCCAAAGCGCATTTCTTTCCCCCAGGATGGCCAGGTTATTCCCGTCCAGCGCCTGTTCCAGGTTATAAAAATTGGCGAAATCAAATGCCCGTATGCCGGTTTTATCTACCCAGCTTTTCAGGTAATCTGTATTCCCGTCCCACACCTCCAATACCCCGAAACCGCCTACCGCATCCATCCACGACTTCACTACGGAAGGGTCAAATCCTTTCACATAATCAAAGCGCCAGCCGTCAAATTTCAGGGTGTTTTTGTAGTATTGGGCTACGGAAGAGTCGGATTCCCAGAACCACTTTCTTACGTCGGGGTTTTCGTGGCAAAGGTCCTGCTCCTCAAAAAAGAGCGCTTCGGCATCCCGCTCGTGGATGTGGTTGGGGTGAAAATGTTCGTAATTCCGGAAAAAACGCCCGGATGCCGGACGGAAAAGCGTATACGTATCTTTCTGGCGGTAGGGATTGTATTCCGATTCTCCACCGCTGTTGTGATTCAGTACAATATCGGCAATTACTTCTATTCCCAGTCCGTGGGCCTTACTGATCAGCGTTTCCAGCTCGGCTCTGGAGCCGAAGCGGGTTTTCACCGTTCCCATCTGCTCGTATTCTCCCAGGTCAAAATAATCCATGGGATCATACCCCATGGAAAACCCTCCCGACATCCCTTTGGATGCGGGCGGCAGCCAGAGTCGATCCACCCCCATTGCCTTCCAGTCTTCCAGGCGGGTGCCAAGCGTATTCCACCATTCGTGGCGCGGTTCCACATCCCAGTAAAACCCTTGCATCATCACGCCCTCGGGCCTCAGATATTGGGTGAGGTCTTCGGGGTCCGCAACCGTTTGTACCGGATCACTGCCGGTTTTGCAGGCGGTGAGAGCAAGGATGAGGAATCCTATAGTTAATCTTTTCATCGGCAAAGATTTGAGCTGTGAGCTTATTTATGAGTTCGGTGGTTGTCCGATTTCTCAAAACTCATGGCCGTTTTATGGGCTTAAAATTAGGCCTGTGGTTCTCGGTTCTCGACTGCGCTCGAACTGACAGGAGTAAACGCTCGAACTGACAGAGGCGAGCGCTACTTGTCAGTTCGAGCGCAGTCGAGAACCGAGAACCGTACTTCTAAAACACGTATTACTTCCTGGTCAGCGTATACGTAGGCGTTGAACCCGAGAAGTCCAGCACAATGTCGTATGTTCCGGCGCTTACTTTGATGTTATCGCCACCGCTTTCCAGCGAACCGTCAGCGCCGGTATCTCCGTAGTTGACATCCCAGGCGTTATCGGCTCTGAATTTTATTTCCCCGGCTTTCAGCACCACATCCCGGGCAATCCAGACTCCCCTGGTATCAAAATCGGCCGCGTATTGGGAATAGTCAAGGGCGAAAGGCACGTCCGGGCCGTCCCAACCGTTTGGAGCAGCATCTCCCACAATTCCCCACAGATGAGTCACGGGCAGCAGGCTATAGGTATTGTCGTTCAGGTTCATGGTCACCAGGTATTTTCCGGCAGTTACCTTAATATTATCGCCCCCGTCGTCCAGGCTTCCGTTGGCACCGCTGTCTCCATAGTTCACGGTCCAGTCAGAGTTCAGCCGGAACTTCATTTCGCCGGTTTTTAAGGTAATTATGGTTCTCCACTGATCTGAGAAAGGGTCGTAGTTCAGCACTCCGTCAGGACTTCCGCCCCAATCGTTATATGCATCGCCCACAATCCCCCACGAATACTTCTCAATTTTGTAGCTCAGAGCGTTCAGGTTCAGGGTGATCTTATAGGTTCCTGCGGTTACTTTGATATTATCGCCACCGGCTTCGAGGCTTCCGTTAGCGCCGGTATCTCCGTAGTTTTCATCCCATCCCGAATCTTTCCTGAACTTAATCTCCCCGTTTTTCAGGGTAAGGTAGGCCACATATACCCCGCTTTCCGATGTTTGGTAGAAAGGACCGTCAGGCGTAGCACCCCAGTCGTTGTAGGCGTCACCCACTACCCCCCAGGCCGTACTGAGATCCAGTACGTTGGCATACGGTGTAGCGCTCAGGCTGGCTATCGGAGACACCAGGGAAGTAGCCGATGAAAGCACCACGCTCACGCGTACATCCAGCAGGTGCACTTCATCGGGTTGTAAACCCAGGTTCAACAGGATAGCATTGAGTTCTGAGCCTTTAAAAACTCTTTGCAGCACTGATCCGGTAGATGTACTGTAAGCTTTTGAAAAATCGCCTCCTTTTTTATCGATTTGCAGGAGGTACGAGGGGGCGGCGGCATATCCGAAATCCGGGGCGGTCCAGGAAATCGTCAGAACCTGGTTGTCGGCTTCGTCTTTGCTCAGCACCAGGGAGGGTGCAGACAGGCTTACGTTGGTACCGGCACCTTCGTTCATTACCGCCCTTATCTCGTCTTTTTCACAAGACCAGAAAGCGGTTACGGCCAAAAGTATGATTAGTATTCTTTTCATTTTCGAATTCATTTTAGTGTTATTAATACCCTGATGTCTGTGTCAGGTTAGGGTTTGCCATCAGGGCTTCTGCCGGTACCGGAAACAATTTGTATTTGGCATCTACGGCTCTACCTCCCTGCACGCCGCCTTTCCAGTTCCACAGATAGGTGTCTGTCACCAGCTGATTAAAACGGATAAGGTCGGTTCTGCGGTGTCCTTCCCAGTACAGTTCGCGCGCACGTTCATCCAGAATAAACTGTAGGTTGAGACTGGCATCAGCGATATTTCCGGAGGCATCTCCGTATGCCCGGGTTCTCAGGGCATTGATCAGGCTAAGCGCAGTGGCTCTGTCGCCGGTGGTGGCCCCTCTCAACACGGCTTCGGCATAGATCAGGTGCATTTCGGCCAGGCGGAATACGGGAAAATCGGTATCGGTGAAGTTTCTTCCGGGATCATTGCCCGCTCTTCCGTCTTCGTAATTGTTGGTCCATTTCTTCACATGCACTCCGTTATGGAAATTGGAAATATCGTCTATTTCATTTTCTACGGGGTCAATCTTATACCGGGAAGTCGTAAACAAGGCTCTTTTATCGGCGGTGGTAGTGGCGTTTCCGCTATAAAACTTCTCGGAAAGTCCTTTGGTAGCCCTATACCCGGCCCATCCGCTACCTACATTATACTCCGGTGCATCTTCTCCGGAGGCGGCATGAACAAGGAAAGTAGTATTACCATGCCCCTGCGTCATCAGTCCGTCGCAGTTGATGGCCCAGATCACTTCATTTACCTGGGTATGGTTATCGGCCTGGAACAAGCGGTAATACTGGTTGCTCAACGTATAGCCCGCGTCAATTACCTTTTTGGCGTAAGTGGCAGCTTCATTGTATTTCCCGGTACCGATATAGGTTTCTGCATTCAGATACAAGCGGGCCAGCAGGGCCTGTGCGGCAACTCTGTCTACCCTTCCGTACACATTAGATCGGGCAGCCGGAAGAATCTCTTCCACCGCCTTGAGTTCCGATTCTATGTATTCGAAGATTTCGGCCGCAGTTTTTTCTACCGGCGTGGTTCCGGTCTGGTCGGCTTCAGTCAGGAAAGAATATTTCCCGAAAAGATCCATGGCCGCCCAATAGTTAAAAGCGCGTAAAAACCTTGCCTCCGCAGCCATATTGCTGATGTTGGTGGCATCCGCGCCCGAAAAACCTCTTTCCGAAATTTTCGCATCGGTAGCTTCATTGAGGAACGCGTTGATCAGGCCGATATTCCAGATGGGCCGGGCATACATGCCTTTGATAAACGGATCGGAACTGGTCCAGGCCAGGTTATGGAAATCTTTGATGGTCTGGTCATTCCAGGCCACTACGGCCTCGTCAGTAGGCAGCTCCTGCAGGTTAAAAAACGGACGAATAAAGGAGATCTGGGATCCGCCGTCCAGTCCTGAGATATCGGGAGCGCCGTCGCCTTCGTTTCCTCCCAGCGCGAGGCTTCCGTAGATTTTGGCCAGTACAGAGGTATAACCGTCCATGGTAGCGTAAGCATTGTTCGGCGTCATGTCGTTCTGAGGGAACAGGTCCAGTTTCCCCGAACATGCGCTCACGATGCTCATGGTAATGAACGCTATCGCTATATTTTTAATCGTATTTTTCATATTCTATCTCTATTAGCTCGTCTTAAAAATCAAAGTTCAGTCCGAAAGTGTAAATTTTCGGCCGCGGATAAATGGTGTTATCTACTCCTGTACTCGAAGAGTTTTCAGGATCCAGCCCGGTGTATTTCGTGATCACGAATACATTGTTTATGCCCGCATTCAGGCTCAGGGATGCATTTCCGAATACTTTCCCTACATAATATCCTACATTGATATTATCTAAACGGAAGAACGACGCATTCTCAATGTACATATCCGACTGGTACTGGTTATTGTAGAAGCCCGTAGTCAGCAGTTCGGTAGAGGCGTTATTGATGGTCAGCACCGGATCCAGGAGGTTCCGCATGACCGAACGCTCCGAACGGAAGTTATTGTACAGATAGTTACCGAACATGCCGTGGCCGGAAGCCCTGGCCGTCCATTTCTTGTAATTGACAGCGGTATTGATACCTACCAGGGTGCTAGGCGCCGGATGCTGATACAGGTAACGGTCATCATCGGTGATCTGTCCGTCAAGATTCCGGTCTACATAAACTCCTTCCAGGGGATTTCCTTTACTGTCATACACCTGCTGGTAAACGTTGTAGGCGTAAGGCCAGTTGCCGATCATGTGAAGACCGATATTGTTTCCGGTACCTCCGGCGATACCGCTCACCGGAATACCGGTAAAGTTCGGATCATCCTGCTTTCTCAGGGATACGATCTCCGTTTTCGTCGAGGTAATGTTAAACCCGAAATCCCAGCGGAAGTTATCGTTCAATACCGGGGTAGTATTCAGTACAAACTCCATCCCTTTGTTGGTGAGGTTACCTACGTTAGTAAACACGCTGATATCAAAGGTTGATCCGTAAGCTACGGGGGCTACGGCCAGAAGGTCACGGGTATCTTTGTTGAACCACTCTACGGTACCGGTGATCCGGTTATTGGCAAAACCGAAGTCCAGACCTACGTTCGTGGTCGTGGTGGTTTCCCATTTGATGTTGGCATCTACTGCCGCGGGGCGCAGGAACTGGTAGAACTGGTCGCCAAACTGGTATTGCGCGGTGTTGGAACCGTACGCATAGCGGGCCATATACGGGTAGTAGTTAGCAAAATCCTGCTGTCCTGTTACCCCCCAGCCTACCCGGAGTTTCATTTCAGAAACGGCACGGGAATTGGCAAAGAGTCCTTCTTTGATTTTCCAGGCGGCGGCCAGGGCAGGGAAATACCCCACCCGGTTATCCGGCGAGAATTTCGAGCTGGCGTCTCTTCTTAAAGAGGCGGTGAGCAGGTAGGTGTCGTCAAAAGTATAGTTGACTCTTCCCAGGTAGGAATCCAGACGGTACTGCGGGCGGTCGGTAGCGAAGGCCGGTGCGCTGTTGGGGATCACAGACGACTGGTCCGCGGTATAGGCAGGATTCATATACACTTCGGTCAGGAAATCCTGGTAAGAATGCAGCGCCAGTACATCCAACTTACTTTTAAGGGCGGGAAGGTCTTTTTCATAAAAGGCCGACACGTCCCAGAGTTTATTGGATTTCTTTTCGTCTTCGTTTCGGTAATAGCCACCGGTCAGATAGTTAGAAGCCGCTAATGCGCTGATGGTTTCTGTCCGGTTACCGTTGGTTTGATCCAACGCCAGGTTGGTGCGCAGGCTCAGGCCTTCTACCCAGGGAAGTTTATAATCCAGTTCCACATTCCCGATAAAGCGGTTGGCTTTGCGGGCATCGTTTCTCAGGTCAAGCATGGCCAGGGGATTTCTTCCGGCCAGGTTGTTCCAGTCGCCCGTATCCGTCAGCCACTCAAAGTATCCGCCAAATTCATTATTGGCATATACCGGCTGGGTAGGGTCCATCCTTAGGGAGGCTCCTACCGCACCTTCGTCAGCCTTTCTGTTTTTGGTGGCCGCTACACGCGCGTTAATATTTACGGAGAGGGCATCAGCTAAAAATTTAGGACTCAGGTTAATGGCACCCGATGTTCTCTGGAAATTATCGGTTTTTAGCAGTCCGTTCTGGTTCGAATAACCCAGAGAAACCCGGAAAGGGATATTCTTCACGGATCCGCTCGCACTCAGGTTATTGTCGGTACCCGTAGAATTCCGGTAGATCACATCCTGCCAGTCGGTATTTTCCGTTCCGAGCAGATCTTTGTAGGTGTTGTTTCCGGTAGACGCCGCGTTGGCGTTGATCAGGTCTCTTACCTGGTCGCCATTCAGCATATCTACTTTCTTCCCGATCACACCGGCAGAAAACTGGGTGTTAAAATTAAAGCGGGGCTGACCGGCAGCTCCTTTTTTGGTGGTAATAATGATGACCCCGTTAGAAGCACGTGAACCGTACAATGCAGCTGCTGATGCATCTTTCAGCACCGACATGCTTTCGATATCGTTCGGGTTAATGGTATTCAGGAGGTTATCTGACCCCTTGATTCCGTTGCCTTCTACCGGAATGCCGTCTATCACGATCAGGGGATCATTGGAGGCATTCAGGGAAGCTGCACCCCGGATACGGATGGTACTTCCGCCGCCGGCAGAACCGCCGCCGGGCGTTACCTGGAGACCGGCCACTTTGCCCTGGAGCAGTTGCTCAGACGACTGGATATTGCCTTGCTGGAAATCTTTTGCGTTCACCGCAATCACAGATCCGGTCAGGTCGGCCCTTTTCCGGGTACCGTACGCTACTACTACCACCTCTTCCAATAACCGGGGATCATCGGCGAGGCGTACATTAATTACAGACTGGTTTCCTACGGTGATCTCCTGGGAAAGTTTTCCCACATAGGTGAACACCAGGGTCGCATTATTTTCCGGCACACTAATACGGTAATTACCGTCTACATCGGTTACGGTAGCGGTGGTCGTACCTTTCACTACGACCGTAGCGCCTATAATTTCCGAATTGTCACCGGCGTCAGTTACTTTTCCGGTTACTGTCTTCTGTGCCCAAGCGGTGGAAACCGCCAGCAGGAACACCAGCAAAACGGCTGCATTCCGAAACGCGAAGTCCCACTTCCTCAATCGTACTTTTTTTTGCATATGAATTGTTCAATAAAATGGTTAAATACAGATTTTTCAATATTGCTGATGTATCTTATTGGAAGATACACATACAAAATATAAAATTTCTTTGGCAAAGATACAACAAGCCCGTACTACGGTTCGCCCCGCCTTGCACAATTTGAATAAAAAATTGTATCAAAGAGAATATCTGATTATCAGATTCTTACAAAAACAAAAGTGCCGCTTTTAAAAGCGGCACCACATTCTAAGGTTTTTATAGAGTCAAATATTATCTAAAAACCACTCTCTCCGACATAATTTCGATTTTCGGATCAATAGACAATCCTTCAACTGGGTTATTAGAGGCTGTAAAGGATAAGAGGTACGGATAATCCATACATATTTCTACTAAGTCCTTGGTCGGAATACGTGACTTAATATCATCCGGCCTCGTGGCCTGCCTCTTCCTTCTTTCCCTGAGCCTGCGTCGCGACCGCTAAAGGATAGCCTCTCCACAAGGCATTTTTTCCCCTTAGTTGGTGCAAAAATCGTATTGTTTCGTATATTTGGTTTCACGAAAAATTATCCTGATGAATCACTTATCCGATTTTGAGAATACCCTGTATGTAGACGGCACGGGACAACAATACCTGAGAGAAACGGCGAAGTGGGCCCGGTTTCTCGCCATTGTTGGCTTTGTGATGACAGGTATCATTGTGTTGGCCGCGATTTTTGCCGGCACCATCATGAGTACCTTGTCGGCTACCTCCGCCTCTTTCGGCTTTTTCCCTTCCGCGGGCATTACGTTCACTTATCTCATTCTGGCAGGCCTTTACTTTTTTCCCTGCCTCTTCCTGTTTCAGTCTTCCCAAAAGCTGATCCAGGCCCTTCAGGACGGTAACAGCGAAGAACTGACCCTCGCGCTGGAGAAAATGAAGAACTTTTTCCGCTTTGTGGGCATCATGACCCTTGTGGTTATTGGTCTGTACGCTTTCATGCTGGTGTTTCTTGTGCTGGGAGGTGGCCTGGCCCTCCTGGGTGCCGGACTCTAAGATGATAATGATAGATCTTTATATCAAAAATATGGTTTGTCCCCGGTGCATCGCCGCCGTAGAAGAAGCCCTTCGGGAAGAAAGTATCCCTTTTTCCGGGGTACACCTGGGCCATGCCGTTTTGCAACGGGAACTGACCGGGCAGGAAATGGAAAGCCTGGGCGGCAAGTTGGAAAACCTGGGGTTTGAGCTGCTGGACGATAAACGAAGGCAACTGGTAGAACAGGTGAAAAATGTCATTATACAGTCGGTGCATCACCACCCGGATGCGCTTCACAAACGAAACCTGTCTGACCTGATCAGCGAAGAACTGGGCCAGGACTACAAACATATCAGTACGGTATTCAGCGAAGTGACCGGTACCACCATTGAAAAATTTCATATCCGCCACAAGATAGAACGGGTCAAGGAACTGATTGCTTACGGCGAACTTTCCCTCAAGGAAATCGCCTTTCAGATGGGCTACAGCAGCGAAGCCTACCTCAGCAACCAGTTCAAAAAAGTAACCGGCTACACCCCTTCTTATTTCAAAAAGGTGCAGGAGCGGGTACCCATCGATCAATTGTAAGAATACGCGTTAAATTATCTATCCTTTATGTTACGAATTCTCCTTCTCTTTCTTTCCCTCCAGGTTACCGCCCAAACTGCTTTTCCGAAACTGGAAAACAGGTCCCGCTTTTCGGAAGCGGAAAAGACCCTGATCACGAGCGGAGATACGGACCGGATGCTGAGGGTGACCCAGACCACCGACCCTGACGATTTCAAAATACTGACTGCCGTGTCGGAAGACATCGCTTTTGATGATCCTCTGCTTCCCCTGCTGGCCCGGCGGATGTACCTTTCCGTCACCGATACCAGCACCAACGGCGTGGGAATTGCCGCGCCCCAGGTAGGCATTAACCGGAACCTGATCTGGGTAAAGCGGTTCGACAAAGCCGGTGAACCTTTTGAATTTTATGTAAACCCGAAGATCTCCTGGAAATCAGAGCTTCTTCAACTGGGGGCCGAAGGCTGCCTTTCCATACCGGACATGCGCGACGATGTGATCCGGAGCTATGCCATCCAGATCACGTACAACACCCTGGAGGGCGGTTATTTCACAGAGGTCATCGAAGGCTTCACGGCGGTCATTTTCCAGCATGAAATCGACCACCTCTACGGTATTCTTTTCCCCCAAAGGGTAGACGACCAGGATACCCGGGAGTTTCGTAAATCCGAAGAGAAGGGAAAGAAGCTGCTTTATGACAAGGCCAACACTAAACGCATGTAGAACTTAATTTTTAATGGTTAATTTTTAATGGTTAATGAAGGAATACACTAACCCCTCCACCATGATCATTAACCATTAATCATTAACCATTGATCATTATCCATTAATCATCACCCATTGACAACTATTTTCCGTGGCGACGACTCCCGCACTACCATCTCCGACCTCAGCACAATGGCGCTGCCCTGGTTCACGTTCAGGTTGCCTTCCAGGTGGCTGATAATGGTTTGCACGGCTATTTCTCCCATTTCCATGGCCGGGTAATGCACCGTGGTGAGATTAGGTTCTACCACTTTAGAAATGGGATCATCATTAAACCCGACCACGGCGATATCTTCCGGAACGCGGTATCCGGCTTTTTTCAACAATATAATGGTAGAGGCGGCGCAGGCGTCATTCGTAAAAAATATGCCGTCGGGCGGCGCGGACATGGCCGCTATCCTCTCCATCACGGCGTTCGGTGCGTCGGCATCGAACTGGGTAATCAATAGGGAATTTTCGGCATAGGGAAGTCCGAATTCCCTTACCGCAGTTTCAAAGCCCCGGAGGCGGTCGCGGTACACGTTCCGTTTCAAACTTCCGGTGACATGGAGGAGGTGGCGGCAGCCCTGCTCCACCAGGTGGCGGGTCGCCTCGTACCCGTCTCTAAAATTATCGATCACCACACTCGTGCAGGAGGGATGATCCAGCACCCGGTCAAAAAACACTACCGGGATCTTCTTCTTGATAAACGGGGCAATATGGTCAAAGGTATCCGTATCGAACGCCAGGGAAATCAGCAAGGCATCTACCCGGCTATTGAACATGGTGCGCGCATTCTCTATTTCTTTCTTTTCCAGTTCCAGAGACTGGCTGATGATGAGATTATACCCGCCTTCATTGGCCACCCGTTCCATACCAGACAAGATAGAAGACATCACAAAGGAGTTCAGGCGGGGCACAATCACCCCGAGTGTATGAGTTCTCTGCTTCCGGAGATTGCTGGCAAAACGGTTAGACTGGTAGCCGAGGGCCTGTACCGCCTTGTCCACTCGTTCTTTTGTCTTACTATTGATGGCAGGGTGTCCGTTGATCGCTCTGCTAACCGTGGCCGGCGAGATATTAAGCTCTCTGGCAATATCGTAGATAGTGGTTTCCTTTTTCATTCAAATGCTTATGCAACAGATTTCATTAAAGTATAGTAAAAATGTTTCATTCAATTTACTTCAAATATACTCAATATTTCTCATATTTCAATAGATAAACATAAAGATTATTCGCATATAATCAGATGATAATAGTATAATATACTTCCTACAAAGCATATATATCCATTACAAAATATAATTAATGTCAGGAAAAATTGCAAATTTTTTTATGCAATCGATTGCATTTTAAAAGAATAGTTTTGATATTTGTCCTGCTGTATTCTGCGGCATAAACCAAAACCTTAGATAAATATGTTGTTAAAACTCTATCCAGTCATTAAGGGCGGAAAAGTCGGAAAAGGTTTCCTGTCCCTGCTTTTCTCTCTCCTGCTGATCCAGACCTCCTTTGCCCAGGAAAAGAGAATTACCGGAAAAGTTACAGACGATAACGGAGAGGGACTTCCGGGAGTAACTATTACAGTAAAAAACCAGGCAAAAGGTACTTTCTCAAATGAAAACGGGGAATTCTCCCTGGGTGTAAATCCCAATGACATCCTCGTCTTTTCCATGGTTGGCTACCTCAACACGGAATACACCGTCTCCGCGTCCCAAACATCCATTACCGTTCGTATGAGTGCCAATCAGACCTCTCTTGACGAAATAATCGTAGTGGGCTACGGAACCATGCGCAAAAGAGATGTTACGGGTTCTATTGTGTCAGTCAGTGAAGAAGCTTTGCGGGAAGTACCGGTACCTAACCTTCAACAGGCACTAGTGGGAAGGGCGGCAGGCCTGGAGATCAACCAGGTGGGTAATCAACCCGGCGCCGGCGCCCAGATCAGGATTCGGGGCGTAAGGTCGATCAGCGGGTCCAATGAACCCCTCTTTGTCATAGACGGTATACCGTTTGAAGGTACCCTGAATGACATTAACCCTGATGAAATAGCTTCGGTAGACATCCTCAAAGATGCCTCCGCCACCGCCATCTACGGTTCAAGAGGAGCGAACGGTGTAGTGCTGGTCACCACCAAAAAAGGAAAAAGCGGAGAATCGAGGCTTTCCTATAACGGCTATTATGGTGTAGGAACCCCTTCTTACAAATATCCTGTTCTCAATGCCGATGAGTTCCGGGTAATGCGTGACCTCTCTACCTGGACCGAAGGCTACGGGCCTGACGAGCGGGAAGGAATAGCGACCGGAAGAAACACTGACTGGCAGGGTCTGATCTACCAGAACTCTTACCGTACGGACCATAACCTGAACATTTCAGGGGGCGCCAACGGCAACTCTTTCTCTCTCGGAGGAGGATATTATAAGGAAAATACCCTGATGCCGGGAGAAGATTTTACCCGTTACTCCCTCAGAGCCAGTATTGACACAAAAGTAGGAAACCGTATCAAGGTGGGCCTAACCACCCAAAACTCGGTGAGCATTGCCAACGGCTCTCAGTTTGTTTCCGGAAGCGCTATTTATAACTTACTTGCGCTGAACCCACTCTTATCTCCGTATAATGCGGACGGCAGCCTCAATTATGTTCCCTGGGATAACAGCCTCGACGGAGGCAACCCACCCTCCAGTGGCTATACGCCCCTCCTCCTGAAAGAAGGTGCTAAAAACTGGGACGACAGGGTACGGAGGTTGAGAACTTTCAACTCACTTTATGCCGAGTACAGAATTCTTGACGGGTTGACATACCGGATTAATCTGGGACTGAACTACGCGCAGCAATTCGGCGGACAGTTCAGGCCGGCAGACCGGCCCGATGCCCCCAGTTACTTCCGGGTGGGCCAGGGCAATATTGCCCGGGTAAGTAACGGCGAAACCTGGGGTTATACCGTGGAAAACCTTTTGTTCTATGATAAAACCATTCGCAACGACCACCGGATAGGATTTACCGGACTCTTTGGAGTACAGGAAAGCCAGTCGTTTGACAATTTTGTCCAAAAGCAGAATATCACGGAAGATTTTGTGAGTTTCTATAACCTGGCGCTTTCCTCACCCATTGATGCCTCCAATACCGGTCTGGGTGGAGGAGAAACCCGCTGGGGGCTGCTGTCCTACATGGCCAGGTTGAACTATGCTTTTCGTGACAAATACGTTCTGACCTTCACGTACCGTCGCGACGGGTCTTCAAGACTGGCACCGGGCAACCAATGGTTTGATTACCCCGCTGTTTCGGCTGGCTGGACCGTTAGCGACGAGAGTTTCTTAAGGAACAATACCGTCCTCAACCACCTGAAACTTCGGACAGGATGGGGACTTACCTCCAACCAGTCTATCAACCCTTATGCATCCAAAGGACTGGTAAATAACTCCAACGGACTGCCCACAGGTGGCGATATCGGAGCCGCAGGGGGAATTATCCGCTATAATTTCGGCCCGACCATCGTAACGGGTTATGATGTGGTTACCCTACCTAACCCCAACCTTTCCTGGGAGTTTACCAGCACGGTCAACGTAGGTATTGACTTCGGGCTTTTCAATGACCGGCTTACGGGTAGCCTCGACATTTACAACTCTAAAACCGACAAGATTCTTTATAATGTAAACCTGCCTGTTACCTCGGGTATCGCCGGAGCATTTACGACCAATATCGGTGAAATGTCAAACAAAGGGTTTGAGCTGACGCTTTCTTCCCTGAATTACCGGTCGCCCAAAGGCTTTACCTGGAGTACCGACTTCAATATTTTTAAGAATACCAACAAACTGCTCAAGTTAAGTAACGAAGTAGACCGGGAAATCGGAAGTCAGCTTTTTGTGGGGTACTCCATGACCTCCATCTATGATTACAAAAAGCTGGGGATATGGCAGATAGATGAGGCGGCAGAAGCAGCAGCCCTGGGTTCGGTTCCCGGCCAGATCAAGCTGGCCGACCTTAGTGGTCCTGACGGTGTTCCCGACGGGAAAATAGATGCTGACTTTGACCGGACCATCATAGGCAACATGGACGCCAATTTTCAGGGCGGACTTACCAACCGGTTTTCCTACAAAGGTTTTGATTTGGGTTTTGTGATGCACGGTCGGTTTGGAGGACTACTCCTTAGCCAGATCCACGGACCGGGGGCGTCGTACATCTCCCAGCTGAGTGGAAGAAGAAATTCTATAAAAGTAGATTTCTGGACACCCACCAATCCTACCAACTGGTTCCCTCAGCCCGCCGGCGAACACGCTTCCCTTTCGTCGCAACCTGACGGCTGGAGAACCCTGGGCTACTACGACGCCAGCTTCGTGCGTCTCCGGAGTATCAATCTTGGGTATACCTTCAGTAATACCCTCATTCAAAAAGCCGGATTGCAAAATGCACGCCTCTTTCTTACAGCAGATAATGTCGCCCTGCTATGGTCTCCTTTCTATAGCCAAACCGGAATTGACCCCCAGGCTACTGCCGCAGGCGAAAGAGGGGTGGGCGGATCTTATGGCAACATAAGGCAAAATACGGCCGGAAACGGAGCCCTGGTAGTGACACTCGGAACCCCTCCCAGACGTACATTCACCTTTGGTCTTAACATTACACTTTAAACCTGCCGAAAAACATGAAATCGTTCAATAAGTTATTAATATCCGTTTTTACCTTGACTCTTCTTGTGACGCCCGGGTGTACCGACATACTGGAAGAACGACCTTATACGGTTTTTTCAACAGATTACTTTAAAACTCCCGAAGGACTACAGGCCGGTATTGCTTCTCTTTACTCCGGTTTCCGTTATCTCTTCGGGCCGGAAGGAGCCGTAGGAATGGGCGTGGCCGGTACCGATGAGTGGACCATGGGCGACCAGGCCCGCGCGGGAGCCGCCGGTGATATGACCGCCATGTGCAATTACTCACTTGGACCTACAACAGGTGCCCTTCTTACGCCCTGGAACCGTAGCTTCAGTAACATAAACCTTGCCAACGGGTTGCTGACCTTTGCTTTGGAAGCTCCGATTTCAGAAGCGGAACGTAACGTAGCCCTTGGCGAAATCCGCTTCCTGAGAGCCTTGTATTACCTCAACCTCGTTCAATATTTCGGGGCGGTGCCGGTAGACCTCGGCGCTGGCGAACTCCAGTTTAACCAGTCTCCTTTCCAGGGCTTTAACCGCCTCCCGATAGAAGATATATTTGCGAAAGACTACGAAGCCATCATTGATGACCTCACTTTTGCCACTCAAAACCTGCCGGAGCAGCGACCTGTCGGAGCATTCCGCCTTTCCAAAGCAGCCGCATTTCACCTGCTGTCCAAAGCATACATCCATCGCGGGTACTCTTCAGCAGCTCAATCCAGCGACTTTCAGAAAGCCTACGATGCCGCTATGGAAGTCATCAACAACCAGGGAAGATACGGTACGGCTCTTCAAACCTATTATGCGGATATCCATGCCCCCGGCAACGATTATAATAGTGAGGTCCTGTTTTCCATTGAACGGGTACCCGGTAATTATGCCGCCAGCGAAGTGCCCGATCCTCAGGGCATCGGCGGCACCAAGGGAATGGATGCTTCCAACGACTTCGGCGGCGATTATACCGCAATAAGATCACCACTTAAAACCTCAGCCACCCAACCTGCCGGTGACAGAACCGTGCTGTATGGCCGGCCCATCAGAAGATTCTGCCCCACGCCCTGGTTATTCGAAACTGCATTCGCAGACAAAACCAATGACAGCCGGTACGAGGGTACTTTCCGTACCGTATATATTGCTTCCCGGACAGGTGGCGGCTTTACAGCGGATGTGGATACTGCCTTTGTGATGGCATTGACCAACCGCCAGGCCGACTCCCTCAATGCACTTCCCAAACCCTACCGTGTAATTGCACCCAGGGAGTTTTACCTGATCGGCGGTTCCATCAACGGCTCCGCTACAGAAGGCACATCCAACATGTACCCTTCGCTAAGCAAATATGAGGACCCGGAAAAAGGGGTTCCCAACTACCCTGGCGCCCGGCCGTTTCCGGTAGCCAAACTGGCTGAAACTTACCTCCTGGCAGCAGAAGCGGCCTTTAAAATGGGGAACGGTAGCGAGGCAGTTAATCTCATCAATATACTGAAAAGAAGGGCGGTAAACCGCCCCGGCCTGAGCGAAGCCCAACGGGAAGCCCGTTATAATAACATCCGGCTTACCTCTACCGGGCAGGTAACCCTGGATTTTATACTGGATGAGCGTACAAGAGAACTTTGCGGAGAAAGTAACCGCTGGCCCGACCTGGCGGTGAGAGGAAAACTGATAGAAAGGGTGAAGTTATTAAACCCGGATGCCTCCGGAACCATTACGGCCGGCAAACATGAACTAAGGCCCATTCCTCAGTCCCAACTGGACCGTGTAGCCGAAGCCGGAACGCACAAGTATCAAAACCCTAATTATTAAACTTTCTTAAAATACCCAGATGATGAAGAAATATTCAAAATATATGCCGGTACTTCTCTCGATCCCGCTACTGCTGGGATCCTGTAAAGACGAACTGACCACAGGAGTACTGCGGGAAGGAGATTACGGAGACCGTACGGCCGGGCTCAAAGATGCTTTTAATATCCCGATAGGAACGGCCATTGATTTTACACCTTTCACCACCAATGCTGCCTATCTTAATGTGGCCAAATCGGATTTCGATATGGTGACCTTCGGGTACCAGATGAAGCACGGTGCCATAGTGAAAGATGACGGAAGCTTTGACTTTTCCAGAACAGATCAGCTGGCCGACATAGCCACCCAAAACGGTCTTGACATTTTTGGCCACACCCTGGTCTGGCACCAGAATCAGAATGCCTCCTACCTGTCATCACTTACGGCCGGAAGCAACGAACCTGAAGTGGTCAATCTGGCCACTAACGGCGGATTTGAAAACGGTCTTACCGGCTGGAGCACCTATAATGCCCAGAACGGTGCTACGGTGACCGCCGGTTCGGGGGCTAACGAGGTAAGAACAGGAAACGGTTCCATGAAGATCGTCAACCCCCAGGACAACCCGGGCGGTGAATGGCGCGTGCAGATCGCCAGTGACCCCATAGAAACGGTGGTGGGCCGTACCTACCACGCTACATTTTGGGTGAAGTCGGCTACCGCCGGCGGATCAGGAAGACTTTCCACTCAGCCGTCAGCCATGTACCAGGGCGGCTGGGCCACTTCGACCGACTGGACGCCCATCACTTGGATCTTTACCGCCAATGAGCCCCAGACCCGGATCCTTTTCGATATGGGATTGATAGGGAACACCTATTATATCGATGACTTCAAAGTATTTGACCCCGACGCTCCCGCACCCGATCCTCTCCTGACCAACGGCGGATTTGAGGATGGCCCGGCCAACCTGCCGTCGGACTGGTCGGTGTTTAATGCTCAGAACGGCGCCGCGGTATCGGCAGGCTCCGGTGCTGCAGAAGTACGTACCGGAACCCGTTCCTTAAAGATCGTTAACCCCCAGGATAACCCCGGCGGACAATGGCGCGTGCAGATCGCCAGCGCACCGTTTAAAACCACGGTAGGCACAGACTACCGTGTAACCCTGTGGGTTAAATCGACCGCAGCCGGCGGATCGGGAAGGATGTCGACCCAGCCTTCGGCCCTTTACCAGGGCGACTGGACCACCTCTACTGACTGGTCACCCGTTACCTGGATATTTACCGCCAATGAACCCGAGACCCGTATTCTGCTGGATATGGGCCTGATGGGCAACACCTACTTTATCGATGATATGGAAGTGGTAGATAACTCCGTGGCACCGCCTACCTCAGGAGCTGATCTGGCAGAGAAAGTAGACGAAGCAATGAAAGCCTTCATCTCGGCTTCGGTAACGCGCTATAAAGGCGTGGTAAAGGCCTGGGATGTGGTCAATGAACCGATGGTAGAATCGGGCGCTTTGCGAACCAATGCCAATACTACGGTGCCCTCAGGTGCAACAGATATTTTCTTCTGGTCGCAATACCTCGGCAGAGATTATGCCCTCAAGGCATTTAAGTATGCCCAAGAAGCTGACCCCAGTGCTCAGCTGTTTATCAATGAATACAACCTGGAATCCAGTCCTGCCAAACTTGATTCGCTGATTGCCTTTGTCAACGAACTCAAAGGGAAAGGCGCCAAAATAGATGGTATCGGAACACAAATGCATGTACTCCTGAGTACTCCCCGTGCCGGAATAGACAATATGTTCCAAAAACTGGCTGCCACAGGCCTTCTGATCCGGGTATCGGAACTGGATGTACGGGTGAACCCCAACAGCAAGCAGGGATTTGAACTGACCCCCCAGTTCGAAGGATACCAGGCAGAGATGTACGAATATATTATCCGGTCTTATCTGAAGCATATACCCCAGAGCCAACAACATGGCATTACCATCTGGGGGATATCCGATGACACGAGTTGGCTGTATAGAAACGGATCTGATTTCCCCCTTCTGTACCATGCCGATTTCTCGAAAAAAGCAGCTTACGGAGGTGTTTTGAAAGCTGTGAAATAACGCTTTTCGGGATGACGAATTGATAAGTGCCCATCTCCCGGCTACGCACGATGTGACCATTGGCAGCTATACCTGCCGGTTCAAGCGTAGCCGGGATGCGGCTACAGGGCGGGCAATAATCCGAAACTTCCCGGTAAAAGCCGTTGAAGCACGCTTATCAGTACCTTCTGCGGAGGACCCGCTTTCAGAAACCCTTTGGGAAAATCAATTAAAATAAGATGATCTGGTCACCGTTTTGATCGATCTTTAGGAAAAAATAAATTCAGATGATCACCCGACACGCTATGCGTTGGTATGGCCCCAAAGATCCGGTCAGCCTGATGGACATCCGTCAGTGCGGTGCCACACAGGTGGTGTCAGCCCTGCATCATATTCCGGTGGGGGAAGTCTGGCCCCGGGAGGAAATCCTTCGTTACAAAAAAAATATCGAGGCCGGAAATGACACGCACACCCCGCTTTACTGGGAGGTGGTAGAGAGCCTCCCCGTACACGAAGACATCAAAAAGGGCTTGGCCGGGAGAGAAAAATGGATCGCCGATTATAAGAAATCTTTAGAAAACCTGGCCGCCTGCGGCATCACTACCGTATGTTATAATTTTATGCCGGTGCTGGACTGGTCACGCACGCAAACACGCCACGTGATGCCCGATGGGGGTGAAGCACTACGTTTCGACTGGCTGGAGTTTGCTGTTTTTGACCTGCATATCCTACAGCGCCCCGGTGCCGCTGAAGAGTATTCCCCGGAACTGGTAGCTGCCGCCGCAGAATGGGTCACATCCGCTACTACCCAAGAGCTTCAGCGGATTTCCAGCCAGGTGCTACTGGGGCTTCCGGGATCCGATGAAGCCTTTGAACTGGATACATTCCAACAGTTGCTGGACCACTACAAAGACATTAACGACGGGCAACTGCGCGAAAACCTGTATTACTTTATCCGGGAAGTAGCCCCTCACGCCCAGGAACTTGGCCTTAAACTGGCCATTCACCCGGACGATCCCCCCTTCCCCCTCCTGGGACTTCCCCGTGTGGTGAGTACGGAAAAAGA
The DNA here is from genome assembly GCA_964423865.1 of uncultured Lacihabitans sp. Lineage (GTDB taxonomy): Bacteria > Bacteroidota > Bacteroidia > Cytophagales > Spirosomataceae > Leadbetterella. Next base: position 65,564 of record CAYRGN010000014.1, read on the forward strand.
CCTGGAGCAACTGCTGAATGCCTGCGATACCGAAGCCAACGGACTTACTTTCTGTACCGGTTCACTGGGGGTGAGAGAAGACAATGATGTACCTGCCATGGCGGCCCGCTTTGCTTCCCGCATTCATTTTCTGCATCTTCGTACCACCAAAAGAGAAAATACCCGCTTCGGAAGTTTTCATGAAGCGCGGCACCTCGAAGGCGATGTGAACATGTTTCAGGTACTTTCTGCCATAAAGGCCGAGCATGACCGCAGAAAAAGTGCTGGCAGAACGGACTATCGGATACCCATGCGGCCCGATCACGGCCATACTATCCTGGACGATCTCCACAAAAAAACCTATCCCGGTTATACGGCCATCGGGCGCTTAAAAGGTTTGGCCGAATTAAGAGGAATAGAATATGCATTAACCCAGGCTTCAACATGAAATATATATCCCTTCTGCGAAAAGTGGCCTCCTTACTGCTCCTGTTCATTATTACCCTGCCCGCCCGGGCCGATGACGGCTATTCTTTATGGTTAAAATATAGCAAAATTACTGATAATAAACAGCAAAAATACTACTCTTCCCGCTTAAAAACGATCTACGCAGATACCCGGGACCCTTCGGTGAAAGTAGCCGTGGAAGAGCTTCAGTCTGCCGTGAAAAGTCTGCTGGGTTTTACACCCGCCTTAAAAGCGCCGGGAAGCGGCAACCGGGGAATTGTCCTTAACGTGGAGGAAACCACCCCGGAGGTGAACGAAGAGGGCTACCGGGTATCGGTTTCTGGCCAGAGCATTCGTATTGAGGCCAAAACGGGGAAAGGTATACTTTATGGGGTATTCCATCTCCTGAAAAGTATGCAAACCGGGGAGGATCCGGCCATTACCTCTTCGCCCCATATCCGCCTCCGTTTACTGAATCACTGGGACAACCACAACGGCACTATTGAGCGGGGGTATGCGGGCATGTCGCTCTGGAAATGGTATGAATTGCCTGAGCGCATCGACCCGCGGTACATCGACTACGCCCGGGCGAATGCCTCCATCGGCATCAACGGTACGGTAATTAACAACGTCAACGCCAGCGCCCGCTTCCTCACCCCGGAATACCTCGGGAAGGTCAAAGCCCTGGCCGATGTTTTCCGTCCGTACGGCATAAAAGTATATATGTCTGTCAACTTCGCTTCTCCGAAAATTCTCGGCGCAACAGAAGATGCCGACCCGCTCCGACCGGAAGTCAGAGCGTGGTGGGCCGACAAAGCACGGGAAATTTATGAACTCATTCCTGATTTTGGCGGCTTCCTGGTGAAAGCCAACTCGGAAGGAGAACCCGGCCCTATGGACTACGGCAGAACCCACGTAGACGGTGCCAATATGCTGGCCGAAGCCGTGCAGCCTTACGGCGGCATTGTGATGTGGCGCGCCTTTGTTTACGCCTTTGATCCCCAAGGAGACCGCTTCAAGGCCGCATACGAAGAATTCAAGCCTTTTGACGGCAAGTTCAAAGACAATGTCATTATCCAGGTCAAAAACGGGCCTATCGATTTTATGCCTCGTGAGCCGGTGTCGCCCCTTTTTAGCGCCATGAAAAAAACGCCGGTTTCCATGGAATTTCAACTCACCCAGGAATACCTGGGCTGGGCAACGCACTGGGTATATGAAGCCCCGCTCTTCCACGAATGTCTTTCTACCGATACCTACGCCAGGGGGGAAGGGTCTACCGTAGCCCAAATTGTGCGGGGCGAGACCTTCGGCTATCGCCTTACCGCCATGGCAGGCGTAGCGAATACCGGATCAGACCGTAACTGGACCGGCCACCCGATGGCGCAGGCCAACTGGTACGCCCTGGGTCGCCTGGCCTGGGATACGGACATCTCCTCCGAAAAAATTGCAGAAGAATGGGTAAAACAATCCCTGACGCGTAGCCCGGAAGCGGTACATACCATCACCCGAAGTATGCTGAATTCCAGGGAAATTTATGTGAACTACACCTCCCCCTTCGGTCTGCACCATGTGATGGGCGAAGGCCACCACTTCGGACCGGAGCCTTGGGTGGAAAACGCACCCCGCCCCGACTGGACCGCCCTGTATTATCACCGGGCCGATGAAAAAGGCATAGGCTTCGACCGCACCGCCCAAGGCAGCAACGCCCTGGCCCAATACCCCGAAAGACTGGCCCGGGTGTATGCCGATGAAGAGACATGCCCTCCACCCTTTCTCCTCTGGTTTCATCATGTGGCCTGGGATAAGAAACTCGGAGACGGCAAGATCTTTTGGAACGAGTTTGTACGACATTTTTACGATGGCGCGGAACAGGTTAGGGGACTACAATCGGAATGGGCGTCTGTCAAAGACCATGTTCCCCCCGGAATCTTCCGGAATGTGGAAGCCAGGCTAAACACCCAGTACAAAGAAGCGCTCTGGTGGCGCGACGCCTGCGTACTGTATTTCCAGTCGTTTAGCAAAATGCCGGTACCGCCTCCTTACCAAGCACCGGAAAGAACGTTAGAAGAAGTAAAAAAAATAGTAGATACGTATCATATAAGATAATAAAGCTATGCGCGGTGAGCTGCTTAGAAATAAGCTGATAGCTCATAGCTGATAGCTGACAGCTAAAATTATAAAGATGAAAGAAAATAACGCTGTTTTCTCCCTTGAAAATCAAGTAGCACTCATCACCGGTGGTGCTGCCGGAATAGGACTTGAAATAGCCCGCTGCCTGATCGCTTCGGGGGCTACGGTGGTGATCACCGGGCGTACGGAAACAAGACTACAGCAGGCAGCGGCAGAACTGGGGGAAAAGGCCCACTACATCGTTAACGACATTACCGAACTGGACACCCTTGAACCCCTGGTTGCCGACGTAGAATCCCGGTTCGGGCCTATAGATATCCTGGTCAACAACGCCGGCATCAACCAGAAAAAAACCGCCCTTGAGGTAAGCGACGAAGAATTTAACCGCATCATTGAAACCAACCTCAGCGCCGTATTTTCCCTGACGCGAGTAGTAGCCCGCCGGATGGTAGAAAGGCAACGCGGTTCCATTATCATGGTCTCCTCCATGGCGGCGTATTACGGTATAGATCGGGTAGTGGCCTATGCAGCATCCAAGGCGGGAGTAGAAGGCATGGTCAAAGTACTGGCCTCTGACCTGTCGCAATTCAATGTGCGGGTAAATGCCGTGGCGCCGGGCTTTATTGAGACCAACATGATGAAAACCGCTTTCGGCTCAGACCCCGACCGGATGAACCGCGCCCTCAGCCGAACGCCCATGGGAAAATTCGGTAAGCCTGAAGATGTGGGCTGGTCCGTAGTGTTTTTATGTTCCGAAGCCGCCGCCTACATTACCGGTGTCTCCCTGCGTGTAGACGGAGGCAACGCTATTGGATTTTGAGGGTTGACAGCTATCAGCAGTCAGCTATCAGCCGGGTGGCGCACCACTATCAGCAGTCGGATCAAGGTATACCAACCGCCTCCGGAAAATAAAAAGCTGAAAGCTCATAGCTCAAGGCTGAAAGCTAATGGCTAATAGCTAAACTTTATACAGATGAAGAGACTATCAATTATTGCTTTTATTACCTGCTCCTGGCTTCATCTCCAGGCGCAGCTTCTTTCGGATAAACCCACCTCATTTGACCTGAGCAAAGCGGTGATTTTTGTGGACACGAACGACTTCACCGTAGTAAAAAAAGCAGCAGAACTGCTTAGGGAAGACATCGAAAAAGTAACGGGTAAAAAAGTGGCGGTAGTGCACCATCCCGTTTCCGGAAAAATGATTGTAATCGGCTCCGCAGAAAAGTCGCCTATAATTCAGGAGATGGTTCGTACCCGACAGATTCCGCCGCTTTCCGGATGGGAAGAATACCGGCTGAAAGCATCGGGAGACCACCTTATCATCGCCGGAAGCGACCGCCGGGGTACGGCGTTCGGTGTTTTCGAAGTGTCGCGCCAGATCGGTGTGTCGCCCTGGTACTGGTGGGCAGACGTTCCGGTCAAAGAAAAGAAAAAACTCTATTTGAACCCTGACATCGACGTTTCCGATGCTCCAAAAGTAAAATACAGGGGAATCTTTATCAACGACGAAGCCCCCGCCCTCAGCGGCTGGAGCCGGGAAAAGTTCGGGGGATTCAACCACCGGTTTTATTCCCATGTGTTTGAACTCATGCTCCGCCTCAAAGCCAATTACCTCTGGCCCGCCATGTGGGGAAGCGCTTTTTACGACGATGATCCGGAAAACATCCGCACCGCAGACGATTACGCCATCGTAATCGGCACCAGCCACCATGAACCCATGAACCGGGCGCATGACGAGTGGAGAAGGTACGGCAAAGGCCCCTGGAATTATGAAAAAAACCAAGACCCTCTCCACGACTTCTGGAGAGCCGGTTTTGAAAGGGCCTGGAACGAAAAAATAACCACAGTAGGCATGCGGGGCGACGGCGATGAACCCATGACCCGGGAAACTGCAACCGGCCTCCTGGAAAAGATTGTCAGCGACCAGCGCCGCATCATAGAAGACGTCAGCGGAAAACCGGCTTCCGAATCTCCCCAGCTCTGGGCCTTGTACAAGGAAGTCCAGGAATACTACGACAAAGGCATGCGGGTGCCAGACGACATTACCCTGCTGCTGTGCGACGACAACTGGGGCAATATCCGTAAATTGCCGCTTCCTGATGCCCCCCCAAGAAAAGGAGGCTACGGCATTTATTACCATTTCGATTACGTGGGCGGCCCCCGAAACCACAAGTGGATCAATACTACCCAGATCAGCCGGGTGTGGGAACAAATGAACCTGGCTTACCGCCACGGCGTAAAAGATATCTGGATTGTGAACGTAGGCGATATTAAACCCATGGAGTTCCCCATTTCATTTTGGTGCGACTTCGCCTGGAACCCCGACAGGATGGACCCCGAAGACATACCGAAATATACCGAAGACTGGGCTTCGGACCAGTTCGGGAAAGAACAAGCAAAAGAAATAGCGGAAATCCTGACCGACTATACGCGATACAACAGCCGGAGAAAACCCGAGCTCCTAGACGCCCACACCTACAGCCTCCAGCATTACCGGGAGTTTGAACGGGTTACACAGGAATACCACGTCCTCCTGCAAAAAGCAGAAGCCGTACAAACGAAACTTCCCGAAAAATACCGGGACGCCTGGTTTCAGCTGGGGCTCCACCCCGTCAAAGCCATGGCCAATCTCTATGCCTTGTATTACCACGTAGCCCGCAACAAAAGAGCCTTTGAACGAAAGGAAAATACGACCAACGCCTATGCGGAGGCTGCGCGAAAAGCCTTTGAAAACGATTCCCTCATTACGCTGGAATACCACCGCCTGAATAAGGGAAAATGGAATCACATGATGAGCCAGACCCATATCGGGTATACCTCCTGGCAGCAGCCGGAAACGAACATCATGCCGGCCGTGTACCTCCTGAACGAAGCCGGTGTGCAGGAGACGGCCGAAGCACAAACCGTTCCCCGGGTGGCGAAAATTCCTGAAAACATAAACGAAAATACCTTCTTTCAACAAGACGGATATGTGTCTATCCTCTCGCCTGATTTTTCCAGGGCCATACATTCCAACGGCATCGCATGGAAAATTTTGCCCGGCTTAGGAAAATTTGGCGATGCAGTCACCACCTTCCCGGTTACCGCCGGTGAACAAACTCCGGGAGACGCCGCTCCACGACTGGAATATGACTTTTACACCTATAGCGAAGGGGAGGTGGAAATCACAGCTTATTTTTCTCCTTCCCTGAATTTTCATTTCACGGAAGAAGGACTGCAATACGCCGTCTCGATAGATGATGAAACTCCACAAATCATCAGTCTGAACCGGGAAGATAAAGACAGTATCAGTGGGATCTGGAATACCTGGGTGGCCGAAGGGGTGATCAGGAAAACCAGCAAACATACGGTAATGAAGCCTGGCAAACATACCCTCAAATACTGGATGGTCAATAGCGGTGTGGTGTTGCAGAAGCTCGTAGCCGATTTCGGAGGCGCGCAGCCGAGCTACCTCGGCCCGCCTGAAACATTATATAAAAAGTAACTATATAGCCATGAGCTATCAGCAGTCAGCTATCAGCCTGGTGGCGAACCACTTTCAGAAATTCGGCACACCAAGCGAAACGTCGCCCGGAGGTACGCCTCCCGCCGCCGATGAATAAGCTGAAAGCTGACTGCTGAAAGCTAAAAGCTAAAATTATACATATGAAAAAAATAACGCATTATCTCGGCTCCCTGAGCATCGCCTTCTTCATGACAGGATGCGCCGGCGGACAAAGTCCCCAGACGGAAGAGTCTTCCTTAAAAGAGACCTACCAAAACGACTTCGCTATCGGAACGGCCTTAAGCGCCGACCAGATCGAAGGTAAAGACCCCAAGGCCGACTCCCTCACCCGGCATCAGTTCCATGTACTTACGGCAGAGAACAGCATGAAAAGCATGTTTTTGCAACCGGAATGGGGAAAGTTTGATTTTGCTCAGGCCGACAAGCTCGTAGAGTATGCCGGGCAAAACGACATGTCGGTGATAGGCCATACCCTCATCTGGCACAGCCAGCTGCCTTCCTACGTACAAAATATGCAAGATAAAGATTCCCTGAAAACTTTCTTCACCTCCCACATTCAGACTGTTGCGGCCCGCTATGACCGCAAGATCCAGGGCTGGGATGTAGTGAATGAAGCCCTGAACGAAGACGGCACCATGCGAAATACGGTTTTCCACCGCCTCCTGGGCGACGATTATGTGACCGAAGCTTTTCGCCTTGCACAAAAGGCCGCGCCCAACACCGAATTGTACTACAACGATTACAATATTGAACAGCCGGATAAAAGAGCGGGTACGATACGCCTGATTCAGAAAATACAGGATGCGGGGGTGAGAATAGACGGCGTGGGAATACAGGGGCACTGGCATGCAGGCAAGGTACCTCTGAAAGAGATCGAAGACAGCATACTGGAATATGCCGCCCTTGGAATCCGGGTCATGTTCACCGAACTCGACCTCGAAGTGCTGCCACGGAATTTTACGGGAGCGGAAATCAGCGCCCAAATGAACTATTCTGGTGATCCCTCCCTGAATCCTTATGTAAGCGGCCTGCCCGACAGCGTGCAGAATCAGTTGGCAAGCGACTACGAAGCCCTCTTTAAGTTGTTCCTGAAACATAAAGACAAAGTGTCAAGGGTTACTTTCTGGGGAGTGAATGACGGACAAAGCTGGCTGAACGACTGGCCTCTGCCCGGCAGAACCAATTACCCTCTGCTCTTTGACCGGAAATACCAACCTAAACCGGCCTATTACAAAGTAATTGAACTCAAAAAAGAAGATTAACTTTGTATGGCGGCCATGGCTGACAACACAAAGCTCAAAACTATTCTCATGAAACTCTCCGTATCCGAAAAAATAGGCTACAGCCTGGGCGACTTATCCGCCAACCTGGTCTTCCAAACCCTGATGACCTACCTCGCTTATTTCTATACCGATGTATACGGCCTGGCTCCCGAAGTAGCCACACCCGTGATCTTTACGGTGGGTATGGTAGCGGCCTTTGTCTTTAATCCTGTAATCGGGGCCCTGGCAGACCGCACCCATACCCGCTGGGGAAAGTTCAGGCCCTGGATTCTTTTCACCGCCCTGCCTTTAAGCCTGGCGGCCCTCATGGCTTTTACCACCCCCGATTTTGACGACAAAGGGAAAGTCATCTATGCCGTCATTACCTATGCTTTACTTCTGTTTCTGTACGCCGCCAATAACCTCCCCTATGCGGCGCTGAGCGGGGTAATTACCGGCGACATGGGCGAGCGGAACAGCCTTTCTTCCTATCGCTTCGTAGCCGTAATGGTGGCCCAGTTTTCGGTACAGTCCCTCATGTATCCCCTGATCGAATACCTGGGCCACGGCGACAAAGCAGCGGGTTTCTCGAAAGTCATGATCTACCTGGCGGCCATTGGCGCCGTGCTGATGCTCATCACTTTTTTTACCACCAAAGAACGTATTGTTCCTCCGAAAGAACAACACTCCAGCCTCGCACAAGACCTGAAAGACCTGACCCGAAACCGCCCCTGGTTCATCATGCTGACGGCCACGGTACTGGTCTTTGTCACCCTGGCCATGAAAGGCGGAACCTACCTGTACTATTTTGAAAATTATGTCAGTAAAGAGGCCCTTTCGGCCTTTTTGAGCAATTTCAATTTCAAAAATGTGGAAAACTCCGCTGCTACCGGCTTTAGTATCTTCAATGGCCTGGGCATCATTTTCATGATCATCGGAATAACGACTTCAAAGAAATTTGCTGACAAATACGGAAAAAGAGACACCTTCATGGCATCGCTCTTTCTCTCTACCCTGCCCATCCTGACCTTCTATGTGTTTCCGCCCCAAGCGGTCACTACCATCTTCCTGGCTCAGGTAGTGCACGGCTTCTTTTACGGCATTTCCACGCCGATTCTCTGGGCCATGATTGCCGATGTGGCCGATTACAGCGAATGGAAAAATAACCGCCGGGCGACAGCCATTATATTTTCCGCTATGATGGTGGGCTTAAAGGCAGGGCTTACGCTGGGACAGTCGTTTATTACCGGTATCCTGGATTATTTTCATTATATTCCCAATGCCGTTCAAAGCGCAGAAACCGTCAATGGCATTAAATTGACCGTGAGTATCCTGGCGGCTATCCCTTTTCTTCTGGCGGTGGGGCTGCTGTTTTTTTATGAGATCGACAAAAAAATGGAAGTCAAAATAGAACACGAATTAAAATCCCGACGTTTGTAGGGGCGTTGCGTGCAACGCTCCCACCGGTCAAAAACACCATTAACCATTGACCATTAACAATTAAAAGAGATGCCCGAAGACAACATCGACCATATTAATTTCGACAACCTCAACCAAAAGGCCATCTCCCCGCCTTTGGTGAAACACCTGTACACCGCCGATCCCTCGGCCCACGTTTTCAACGGCCGGATTTACATCTATCCTTCTCACGATGTAGACGGAGGCGAAGCCTTTGATGACCTGGGCAGCCATTTCTGCATGGAAGATTATCATGTTTTCTCTATGGATCGCCCGGGTGGAGAAGTAACAGACCACGGCCTGGCACTTCATGTGAACGACGTGCCTTGGGCCGAAAAACAGATGTGGGCGCCAGACGCCGCCGAAAAAGACGGAAAATATTACCTGTTTTTTCCTGCAAAAGATTACGAAGGAATTTTCAGAATTGGAGTAGCCGTCGGAGACTCACCTGCCGGGCCTTTCGTGCCGCAGCCCGAAGCCATTAAAGGCAGTTTTTCCATAGATCCTGCCGTTTTTAAAGACGATGACGGCAGTTATTACCTCTATACGGGTGGGATTTGGGGCGGGCAGTTGCAACGCTGGCGAACCGGTTCATTTAATTCTACTGAACCGGAAAGTCCCCTGGCCCACCTGCCCGAAAATGATGAACCGGCCCTATGCCCTAAAATAGGTAAACTGAACGACGATCTCCTGGAGTTCGCTGAAGGTGTTCGTGATGTTCTCATTCTGGACGAAGGCGGGAATCCCATTACCCAGGGCGATACCGACCGCAGATTCTTTGAGGCACCCTGGGTTCATAAATATAAAGGAAAATATTATTTCTCCTACTCTACCGGCGATTCCCATTATATCTGTTATGCGACGGGCGACAGTCCGTACGGCCCTTTCACCTACGCTGGTCGAATTTTGGAACCTGTGGTCGGCTGGACCTCCCACCATTCCATTGCCGAATTTGAAGGAAAGTGGTATCTTTTCTATCACGACAGCAGCCTGAGCGAGGGGGTAACTCACCTGCGCTGCATCAAGATGGCAGAAATAGAATACGATGAAAACGGGTTTATAAAAACTCTTGAGCCTTATGGCTTGGACGAATGAAATTTGGAGTTACATAAAGGGAGTTAAGAAGGTATGGTTAAGGGATACGGTTCTCGACTCCGCTCGAACTGACACAAGAAACGGTAAAAGTGTCAGTTCGAGCAGAGTCGAGAACCATAAAGTTTGCAATACAAAGACTTTTATACACATGAACAAAATAGCATCGATTCTTGTATATTTGGCAGTCACCCCCTGCTTCGCTCAGGTAAAGCTCCCTTCTATCTTTAGCGACAGTATGATTCTCCAGCGCGACTCCCCCGTCAAGGTTTGGGGGTGGGCTTCTTCCGGAGAGAAAGTAACTGTGCAATGGGATAAAAAGAAATACAGTACCAATGCCGATAAAGAAGGAAAATGGGCCCTGACACTTGCGGCTATGCCTACAGACGGCCGGGCACATACCTTAACCGTCCGGGGCAAAAACACCCTTACCTTTCATGATGTTCTGCTGGGAGACGTCTGGTTTTGTTCAGGGCAAAGCAACATGGTGCATCAGATGAACCTGCACGATGTGCTATATGCCAAGGACATAGAGGAGGCCAATTTTCCTGATATCCGGCAATTCTGGGTTCCCAATACAGTACAGTTAACCGGTCCGGCAGAAGAACTCCCGGACAGTCGGTGGGTACCCGCCATAGGTGATCAGGTGCGCCCGTTTTCAGCCGTGGCTTTCTTCTTTGCTCGTAAATTATATCGGCAGTACGGGATACCCATTGGCCTGGTGAATGCCAGTTGGGGCGGTACTCCTATAGAGGCCTGGATCAGCGAGGCCGGGTTAAAGAATTTTGAAGATGTACTGGCTAGTGTTGAAAAAAACAAAGACACCTCAGCGGTAATGGAGGCCAATCGGCTGGCTGTAGCGGCCAATCCACCGCGAAAGTCACATGATCTCGGCCTGGAATCAAAACCGCATTGGTATGAAGAAGCTTATCAACCCAAGGGGTGGAAGCCCATCAACGTGCCGGGATATTGGGAAGATCAGGGCATCCGTGACCTGAACGGTGTGGTGTGGTACCGAAAGGAAATCCAGGTACCGGTCTCCATGACAGGCCGGGAGGCTGGCCTTTGGCTGGGACGGATCGTAGACGCGGATGAAGTCTATATTAACGGACAAAAGACAGGCGGTTTTACCTACATGTACCCCCAGAGAAGATACAAAGTGGCCCCCGGAATCTTACAACCGGGAAAAAATATACTGACGGTCAGAGTCACCAATTACGGAGGAAAAGGCGGCTTTGTACCCGATAAACCCTATTCGTTATTTGCGGGAAAAGACACCCTCGACCTACAGGGTACCTGGCACTACAAAGTGGGAGAGGTATTTGAACCGGCCGCACCCCGTCCCCAGGCCCTTACCCTGCACTACCAACCTACTGCACTATACAATTCCATGGTGCATCCTCTCATTCCTTATGCCATGAAAGGCGTACTTTGGTACCAGGGAGAAAGCAATACGGGAAGACCGGAGCGGTATGAAGCCCTCTTAACCTCTCTGATCCTCGACTGGAGGAAGCGGTGGAACAGGCCCGAACTGCCCGTAATTTTTGCTCAACTTCCGGGATTCATGGAATATAACTACCTGCCTTCAGAAAGCAATTGGGCGAGGCAGCGGGAGGCCACCCTCAAAACTCTGAAGGTCCCACACACCGCCATGACGGTCAACATTGACCTGGGCGAATGGAATGATGTTCACCCCGATAACAAGAAAGACGTAGGGGAAAGAATGGCCCTGGCAGCCCGTAAACTGGCATACGGAGAAGATATTGTCTACTCAGGCCCTATTTTCCGATCAGCGGAGATCAGGGAAAACAAAATCCTACTTTCTTTTGACCATACAGACAGCGGATTAATCACCTCCGACGGTGAAGATCCTGCCGAGTTTGCTGTGGCCGGTGAAGACAAAAAATTTCGCTGGGCCCACGCCAGGATCGAAGGCGACAGGATCGTGGTATGGAACGAAAATATCCCGGAGCCAAAATATGTACGTTACGCCTGGGCAGACAACCCGGTCAACCCCAATTTGTATAACCGGGAGGGGCTGCCGGCCTCGCCTTTCCGCACGGATGATGATTAACCAGTTATATGAAACCATGCAACACTACCCCGTAAAATCAGGTTTAAGGCTAAAAATAGAATCAACCTGATTCCTGAATTTATATTCTTTAACCCTATCCCTGCTCTTTTGTCTTCTATCGAACAGGTTGATTTCTATTTTTTGATGAGCGGGCGCCAAACTAACCATTACAGGCACATAAATACTGACAAGTCAGTATTTCTCAAAGGGTCACAGCCTTGTAGATTTGCATCATAAACCTTATAAGTTTATGCCATTAGCAAAACCGAAGACCGGCTCTACAGTCCGTTTTCGAGACCGGTGGATTAGAATGCTTTGCTTCTGTTCATGATATAAATACTAAACTCTTTTAAAGTATATGAACTATAGTCACATCACTTTCAACTCACTAATTTAAAACATTTTACCTATAATCCTAATTTTATTCAATATTTAACCCTCTTATTATTATGAAAACAAATATCAAATCATTAATCATTATTTTGATCATAGCAGTGTCTGCTTGCATCATTGAAAAAACAGAGCCTGAACCAGAGCCCGAACCGCAACTGGTAGGAAGCCCGGGAAATCCCAGATTCAATCTTCGTTTCAATAATGAAGCAAACGTAGACTTAGATTTATACGTAACGGACCCACGGGGAAACACTGTCTATTACGGGAACCCATTGACTTCTTCAGGAGGAAACCTGGACGTGGACTGCCAGTGCGGGTATTGTCCTCAAGGGCCCAATGAAAACATATTCTGGCCCGAAGATGACTCCGCCCCAAGTGGTACTTATAGATTTTGGGTAGAGTACTATGACTATTGCGGCAGTAACTCCAATGCTGTCTCTAACTTCGAAGTAATTGTAACCAATAACAGAAGAATGATAGCAAATTATACAGGTAGCTTATCCCGAGTTGGAAGCACTTCAGCAACCTGGACCTATGTGAAGCCTTAAAAATTTATTCCCAGTGTAATCAGCGTCTCCGCAAGCTGAAGACTCTGCTTGACCACAATATAACACACAAAAGCCCCGGAATTACTTCCGAGGCTTTGATAAGTATCCGGCATCTACCTACTCTCCCAGACCTAGGCGGCCCCGTTTGATCACCAGTACCATCGGCGGTAGGGCC
>CAYRGN010000015.1:0-25601 GCA_964423865.1 uncultured Lacihabitans sp.
TTTTATCGCTATTTTTACGTCTCGGGCTACCGAAGGTTTAGTTCAACAAGGGTTTTGTGAAATGGTGGGGAAACAGCTTCGATTGAAACTTTAGTGGTATATTTGAAGTCGGTGCTTCGGTTGAAAGTTAGTGTAAATAATCCGCCACTTCGCAAAGCCCCAAAACGTTATGCAAAATGTTTAAAACGACAACGATAAAATGGAAGAACAAAAGCCAAAATCAATAAGAACGATTGGACTAATTGTTTCAATTTTTTCAGGACTTATCATTTTGAGCAATGGAATGGGTGCATTGGCATTCACACTAATCGGACTGGGAGAAAATCAAAACATACCAAATGAGGAATCAGAATTTAATCTGATTGAGTCTCTTCTGCTTGAAAACTATGTTTATATGTGTTTAGCGATGCTGGCAATAGGGGTTTTATACCTTGTTGGGGGACTAAATATCAGAAAATTCAAATTGTGGGCGAATAAACTTATTACGTATTTATCCCTGCTTATAATTGCAATAATATGGATACTAATGATAGCAATGGCATCAATGACAGCGGGACATAGTGAAATGGGAATATTTAGTATGGCAGCAATTTTAACAGCTCTATTTTGGTCGACACCAATTGGACTTTTGATTTGGTTTTTAAACATAAGGAAAATAAAGAAGCACTTTGCCTAACATTATACCGAATAGAAGAAAGCCGAAATGTCGGATCACCCTGGCACGTGACCTAAGGCAATCGTAGCATATTAGAAATGGCTTTTGTGACTATTATGACCATTCACATCTTACCAATGAAATCAAACAAAACACAGGACTTTCATCATCGCAACTTTTAGTTTGTCGCACTTTTCCAAGGTGTCAACTGTTCTCTGTAACTAATTTTGCAAAACGTAATAAAATTTAAGAGTAATGCGAAAATTATCACTTTTCATAGCAACAAGTTTAGACGGCTATATTGCCCAACCTAACGACGACCTTAGTTTCTTAAAACTTGTTGAAAAGGAGGGGGAAGACTACGGTTATGCAGCGTTTATAGAAACCATTGATACGTTAATTATTGGTAGAAAAACGTATGATTACGTGCTTAAAGAAATCGGTGCTTCTCACTACGACAACGGAAAAAGGGATGTATATGTCATAACACGAACAGAAAGACCTCAAGTAGGCAGAACCTTATTCTATACCGGAGAGATAGCAGAGTTAGTCAAACGGTTAAAATCTGAAAAAGGAAAAAATATCTATTGTGACGGTGGTGCGGAAATCGTGAATGAACTTTTGAAAAGCGACCTGATTGACGAATTGATTATTTCGATTGTACCTATTCTGCTTGGTAATGGAACAAGACTTTTCAAAGACGGAAGGCCCGAACAGACGCTTGAATTTGTACAAGTAAAGACATTTGAGACTGGACTAACTCAGCTACATTACAAACGGAAGAAATAGGCAATGAACTGCTTTGACCCGTCAGGGAATCCAATTTCTATAATAAATGACTCATTTTGTGCCGGGATTACTGCCCCCCTTTAACCGGATGCGCACCACTAACTAAAAACGACATGGATAAAATTTGCGGTAAATAACCAGGGTAATCACCGCAAATTTGCGGCACTGCACGCAAACACCTCAATCAATGAGCCAACGCACAATTTTAAATAGGTTGTTTGATGGATTTGACGGAAAGCTACAATCGTCAAAATGGGCGAAGATCACTAAAGTTTCAACGGACACGGCATTGCGTGACATAAAGACTTAATAGAAAAAGGCATCTTGCAGGAAACTAAGGAACGCAAATGCTAATCGCCGCTCCCCGTACTCTCCCGCTCCACCAATATCGGCTCCAAGACCACTTTTTCCGGGTTTTCATACGGATTCTTTTTCTGAATCATAGAGAGGAAGATGCGGGCGCATTCGGCACCCATTTTGTGGGGCTGCTGCTCAATGGTGGTGAGCGACGGTGTGATGAACTCGGAAAATACTTCATTGGCAAAGCCCATCACGGCCACCCGGTCCGGTGCTACCCCCTCTTCTTTTAACTGGCGCAGCACGCCGAGAGCGGTGTAGTCGTCGCCGGCGATGACGGCATCAGGCAGAGGGCAGGCAGACAACATGTTTTTGATTTCGGCTCGCCCGCCTTCAATAGAAAGGGTGCCATACCGTACACTATTTTCGTCTATCGGTAGCTCGTAGGCCTTCAAAGCGGCCAGGAAGCCTTCTACCCGCTGTTTGAAAATGCTGATCTTCTGGGGTGGAGCTATGAAGGTAATTTTCCGGAAATTCTTTTTGATGAGATGCTCCGCCGCCAGGTAACCCGCCCGGAAGTCATCTAGTGTAACAGACGGTACATGGAAATTTTCCATGGTACGGTCGAAAAGTACCAGGGCTTTTCCCTGTTTCACTACGGCTTCAAAATGGCTGATGTCTTCGGAGGTTTCGAGGGAAAGCGAAGCGAAGATACCGTCTACCTGGGCTTCCAACAGCGTTTTGATCCCCTGCTGCTCATTTTCCAGGCTTTCATTGGTCTGGTACAGGAGGATGCCGTAGCCCGCAGTCTTCAAAGCCAGTTCAATGCTGTGAATCACTGACGCAAAAAACTGGACCCGCGCGCTGGGTACAATCACCCCGATGGTATAGGTTTTCCCCGATTTCAGGGAGGCGGCCAGCTTGTTCGGACTATAGTTCATCTGCCGGGCCATGGCCCGCACCTGGTTCTTGGTTTCTACACTGATGCTCCGGGAATCGTTTAACGCCCGGGAGACCGTAGAGACGGTGACTTTGAGCTCCCGCGCGATATCGTAAATGGTGACTTTCTTCTTCAAGGCGAATTTTTTTTCAGTAATTTTTGGTAAATATAAGCGGACGGTCTAAATTTACGCAATCGATTGCATTATTTTTATTCAACCTTTGTCCGAATGTATTTATTAGGTATAGATCTCGGTACCTCCTCCGTTAAAATTTCCGTAGTAGACGCGGCTACGCGACAGCCCGTTTCTTCTGTGCAGTATCCTGAAACAGAAGCTGAAATACTTGCCCCACAGTCGGGATGGGCGGAGCAGGATCCTGAAATCTGGTGGGAAAATACGAAAAAGGCGATTAAAAAATCGCATGCTACGGGAAAATATGATCCAAAAGATATCGGGGCCATTGGTATTGCCTACCAGATGCACGGCCTGGTGGTGGTAGACGCGGCGGGAAATTCCCTGAGAAATTCCATTATCTGGTGCGACAGCCGCGCCGTGGAGACCGGTGCCCGGGCCTTTGACGCCCTGGGCCACGCGTTCTCCCTCGAACACCACCTCAACTCTCCCGGGAACTTCACGGCTTCCAAGTTGGCCTGGGTGAAAGAAAACGAACCCCAACTGTACGATAAGACCGACAAGGTGATGCTGCCCGGCGATTACATCGCCTACCGGCTGTCGGGTACCCTGACCACCAGCATCAGCGCGCTCTCCGAAGGTATCTTCTGGGATTTTCAGTCCGATACGCTCTCTGCCTCCCTCCTGGAATACTTCGGTTTTTCTCCGGACCTCTTCCCGGAGATCCGGCCCGTTTTTTCGGAACACGGAAGCGTTTCCGCGGCGGTAGCCCGGGAGCTGGACCTGGCGCCGGGCGTGCCCATAGGATACAAAGCCGGAGACCAGCCGAATAACGCGCTTTCCCTGAATGTGCTTCAACCCGGTGAAGTGGCCGCTACGGCGGGTACTTCCGGCGTGATTTACGGGGTGAGCGATGCCCTGGTGTACGACCGGGCCTCGCGGGTAAATACGTTCGCGCATGTGAACTACCTGCCCGAGCGGGTGCGAACGGGGATACTGCTTTGCATCAACGGTACAGGTATTCTCTACAGCTGGGCCAGGAAACTCCTGGGCGGGGGGATGAGCTACCCGGAAATGAATCGTTTGGCCGCGGGCGTGGCCACGGGCGCGGAAGGCCTCCGTGTACTGCCCTTCGGAAACGGCGCGGAACGTATCCTGGGTAATCGTAATATCGGTGCGCACATCGGCCACATCGACCTGAACCGCCACTCCGCCGCCCATATCCTGAAAGGAATGATGGAAGGAATCGCGTTTTCTTTCCGCTATGGACTGGATATCATGCGGGAAAACGGGTATTCCCCTTCCCTGGTCAAGGCCGGGCATTCCAACCTCTTCCTGAGCGAGGTGTTCCAAAACGACTTTACCGGGGCCACGGGCGTGGCGGTGGAACTCTACCAAAACGACGGCAGTGTAGGGGCTGCTTTGGGCGCGGGAATCGGAACCGGGTACTTTAAAACCCCCGTGGAAGCCTTCTCCGGCATGGAAAAGATCGGTACAGTAGAACCCCGGGCCACCGGGGTCTATGACGAATTATACGAAGAATGGAAAGAAATTTTAAATACTAAATTAGAAGAAAATGGCAATCGTTAAAGGAGAAAAGGAATATTTCAAAAACATTGGAGAGATCCGTTACGAAGGAAAAGATACAGACAATCCCCTGGCGTTTCGTTATTACGATGAAAACCGGATAGTAGCCGGCAAAACCATGAAAGAATACATGCGGTTTGCGTGTGCATACTGGCATTCCTTTAATGGAAATGGTTCTGATCCTTTCGGTGAACCCACCCATATTTTCCCCTGGGATGTAAAAAATGACCCGATTGAGCGGGCAAAGGATAAGATGGACGCAGCGTTTGAGTTTATCACCAAGATGAACCTGCCTTACTACTGTTTCCATGATGTAGATGTGGTGGATTACGGCACCGATGTGGTGGAAAACGAGCGACGACTGGCCGCATTGACCGAATATGCGCAACAAAAGCAAAAGGAATCGGGCGTAAAGCTGCTTTGGGGTACCGCCAACCTGTTTTCCAACCGTCGATACATGAACGGAGCCATTACCAACCCTGATTTTCACGTGCTGAGCCACGGCGCTGCCCAGGTGAAGGCTGCCCTTGACGCCACCATCGCCCTGGGCGGTGAGAATTACGTGTTCTGGGGTGGGAGAGAAGGGTATATGACCCTGTTGAATACCGATATGAAGCGGGAAAAAGAGCATTTTGCGCGTTTCCTGCATACGGTAAAAGACTACGCCCGGAAAAACGGGTTTACAGGGACCTTCTTCATTGAACCCAAGCCTTGCGAGCCTTCCAAACACCAGTACGATTACGATGCCGAAACCGTGATCGGGTTTTTGAGACAATACGACCTGCTGGGCGATTTTAAACTCAACCTGGAAGTGAACCACGCCACACTGGCGGGCCATACTTTCCAGCACGAACTTCAGGTTGCGGCCGATGCCGGCATGCTGGGCTCAATCGATGCCAACCGGGGCGACTACCAGAACGGATGGGATACCGACCAGTTCCCGAACAACATCAATGAGCTGGTAGAATCTATGCTGATTATCCTCGAAGCGGGCGGTTTCCAGGGCGGCGGAATTAACTTCGATGCCAAAATCAGGAGAAATTCTACCGATCAGGAAGATCTTTTTTATGCACATATCGGAGGAATGGATATATTTGCAAAATCGCTGCTGGTGGCAGAAGAAATTCTGCAAAAATCAGATTATGCGAAATTAAGGAAGGAAAGGTATGCTTCGTTTGATTCCGGACAGGGCAAAGCGTTCGAAGAAGGCAAACTTTCGCTGGAAGACCTCCGCGATTACGCCGCTTCCCACGGAGAACCCCAAGCCATTAGCGGCAAACAGGAATACCTTGAAAACCTGGTGAACCGATATATCTTTTAAACCAATTCAACCTGAATGAATTTCCTGAGCACCAAGGATTACATCGTATTCCTGATCTACTTTGTGATAGTGGCCGGATATGGCCTCTGGATTTATAACCGCAAAAAACAAGAGAAAAGCAGTACCAAAGACTACTTCCTGGCGGAAGGTTCCCTTACCTGGTGGGCCATTGGCGCCTCCCTGATCGCGTCCAATATTTCCGCCGAGCAGTTTATCGGCATGAGCGGCTCGGGCTTCAGCCTGGGGCTGGCTATTGCCGCGTACGAATGGATGGCGGCCGCCACGCTGATTATTGTGGCCATTTTCTTTATCCCGGTTTACCTGAAAAACAAGATCTTCACCATGCCACAGTTTCTGCATCAGCGGTATAACGGTACGGTGGCTATGATCATGGCGGTTTTCTGGTTGCTGCTGTATGTGGTAGTGAATCTCACGTCTATCCTGTACCTCGGTGCCCTGGCCATCAACAGTATCTCCGGCCTGAACATCACCATGTGTATGTACGCACTGGCCATTTTTGCCATTTTTATTACCCTGGGCGGTATGAAGGTGATTGGCTTTACCGATGTGATCCAGGTGTTTTTCCTGATCCTGGGTGGTTTGATTACCACCTACCTGGCCCTGGATATGGTGGCCGACAAGCACGGTGCCGAAGGTGCCCTCCAGGGATTTTCTATCCTGACGAAAGAAGTGCCGGGGCATTTTCACATGATCTTTGAGCGGGATCACCCCCATTACCTCGATATCCCCGGCCTGACCATGTTGCTGGGCGGTCTCTGGATCGTAAACCTCAACTATTGGGGATGTAACCAATATATCACCCAGCGGGCCCTCGGTGCCGATCTGCCTACTGCCCGGAACGGAATCTTGTTTGCAGCGTTTTTGAAGATGCTCATGCCCGTGATTGTGGTGCTGCCCGGTATCGCGGCTTTCTTCCTTTACCAGAAAGGGCTCTTCCAAACCGAAATGATGCAGGGCGGGGAATTAAATCCAGACAGGGCCTATCCGGTACTTCTGAACCTCCTGCCTCCCGGATTGAAAGGACTATCTTTCGCGGCCCTTACGGCGGCTATTGTGGCTTCGCTGGCGGGGAAAGCCAACAGTATTGCCACCATTTTTACCCTGGATATTTTCCAGAAGAAAATCAATCCCAATGCCTCTGAAAAGTCGTTGGTGAATATTGGTAAAATTACGGTAGTGGTATCCATGATCCTGGCGGTGTTCATTGCCCCTCACCTCGGTATCGACAAGAAAGGCGGGTTCCAGTATATCCAGGAATATACGGGCTTTGTTTCACCCGGTATTTTCGCCATGTTCATCCTGGGCTTTTTCTGGAAGAAAACTACGTCTAATGCGGCCCTGTTCGCTACGGTGGGAGGCTTCCTGCTGTCGGTGTTCTTCAAGGTGCTGCCCCAGTTCGCCGATCTTTCCTTTTTGCAGGGGATGGGCTTCGCGGTGCCAAACGCCGAGGGGGTATTTGAGATTCCTTTCCTTGATCGCATGGGCTTTGTATTCCTGATCTGCGTGCTGGCCATGTATATCATCAGTACCGTAGAAAACCGCAGGGGCATTGTACCTCAGGGACTGGAGATCGATAAAAAGATGTTCCGCGCGCATCCCGGCTTTATTGTCGGCTCACTCATCATTGTGATGATGCTCGTGGCGTTGTATTCGGTGTATTGGTAGAATTGTGAATTACGAATTGCGAATTACGAATCGATGTCAATATGCTATCCAAAATATCCCGTAGGGATTACATATCGGTAGGGTTAAATATTGTTAGGGTTATATGATTATAATTGATAGTTGTCGGAACTTTTTTTTGTGTGCGTGTGTATTTTTTAGCTCATAGCTCATAGCTCATAGCTCATAGCTCATAGCTCATAGCTCATAGCTCATTCACTTCCCAGGCGTGAGAACTGTCTGTACCAAATATCTCTTTTTTTTCTGCCTGCTCTTTACCGGAGGAATCATCAGGGGACAGTCGGTGCAGTTCAAGCATATTACCATCAATGAAGGGCTAACCCACAACCACGTCACCAGCCTGTTCAAAGCCTCTGACGGTTTTCTGTGGGTGGGTACGCCGGCCGGGCTAAACCGTTTCGACGGGCACGCGGTGCGGGTCTACAAGAACCGCTCGGGAAATTTCAACAGCCTGAAAGACAATGCCGTTTCCCAGATCTTTGAGGGACCGGGAGGCAACCTCTGGGTGCGCACCGGACTGGGACTGAACGTGCTGGATATCCGTCGGGATATCTTTATGGGCAATACCGACAGCCTGCTTCACGCCCTGGGCATAACGGCGGGGAATATCCTCGACATCCGGAAAGATAAAAACGGTTTTTACTGGTTTCTGCATGTGGAAGAAGGTCTTTTTCGGTACGATGTCCGGGAAGGTCGTGGCACAAAATACAGCGGAAGACAAACGGTGCGTCCCACGGCCATGGCCATAGGTGGAAAGAACACCGTATGGGTGATTTTTGCTGACGGCACCCTGGAAGCCGTGAGTGCCACTACCCTCGAAACTCAATCGGTACGTAAACTTGGGAATGCGGAGAACTCCGAGTTTCGCCTGCTGATCGACCGGAACGAAGACCCCTGGATTTACACGGCCAATACGCCTTCCGGGGTTTACTGGTGGCCCGATTTCTCCCAGGCGCCCCTGCATTTTTCGATGAATTCCGATGCGGCCCGCCCCTGGGCCCGCCTGAACAACAACACGGTAATGGGCCTGGCCGAAGACCAGGAAGGGCGGATGTGGATTGCCACCGACCACGGAGGAGTGAACCTCTTCGATCCCAAGAGCCAGAAAATGAACTACCTCATGTACGAGGAGTTCAATGACCGCAGCCTGAACCATAACGGTACTTCCGCCGCGATCTGTGATGCCGACGGGATGGTGTGGATCGGAACCTACAAAGGAGGGGTCAATTATTACCACGATAACCTGATCCAGTTTCCGGTGTACCGGCACCACAGTACCGCGCCCTCAAGCCTGCCTTATGACGACGTGAACCGCCTCGTGGAAGACCGGAAGGGGAACCTGTGGATCGGTACCAACGGGGGCGGGCTGATTTTTTACGACAAGCAGAAAAATACCTACCGTCAATACCTGCATTCGCCCAATGATCCCTATAGCCTGGGCAGTAACGTGATTGTCAGCCTGCTGCTTGACCGGGAAGATAACCTTTGGGTAGGCACGTATCACGGCGGACTGAACCTGTTCAGGAACGGACGGTTTATACGCTACCTGCATGACCCCGATAATCCGGAAAGCATCAGCAATAACAGCGTGTGGGAACTTTACGAAGACTCAAAAGGGCGCTTTTGGGTAGGTACCCTGTTTGGAGGAATTAACCTGATGGACCGGAAAACGGGTGCTTTCCTTAAACCTTCCGAAACATTTACCGCGCCTACGGCCAGTTATATATGTTCGATTATGGAAGACCGGGCAGGAAATCTCTGGTTCGGTTCGGCTACCGGTATTGAGGTGCTGGATAAAACCGGGCGGCAAATTACCCGTTACGCGTACGATCCGGTGAGGAAAGACGGCTTAAGCAACGATTATATCTCGGATCTCCTTCAGGATTCAAAAGGACGGATATGGGTGGCCACCCGCGACGGCCTGAACCTTTTCAACTCCGTGGTAGAGACCTTCCGGGTATTTAAAGAGACGGAAGGGTTGAGAGATAACACCATTCACACCCTTCTGGAAGATAATGCAGGGAAAATATGGATGAGTACATCCAAGGGGCTTTCTGTGATTTCGGAAAGCCGGGAAGAGGAATGGGTGATCCGGAATTTTGACCAGCACGATGGCCTACAGTCGGTAGCTTTTAATGAGAACGCGGCGGTAAAACTGCGCTCCGGCGAGTTGATTTTTGGCGGTCCGGCCGGCTTCAACCGGATCCGCCCGGAAGACATCTCCCATGAAGATATTTTTCCCCGTCCCGTTATTTCCGACCTCCTCCTGTTTAACCGGAGCGTAGGTGTGGGCGAAGTGGTAGAAGGCCGGGTGCTGTTGAAAGCGGCCATGGAATACACGGAGGAAATCGTACTGAAATACGACCAGAATGTGTTCAGTCTGGGCATTTCTCCCCTTTATTTTCTGCATCCCGAACGGGTGCGCATCAAATATATCCTCGACGGTTTTAACCGGGAGTGGCTGGAGCTGGATCCGAAATCGCGTCTGGCTACGTTTACGAACCTCAATGCCGGGGAATATACCTTTAAAGTGATCACTTCGGCCGATGGGGAGCAGTGGAGCGAGCCGGTTACGCTCCTGAAAATCGTGATTCGTCCGCCTTTCTGGCTGACCGGCTGGGCCTACGCGTTTTACCTGCTTTGCGCTGCGGGATTGCTGTTTGGCGTGCGCTTTATGGAGAGGCGGAGGCAATACACCCGCTTTGTGCTGCACCAGGAGAGGGAAGAAGCCCGCCGCCTGAAAGAGCTGGACTTGCTGAAAACCAAGTTTTTTACCAATGTAAGCCATGAGTTCCGGACCCCCGTGAGTCTCATCATTTCGCCCATAGAGAAACTGGCGCGGGAAGAACAGGACCCCGGCCGGAAAATGCACCTCGACCTGGTACATCGCAACGCCCGCCGCCTCCTGAACCTGGTCAACCAGCTCCTGGACTTCAGGAAAGTGGACACCCGCTCCTTACAACTTCAGAATGCCGAAGGCGATATTATGGCCCAGGTGGGCGATCACGCCCGGTCTTTCCTTGACATGGCCGAGAGCAAGGAGATTGAATACCGGATACATATTTCGGAAGACGGAGCCTACTGCTATTTTGATCACGACAAGCTGGAGCGCATTGTCTTTAACCTGCTTTCCAACGCGTTCAAGTTTACACCTGTAGGCGGAAAAGTAAGTATTACCGCCGATCTGGAGAAGGGAGAGGAATGTCATTTAAAACTGGTGGTGGAAGATACGGGAATCGGTATTCCGCCGGAGTCTCGCGCGAAAATATTTGAGCGGTATTACCAGGACGACATCCTGAAATCACTACTGAACCAGGGAAGCGGCATCGGCCTGGCCATCACCCGGGAGTACCTTGACCTGATGGGAGGGACCATCACGGTGGAAAGCCAACCGGATAATGGCAGCCGGTTTACGGTTACCCTCCCGGTATGGGGCCATGTGCAGGTTACCGGAAATAAGGCTACAACCGCCGGGCATATCCGACCCGACATCCGTAACGGGGGAACAGGCAAGCGGGTGCTGGTAGTAGAAGACAACGACGATTTCCGGTTTTATATCCTGGATAACCTGAGGGAACACTATCAGGTAGAAGAAGCCAGGAATTTTACGGAAGGCTGGGAAAAAGCCTTGTCGTTTCACCCGGATATCATTGTTTCCGATGTAAATATGCCGGGAAATACGGGCATTGAATTGTGCCGGAAGCTCAAAGACGACCCCCGCACCTTGCATATCCCGGTGATCCTGCTGACCGCCCTTACTGCCGACAACTACCAGTTGGAAGGTACCGAGGCCGGGGCGGCCGATTATATTGTAAAACCCTTTAACGTGGAGCTTCTGCTCTCCAAGATCAAAAGCCATATCCGCCAGAAAACGTCCTTCGAAAAAACCTACAAAAAACAGCTGACTGTGGCGCCTGTAGAGACAGAAATAGAGTCTCTCGATGAGAAATTCATGCGTAAAACCCTGGAAATAGTAGAAAAGAATATAAGCAATACCCTGTTTTCTGTGGAAATGCTGGCCGAAGAGATGAATGTGAGCCGGGTAGGGCTGTACAAAAAGGTATTTACCCTCACCGGATACTCTCCGTCTGAGTTTATCCGCAACATTCGTCTCAAGCGGGCGGCCCGTCTTCTGGAAGAAACCGGCCTCACCATTGCCGAGGTAGCGTATGAGGTAGGTTTCAATAATCCTAAAGTTTTTTCCCGATATTTCAAAGATATCTTCGGAAAGCTTCCATCTGACTATAAAAAAGGCAATTAATCCGCCTTTTGTTTACAAAATCACCCCCATTTATTAACATTTCCGTCCCCCGGGGCTTGCTTCTCTCCTGTACTTTTGTCTAAAAGTTTCTTTGTATAATCCTAATCCGGAGGGCCCGATTTGTGGCCCGTCAAGAAGTAATGAGAAAGTATACCCTGCTTTGTATTTTGTTTTACCTGTTTAATCCGGCCTCCGGCCAGGGCCTTTACCAGAAGACTGCGCAGGGGGTTGCCTTGTCTGTTCCCGGGGCCGATGCCCGCCCCGGCATGGAGGTACAGGTGGATGTGGTAGGAGAGCGTACCTTCCACGTGGTAGCCAGGCCTTCCGACAGCCGGGTTAATAAAACGGAAAACCTTGTAGTTCCGGAAAAAACCTATTCCGGTGCGTGGACGGTGTCTGAAGCGGGTACGGATCTGGTCTTGCAGGCCGAAGGAGCCAGGGCCCTGATTTCACGGGTGAACGGTGCGGTTCGTTTTGAAGACAATGAAGGTCGGCCTCTGCTGTCGGAACGCCCCCGCCATACAGGTACATTCACCCCGGACGCCTACGGCGGCGACAGTTTCTACCGGGTACAACAGGCTTTCAATATCAGTGCGGATGAAGGACTTTACGGTCTGGGTCAGCACCAGAACGGCGTGATGAATTACAATAACGGCCGCCAGGTTACCCTGCTGCAATACAATACCATGATCGGTATTCCTTTTCTCTACTCTACCCGTAATTACGGGTTATTGTGGAACAACTATTCCATCACCCGCGCGGGAGATACACGCCCGCTTTTGCCCCTTTCGGCTTTCCGCCTTCATTCTCCTGAAGGGTACGAAGGCTGGATGACCGTACGCTATTATGAGAAATCTGCGCCGGAAAAGGTAGTTTTCAGTCGCCCGGAATCGGAGATCTCGTACCTCTACCTGAGCGACCAGGACCGCCTGCCCAAAGAAGTAGACCTGGCCCACAGCCGGGCGGTGTACGAAGGAAAGATCGAGTCGCCCTACGAAGGGCTGCACCGCCTGCATTTTAATTATTCCGGCTACCTGAAAGTGTGGGTAGACGGGGTGCTGAAAGAAGACCGCTGGAGGGAGTCGTGGAACGCAGGTTCTTTCGAGATTGACCTGGAAATGAAAAGGGGGCAAAAATATGACCTGAAAATGGAATGGCTGCCTGACGGAAGCCAGGCGTACCTGGGACTAAAATGGCAAAGCCCCGTTCCTGCCGACTTAAAAAATACATTCTCTTTTGACTCAGAGGCCGGAGACGGGGTGGATTACTACTTCATAGCTGGGGCCAACGGCGACGAGGTGATCAGGGGTTACCGCACGCTTACCGGGAAAGCCCAGGTGTTGCCCCGCTGGTCATTCGGCTACTGGCAGAGCCGCGAGCGGTACAAGACCCAGCAGGAGCTGGAAGACGTAGCCTCGGAGTTCAGGAAGCGGCAGATACCCATTGATAACCTGGTGCAGGACTGGTCGTACTGGGCCGAACACGACTGGGGCAGCCACGATTTCGACAAGGCCCGTTTCCCGGATCCGAAAGGAATGGTAGACCGTCTGCACGCGAATAATTTCCGCCTGATGATCTCGGTATGGCCCAAAATCAATGAAGAATCTTCTGTATACCAGAAGTTCAAAGAAAACGGCTGGCTGTATATGCGGAACATCTACGATGGCCGCAAAGACTGGATAGGCAAGGGGTATACCTCTACTTTCTACGATCCTTTTAACGCCGGCGCGCGCAAAGGTTTCTGGGAGCAGATGGACGAAAAGCTATACCAACTGGGCATAGATGCCTGGTGGATGGATGCCAGTGAGCCGGATATCCACTCCAATACCAACCTGGAAGAACGCAAAGCCGTGATGCAGCCCGCCATCGGGTCATCTGTACGGTATTACAACGCCTTCCCGCTTGAAAATGCCCGGGGTATTTACGAGGGACAACGCGCTACCGATCCGGATAACCGTGTGTTTATTCTCACGCGCTCGTTTTTTGCCGGACAACAGCGGTATTCTGCGGTGGCCTGGAGCGGCGATATCTCCAGCCGCTGGCACGACATGAAAGACCAGATCTCGGGCGGGGTGAACTTCTCCATGAGCGGTACGCCCTACTGGACCATGGACGCGGGCGGCTTCCTGGTAGAAAAACGCTTTCACCGGCCTGACTCCGCCAACCTTGAAGAATGGAGGGAAATGAACACCCGCTGGTACCAATACGGCGCGTTTTTGCCCCTGTTCAGGGCGCACGGGCAGTTTCCGTATCGCGAGCCGTTTAACATCGCGCCGGAGGGCCATCGTGCCTACCAAAGCATGCTCTACTATATCCGTTTGCGCTACAAACTCTTGCCCTATATCTATTCCCTGGCCGGGAAAGTGTACCACGAAGACGGCACCATGGTGAGGGCGCTGGCCATGGATTTCCCGGGAGATCAGAAAGTATTCGGTATCAACGACCAGTTTTTGCTGGGCTCTGCCCTGTTGGTGAACCCGGTTACGGAGAAGGGGCTTACCCGTCGTCCACTTTACCTTCCTTCCGGTACTACATGGTATGATTTCTATACCGGGAAAGCGGAAACGGGAGGTCGGGAAATTAACGCGGAGGCTCCCTACGAACGTATTCCGCTTTATGTGAAAGCGGGAAGCATTCTCCCCCTCGGTCCTGAGGTACAGTATACGGGGGAAAAGAAGCCCGAAACCATCACCCTATGGGTGTATGCCGGGGCGGATGGCGCTTTCCGGCTGTACGAAGACGAAGGCACCAACAACCATTACGAAAAAGGACAGTTCATGACCCTGGATATCCGGTACGATGATCGGGCGAAAGAGCTGACTTTCGGTCAACAGGAAGGGAATTTCCCGGGAATGTTAACGCGCCGGTCTTTTCAGGTAGTACTGGTTTCACCTGAAAACGCATCGGGATATGACGCAGTAAAAACCAGATTCAAAACGATTAAATACCAGGGAAGTGAAATGAAGATCAAACTCAAGTAAAGCGAACATAACCATTGTTAAAACCTTAAACTTTCAAATGTAAAATGAGTATAATTCAACCTTTAAAAACGATTTGCCTCTCTCTCCTGCTGACGGTGATTTCACAGGCGGTATGGGCGCAGTCGGTGAGCGGAACGGTGCTGTTTGACGATGACGGAGAGCCGGTGGCAGGGGCTACCGTCAGGGTCAGGGGAACACAGGCAGCCGCCCTGACCGATACCGAAGGCAAGTTCAGTGTGAAAGCGGCCACCGGCGACGTACTGGAAGTCACTTTTGTAGGATTGAGGCCGGCGGAACACACGGTAAACGCCACCGCCGGTATTGTGATCCGTATGCTTTCAGAACAATCTGTACTGGATGAAGTGGTGGTAGTAGGCTACGGTGTGCAGAAGAAAAAACTGGTGACCGGGGCCAACCTGAATGTGTCGGGTGATCTGGTGCAGAAGCAAAACCAGGTGAACCCCCTCCAGGCTTTGCAGGGGCAGGCCGCAGGGGTAACCATTCTCTCTACTTCGGGTCAACCGGGCGCGGGCATGAAAGTGAATATCCGGGGGCTCGGTACCATCGGTAATTCTGATCCCCTGTATGTGATTGACGGGATTCCCGGCGGAGATATCAGCGTGCTGAATCCGGCCGATATCCAGTCTATTGATGTGCTGAAAGACGCAGCATCGGCGGCCATTTACGGTGCCCAGGCCGCTAACGGTGTGGTATTGGTCACTACCCGCTCAGGCGGGAAGGGCAAAGGCCAGGTGTCGTTTGATTCCTATGTGGGAGTACAAAATCCTATACGGTTGGCCCAGATGCTGAATGCCCGGGAATACAAAACCATCATGAATGAGCAGGCCCTCAACTCCGGTGCCGCCCTGATTAATTTTGACGGGATGGACGGCCTGGCCGATACCGACTGGCTGGGACAAATGTTTGTAAGAAATGCGGCCACCCAAAATCATTCCCTGAATATTTCCGGGGGAAGTGACGTGTCTTCCTACGCCATTTCCTTTAACCGGATAGACCAGGAAGGGGTAGTGGGCGGAAAGGATGTGTCGAACTATCAGCGCTACGGGTTCCGGGTGAATACCGAGCATAAACTCTATAGAAACGTGCTGAAAGTAGGGCAACACCTGAACTTTAACTATATCCGGAACAACGGCATCAGCGTAGGAAACCAGTATAACAATACCCTGAGAGGGGCATTCATTACCTCCCCGCTTTCGCCGGTATACAGCAGTAATAATACGTACGACAGCCCTTACAACGATACCAGCAATTCACCCTGGTATAACGGCGACGGTAACCCGTACGGGCAGATGATGACCAATACCAATAATGTGAACGACAGCCAGCGCCTGCTGGCCGATCTTTACGGAGAGCTGGAACCTATCAAAAACCTGAGGATTAAATCGGTGTTCGGTATCAACTATTACGCAGGAGAATACCGCAGCTTTCAGCCCCTTTATCGTTTTTCAGTATACAGTTTTAACGAGAACCGCACCACCACCGGCCAGAGCATGAGCAAAGGCCATACCCTGACCTGGACCAATACGGCCTCCTACGATTTCAGGATAGGAACGTCACATAATTTTGACGCCATGATCGGGATGGAATCCCAGCGTTACCAGGGTACCTACCTGTCGGCTTCAAACTGGAACCTGCTTTCCCAGTTTAATGATTTCTCCCACGCCTACCTGGATAATACCACGGGCATCGCCCACCTGGATGACGACGGCAACGTGGTGGAAACCCGGGGTGTGGGCGGAGGGCCGGAAAACCTCTACCGCAGGGCATCCTATTTCGGACGGGTAGGGTATAACTACCTGGAGAAATACATGTTCAATGCCACCCTCAGGGCAGACGGATCGTCGAAATTTGCCCGGGGCAACCGCTGGGGGTATTTCCCCTCCTTCTCTGCCGGATGGGTGCTGACCAACGAAGATTTCCTGGCCAATAACGCAGTGAACGGACTTGACTTCCTGAAACTCAGACTAAGCTGGGGGCAGGTGGGGAACCAGAATATTGACGACTTTCAGTACGCGTCGCCCATCAATACCTCTACGGGATACAGCAGCAGCAATCCCGCGGCCTTTTACGTTTTCGGAACCTCGAAAACCAATGTGCCGGGCGCATACCCCAGCCGTCTGTCGAACCCGGATGTACGGTGGGAAACTTCCGAACAAATCAACTTGGGCGTAGACGCCCACTTCCTGAACAGTCGCCTGGAAGTGTACGCGGATTACTACGTAAAAACCACCAAAGACTGGCTGGTGCAGGCGCCTATACTCGCTACTGCCGGCGCCGGAGCTCCTTATATTAACGGGGGAGATGTGAAAAACACGGGGGTGGAACTCTCTCTTCTCTGGAAAGATAAACTGGGAGATTTCTCCTACCGGATTGGCGCAAACGGCGCTTACAATAAAAATGTGGTGGGCAATATTCCTACGGAAGACGGTATCATTCACGGACCTACCGGACAGCTGTTCGATAATTCGGACGAGTTTTACCGCGCGCAGAACGGAATGCCTATCGGTTATTTCTGGGGTTATAAAACCGACGGAATCTTCCAGAATGCTGCGGAAATAGAAGCCTGGAAAAGTGCCGGAAAGGGAATTTTGCAACCCGAGGTGAAACCGGGTGACGTACGTTATGTGGATGTAAACGGCGACGGCAAAATTGACGCTTCCGACAAAGTAAACCTGGGCGTGGGCATGCCGAAATTCGTTTTCGGCTTCAATGCCGGATTCGACTATAAGAACTTCGACTTCTCTGTGGTGGCTAATGGCGTAGCGGGTAACCAGATCGTGCAGTCGTACCGGAACCACGCCAACAAACAGGCCAACTATACCACGGCCATTTTGCAGCGATGGACCGGTGAAGGCACATCCAACAGGATTCCCCGCGTCACGGAAACCAACGTGAACTGGCAGTTTTCGGATCTGTATCTGCAAAAAGGAGATTTCCTGAGAATCAGCAATATTACCCTGGGTTATGACCTGGCCAAGCTGATCAAATGGAATGCTCTGAGCCAGCTCAGGCTGTACGGACAGGCACAAAATGTGTTCACCTTTACCAAATACGACGGTATGGATCCGGAGATCGGGTACGGAACCAGCGGATGGGTATCGGGCATTGACCTCGGCTATTACCCTCGTCCGAAAATTTACCTTGTAGGACTTAACGTTAAATTCTAATGAAGATGAAGAAGATAAAATCATACCTGCTTACCCTGGGCATTTTTATCGGTCTGGTGTCCTGTTCGGAAAATTTCCTGGATGTGGATCCGATGACCAGTGTTCTGGATAATAACTTTTATAAAACCGTAGCCGATGCCGAAATGGCCCTGATCGGGTGTTACGACGGTTTTCAGCGCACTACCTCTAACGGGAACATGTCGTTTTATGTTACCTCAGAAGTGCTTTCAGACAATACCTTTGGCGCCACGGGAAATACCGATGGCCGGGCGTACCAGGCCCTGGATCGCTTTGATATTGCGCAGAGCCCTTCCGATAACAATATCTTTAACGGTACCTGGTCTGACTATTATGCGGGAATTTTCCGTTGCAATACCCTGATCAACAAGCTCGACGGAATTGATTTCGGCAGTGACGCGGCTACCCGTAACCGGATTGAGGGAGAAGCCCGCTTCCTGAGGGCCATCCAGTACTTTGACCTGGTACGGCTTTTTGAGAAAATTCCTTTGCTGACCGAACCTACTACCGATAATGTTCCCCAGGCCGAACCTACGCAAGTATATCAGCTGATTGTAGAAGACCTGAAGTTTGCCGCGGCCAATATCGCGCCTACCGCGTATCCGAAAGCCAACGTGGCCACTAATGACGGACGTGTAACGCCCTTTGCCGCCAAGGCTTTGCTGGCCAGGGCCTACCTGTTTTATACGGGTTATTATGGCAAAGACGATCTGGGTATAAGCAAAGCCGAGGTGTTGCAGGGATTGGAAGATGTGGTTTCCAGCGGAGAATACGGATTGGTGGAAGAGTACAAGTCGCTCTGGCCCGCAGCCAGCTACGTGGCTAACGCCGCCGATAACACCCTGGATAAGTCAGCGTATGCCGGCATGGGGAACAAGGAAACGGTGTTTGCCCAGAAGTTCAACAACACCCAGAACTACAACGGTATGCTGGACGGCAACCGGTGGCTGGTGATGATGGGCATGCGAAATACCAACTACGCCCCTTACGGAAAAGGGTGGGGCGCGTGTACGGTAAACCCCCGCCTGGTAAATTCATTTGATGCGAACGATAGCCGCAGGGTTGCCTCGGTGATTGACCTGGAGAAAGAGGGTGTCGCCGCCGGTTTTGACATCAAAGACCAGCGGGAATACACGGGGTATACCAATAAAAAATATACGCCGATCTCTTTGCCTGACGGCACTTCGGATACGGGCGGAAGTAACGACTTCCAGATCTCCCAGGACCAGGATTTTGTGGTGATCCGTTACGCCGATGTACTGCTGATGGCGGCGGAGCTGGGCTCTTCCAATGCCCAGGCCTACTTTGACGCGGTACGTACCCGCGCGGGACTCAGTCCGAAAGCCCTTACTCCGGAAAATCTCCTGGAAGAGCGGAAATTTGAGTTTGCTTTTGAGGGCCTGCGTTACTGGGATCTTCTTCGTCACGGCGTCAGCGCAGCCGCGTCTACCATTGCCCAGACCCAGAATGTGCTGAGTGGAAACGCGGCCGACCAGGTGGTGATCAGGGCGGAAAACATTACGAAGACCCGCGGCTTTATGCAGATCCCCAATACGCAGATTACGCTGTCGAAAGGGGTATTGGTACAAAATCCGGGATGGAATTAAAACCTTAAAACTAGAGTAGAATGAAAAGTGTATTTAAAATATTAGTGACAATCTTTGCTGCCACCTGGGCGCTGGTGTCCTGCTCTCCTGAAGAGTTTGGCCTGGGCAGCGTGGATGTGAAGCCGGGCGACCTGGTACCGGGAATCGCCTATAAGATTGAGGCAGACGCCCAGAACCCGAATATCATTCACCTCACCAGCCTGATGGACAAAAAGTATACGCCTCTGTGGGATCACCCCCAGGGCAGGAGCCAGGACGGCACCGTGAGCCTGAAAATTCCTTTTCCCGGTACGTATACCGTGAAATTCGGGGTACAGACCCGGGGAGGTATCGTGTACGGGGAGCCTACTACTTTTGAGGTAGCAAGTTTTTATGCTCCCTTTGTGGAAGACGAGATGTGGGAAATGCTTTCGGGTGGGGTAGACCAGGAGAAAACCTGGTACCTTGACCTCGACGGCGAGGCGCTAAGCCGCCATTTTGCAGGCCCCCTGTTTTTCTATGGCACCGATAACGGATGGCTGGGCGACTGCCTCAAAGACGGAGGCGACTGCTGGAACTGGAACCCCGATTACCCGGGCAACTCCTGGCTGATGAATGCCTCCGATTTTGGTACCATGACGTTTGACCTGAAAGGGGGCGCAAACGTAAAAGTGAATCACGCCACCATCCCCGGAAGAGGGCAGGAGACCGGCACCTATATGCTGGATACCGACAATAAGACCATGCGGATCACCGACGCAGCGCCGCTTCACGACAGCGGCCGCGACGGCGTAGTCATTGACTGGGGAAATATACGGATACTTTCCCTCACCAAAGACCACATGCAGCTGGCGGTGTTACGTGATCCCGTATTATCCGGAGAAGGCGCCTGTCTGCTGGTTTATAATTACATCTCCAAGGAATTCAAAGACAACTGGACTCCGGGAGAAACTGCAGAACCGGAGCCGCCGTATACCGGCGATGCCAACAATGACCTGACCACGTCGACTACCACCACTAAGAAATGGGTGATGTCGGAGGCTACTCCGTACAACTGGACCGACCTGGCAGGGGCGTTCCTGAATCCGTGGACCAGCGCGCAGGACTATGTCAATACCGGGTGGGCGCCGTACAATGCCGCCACCATCAAGAATATTTCCCTTACCCTGGCAAAAACCGGGACCAAAGCCGGGAATTACACTTTTACCGATGGCTCGGCCAACGCCATCAGCGGTACCTACACCATTGACGATAAAAACAATATCCAGTTCGATAAGGCGATCTCCTTCACCATTGCCGACTGGGTGTCTTTAAATACCACCGCTGATAAAACCCTGAGGTTATTAAAGACCGAAACCGATGCGGCCGGTAACCTGTCGGGCATCTGGCTGGGCGCGCGCGATGCCGTGAAAGCGGAATACATGGCGTATCATTTTGTGCCGGGTGGCGCCGCTACCTCTGATCCTATGGCCGCCTGGAAGGCCGCTTTGGTAGGAAAAACCTTTAAACCGGATGTCAACTGGTTTGTAGACTGGGTAGAGTTTCCTCCCAACTTTGCCGGTGGCTGGACCAGCGCCTCTACTTTCGGTAATGATTTTACCTCGAACGGATGGGTTTGGGATGCCAACGTGAAAGCTGTGGCCGAAAGCGCCAGCCTGAGTTTCCGTCAGGACGGTAATGATATCAAGGTAGACCTGAAACAAACCCTTGACGGCAAAGCCTATGAGGCTACCGGTACCGTTATTATTGATACGGAAAAAAGTATACTGAATATCAGTATTCCCTTGGTAGATTATAAGGGAACAGCCGCTGAGTGGCTGCCCTCGACCAATTCCAAATCGGTTTCAGGTAGTAAAAACGACTGGTACTTTGTTTCTCACGGTGGGGCGAACCTGAACAATATCGATGCCCAGGGATTATGGCTGGGTGTGGTGTCTAATTCCGTAGCAGACGGAGATACCAAAGACGAAGTACTCATTTTTCATTACGTAAAAGATTGATTGATTTTTAAACCATATTGGGGGGCCACCTTGGTTGAGGCCTCCCAATATTTTTCACGCAGAACCCATTATTTATGCCCAGAATCGTGTTTTTCATTTTATCGTGCTTTGTGAGCCTTTCCTGCCGGGACAAAACACCGGAAGTGGTGCCGGAAATTGTGGTGTCACTGACCGAAATCCAGGCAGGAGAAGAGGCCGGAGAGTATGATTTTCATGTGAAGTGCAATACCGGTTGGACGGCCTCTGCTTCTCAGGCCTGGACCGTGATTCGTATGCAGGAAGGTGGCGCGGGTACCACCCGGGTAGTGCTGGCGGTAGAGGCAAATACCGATGCCCAGAGCCGGGAGAGTATCCTGACCATCCGCTCCGGAACCGTCAGTACCCAGGTCAAAGTTACCCAGAAAGGCGCCGATATACTGAATGTCAGTAGCAGTGAATTCGATCTGGATTCTCCCGGAGGGGAGATCACTTTTGAAGTGGAATCTTCTGCTTCCTTTACCGTAGATAATCCTTTTTTCTGGATGGTGCAGCAGTCGCCCACGGGGAATAGCTATCGTTTCCTTATTGGGGAAAATCCCACGCATTTCCCCAGAACGGGTACCCTTACCCTTACTTCCGGCAAGGCAAGCCGCGTAATCACCGTTCACCAGGAAGGTAAAAAATTAACCATAGACCCGGATAAAGCCGGGGTGGAAAGTGATGCGCCCGCCCTCGCCCAAAAAATCAATATCGGCTGGAACCTGGGCAATAGCCTGGAAGCCTGTTCCAACGAATACAGTGCCAGCGAAACCCTTTGGGGAAACCCCAAAACCACAAAAGCGTTGATTGACCTGATCAAGCGCTCGGGTTTTAATGCCGTGCGCATACCTACAGCCTGGAGCGGCTATATTGAAGACCGGAATACCCACAAGATAAGTGACGAGTGGATCATGCGCGTGCGGGAGGTAGTAGACTACTGTATGGAAAACGGCATGTACGCCATCGTCAATATTCACTGGGACGGGGGCTGGCTGGAGAACAATCCTACCTACGCCAGGCAGACAGAAGTCAACGCGAAGCAAAAAGCCTTGTGGGAACAGATTGCGGTGGCTTTCCGCGATTACGACGAACATCTTCTTTTCGCGGGTACGAATGAGGTGCATGCCGACTATAACCGTCCTACAGCCGAACATCTGGCCGTGCAGATGTCGTACAACCAGACGTTTGTAGACGCCGTACGCTCTACCGGCGGGAAAAACGCCTGGAGGGTGCTGATTGCCCAGGGGTACAACACCAACGTGCAGTATACCTATGAGTCGCTGGTGTTGCCTCAGGATCCTGCCGCTAACCGGATGATGGCCGAAGTGCATTATTACGACCCCTATGACTTTACCATAGACGATAGTTCCGGTTTCAAATACCTGTGGGGAAAAGATTTCAAAGGCAGCGCAGGCGTTTCGAACTGGGGGCAGGAGGAGTGGGTGGATCAGACCTTCGGCATGATGAAGGAGAAGTTTGTTTCCAAAGGGGTACCGGTGATCCTGGGAGAATACGCGGCCTCGTATCGGGCTGCACTTCCCGCCAATGTGTTGGAAGAACACAAAAAAGCCCGGAACTATTACCTGTATTATGTGACCCGGGCCGCAAAGGCCAACGGGTTGCTGCCTTTCTACTGGGACAATGGCGGAACGGGAAATAACGCTTCCGGTATTTTCAACCGGCATAACCTCACCGTGGTGCATGCCGATGCCCTGGAAGCGCTGATCAGCGCGACAAAATAGGAATTACTGCCGGAGTATGCCTTCAAAGAGATTCAGGAAATTCTGGGCCATAAAGTCTGACATGCCTTCGTGGCGGTAGCTGATTTCTCCTTTTTTGTTGAGAATAACCGTGGTAGGGATGGCTTGCCCGAGAAAAGCTTCCGGGATCATACTGGCCGGACTGTACACAGGGAAAGTGTAGTTGTTCTTCTCCACGAAACTTTTGGCCAGTTCGGGCTGGTTATCGATTTCTACCACCATAAATTCTACCTCGGGATGCCCCTGGTATTGATTATAAAAAGCCTGTAAAGAGGGCATTTCTTTGATGCAGGGTCCGCACCAGGTGGCCCAGAAATTGAGTACCACCACTTTGCCGTTCAAGGTGGAAAGATCCACATCACGTCCGTCGAGGTGCGTAAATACTACGCTGGAAGGTCCTTGTGCCGCTTCTGTAGCGGCAGATTCCTGTTCGCTATTTTCTTCACCGGTAGAAATACATGCGTTCAGGGAAAGAAGGAGTACCAGGAAAAGGATATGTTTCATGAAGGGAATGTTAGACGTTAGATATTAGCTTTTAGTCCAATAGTTATTTGTATTGCTGAATAAGTTTTTCTAGCTGGTGTACGGGTACCAGGCCCGACTGGCGCCAGAGGGGTTGGCCGTTTTTGAATAAGATTAAGGTAGGTACGCCCTGTATCTTGTACTGTTGGGCGATGGCCGGATTGATGTCCACATCCACTTTCAGAATGGAGGCGTCTTCCCCTACTTTTTGTTTCAGTTCGGTCAGCATGGGGGCCATGGTCTTACAAGGGCCACACCAGGTGGCAAAAAAATCTACCAGGGTCAGTTGGTCACTATTGATCTTCTTAAAAAACGAGTTCATATACAGCAGGATGCTTTTAAATCTCAACAAAAAAGATCAGTCAATAGGTTCAAACTGTTTTAAAGTATCGGTGATAATGGTAATGCAGGAACGCAATTCTTCTTCCGAAATGACCAGGGGAGGGGCAAAACGGATCTTATTGCCGTGGGTAGGTTTGGCCAGCAATCCATTCCGCATGAGGGCCATACAGATTTCCCAACCCAGTTCAGAATCTTCCGTGGTGTTAATTTCAATGGCATTGAGCAGTCCTCTGCCCCTTACCAGTTTCACCACGCGGCTGTTTTCAATGTAATCGTTCAGTTGAGCACGGAAAAGCTCTCCTAAGGTACGGGCCTTTTCGGCCAGGTTTTCATCCAGTACCACCTGGAGCGCTTCGCGCGCTACCTGACAGGCCAGAGGGTTGCCTCCGTAGGTCGAGCCGTGTTCGCCCGGCCGGATAGTCAGCATGATCTCGTCGTCGGCCAGTACCGCAGAAACGGGTAGAGCTCCGCCCGAAAGCGCCTTTCCAAGAATCACGATGTCGGGTCTCAGACCTTCATGATCTACACACAGCATTTTACCCGTACGGGCAATACCCGTCTGTATTTCATCGGCGATAAAGAGTACACGGGCAGCCTTGCAGAGGCGGGCCACTTTGGTGAGGTAGCCGTCTTTCGGTACTTTTACCCCGGCCTCGCCCTGTATGGGCTCCACGATAAAACCCGCGATAAACGGATCCGAAATCAGCGCATTTTCAAGGGCTTCCACATTGTCATACTCCACCGTTTCCACGCCGGGGAGGAAAGGGCCGAAGCCGGTGGTACTGACGGGGTCGGTGGAGGCCGAAATAATGCCGGTGGTTCTGCCGTGGAAGTTCTCCCGGGCAAAAAGCACCCGGGCCTTTCCTTCCGGTATTCCCTTTTTCTCATACCCCCACTTCCGACAAAGTTTAAGGGCGGTTTCTACGGCTTCCACCCCTGTATTCATCATCAATACCTTGTCGTATCCGAAAAGCTCCGTAATATACTTCTCAAATTCACCGAGCGGGGCGCTGTGAAAAGCCCGGGAAGTGAGCGTAAGCTTCTGTGCCTGGTCGGTGAGGGCCCGGATGATCCGCGGATGGCAATGGCCCTGGTTGACCGCCGAATACGCCGAAAGAAAATCGAAGTACCGGTTGCCTTCCACGTCCCAAAGGTAAACGCCCTCTCCCCTCTCCAGCACCACAGGCAGGGGGTGGTAATTGTGCGCGCCGTATTTTTCTTCCAGGTCAATATAAAACGACGCGGAATGTCCGATGGAGGGGGTAGAATGGGCCATAATCGAAACGGATTTTTGACAAGATAGGGTTTTTTGTGGGAAAAAGCAAAAGCGATGTTTTACCGATATGTAACCCTACCGGTATGTAATCCCTACGGGATATTTTGGAACGGGTTTTTTTATCGATTTTACCGATATGTAACCCCTATCGATATGTAACCCCTACGGGGTATTTTGGAAATGACGTAATCCTTTTTCTACCGATATGTAACCCCTACGGGGT
>CAYRGN010000015.1:25701-37660 GCA_964423865.1 uncultured Lacihabitans sp.
ATTTTGGATAACATAATGACATCGATCCGTAATTCGTAATTTGCAATTCGTAATTCGCTACCGATATGTAACCCCTACGGGGTATTTTGGATAACATATTGACATCGATTCGTAATTCGCCACCGATATTTAACCCCTACGGGGTATTTTGGATAACATAATGACATCGATCCGTAATTCGTAATTTGCAATTCGTAATTGGTAATTCGCCACCGTAGGGATTATACATCCAATTCGCATATTACAGATTATCGGTGGTTCATCTCCCCGTCAACACCAGTACCGATCCCACTTTTTTCTGCTCTCCCGCCTGAGGGAAATCACGGGCGTAATACCGCAACACGTAGGCGAATAGCTGATTGCTGAGCAGTTGACCTTTATAGCGGCCGTCCCATTGTTCGGTGAGGTCTTCCGTTTGAAAAACCTGTTCTCCCCAGCGGTTAAAGATCTCCAGTCGGGGCCTTTCAATGAAATGCTGAATCACTTTAAGCGTTTCGTTATGCCCGTCGCCATTGGGTGTAAAAGCATCCGGAATTTCCACAATGGGTTCGCAAGCCTCGTCTACATGGAAGGGCTGCTCCAGTGTACAACTGTACTCATTGGTGATTTTGACTTTGAAATTTCCGGAGCTGGTATTGGCTTGTAAATTTAAAATAGGGTCCCGGTAATTGGCATGGATAGGGGCGTCACCAGAGGTGAGCCATTCGTATGTAAATGTGGTCCCCCCGGTGGGTTGAGGCGCAAACGTAAGTCCGTTGTACGGAGGTTCAGTACAAAGATACAGGGGGTCGGGTATGCTGACTTCAGGCGCCGGTTTAATGTAGATTCTCCCCTCAAATGTGACCGTAGTGCAATGTTCGTTGCCCAGGTTGCCGGTGATGCCGCCGGTGGCGTTTCCAATACCGCTTCCAACCGCTGTTTCCCTGTACACTTTCACCGTCAGTTTAATATCGTGCCAGCCTGCCCGTGAAAAATAATGTACGGGGGATTCCTCCTTATAGGTAGTGCCTTCTACTTCCCATTCAAACTCATTTTTCATGGGGTCACAGATCTGTTGGGCGGTCAGAAATGTGGGGGCATTGAGGCAGTTGCCGCTGTAGTTGGCACCGAGTCCCTGTCCGTCTTGTTCCGGCTTGGCCGCTACCACGTTGGGAAAACCCAGTTTGGTGGTGCCGGCCACTTCCGCGCCGGGGTTTCCGGGTTGGTTGAGCGTAAAACTCACCGCATCTCTCCCCGCCTCATCAGGTTCCTGTATATAATGGATGGCCCCTGAATTATTGATGGTGACATATACATATTTTGCGCCCGCGCCGTATTTAGGCCCCAGGGCCAGGGCGCCGAACTCCTCTCGGGAAGACGCGATTTCGGTGACGGAGTCGTCCGCCAGGTTGATCTGTAGAAGTTTGGATTCCACATTGTTGCCGTCGCCTTTTAATGTGACGTACAGAAAAGCACCGTTCGGACTGAATGCCAGGCCGTACACCGTAGGCGGGGCCGGATATCCTATAAGGTTAATCGTTCGCAGAGCCGACAAGGCGTTGGTCTCCGGGTCGCGGGAAGCAACTTGTATCTGGTTTTCTCCGTTAATCACCAGCCCGTGGGCCAATTGGGTTCCGTCAGGTGAAATGGCTACGTATCCTTCCGAAACCGTTCCGGCTTGTAGCGGGGGCATGGTTTGGGTGGTGGTGAGCGTACCCAGGGAATCGACCATAACCGACTGGAAGTTTCCCGTAACGGCATCGTAGGCCGTTAAAAAATACGATTCATCGTCGCCACTACGCTCGGCAATGATCTTCCCGCTCATGTTCACCGCCAGGGGGATATTCGCTTCTACTACGGCACCCCGCCGGTCGTTTTCCCGCATGTCAATAATCGAATAGGTGAGCAGTCCCGTGGTCTCATCCACCGTAAAAAGATAATAGTTGATGAAGTCGCAGGCGCTGCAAACCGGTTTAGGTACAAGCGCCACACCTTGGGCGCCCACGTTTTTCCCGGCAAAGGGATCATCGCCGAGGAAAGGTATTTCAGAATCGTCATCTCCGGAATACAGTTTGTGGCCGTCGGTATACAATACCAGGCGGTTGTTCTGGTCAAATACCATGGCCGCGGCCTCGTCGGTCCGCATTTCGTTGACCTCGGGTCGTGTAGGTTCAAAGGAAGGATTGGTGATTTCGGGCTGAGGGTCAAGACTTCCGTCTTCTGAAAGGGAATCCTGTACCATTTCATCGCCGGTCAGGGTGAATTCAATTCCCGAGCCGTATCCGAAATACCATTTTTCCGAACCGCCGCCTGTGCTGGGATCTTCATAACACAGTTTTACATTGATTTTGGCTGAGCGTGAGCAGCCGGTTAGGTTATCAATGACTTCTACCGAATAGCAGCCCGCATCGGTCACATCAATGGTGGAAGTAGTTTCTCCGCCCGGAAACCATTTGTAGCTTACATTGGAAGGGCGGGAGTTGAAAAGCCCTTTGTAAGGATCGAGCGTGATGGTTTTCCCCTGGCAGATGGTGGTGTCTTTTTCCGTTTTGCTGTCAAACAGGGGTTGGTCGGGATAATACCCTACGAGGATATCGCGGGTGTAGGGGCCGGCCAGCACGGTCCCGCCGTTATCTATGGCGGAGACAGTTACTGTATAGGTATTGGGGGTGGTGTACATGTGGGAGGGGTTCCTCGGCCCTCCGGTTTGCACGGTACCGTCTCCGAAATCCCAGGTCCAGCTTCCGGAATTATTGACAGAGGCCTCAAAAAAGTAGGCCCTTTCATCGCAGGAGGTGGGTGCCTGGGGAGTACCGGTTCCGGTTCCGGGAGAAGTGACCGGAGAGGAGTTCGGGTTAGCCAGGCAGGCGTTCTTGCTTACATACAATTGCGCTTCGGAAACGGATATTCCGAAGAAGATCAGAGCCCAGATTAGAAGCAAACGTTTTCCCATAACCATTCTTCACACTTATCTAAACGCAAAAAAACATATAAATGTACAATTAAGAAAGTTAGATTTTTTGTGTACTTGAATTAACTTTGCTTAATTTTAAGTCGATACGAAACGGGGATTTCCAACGTTTTGTGAGGAAACAACGTCTTAATAACAAAGGTGACGTGGGAATAATAACAGAGGTTACGTGGGAAAACAAATGAAGAGAATTCTATGGGTATGGTTGTGGGCCACACAGGCGGTAATGGGACAAGATCCCCAGTTTACCCAGTTTTATGCGGCCCCCATGTACCATAATCCTGCGTTTACCGGGTCAGGTTATGCGCCCCGGCTGATGATGAATTACCGGAACCAGTGGCCATCGCTGAATGCCAATTTTGTGACCAGTATGTTTAGCCTGGACCACTACATCGACCGGTTTAACAGCGGCATAGGCGTGATGCTCTTAAGTGATAAACAGGGTTATAACCTCTCCAATACCGAAGTACGCCTCCTTTATTCCTACGAAATGAAAATCGACCGGAATAACGGACTGAGGTTCGGACTGAACGGGGGCTATGCATTTCGGGGATTGCAGCCCGGAGGACTGGTTTTTGGAGATCAGCTGGAAGAAAACGGCACTATCCGGCCGGGTGGAACCCAGGATCCAGTGGTGAATTCCAACCTGCAATCTGTCAATAACCTCGACGTAGGTGCCGGTCTCCTCTATTTCAACCCGAAGTATTTCCTGGGCGCTTCCATGAACCACCTTACGGAACCCCGGCTCAGCTTTTTTAAGGAGCCGGCCGGAACCATACCGGCGCTGCCGCGCTTGCTGGTGGTGCACGGGGGGTATAACGTAGACCTGAGCCACCTGATTACCGACAGTTATTCGGAACAGGAATTTACTATCACGCCTACTTTCCTGTATAAAAAGCAAGGACCTTACTCCCAGCTCGATGTGGGAGCATACGTCACCTATTCGCCTTTGACCGTAGGGCTGCAGTACCGGGGAATTCCCCTGACCAAGGCTTTTAATAATTTCCCTAACCAGGATGCCCTTTCCGGGGTGATCGGGGTGCGGTATGAAAATTTTTCCTTCGGTTACAGCTATGACCTCACCGTTTCCGGTTTAGGCGCCCGGTCTGGCGGCTCCCATGAAATTACCATCGCCTACCAGCTGCCCCAGATGGAGATAGAACGCAATCCCCGCAACAAAGTGAGGCGGAAAGCCCTGGCTTGCCCTAAATTTTAAGTCGATTAGCAATCTTTTTTCGGGAAGTGCTGTTATATAGGGTATGTACTTCAAACGTAATTGAATGAGACTTTTCTTTGTACTCCTGTTCACCTCTTTTATCAGTTTTGGTCAGTCTGCGCCCACCGGCATTGTAAAGCCCGCTCAATGGACCTATAAAATTGTTCCGGAAACTGTGGAACCCGGAGGCTCTGCGGAAATTGTTTTTTCAGCAAAAATTAATGAGGGTTGGAAAATGTATGCAGCCGAAATGGATCCGGACATTGGACCTATCACCCTGCAGTTTTTAGTTAAAGATAGTAAAGACTTAAAATTAATAGGTAAACCGAAACCGTCGCATGCTCCCAAAAGAGTAAGAGAAGAGGTTTGGGAGATGGGAGATGAGGAAGTATACGCTTTAGTATATTACAATCAGGTGGAATACAGGCAGAAAGTGCAAGTGACAGGCCCAGCACCGCTTTTAGCCATTGATTTGAGTTTTCAGACCTGTCAGGATGCAGGCGTATGTGTAAATGGAGACGAGTCGTTTACTTTAAAGATACCTGTATCCAAGACAACTACTGCTGTGGTTCCGGTAGAAAATTTAGGGAAAGGAAGTCCGAACGCTATTGTAGATCAGCTTGAAACAGGGGTAGAAGATACGCTTAATAAAGCTCAGGTTACGGTTGAAAATGTGATTCCTGAACCCCGTCAGGATACGGCCTCTACACCTTCCCCCGCAGAGCAGAACACTGGCATGTGGAAATTTCTCCTTATTGCCTTTGGTGCCGGTTTCGCTTCCATTTTTATGCCTTGTATCTATCCCATCATGCCCATGACGGTGAGCTACTTTACCAAGCAGAAAGACGGTAAGTTCAAAGCTATTTTTTACGGGATCAGCATCATGCTGATTTTTGCGGTGATGGGGCTGATCACCATGGCCCTGGGCGCTTCCTTCCTGAATGCACTCAGTACGCATTGGATACCTAATATTATCTTTTTTATTATCTTTATTATCTTTGGATTCGCCCTGCTCGGTGCTTTTGAGATTGTGTTGCCTCACGGAGCGGTGAACAGTATCGACCGCCTGGGCGACAAGGGCGGTCTGATCGGTATTTTCTTTATGGCCCTGACCCTGGTGGTGGTGTCTTTCAGCTGTACCGTGCCTTTTGTAGGTTCCCTCCTGATTGGCGCTGCGGGTGGCGAGGTGCTGAAACCGCTCTACGGTATGCTGGCTTTCGGCTTGCCCTTTGCCCTGGTATTTGCAGGCCTGGCCATGTTTCCGCAATACCTGAAAAGTTTGCCCAAATCAGGTGGCTGGCTGAATGAACTCAAAGCTGTATTTGGCTTTCTGGAGTTTGCGCTGGCCTTGAAATTCCTGAGCAATATTGACCTGGCGTACCATTGGAACCTGATTCACCGCAATGTTTTCCTGGTGATCTGGATTGTGGTGGCGGTGATCATCGGATTGTACATTTTAGGTTTCATGCGCATGCCCAAAGATGAAAAAGTCACGCGGTACAGTCCTTTGCGTATCGCCTTTGCCGTCTTGTTCTTTGGAATTGCCGCGTATATGCTTCCCGGGGTGACCAACAAGCCCCTGAGTGCTTTGTCGGGTATCCTGCCTCCTCTGCCCACCCAGGCCACGGCATCTGCGGCGCCCAAACCTGACCAGATGCGGGCCTTGCCCCACGGTCTATGGGGCTTTAACGAGATAGAAGATGCCCTGGCGCATTCGCGCGAAACCGGGAAACCCGTGCTGATTGACTTCACCGGTTATGCCTGCGCCAACTGCCGGAAGATGGAGGAAAACGTATGGTCAAAACCCGATGTACTGCAAAGC
Organism: uncultured Lacihabitans sp.; assembly: GCA_964423865.1. Taxonomy (GTDB): domain Bacteria; phylum Bacteroidota; class Bacteroidia; order Cytophagales; family Spirosomataceae; genus Leadbetterella. The sequence goes on from CAYRGN010000015.1 coordinate 31,690, forward strand.
CTGAAAGAAGATTTCGTGATCGCCTCCCTGTACGTAGACGACAAGAAGGCACTGCCGGAAGAGAGGCATTATGTGTCTTCCTTTGACCAGAAACTGAAGACCACCATCGGCGCGAAGAACCTGGATTTCCAGATGAGCCGGTACAACAGCAATGCCCAGCCGTACTATATTATTGTGGATGGGGAAGGAGAAACGGTGACCGATCCCGTGGCCTATACCTCCCACGAAGACTTCCGGGCCTTCCTGGAAAGGGGAAAGTCAGCCTTCACCCGGTAGAATTAAGGTATTTTTAAGGCCCGATTAGTTTTCGCCGTATAAAATTGCGATATTTTTGCAGCGAATTTCTAAAGCGGTGCTGCACAGAGCCAATAAACATATCCTTTCGTTTGACTTTTTCAAGTCGGCCGTATTTTGCCTCATCCTGGTCGGAGCATTGGCGTGGGGATTTTATGCGGATAACTACAAGGCCGTATTTCCCCTGTCTATCGGGGCTATCCTGGCTTATTTTCCGAATATTGAAGGCAGTCAGCGCCACCGGATCGCTGGAATTGTGCTGGGTTTTGCCTGGAGCTTCCTGATGCTGGCGGTGCAGCTGACCCTGTTTGATACTCCGCAGTGGTTTCATTTCGTGGTCATGCTGTCTTTTGTCTTCATTACCTCCATGCTGTCGGTGTACGGACTGCGGGGCGGCAGCATCTCTTTCGGCGGACTTTTCGCCATAGTATCCAGTTACGGAATTCACGCCATGGGATTTACCCATGCCGACAGCCTCCAATATGTGCTGGCGGGCGGGGTGATCTATATTGTATTGTCGGCTATCAGCCAGTTTTTCTACCAGGGGCATCATATCCGGGGTATGCTGGCCGACTGCGTGGAGCTTACCGGGGAATATTACCGCAAACTGGAGCAGCAGGTGTGGGACAGCAAAGACGTGGAAGCGGAGATCCTGCATATCGAGAGCCAGCTGAATACGCATCACGAGATCCTGCGTTCGGCCCTGCTGAACAAGCAGAACCGCTTGTTTTCTTCGAATAAGAACCGGAGGTTTTACCTGATTTTCAGGGAAATTGTGGACCTGTACGAAATGGCTTTGGCGGGGCATCACGACCTGGAACAGGCCCGGGATCATTTTGACGGTACCGAACCCCTGGTGCAACCCTACCGTAAGTTCAGTATCCTGATGATTGAGGAGCTGGAGCGTTTCGGAGAGTTTCTGAGGCTGAACCGGAAATTTACGGTCGACCCTCTCCTGAAAACCCGGTTGATGGAAGCGGAGGAGAACCTGAAACCTCTGCTCAGAAGCCGTTCACGGGAGGCCCATGAACGCATGCTTATCCTGAGAAATCTTATAGACCTGGAATACAAGCAGCTGAATAAGCTGGGTGTGATCAGTAAACACTACGAAAACCTGTTCTTTACCGATAAGATACGGCCGGAAGGGGACGCGCGTTTCATTACGGCCCAGGATTATTCCTACAAAATTCTGCTCAGTAACCTGAATTTTGATTCTTCCATTTTCAGGCATTCGGTGCGGCTTTGTGTGGCCATAGCCATCTGTTTTTTGCTGGAGGATGTGATCAGCGCGGAAAACACCTCCTGGATTATCGCGACCTGTATTGTGGTACTCCGCCCGAATTACGGACTTACGCGTTCGCGGGCGTTTGACCGCATCGGCGGTACCATCCTGGGAGGCATCATCACCCTGGTCATTTTATGGATAACCGACTACCGGCCGGCTTTGCTCACCGTAGCGGGGGTTAGCCTTACCCTGGGTTTTTCGTATGTAGCCACCCGTTATCTCCTGGCATCTACCTATATCACCTTGTCGATCATGATGATGTACGTGGCTTTTACCGGGGGAGCATTTGACCTGGTGGTAGACCGTGTTTTTTACACGTTCATTGGGTCGGCCATTGGGTTGTTGGTTATTTACTTTATTTTTCCCGTCTGGGAGAAGGAAACCATATTCACGGCCATTCACAATGCCATCAACGCCAACCGGAATTATCTGGAAGCGGTAAATGAAATGTACACCACCAAGGAAACTGTGGATACCGATTTTAAACTGCTGAGGAAAGAGGCGTTTGTCAAGAACGGTAACCTGTATGAAGCATTTCAGCGCATGAAAGATGATCCGAAATCCAAGCGCAGCCAACTCAGCAACAGTTACGCGGTGGTACTGCTGAGCCATTCCCTCCTGAAAGGGGTGGCCGCCTATTCCACCTATATCCAGAGCCATCAGACTACCGAGATTTCGGAAGATTTCAAGACGGTCATGCGGTATATTGGCGATCAGTTGCAAGAGGCGGCCCGCATTGTGAACGGGAGGAGACCGTCTTCTTCCCTCCTGGAAAACCCTTTGAGGGCCATGGAGGGCCTCGATAAATATTACTACGAACTAGACAGGCTGAGAGAGTTGGAACTGGAATCGGGAGTGGCGCAGATGAGTTATGAAACCAGCCTGAAACTCCAGGAAGGCCGCATGATCCTGGACCAGATCAAAGCCATTAAAAGCCTCGCCGAAAACATGTTGCAGATGTGCGGAATGCTGAAACAGCGTAATAATGGTTAATTGTTAATGGTAAATTGTTAATGAGTCCTTGCCACTATTCCTTTATCATTTTCCACCATTAATCATTGACCATTAACCATTATCTCACTATCCCATTAATCATTGACCATTATCTCACCATCCCAGGGTGTCTTTCAGTAGCCGGTATCCCGTCTTGCTCACGGCCAGTTTTTCCCCGTTCTTCAACAGCAGAACGTAGCTGTTTTTTTCGTACAACTCCAGTTTCTGGATACAGGTGGTATTGACCAGATAAGACCGGTGGATACGGAGGAAGTCGGTGCCGAGGAGGTCTTCCAGCTCTTTCATGGTTTTTTGTTTCAGGAACATGCCTTGGGCGGAATGGATACGTACGTAGTCGCCGTAAGACTCCATGTAGTAGATTTCTTCGTGGGCGATCATCTCGATCTTGGAGCCGTTTTTAATGACAATCCGCTGCTGGTTTAATCCTGCTTGGCTGGTGAGGGCCCGTATCTCCCGGGAGGAATCCTGGTGGGCATGAAACTTTTCTTTCACTTTCTCCAGGGTTTTGAAGAGGCGTTCGCGGGAGAAGGGTTTCAAGAGGTAATCTACTGCGTTTTTCTCGAAGGCATCAATGGCGTACTGGTCGTAAGCGGTAGAAAACACCACGAGGGGCGGGTCAGTCAGGAGTTCCAGCATTTCCAGTCCGGTCAGCTTGGGCATCTGGATATCCAGGAAAACCAGGTCGGGCCGGAGGCTGTGGATCAGTTTGATTCCCTCAAAACCGTCGGAGGCCTCCCCGATAATTTCTATTTCACTCTCGTTTTCCAGGAATTTTTTCACCAGTTCCCGGGCCAGTTCTTCGTCGTCTATTAATAAGGTTCTTATTTTCATGCCTGGGGTAAGTTAAGCGTTACCGTAAATGTATTTTCTTCCGTCTTCGTGTGGAGGATGGCGGTTCCGTCATAAATGAGATCCAGCCTGTTTTTTACATTTTTAAGCCCGGTTTTAGTGCCTGTTTTGGGTTGGGAGGTGGGGTCAAAGCTGTTTTTAATCTCCAGGAAAAGCCGCTCACCTTCTATTTTTGATTCAAAATGAATATTTTCTTTCCCTAAAGAATTGTATACACCGTGTTTAATGGCGTTTTCAAACAGGGTTTGTAACATCATGCCGGGCACTTTCAGGGAGAGCGTTCCTTCCTCTACCTGGAAATCAAAACTGATCTTCTTCCCGAAACGGACTTTCTCAATGTCGAGGTAAGCCTTGCACATTTCCAGTTCTTTTTCCAGGGTGACCAGCTGTTCCTGTGACGCGTTTACGGTGTATCGCAGGAAGTCGGACAGGAGGATGATCATTTCCTGAGCCCGGGTAGCGTCAAGCATGGTCAGCGAGCTGATAGAGTTCAGGCTGTTGAAGATGAAATGCGGGTTCATCTGCGATTTCAAAAGGTTCAGTTCCGCTTCTTTCAGAATGCTGTACAGTTTTCGCTCATTTTCTATTTTTTCAAGATACGAGGCATAGTAGGCATCAAGATAGATAAAGGCCACAAAAAGCATATAGGAAACCAGGCCGATAAACCATTTGATAATCGGATTTTTCGCTTCGTTCAGGTTTTTCAGGAACAGGGAGTCCGTCAGGTTACACAGGTTTATCCAGCTAAACGTAATGACGATAACGAACATCAGATGGTTCAGTAGAATATAGAATGTTTTTTGGGTTTCAATATTGATGTATCGTAAACTATACCATGCCCCTAAAAACATCAGGGCCAGGATGTAATTTTGAACCAGCGTATTCAGGAGAACCCGGGCGGAATAAGCAGAAAGGTCCGGGAAAGTAAAAAAATACTGAAAGACAGCCGCTATTAACCATATAGAGAGATAGGTTAAGATTCGTTTTCTGTCTTTCAGTATAGGATGTTTCATACGCGATTAAACCCTTTTGATTTCAATACCCCCCATAATGATATACCCGGAAATGACGAGCAGTTTGTTTTTGTCCACCACATTTTCAGGAAATTTGGTGATCTTATCCTCTACGCCACCCATGAAAGGAATCACATCCAGTCGGACGTTCCATTCCTTGGGAATACGCATTTCCATTCCACCCATTATAATAAAGACTTGTAGGGTAGAGTTACTTTGCAGGTCAGCTTCTGTGAGGTTGAGCTCCGAACCTCCCATAATACAGGTGATCCGGCCTCCCGTAAAGTTTTGGGTGATGAACTTCGAGGAGGATCCTCCCATGATGTTACTTTGGTTGACGATATTCTGGTCTTCGGTGACTATCCGGGCAGTACTGCAACGTGCCGCCTGGCCTGGAAACATGTATTTGACCAGGATAATCACGCCTATTGCCACCAGGAGCAGGGGCCATAGCTTGTAGTACTGCGTCTTTTCTTCGGGGGAAAGGAAATCGGGGATGTAGAAAATCACCGCAATGGAGATGCCGATGATGCCTCCGATATAATCTTTTCTCAGGAGGGCGTTGATTCCGATCACCAGGGGAATCAATCTCCAGCTGATCAGCTTCACGGGGATGTCGAAATCCAGCATCCCGAAATTCCGCATCAGGAAAATCCCTCCTCCGGCAATGAAAAGCAGCGCCCAGAAGAAGGTGGTATTTTGTTTGTTATTCATCTGATTCGTTTTTTCTTCAAAATTATCCCTTTTCATTCCCCAAAATAAATGGAAAATCGTTAGACAGGAAGAAAAACCCCGATGAAGTGGTGGAAATTACCGATGAAGTAGGGTACTTAGTTCTGAGTGCCGAGTAGTGAGTAGTGAGTTACTGAATCAATTACGAATTAAAAATTACGAATTACGGAGCCACGTATTTCCTTACTCGGAACTAAAAACTCAGTTCTCAAGAGCAGCGCTCGAACTGACATTGGCAGTCGCTCTTATCACCCCGAGCACATTCGAGAGGCACAACTTACAACTCACTTCGTAAGGACAATTCGTAATTCGTAATTTTTAATTCGTAATTGTACTCACAACTTATGAAACTCCCGTGTAATTAAACGGGGTAATTTGTTTCAGTTCGTATTTGGTTTTTTCGGAAACTTTGAGGTCTTCGATGAACGCTTTGATGGAAGTTTCGGTGATCTTTTCGTTTTTACGGGTAAGGTCTTTCAGGGCTTCGTAGGGTTTGGGGTAACCTTCGCGCCGCAGAATGGTTTGAATGGCTTCGGCTACTACGGCCCAGTTTTCTTCCAGGTCGTGGTGAATGGCCGCCGGGTTCAGTTCCAGCTTGTTCATCCCTTTGAGCAAAGATTTCAGTGCGATGAGGGTATGGGCCAGGGGTACACCTATATTTCTCAGTACGGTGGAGTCGGTGAGGTCGCGTTGCAAACGGGAAACGGGCAGTTTGGCTGAGAAGTGTTCAAAGAGGGCGTTGGCAATGCCCAGGTTACCTTCCGCATTTTCAAAGTCGATGGGG
>CAYRGN010000015.1:37670-74439 GCA_964423865.1 uncultured Lacihabitans sp.
GGGCATAGCGGAAGAACCCACTTCTCCGGCTTTGATCTTTTGTTTGAAGTAGTTCATCGACACGTACTGCCACACATCCCTTGCAAAGTCAAGCAGCACGGTATTGATCCGTTTCAGGTTATCAAAATAGGCGGCCAGGTAGTCGTAATGTTCGATCTGGGTGGTGGTCTGGCTGCGGCTCAGTCCAAGAATATCGTTTACAAAATGGTTGCCGAATTCCACCCAGTCGGTTTTGGGGTAGGCCACGTGGTGGGCGTTGAAGTTACCGGTGGCTCCGCCGAATTTGGCGGCATATACCACCTGGTTCAGCATACCCAGTTGTTTCTCAAGCCGCTCCGCGAACACCTTCATCTCCTTGCCCAGGCGGGTGGGGGAGGCGGGCTGCCCGTGGGTTTTGGCCAGCATGGGTACGTCGGCCCACTCGGTAGCGAAGCGGTTGAGGTGGTCGAGTACCGCCGTGTACGCAATCGATTGCACATTCTCGTGCGCTTCTTTAATCGAAAGCGGAATAGCCGTGTTGTTGATATCCTGAGAGGTGAGTCCGAAGTGAATAAATTCGGAAAATTCTGCGATATCCAGTACTTCAAAGCGCGCTTTAATGAAATATTCCACCGCCTTTACGTCGTGGTTGGTGGTTTTTTCAATCTTCTTGATTGAAGTGGCGTCTTCTTCCGTAAAGTCGGTGTACAGTTTTCTCAGGGCCGGAAATACCTTTTTGTCAAAGCCTTTCAGTTGCTCCAGGGGCAGTTCGCAGAGGGCGATAAAGTATTCGATCTCTACTCTGACGCGGTATTTGATCAGTCCGAATTCCGAAAAATAATCCGCGAGTTCGGCCGATTGACTGCTGTATCTTCCGTCTACAGGGGAAACGGCTTTTAACGATTTTGAAGACATAAATTGGATATTAAGTTGCAAAATTACTAAATTGCTTCACAATCCCAAATCGGGCATTTCAACCTTAAAATTATATTATGCAGCCTTCTCCTTTCCTGGGTGAGCTTATCGGTACTTTTTTTTTAATTTTTCTGGGGGAATCGGTGGTGGCCAATGTGCTGCTAAAAGGAACCAAGGGGCATAATTCGGGGCTGATTATGATCACTACGGCCTGGGGACTGGCGGTAATGACCGGTGTTTTTGTAGCCCAGAAGTTCGGGAGTTCCGCACCGCATCTGAATCCGGCGCTTACCCTAGGTTTTGCTGTGCAGTCGGGCGACTGGTCTTCGGTGCCGTCGTTTATCCTGGCCCAGATGATCGGGGCTTTTTTGGGCGCCGTAGCCACCTATCTTTTCTACTACCCGCATTGGGCGGTGACGGAAGACCAGGGCGACAAGCTGGCGGTATTCGCTACCGGACCGGCCATTAAGCATACGCCTTCCAACTTTTTTGCTGAGATGAGCGGCACGTTCGTGCTGATGGTGGGGGTTTCTTCCATTTATGCCCTGGAAGGGTCCGGCCTGGGGCCTTTCCTGGTGGGGATGCTGGTCTTTGTGATCGGTAACGCCCTGGGCGGCACCACGGGCTATGCCATTAATCCCGCGCGGGATCTCGCACCCCGTCTAGCGCATTTCTTGCTTCCTATAAAGGGAAAAGGCGATAGCCAGTGGGGGTACGCCTGGATACCGCTGCTGGCGCCAGTGGTGGGGGCAGTATTAGGGGTGTGGTTGTTTTGAGGGCTTGGTTGGATCTTTTCGAGTTGTTTGAGTGTAATAATGTGCTGAAAATTGCTTCAGGTTTCCCAAACCTAGACAACCCGGCAGTTTTGTTTCAGGATATGCAGAATCTTTTCTTCACTTTCGCCGGTAATAACCCGGATAGTGGGCAAATCAATACCGGCATCAAAAGCATTCAGGATGGTTTGTACCACAGTGCGCTCATGTCCTTTGCTTATGCCTTCAGCTATACCTGCTTCTCTTCCTTTAGAAAATAATTGCTCCCGTAATGTGATCACTCGTGTACTCATATCGTTAGGTAAGTTTTTAACGGCCTCTTCTAATACGGAATCTTCCAGGCCGCTTTCCCCTAAATAAACAAAGATAGGTTCAATATGGTTCGAGTGCAAATAGGGGCGGAGTTTTTCAAGAATACTCAGAATATGTGAACTGAGCTGTTGTGGATAATGGAAATATTTCTGGATCATCAGTGCACTACTGATTAATCCGTTGCGGAACTTCAGGAGTTCTTCTGCCGAGAAATCATGCAGATTAACATATTCGGTGAGAAAGGTAGGCAGGTAAGCCTTGAGAGAATCTGGGTAATCTTGAAAAAAGGACTCCAAAGTCCTGAATTTCCAGTTGTGTTTCCCGTGATAATACAAAATGGGTACAATCGGTTCGGGTTTTCTCTTTTCTCGACGTTGTTTCAGATAGCCACAAGCCAGGTATTCCAACAGTTGGAAGGCGGTGTTGGGGTCGGCATAGCTTTTATGCTCCAGTAGCATACTGATTTTCAGATTACGCCGGTCATTCATTTGAACACTCCATATCAAGTCGGAATAAGAGGCTTCCAGTTTTTGGCTGATAAACGAAGTATCCAACGGAGTTAGTGTTTCAAAGTTGATATGACTAACCAAAGATTGAGGCAGGGCTTCTTTAAAGAAGTCTATAGCCAGCTCTTTCTGAGATAGGAGCTGTTTGACCAATTTATCGTGCGGGTTAATAATTTCTTTTGACATATATTAAAGTGTAGATTTATCCGCAATATAGAATTCTGTTCTAAAAGCGGCAACTGATTGACCGGAATCTCCATTATTTATTACCCGGAGTTCATAAATCAGGCCTGTTGAGGACTCATTTTATTGTTCCTATACCCTTTGACTATAAGTAAAATTCTCTTATTTTTACTCCTGCATGATGTACAATTAAATGATTTCCACAATGAGCAACATAAAACTTTTTGAAAGCAAACAAATACGTTCTGTTTGGAAGGAGGAAGAACAGAAGTGGTATTTTGTAGTGGAGGGCGTGGTGGTTGTGTTGACTGACAGCAGAGAACCGAAGCAATACATAAAAAAATGAGGCAAGGAGATGAGGAGCTTGCCAAAGGGTTGGTACAATTTGTACCTTCTCTCTCAGTGGATACAGCAGAAGGGAAAAAATGGGTTGTGCCAATGCGAAAGGACTTCTTCGCCTAGTTCAGTCTATTTTATCCCCCAAAGCCGAACCTTTTAAGTGGTGGTTAGCGAAAGGGGGCTCCGAAAGAAAGAAAAACAAATCGACAAAATCAAATACATCTCAATATACTAAAAAATGAAACTCTGGACACCGCCCGCGGACTATATCGAACAGTCCGAAATGACCGCTTTTAAACGATTTACAGAAGAGAAATACCGCAGGACCTTTGATAATTACGGGCAGTTGCAACGCTGGTCGGTAGAGCAGACCGGCGATTTCTGGGAAAGTATTTTGCACTACTTCAAAGTAGATGCGGAAGGTACCTATAGTCGCGTATTAAACCGGCCCTCCGAAGACGATTTTATAGGGGTGAAGTGGTTTGAAGGACTCTCCCTGAGCTACGCCGAACACATTTTCAGGAATTATACCGACGAGCGTCCGGCGGTGATTTACAAAAACGAGCTGGCGGAAACACGAGAGGTGAGCTGGAAGGAGCTGAGGGAAAAAACCGCGGCCCTCAGGCAATACCTGGTGAAGTGCGGGGTGGGCAAGGGCGACCGCGTAGCGGGTGTGCTGAACCATACACCCGAAACCCTGGTGATTTTTCTCGCTGTAAACTCTCTGGGCGCTGTCTGGACCTGCTGCTCACCCGATTTTGGCAGCGAAAGCATAATGGAACGCTTCCAGCAGATTTCCCCCAAAATTCTTTTTGCCGACAAAGTATATCACTATAACGGGAAAGCCTACCGCAAGAGCCGCCTGATTCGGGAGCTGGCGGAGAAAATAGATGCGATTGAAGACGTGGTGGTGGTGAATGACCTGAAATGGCGGTCCATTTTTGCACTGGCGCCGAAAAACCTGTCCCTGTCGTTTGAGCGGGTGGAGTTTGATCACCCCATCTGGATACTGTACTCTTCCGGCACCACAGGCAAACCCAAGGCCATCACCCACCGTACCGGCGGAAACCTGCTGGAGCATTTCAAAGCGCTGGCCCTGCATCAGAATGTGCAGGCGGGAGAGCGTTTCCTATGGTACAGCACTACCGGCTGGATGATGTGGAACTATGCCGTGGGCGCGTTACTGACCGGCGCCACGCTCTGTATCTACGACGGATCCCTTTCTTACCCGGCCCTGAGTGTGGGCTGGAAATTTGCCATGGATTACCGTATTGATCACTTCGGCGCGGGGGCGGCGTACTTCATGGCCTGTGCCAAGCGGAATGTCGTGCTGCCCAATATTCCCTTTAAAATTCTGGGCTCTACGGGCTCGCCCCTGCCGCCGGATACGTTTGAATGGTTGCAGTCGAAGTTTCCTAATACCCAGATCATTTCACTGAGCGGGGGTACCGACGTGTGTTCGGCCTTTCTGTCGGGTTGTCCCTGGCTGCCGGTATATGCCGGAGAAATTCAGTGTATAGCCTTCGGCGCCGATATCGAAGCATGGAATGACGAAGGAGAACCGGTAAAAAATGAATTGGGCGAACTGGTCATTCATCAGCCTATGCCCTCCATGCCCCTCTGCTTTTGGAACGACGAAGGAGATGTACGCTATCGGGAGAGTTATTTTGAAAAATACCCGGGACGGTGGTACCACGGCGACTGGATCAAAATCACGGAGAATGACGGGGTTGTTATTTACGGACGCTCTGATGCTACCCTGAACCGGGGCGGCGTCAGAATAGGCACCGCCGAGGTCTATAATGCCATTGAAGGGCTGGTGCAAGACAGCCTGGTGGTGTGTCTCGACCGGCCCGACGGGTCTTCTGAAATGCACTTGTATGTGAAGCTGGAAGACGCGCTTTCGCCGAAAATCACCAGGGCTATCCAGGACAAACTACGGAATAGCTATAGTCCGAGACACGTACCGGATAAAATTTTCCAGGTGCCGGATATCCCGTATACCCTGAGTGGTAAAAAGCTGGAATTGCCCGTTAAACGTTTGCTGATGCGGTATCCGGTAGAAAAAGCGGTGAGCCTTGATGCCGTAAAAAACCCGGAGGCTCTGGATTACTGGCTTAAAAAACAGGACTAATACTACCTCTGCGAAATTGCGGTAGGCGCACCCCTGAACTAAAAGTAGGCCCTTTAAGCTGATTTTCGGCGAAAAATTTCTTAATTTGCCGTAGATTAGGCAGTTTTCCAGGATTTGTATTCCTAGATATGGGCAAAGTATATACTTCACTATTTATTCTGATATCGGCCCTGGGTACTTTGGCCCAGGCACCCGCCGATTACGTCAATCCCTACATGGGCAATATCAGCCATTTGCTGGTGCCCACGTACCCTACCGTTCACCTGCCCAACAGCATGCTGAGGGTGTATCCGGAAAGGGGAGACCTCACCGGTGACGAGCTGCGCGGACTCCCCCTCATGATCACCAGCCATCGTGGCAGTTCGGCATTTCTCATCAGCCCCATAAAGGCTTCCGGTACAGATCAGCTGCCCCCGGTTACCCGCTTTACCTATGACCATGAGGTGATCAGGCCCTGGTATTACGAGGTGGTGCTGGATCGTCAGCTTACCGGCGTTCGCTTTGCCCCTTCGCACCAGTCGGCCCTTTATGAACTGGATTTTAAGGACGGAGACGGCCGGAATTTCATTACCCTGAGTACGGGGAACGGAAGTGTGGCGGTACAAGGAAATACCTTTACGGCCACGCAGATATTGTGGAACAAAACCGTGGTCTATATCTACGGGGAAACCGATATAACGCCCCTGGGAGGAGGCATAATTGGGAGGAGCGGGGAGAAAAGCGCCGAAGGCCCGAACGCTACGGCTTTCCTGGATTTCGGACCGGGAAAGAAAAAGGTGAGGTTCCGCTACGGCATATCCTTTATTGATGGGGCACAGGCCAAAGCCAACCTGGAAAGGGAAATTGCAGATTTTGATCTGGACACTCTGGCGGCCAAAGGGAAAGGCCTGTGGAATGATGCGCTGGGAAGAATACAGGTGACCGGGAAAGAAACCGCCGACAAAGAGGTGTTTTATACCTCGCTTTACCGCTGCTTTGAACGCCCTGTGAATATTTCGGAAGGAAACCGTTATTTCAGCGCATTTGACGGGCGGGTGCATACCGACACCGAACCTTTTTATACCGACGACTGGATATGGGACAGCTACCGGGCGGCACACCCCCTGAGGCTGCTGATCGATACACGTGTGCAGGGCCGTATTATCCGCTCTTTCATTCGTATGTCAGACCAGATGGAGCAGTCCTGGTTTCCCACCTTCCCCGAAGTGACCGGAGACTCCCGGCGTATGAACTCCAACCACGGAGTGGCGGTGTTGGCCGACGCCGTGGCCAAAGGAGTTGTTGATTTTGATATAGAAAAAGCCTACCAAAGCGCCAAAAGCGCCATTCTGGAAAAAACGTTGATCCCCTGGTCGGGCGCGCCCGCCGGCTGGCTGGATGATTTCTACAAAAAGCACGGGTACATTCCGGCCCTGGCAGAAGGGGAAGAGGAAACCGTGGCGAATGTCAGTAGCTTTGAAAAGCGACAGCCCATTGCCGTGACCCTCGGCACCGCCTATGACGAGTGGTGCCTGTCGCGTTTGGCCGCCTACCTGGGCAAAACCGAAGACGCAGCGCTTTTCGGGAAGAACGCCCTTAATTACCGGAATGTTTACAATGCCCAAACCGGATTTTTTCATCCGAAAGACAAAGAAGGACACTTCATTGAACCCTTTGATTATCGCTGGCCCGGCGGGCCCGGCGCCCGGGAGTACTACGGAGAAAACAACGGGTGGGTGTACCGTTGGGATGTGCCGCATAATGTGGCCGACCTTATCCAGTTAATGGGCGGAAAGGAGGCGTTTGTGGCTAACCTTGACCAGACTTTTCGGGAGCCCCTCGGTAAGCCCAAATACCATTTTTATTACCAGATGCCCGATCATACCGGCAACGTGGGCCAGTTTTCCATGGCCAACGAACCGTCTTTGCATATTCCTTATCTCTACAATTATGCCGGTCAGCCCTGGATGACCCAGAAGCGAATCCATTCCCTCATCAGGCAGTGGTTCCGGAATGACCCCATGGGGGTTCCCGGCGACGAAGACGGAGGAGGGATGTCGTCTTTCGTGGTGTTCTCCATGCTGGGCTTTTATCCCGCTACCCCCGGTCTTCCGGTCTACGTCATCGGTTCCCCTTTCTTTGAAGAATCGGAGATTTTGCTGGAAAACGGGAAGCGTTTCCGGGTAAAAGCGGTGAATTATTCTCCGAAAAATAAATATATCCAACGGGCGTTTTTGAACGGTAAACCCTGGGAGAAATCGTGGTTTTCCCATAGTGAACTGATGGAGGGGGGTACCCTGACCCTGGAAATGGGAGAGACCGCCAATAAATCATGGGCGGCCGGTTCGGCGCCTCCTTCTTTTACCATGCCCTGAAATTGATGAGTAAGCAGGAGAAATTTATAGTGATCCGGGAGGTGATCGGAAAGAAAAACCCGGCTCTTCTCAAGTGGCTGCCGGGCTTCGTGCTTCGGTACATCGAGCGTATTGCCCACGAAGACGATATCAACGAGGTGATGCGTAATATCGGCCACTTGCAGGGGCTGGATTTTGTAGATGCCCTGATCACCCAGGAACTGAATGTGACCGTAGAACTCACCGGAGCGGAGAATATTCCCCTCACGGGCGGGGTGGTGTTCGCGTCAAATCATCCCCTGGGTGGGCTAGACGGCATCGCTTTCATGCACGCGCTGGGCCGCTACCGGAAAGATATCAAATTCCTGGTGAACGATATCCTCATGAATATTGAAAACCTGGGGCCTCTCTTCGTGCCCGTGAATAAGCACGGCAAGCAGGCGCGTGAGGCTTCCCGTCTCCTGGATCAAACCTATGCCAGTGACCAGGCCCTGCTGGTTTTTCCGGCCGGACTGGTGTCGAGAAAAAGGAAAAACGGGGTGATCAAAGACCTGGAATGGAAAAAGAGTTTTATAGGCAAAGCCAAAAAATACAAAAAAGATATTATTCCGGTTTTTATAGACGGGCGGAATTCAGACTTTTTTTATAATTTAGCGAGATTTCGGAAAAACATCGGAATAGGCGTGAATGTAGAAATGTTTTACCTGGCCGACGAGATGTTTGCCCAAAGAAATAAGAAAGTTACTATCCGGATTGGGAAACCGGTTTCTTTTGAGGAACTGGACAACCGGAAAACCGAACAACAGTGGGCGGAAACCCTCAAAGAGATAGTTTATGCGATGGCATAATCATTAAATTTATGCAGGAAATATTAGAACCGGTAGACAGGAATATCCTGAAAAAGGAGCTTAACAAAGATACATTTTTGCGGTATACCAATTACGGGCATATCGAGGTACACCTGGTGAATCACCACCGTCAGCCGAACACCATTCGGGAGATAGGTCGGTTAAGAGAACTGACATTCAGGGCGGCCGGGGGAGGCACCGGGCTTTCTATGGATATTGATGAGAACGACACCTGCATAGACGCCTACGATCAGTTGATTACCTGGGATCCGGAAGAAGAGGAAATTGTAGCCGGTTACCGCCTGATCCGCGGTGCCGATGTAAGCGTGAACGCCGAAGGGGTACATAACCTTTCTACCGCCCATTATTTTCATTTCTCCGAAGAATTTAAAAAGGACTACCTGCCGTATACCATAGAACTGGGGAGGTCTTTCGTGCAACCGAAATTCCAACCTGGGAAAGATAACCGCAAAGGACTTTTTTCGCTCGATAACCTGTGGGATGGACTGGGAGCGATTGTCATGTTGAATCCGGATATCCGTTATCTCTTTGGGAAAGTCACCATGTATGCCCATTACAACCAGGAAGCCCGTGACCTGCTTCTGTATTTCATGAACCATTATTTCCCGGATCCGGAGCGGCTCGTATGGCCGATACATCCTTTGGGGGCCTATACCGATATAAGCCACCACCGCGGAATTTTCGACGGACTGGATTACAAGGAAGGATACAAGGTGCTGAATGCCCGTGTAAGGGCTTTGGGAGAAAATATTCCCCCTCTTATCAATACCTATATGGGGCTTTCTTCCACCATGAAATCCTTCGGCACCGCCCAGAATGAAGATTTTGGAGAAGTGGAAGAAACCGGGATCCTGATTACTATCGCGGATATCTTTGAAGCCAAAAAAGAGCGCCATATCAACTCTTTTGAACTAGACCGGCACTACGGTGAACCCCGGCAAAGGTAAACATGCTCGGAGGTATTTGCCCGATCTGACGCTTCGCAAGCCCCTTCGATCTTAGAGCCCTGAATCCGAAAGACGGATTCCCGCAAGACTCCCGCGTGAATGCGTGCCGGAGACGGGAAAGGTATACTTCGGGAAATAAAATATTTTAGGTATTTATATAAAAAGGTCGTAAATTTGCGTTTATTTTTTGGAAATGGGCTGAATCATTCTCAAAATCAGCGGTTTCCGGCCGGTCGGCCAACTGCATCCGTGCAGGATTTTCCCACCAAACGACAAAAAAATGGTCAAATGGTTAGGTTTAATTCTTATATCTTTTTCCGCTAACGCAGCCTCTTTTGAAAAGTATATACCCAAGCTGCTTAAATTTGAAGGGGCGGGTTACGGTATCCACAAGCCGCTATGGGGCGACAAAAACTTTACGAAGCAGGAAGCTGTAGACATCTATCGCCGGGCATACTGGAACAAGTATCACGGCAATCATTTCAAAAGCCAGGAACTCGCCGAAGTGGTCATCGACCACCTGATCAATGCCGGTGAAGGGAAAGACTGGATCAATATCAAAGCTTTCGAAGCGATTTTAGGAGTGGAGCAGGACGGAAAACTGTCTCTCGCGGATATTCAGGCGGCCAACGCCTACCCGTATCCGGATGAACTGGTGAATTCTTTCGTGCGATACCGCGTTTTATATTATCGATCACGAAAACTGGCCGCTAAATATCCCGGTTGGGAAAAGCGTGCGCGCTCTTTCTTTATCAATACCGTAGACAATGACCTCACCCTGGCCGACTACAACCTTCCGGCAGACCTGGAGGAGAAGTTTGGACATATCGCGCTGGCCGGGTAAGGTTCAGTATGCGTCCAACTACGTCTGGATCACGCCTACATTGTACCGTGCGGTCAGCGGGGCGTGATCCGCGGCTTCAATCCCCATACTGATCACTTTACGGGTTTCGGCCGGGTCAATGATGCCGTCTACCCAGAGTCTTGCGGCGGCGTAGTAAGGACTCAGCTGTTCCTTGTACTGCTCATCAATTTCCCGGAGTTGTAAAGCCTTTTCTTCCTCCGTGAGTTGTATGCCTTTTGATTTCAGGGCGGCTTCACGGATCTGCAACAGGGTTTTGCCTGCCGAAGCCCCGCTCATCACGGCCATCTGGGCGGAAGGCCATGCGTAAATCAGGCGGGGATCGTAGGCTTTGCCGCACATGGCGTAATTGCCGGCGCCGTAGCTGTTGCCTATAATAAAGGTAAACTTGGGTACCACGGAATTGGCCATGGCGTTTACCATTTTTGCTCCGTCTTTAATGATGCCGCCCTGTTCCGAGCGGCTGCCTACCATAAAACCGGTCACGTCCTGGAGGAAAACCAGGGGAATGCGTTGCTGGTTACAGTTCATGATAAAGCGCGCCGCTTTGTCGGCCGAGTCGCTGTAGATCACTCCGCCCATTTGCAGCTCCGTACCTCCGCCGGGCTTTTTCGCCTTCACCATTTCCCTTTGGTTCGCTACGATACCCACGGCCCATCCGTCTATCCGCGCCGTGGCACAAATCAGCGTCTTGCCGTACTCCGCCTTATACTCCTCCAGGCTGCCCGCGTCCGCGAGCGTTTCCAGGAGGGTGTGCATGCTGTACGGACTGCTGCGGTCCGTAGGTAACAATTCCGCCGCTTTCTCCGGGGCCACCGCCGGCGGCACGGCTTTCTTCCGGTTAAAACCCGCCCGCGGAAAGCCCCCCATCTTGTCCATCACATCTTTGATGGCATCCAGGCAGGCCTCGTCGGTAGGAAACCGATTGTCCGTCACCCCCGAAATCACCGAGTGCGTGGAGGCGCCCCCCAGGGTTTCGGCGTCCACGCTTTCCCCGATAGAAGATTTTACGAGGTAGGGCCCCGCAAGGAAAACCGACCCCGAATCCTGCACAATAAAGGCGTAATCCGACATGATAGGGAGGTAGGCGCCCCCCGCCACGCAGCTCCCCATGATGGCCGAGATCTGGGGAATGCCCATGGCCGACATGTGCGCGTTGTTCCGGAAAATCCGGCCGAAATGCTCCTTGTCGGGAAAGATCTCGTCTTGCATAGGCAGATACACCCCGGCCGAATCGACCAGGTAGATAATGGGCAGATGATTTTCCATCGCAATCTCCTGGGCCCTCAGGTTCTTTTTGCCCGTAATAGGAAACCACGCTCCGGCCTTTACCGTAGCGTCATTCGATACCACCACACACATCCGGTCCATCACATAGCCTATCACCACCACTACGCCGCCGTTCGGACAGCCCCCTTCTTCATCGTACATCCCGTCTCCGGCAAACATGCCCACCTCCTGGTACTCCCGGCCCTCGTCCAGCAAATATTCTATCCTTTCCCAGGCCGTCAGCTTCCCTTTGCTCTTGTGTTTCCTGATTTTGTCTGCACCGCCCCCCAGCCTCAGGGATTCTTTCCGGGTGTGTAAGATGGAAATTAAATCTTTCATTGATGAATAAATTCAAAATATTATTTGGAATCGATTTTTTTTGTTTACCTTTTGATCCTTAAAAATATCACTTTTTTTAAAGAAAATAGGAATTTTTTTAAGATATTTGGCATGTGAATTATTAGCATAACAAATAAAACAACGATTTTACCTATGTTCATCACCGATGCAGACCAGATGAGTTTGATCCGCCAAAGCGCCCGTGACTTTGCGGAAACCTATATCCGGCCCCATATTATGGAGTGGGACGAAACCCAGTTTTTCCCCGCGGAACTGTTCCGGAAAATGGGAGAATACGGCTTTATGGGCGTGGTTATTCCGGAAGAATACGGCGGTGCCGGTCTGTCTTATCAGGAGTACATTACCATCCTCGAAGAGATCAGCAAGGTCTGCGGCTCTATCGGTTTGTCGGTAGCGGCGCATAATTCACTCTGCACGAATCATATTTTCAGTTTCGCAAACGAAGATCAGAAACGGTTTTATCTTCCTCGCCTGGCGTCTGGGGAGTGGATCGGTGCCTGGGGACTGACCGAAACCAGTTCGGGTTCCGATGCCGGGGGCATGACTACCTTTGCGGAAAAAGACGGGGATTATTACGTGTTAAACGGCTCGAAGAACTTCATTACCCACGCCATCAGCTCGCAGGTGGCGGTGGTGATTGCCCGCACGGGGCAGGGGTCGGAGATGTCGGCTTTCATTGTGGAAAAAGATACGCCAGGCTTTTCGGCGGGGAAAAAGGAGAACAAACTGGGCATGCGCGCATCGGAAACGGCCTGCCTGTTTTTTGATCATTGCCGGGTACACCAAGATCAGTTGATCGGTAAGGAAGGCGAAGGGTTTAAGCAGGCTCTGAAACTGCTTGACGGAGGCCGGGTGTCTATCGCCGCGCTTTCCCTGGGTATTGCCCGGGGAGCGTACGAATGCGCCCTGCGCTATGCCGGAGAGCGGGAGCAGTTCGGAAAAAAAATATTTGATTTCCAGGCTATCAGTTTTAAACTGGCAGAAATGGCCACCAAAATTGAAGCGGCGGAACTGCTGTGCCGTCAGGCCGCCTATTATAAAGATCACGGGGGAAATGTGACGCGGGCAGGGGCCATGGCCAAACTCTTTGCTTCCGAAACCGCCGTAGAGGTGTCTACAGAAAGTGTGCAGATTCACGGAGGATACGGGTATACCAAAGATTACCCGGCAGAGAAATTTTTCCGCGATGCCAAACTCTGTACCATAGGCGAGGGTACGTCAGAAATCCAGAAGATTGTTATTTCACGAGATATCCGTAAAGATGCCTGAGGTTTTCTTAACCGATTGTCCCCGCGATGCCATCCAGGGTATTCACTCCCTTATTCTGGCAGAAAAGAAGGCGGAACATATCGACCGCCTGCTCCAAAGCAGGCTGTTCGATCGCATTGATTTCGGGAGTTTTGTGTCGCCCAAGGCCGTGCCTCAGATGGCCGATACCGAAAAAGTGCTGGAAAGAATAGGGGATACCCACGGTACCAAGCTGCTGGCCATAGTATTGAATGAACGGGGCGCGGAAACGGGCCTTCGTTACGAAAAGATAGATTTTTTGGGTTATCCTTTCTCTGTTTCGGAGACTTTTCAACAGCGAAACGCCAACAGCAGCGTCGCAGAATCGTTTGTGCGCTTACAGCGGATTCACGAAAAGGTAGTGCAGGCGGGTCGAGAAACGGAAGTGTATATTTCGATGGGCTTTGGCAATCCCTACGGCGATGTGTGGAGCGAGCAATTGGTGACCGACTGGATCGGGAAGATCAGCGAGCTGGGCATCGGGGAGTTTTCCCTGGCCGATACCACGGGGGAGGCCGATGCCGCCGGAATCCGGACTTTGTTTGAAACCTGTAAGCGGGCTTTTCCGGATTTTCGCATAGGCGCTCATTTTCATTCGGAACGGGCGGCCGGACTTGAAAAGGTTGTTGCTGCGTATGCGGCCGGCTGCCGGAAATTTGACGGGGCGCTGCTGGGCTACGGGGGGTGTCCGTTTGCGCAGAATGATTTGGTGGGGAATATCGCTTCCGAAGACCTGCTCGATTATTTCGGAAGAGGGAGTATAGAGCAGATCGCTGAACTACAGGCGAGTTTCTTGCATCTGATCCATTAACCGTTGTTAACCAATCACTTGGTGTACCTTTGTGCAAACTTATAGCACAAAGCGCACTAAGATCATTAATACGAAATTTAATATGACCTATAATTTCATCAAAATCCGGAAAGAAGGCCACATTTTTACCCTGACCCTCGCCCGGCCGGAAAAGCGGAATGCTTTTACACCCACTATGGTGAACGAAATGGATCATGCCCTGAAAGCCGCAAACGCGGATAAGGAAGTGCGGGTGGTGGTGATCGAGGCGGAAGGGCCGGTTTTTTGTGCGGGAATGGACCTTAAGGCTTTTACAGACCCGACCGCCGATCACCTTAACCCGGGTATTGTGAATCGTGACCTTTCGCTGGGTGAAGTGATGGCGCAGCTGAATAAACCTTCCGTGGCTTTAGTAGAAGGAAAGGTGATTGCGGGTGGCTTCCTGGTGGTGGCGGAATGTACTTTTGTGCTGGCCCGGCCCGAAGTGGAATTTTCGCTTCCGGAAGTGAAGATCGGTATTTTTCCTTTCCAGGTGCTGGCCTCCCTGCTGAAGATTATGCCGCAGAAGAAAGCCTTGCAGCTGTGTGTCTCCGGAGAGCCTTTCCCGGCCCGGCAGGCGCTGGAATGGGGAATCGTAGATAAACTGCTGGAAGAGGGCGTGGCCGGTCGCCTGATCAGTGGCTTGGCGGAGAATGCTCCGCTGGCCGTGACCCGGGGATTTGAGGTGCTCAAAGCCCTGGAAAATGTAAAGAAGGACGGACATTTCCGTTATTTAAAAGGAGAATTGAGCCGGCTGCGCGATTCCCGGGATGCCCGTGAAGGGATCCAGGCACTTTTTGAAAAGCGGAAACCGGAATGGAAGAACGAGTAAGTCTTTCGCTTTATTATCTGACAGTCGTGCAAAGTGGGGCCGGTATGCCGGATTTCTAAGAACTAATCGCTAATCGCTAACGGCTATTTTTTTGTATTTTTCGAAGAACTTTGGCGGTTCTGCCTTGCTATTATTGTATAAAAAGTAAAGATTTCGTATTTTAGTGGTTTCACAAGATCATACGGAATGCTGTTTACTGTTACATTAGGTTTAGTTACTGCGTGCCTCCTTGTTCCCTTCGGGAAATTTTTTAGAAACAATAGAAGTAGTCTGCTGGCCCTGGTGCCGGCCGTACTCTTTCTTTATTTTCTTCAAAGGATTCCGGAAGTCAGTGCAGGAAGGGTACTCTTCGAAAGCACGCCCTGGGTACCCGCCCTGGGGGTCAATCTGGGTTTTCGCCTCGATGGGCTCTCCCTGCTGTTTGCTTTACTGATTACAGGAATAGGTACCCTGATCTTTATTTATGCTTCGTCTTATTTAAAGGGAGACCGGTATATCGACCGCTTTTTCGGTTACCTGCTCCTGTTCATGTCTTCTATGCTGGGGCTGGTGCTGGCCAATAACGTGATCCTCTTATTTATTTTCTGGGAACTCACCAGCATCAGTTCGTATTACCTTATCGGTTTTAATAACCGGGAGGAGGAGTCGCGCAGGAGCGCCCTTACCGCCCTTTCCGTGACGGGACTGGGGGGCCTCATCTTGTTGGTTGCCCTGATCTGGATGGGTAGCCTGGCGGGTTCTTTCAGTATCGGAGATATTCTGAATCATGCGGGGGCCATCCGGGAGAACGCATTTTACCCGGCTATTCTCCTCCTGTTTCTGGCCGGCGCTTTTACCAAATCGGCACAGTTTCCCTTTCATTTCTGGTTGCCGGGCGCCATGAAAGCGCCTACGCCGGTTTCCGCTTACCTGCATTCGGCCACCATGGTCAAGGCCGGAATTTTTATCCTGGCCCGGTTTACACCCGTATTGGGCGATACCGCCCTCTGGCAGTGGTCGCTGATGGGCGTGGGCGGATTTACCATGGTGTATGCGTCCATTCTTTCCCTGTCTAAACGAGACCTGAAAGGGGTGTTGGCCTATTCCACCATCTCTGCTTTGGGTGTACTAACCTTTTTGCTGGGTATAGGTAGTAATTATGCTATTATTGCCGCTTGTGTCTTTTTACTGGCCCACGCCCTCTACAAGGCGCCTTTGTTCCTGGTGACGGGCATCATTGATCATGAAACCGGCACCCGTGATCTCACCCGTTTATCGGGTCTGGGGAAAGTTTTATGGCCGGTGGCGCTGGCGGGCGGTCTGGCCGCTCTTTCAGGCGCCGGGGTACCCCTGACCTTTGGGTTTATAGGCAAAGACCTGATTTACGAATCTACCCTGCATTACGAATCGGCCTGGGCCTGGTACCTGACGGGTATAGCCATTGTCACCAATATAGGCCTGGTAGCGGCGGCCCTGCTGGCCGGTATTAAACCTTTTGCCGGTAAAGTGCGGGAAGAGTTTCAGAAGGTACACCTTCCTTCTCCCCTGATGTGGGTGCCGCCCCTGTTGCTGGCCGTGCTGGGTGTGCTGGCGGGCATCTTTCCGGGGTGGACGGGCGCTTTATTCACCGAAGCCGCCGTAAAGAGTATATTTCAACAGTATGTTCCGGTACAGCTGAAGATATGGCACGGGTTTAACCTGGTGCTGATGCTGAGCCTGGCCACTTTGGCGGCGGGTACGGTGGTGTACCTGGTAAATACGCCCCGCTTCCGGAAGTCGGAGTTCATTACCGCCCTGGAACGGATCCGCCCGGGGGTGGTTTTCGGGAGAATGTATATCCGGACCAAGCAGGTGGCCTCGGCCTATACCAATTTTTTCCACGACGGTTACCTGAGGTCGTATATTATTAAAATCCTCCTGTTCGCAGAAGCCTTACTGATCTATGAGATCTGGCGGGGCGGATTTTTCACCATTGATTTCAGTAAGTTGTCACCCGTGCGGTTTTACGATATCGCCATTGTCTTTATCCTGGTAGGGGCCTTGTATAAGTCGCTTAAAACTTCCTCGCGACTTACCGCCGTGGTCTGTATGAGTATCGTGGGGTATGCTATTTGTTTGCTGTTTGTGACCTACAGCGCGCCTGACCTGGCCATGACCCAGTTTACCATCGATACCCTCACCGTGGTATTGTTTGTGCTGGTACTGTACCGCCTTCCGCCTTTCCTGAAAACCCGGAACGTGAAAGTCATGGTGCGTGACGCCAGCATTTCCATTGTTTTCGGGGTGCTGCTGGGCATTATCTGCCTCCGGGTGCTGATGGAACCTACCCGGTACAACATCTCTGATTTTTATGCCAAATACGCCTATACGTTAGGCAAAGGAAGAAATGTAGTCAACGTGATCCTGGTAGATTTCAGAGGGTTTGATACCATGTTTGAAATTGTGGTGCTGAGTGTGGCCGCCATTGGCGTGTATAGTTTATTGAAATTACGATTAAAGGCATCCGAAAAAGAATAACATTATGAGAAGTACGATTTTACAAACGGCATCGCAATACCTGCTCCCTATTCTGTTGCTGTTTTCCTTTTTCCTGCTTATCCGAGGGCATTATTCTCCGGGAGGGGGCTTTGTGGGAGGACTGGTCGCCTCCATCGCCTTTGTGCTGCATAGTTTTGCCAACGGCGTGGAAAACACCATGCGCATTATCCGGTATAAGCCGCTTTCTCTGATTCCGATCGGACTGGGTTTGTCTACAGCCAGCATGCTGGTTCCCCTGTTTTTCGGGAAGCCGGTCATGACATCACTCTGGATTCCCGAGCAGCTTCCGGTGTTTGGTAGTGTGGGTACTACCCTGTTTTTTGACGCCGGAATCTATTTGCTGGTGGTGGGGGTAGTGCTGACCATCATTTTTACCATATCCTTATTTTCAGAATAAATTATGGAACTGGTTCTAGTAGGTCTTATTGTGATTTTGTATGCCAGTGGCATGTACATGATACTCCGGCGGAGTATGGTGAAGCTGCTGCTGGGCATTATGCTCCTGGGCAATGCCACCAATATTCTTATTTTTTTACTGGGAAACCTCACGGCGGGAAAGCCACCCGTGATTCCTCCCGATATGAAAGTTTTTACCGACATCTATGCCGACCCCATTCCCCAGGCGCTGATCCTGACCGCCATTGTGATCAGCTTTGGTTTAACGGCTTTTGCTATTGTATTGCTGAAAAGAGTGTATGTGCTGGTAGACTCGGATGACCTTGACGACCTCAATACCCCGGAAGAAGAAGATATATGACAGATAACAGTATCATAGGAACCCTCCTGATCCACCTGCTGGCGGCTGTATTGCAGCTGGCTTTATGGCGCAAGACCGTTTCCCAGCGTTATATCAGTGTGATAGCCGCTTTTTTGGGCCTGATCTCGGCGGCCGTATTATTTTACAAGGTACATTCCGGAGGAATACTCATCATGAACGCCGCCAACTGGCGCGCACCTTTTGGTATCGTGTTTGTTGCCGACCTATTCAGCAGTTCCCTGGTGCTGATTACGGCCATTGCCTCCCTCGCCGTATCGATCTTTTCCGCGGCGGGTATTAACCGGGCCCGTATGCTTTACGGGTACTTCCCCATCTTCCATTTCCTGGTAATGGGACTGAACGGGGCTTTCCTGACGGGAGATATATTCAACCTCTACGTTTGGTTTGAGGTGATTATTATTTCTTCATTTGTATTGATGACCCTCGGCGGGCGCAAAGCCCAGCTGGAGGGCGCCGTGAAGTACATGGCCCTCAATATCCTGGCGTCCATGTTTTTCCTGACCGGCATCGGGATTCTTTACGGCATGACCGGCTCGCTCAACATGGCCGACCTCGCCCTCAGGATTCCCAAAGTACAGAACCAGTCGCTGATCAACCTTACTTCCGTTTTCTTTCTCCTGGGTTTCGGGATAAAATCAGCGGTTTTTCCCCTGTACTTCTGGCTGCCGTCTTCTTACCATACTCCGCCCTCGGCCGTGGCCGCTACGTTCGGAGGGTTACTGACCAAGGTAGGGATTTACGCCTTGTTTCGTGTTTTTACCCTGCTTTTCACGCCTGACGATAATCTGAAAAACCTCTTGGTGGTGATTGCCGTATTTACGATTGTCACCGGGATGTTCAGCGCCTTGATCAAAGACAATATCCGGAGGCTTTTCTCCTCGCTTATTGTGTGTCACATCGGCTTTATGGTGGGCGGTCTGGGCCTGTATACCAAGGTGGCCATGATGGGGGCCGTCTTTTATCTTTTCCACGATATCCTGGTGAAAACCAACATGTTTCTTATTGCCGGGCTGATTCGCCAGCTCCGGGGATCCATGAATTTGAAATTATTGGGGGGCATTTACGGACAATATCCCAAAATCTCCCTGGTGATCGCCCTGGTCCTGTTTTCCCTGGTAGGAGTACCCCCTTTGTCGGGATTCTGGCCGAAAATCTACCTGATCGAAGGCGGTATTGATGCCGGGAAGTTCTTGCTGGTGGCTACCATCATTATCGGTAGTTTTATCACCCTGTTTGTGATTGCAAGGATGTGGTCGGAAGCCTTCTGGAAAGACCCTTCCGGCGATGAGCGTATACAGGATACCTTCGCTTCCTTGTCGCCGGCGAAAAAGACATTCCTGGTATTGCCGGTAGTTATATTGTGTTTTTGTAGTGTGATGATCGGGCTTGACGCCCAATTTGTGATTGAGGTGGTCGACCGGATCACGGACGAAATGATCAATACCGCACCGTACATCAAAGCGGTGCTGGGTTAATATAGTTGAACTATGGTTAAACAGTTTTTAATGAACCTGCTGCTGGCCTTCATCTGGGTGGCCTTGACAGGGGCTTTGTATTATTCCAACTTCCTGTTCGGTTTCCTGGTAGGGTTCGGTATCCTCTGGATTATGAACAGGGCCGAAGAAGATAAGCGCTACTTTACGCGGGTACCCAAGATTATTTACCTTGCGCTCTATTTTTTTTACCTAATGATCAGGGCCAATATACAGGTGGCGTACGACGTAATCACCCCCCGGTATTTTTTCAAGCCGGGAATTGTGAAATACCCCATGAACGCCAGCAGCGACCTGGAGATCAATCTGCTCTCTACCATGATCTCCCTCACGCCCGGTACGCTTATCCTGGATATCAGTGAAGATAAAAAAACACTTTTTATTCATGTCATGTACCTGAAAAATAAACGTACCTTTATAAAAGAAACGAAAGAAGGGATTGAACGCCGCTTACTGGAAATACTGAGATGACATTATACAATTACCTCGACTATGTGATTTTACCGCTGCTGTCGGTTTCTATGCTGCTGACGTTTATTCGTTTTGTAAAGGGACCGCGCGTGGTAGACCGCGTAATTGCCCTTGACCTGATCATCACCACGGGTATCGGGTTTATTACCGTATTCAGTATCCGTTCCGGGAAAGAACTGTTCCTGGATGTGGCCATGATCCTGGCCCTGATCGCGTTTTTGAGTACGGTCGCGTTTTCGTATTACCTCGAAAAGAAGGGATAGGTTTTTTTAATCAGCTCATAGCTCATAGCCGTCGCCCGGCTGACTGCTGATAGCTGAAGGCTGAAAGCAAAAATTTTATACACATGAAAGAGATTATTCTGATTCTGTTTTGTACGATAGGCACGTTGGCTATCCTGTTCGCGTCTATTGGCATCTTGCGCATGCCTGACTTTTTTCTGAGGTTATCTGTAACCGTAAAGGCCTCTACTTTGGGTGTGGGTTTCCTGCTGGCCGCCGCTGCCATGGTATTTCCCGAAGTATTCGTAACCACGAAGGCCATTGCCATCGGCTTTTTTCTCCTGCTGACCACACCGGTAGCGGCCCACATGATTGGGCGGGTATCGTATGTGTCGGGCATCGCCCTCTGGAAGGGCACCCAGCTGGACGAGCTGGACGGTATGTATGACGAAGAACACAACCTGAAAAGTGAGAGTGCAAAGGCCTCTTTCAGGGAAAAGGAAACTACGTGAGCGGGTTCCCGTCTTTGTGGAGGCAGACCGGTGACGCAAAGTATAGCGGAGCCGGATTTTTTGTTTCCGTATATATCCCTTATTTTTGTTTCTTATTTAGATTTAGTATAAATTGAAACTGACGGGATACCTGATAGTAGTGGTGATAGTGGCAGGCATTTCTGTCTTCATTGGGGTGAAGGATATTGCGGTAACCGACATTTTTCGTCCGGACGCAGAACAGAAGCTGATTCTTACGGTAAGCCGCATACCCCGTACCATCTCCCTGATCCTGGCGGGCATAGGGTTAAGTGTTTCCGGCCTTATTCTCCAGCAGATTACCCAGAATAAATTTGTGTCGCCCACTACTGCCGGTACCCTCGATGCCGCCAAACTGGGTTTGCTGATCGCCTTTCTCCTGGCGCCTCAGAGCAGCTTGTTTAACCGGGCCCTGATGGCCTTTGTCTTTACCTTCGCTTCCAGCCTGATCTTCCTGAGCATCACCGACCGGATACGGTACCGGAACATTATTTTTGTGCCTTTGGTCGGGATCATTTTCGGTAATATTCTCGGCTCGGTAGCGTCTTTCTTTGCTTACCGGTATGACATTGTACAGAACGTGAATTCCTGGCTGGTGGGCGATTTTTCTTCCGTCTTGAAAGGCAATTACGAAGTGCTGTATATCTCGCTTCCGGCCATTGCCCTTACCTATTTTTACGCCAATAAATTTACGGTGGTAGGCATGGGAGAGGCGTTTTCCAGGAACCTGGGCCTGAATTACAGGCAGGTGGTGAACCTGGGGCTATTTTGTGTTTCGCTGACGGTGAGTGTGGTGGTGATTACGGTAGGAGCCATTCCTTTCCTGGGTTTGGTGGTACCCAATATTATCAGTCTTATTTATGGCGATAACCTGAGGAAGACCTTGCCTTATACCGCGTTTTTCGGGGCTTTGTTTCTGCTGGTCTGCGATATCGCCGGTCGGCTGATCATGTTTCCTTTCGAGGTGCCGATAGGGGTGGTAGTGGGCATAGTGGGAGGTATATTGTTTCTGCTATTGTTGCTTAGGAGAAGTTAGCTCACAGCTCAAGGCTCAAGGCTCAAGGCTCAAGGCTCAAAGCTCACAGCTCACAGCTCAAAGCTCACGGCTCAAAGCTCAAAGCTCAATACATTGTAAATGAAAAAAGAACTTATCCGAATAACCGTTTTACTGCTCCTGGTGATGGCCGTGGTGGGGATATTCCTTTTTCATGACCTGAGAGGAAACACGGGTTACATACTGGAGAGGCGTCTGTGGAAGATTGCGGCGCTTTTGCTGGTAGCCTGGAGCATAGGGTATTCGTCACTTGTTTTTCAGACCCTGACCGGTAACCGCATCCTGACCCCGGCCATCATGGGGTTTGAGGCGGTGTACCTTTTGTTCCAGACGCTCATTGTGTTTGTGTACGGCGATAAAACGTTCCGGGTGCTGACAGAATCCCATAATTTCGGGTGGTCTATACTGATGATGCTGGGATTTGCCGTGCTGATTTATCTCTTCGTATTCCGGAAAGAGAAAAACAATATGTATTTTCTTCTCCTGACAGGGCTTATTCTCGGCACACTGTTCAGCACCCTCAGCGCTTTTGTTCAGATGCTGCTCGACCCCAACGAGTTTTCACTTATGGAAGCCCGGATTTTCGCTTCGTTTAACCGGATGAACAGCGATCTTCTCGCTTATGCGGCAGGAGCTTGCGGCCTGATGATGGTGCCGGCCCTGCGTTACCACAAGTACCTCGATGTGCTGGCCCTGGGCCGTGAACAGGCCATCAACCTCGGCGTAAATTATAACCGGGTAGTTTTGACGTTCCTGTTTATTATTACGGTGCTGGTGTCGGTCTCTACGGCGCTGGTGGGCCCCATTACTTTTTTCGGTATCCTGGTGACCAATCTCACCTACGAGCTGTTTAAAACCCACCGGCATTCGGTCTTGCTGCCTGCCTGCGTACTTATTTCCTGCATTACCCTGGTGGCGGGGCAGTTCCTGGTAGAACGGGTGTTCAATATGACCACCACCATCAGTATTTTGATCAATTTTATAGGCGGATTATATTTCCTGTACATCCTTTTAACCGCTAAAAAGTTATGATAGAAGTCAAAGAGATAACCCGGTCTTACGGAGAAAAAGTGATTCTTGACGCCGTCTCCCTGTCGGTTCCCCGCGGAAAAATCACGTCTCTGATCGGTAGTAACGGGGCGGGAAAAAGTACGCTCCTGTCTATCATCAGCCGCCTGCTGAAGCAAAACGAAGGGGTGGTGCTGCTGGATTCCAAAGATATCAGTGGGTACAAGTCGCGTATTCTGGCCCGGCATTTGTCTATTTTGAAGCAGGCCAATCACCTGGAAATGAAACTCACGGTAAGGGAACTGGTGAGTTTCGGGCGCTTTCCCTACACTCAGGGAAGACTTACCGCGGATGATCGCCGGCATGTGGAGGAGGCCATAGAGGTTCTGAACCTCCAGGATATAGCGGATCAGTATGTGGATGAACTGAGCGGAGGACAGAAGCAGCGGGCCTTTCTGGCCATGGTGGTGGCCCAGGATACCGACTATATCCTGCTGGATGAACCCCTGAATAATCTCGATATGAAGCATGCGGTGCAGATCATGAAAACCCTGCGCTACCTCTGCGACAGCAAAGGAAAAACCATCGTGATGGTGATGCACGATATTAATTTCGCAGCGCGGTATTCCGACTACATCGTGGCCCTGAAAGACAGCAAGGTAGCCTTTTTTGACGAAGTAGATAAGGTGATTGAACCGGAAATACTGCAAAAAGTGTTTGATATGGAGTTCACTATTGTGGAAACTGAAGGTAGAAAAATCTGTAATTATTATTAAAAGCGCATTGCGCGAAACCAAGTTAACGTTATGAAGATTCTGAAAATTTCAATACTGATAATGGGGGTAGCACTTACCGCCTGTAATAAGGGAAATAACGATACTACCGGGGATGGAGAGAATACCCTTACCGTAATCCACGAACTGGATACCGTACAAGTAAAGGCCTCACCTACCCGGGTGGTGGCACTGGATTATGTGAGCCTGGAAAACCTGGATGTGCTGGGCATTAAAGTGCTGGGCGTGCCGAAAGAACATCTTCCGCAGCACCTGGCCCACTACGGGGAAGATCCGGAAGTGGCAGACCTGGGTTCGGTGAAAGAGGTGAATTTTGAGAAACTGGCGGCCCTGAATCCCGATGTCATCTTTATGTCGGAAAGGCTGGAAAACGTGTATCCGGAACTGAAAAAAATCGCACCTACGGTATTTGTGAAAATTGACCAGGATGATTTTCTGAACGCTTTCCGGGACAAAACCCGGTATTTTGGTGTTATCTTCCAAAAGGAAAACGAAATTGAGGCCGAGCTGAGCCGGATTGACGATAAGATCAAAGCCGCGCGAGAGAAGATTGAAGCCGCAGACGGGCAAGGACTGGTGGTGATGTATAACGGAGGAAAATTCAGCGCGTACGGGAAAAAGTCGCGTTTCGGTTTTATTCATGAAGCGCTTGGTGTGAAAGAAGCGGCGGGACACCTGGAAGCCGCACGCCATGGACAACCCGTTTCCAGCGAGTTCATTCAGCAAATCAATCCTGAATATCTTTTTGTGGTAGACCGGGGGGCGGTAGTCAACAAGAAAGCCGCGGATAAGTCGGAGATAGAGAATGTGCTGGTACGTCAGACCCGGGCCTACCAAAACGGCAAGATTATTTACCTTAACCCGGAAATCTGGTACCTTTCAGGCGGGGGCATCCTTTCTCTTGACCGTATGATTGATGAAGTGAGCAACGTGTTTTAATCTATCCCATATTCCACACCCTAAATTATTTTTTGAATAGCCGGTAGTCGTAATTTTCGGCTTTTAGGAATCGTATCGATGAATAAAAGCGGCATGGCGAAGGCTGAAAGTGAACAAACCTATGAAACCTAAGATCATTCGGCATATTTTACGGCTGAAAAGAAAAGAACACCTTACCCCCCACCTGATACGGGTGACCCTGGAGGGTGATGCGGTACCTGAATATAAAGCGTGTACGGTAGGAAATAACAATAAGATCTTTATCCCTCCGGCGGGGGTAAGCCAGGTACATTTTCCGGAATACAATGAAGAACTGGAAATCTGGCTGCATCCCGAGCCGCATCTGGTGCCTGCGGTGCGCACCTATACGCACAGGGGCATTGACCTGGAGAAAAAGGAGATGGTGATTGATTTCGTGCATCATGGAGAAAACGGGCCGGCCTCGCGCTGGGCGATTAACGCCCGCCCGGGAGATGAACTGGGAGTAGCCATGAAAGGCGTAAAAAAAGACTTGTATCCCCGGGTAGGTTATTACCTGTTGGCCGGTGATGCCACGGCCATTCCGGTATTAAGCTGCATTCTGGAGTCGCTTCCGGCCACGGCTTCCGGGGTTTGTGTAATTGAAGTACACGGGAAGGAAGACGAGCTGCCCCTACGTACTGCGGCCGATATCCGCCTGGTCTGGCTGCATAACCCCCAGCCGGAAAAAGGCAGTGAGCTTTCCGCTACGGTCAAAGGCCTGGATCTTCCGGAATGCGACCGTTTCGCCTACATCGCCGCAGAATACGATACGGTAAAGTCTTTGCGCGAACATCTGAAACAAAACGGCTGGGCCAAAGAAGAGTTCTACGCCTTTTCCTACTGGAAATCCGGTGTGGCTGAAGACCGCTCCGCCGAAGACCGCCGGGCAGAGCGCGACCGATAAGATCTGCGCCAGAAGTGCTTCACCTGCTTACACTATAATCTGTTTTACGGGGCAGTCCATTTGCGCATTCGCAAGAAAATGTAGAAATTTACGTTTTTTTAAGGCTTAAATGATTCATCATGCGCTTACTGGCTTTGCTCGTATTGTTTTCGGTAGGGGCGGCGGGACAACCCCGGCCCGGTGGGGAGTCTGGTGAAAACATCTTTACCCAGGGCATGATGCTTTTTGTGCTGGAAGATTACGCAGGAGCCCTGAAACAATTTGAGACCCTGGTCAAAATAGACGAAAAGTCGGGAGCGGGGTTTTACATGAAGTCGAGGGCGGAAAGCGCTTTGGATCAGTACGCACAAGCGGAACTCAGCGCCGAAACGGCTGTTCAGTTGGATCGTAGCAGCCTGTATTACCTACAGCATTACGCCACCGTGCTGGAAAAAAATCATAAGGGAAAAGCGGCCCGGGATGCCTGGAGTGAGCTGATCAGGATGAAGCCCGAAGACGCGAACGCCTACTATCACCTGCTGGAATTACAGGCGGGCGAGGGCGACTCAGACGGCGCCTTAAAGACCCTGGAGCTGGCAGAAAAGCAATTCGGTCCTTCGGAAAAAATCACCCGGGCCCGTCAGCAGATCCTCCTGAGAGAAAATAAAGTAGAAGCCGCCCTGAAGGAAGGGAGTAAAATCACAAATCCGGAATTTGTACTGAACCAGGCCGTTATCCTGGTGCAAAACGGGCAGCGGAAAGAGGCGATCAAACTGCTTCGGGAGGCGGTGACGGCGCATCCGGATCTGGGAGACGCCTACGGGCTGCTCAGTGAGTTGTATGCCACGGAAAGAGACGGGCAGACTTCTCGTCAGCTGGTGGAACAGGTAATACAGAATACGGTTTTCCCGTATTCCCTGAAAGTAAATGTACTGGGCAACCATTTGAACGCTTTTGGTGCGGATACCGAGACGCTGACGTATGTATTGGAGAAAGCGGAGGCGCTTATGGCCGCCTATCCGGGTCAGGCGCGGGCTTTTCTCTATGCAGGAGACATCAGTTTCCGCCTTAGAAAACGCCTGGATGCCCGCGGGTATTACAGCAAGGCGGTGGCGTTAGACAAGAACCAGTTTGAGGTGTGGCTGGCTCTGCTCCAGATTCATTACGCTCTGGGAGATTTCAGGCAACTTGAAAAAGACGCGGATGCGGCCAGTATCTATTTTCCCAATCAACCGGCTATCTGGTTTTACCTGGGCTGGGCCCAATGGAGAAACCAACGGGAGGATGACGCAGAAATAGCGTTTGAAGAAGTGTTGCACCTGGGGGGAGACGGGGTAATGAAGGCCGGGGCGGCCGCGGGTTTAGCCCACGGTGACCTCTCCAAGCTGGAAGTCCTGGCCGGGGAACATCCGGAAAATCCTTACGTACAATATGTTCTTGCCGCCCTTAGTACGAACAAAGAGAAGGCGCTGGCGCTGGCCGCCGGATTAAGTGCAAAACACCCGGAAAATAACCCGTATAAGTTGCTTTTGGCGCGGGCGTTGCTGTCGGTCGGCAAGGGGGAGGAAGCCATGAAAACCCTTGATTTCATTCCGCGGGAAGAGGCAGACCGGAGTACGGAATATTTCGATACCCGGGGCGATGCCTTTGCGGCGCTGGGCAGAAGCGATGAAGCCCGGGAGGCATGGACCAAGGCCTTGTTACTCGACAAAACCAATACCCTCATTCAGAAAAAAATAAAACAGATCTGATGCGAATATACCCCCTGCTTACCGCGCTGCTTATGGTACTTACGGTTTCCTGCCGTTCGGGAAAATTACAAAAGAAAGGAGTCGATCTCGGCAAAAATTCGGGTACTTCCGCCCTGGGGCATCCCGATTTCTCTCTTGCTGAACCCCGCTTTCAGGAACTTCGGTTAAGGTCGGAAGCGGCCGTTTCCGCGGGTACGTTTTCTCAGAAATTTCCGGTGATTTTCCACATCCGGAAAGATTCCATGATCTGGGCTTCGGTTTCTGTAGGGCTGGAGGTGGGTCGCGCAAAAATTACCCGCGATTCCCTGGTTTTTTTGGATAGATTTAACCGAAAGGCCTATATTGGAACCTGGGAAGAGCTGAGCCGGGCTTCCGGCTTTGATCTGAACTACCCGCTTTTGCAGGCTTTGCTTACCGGAGGAATGTTGTTTCCGGTGGAAGAGCAGGATAAGCTGGAAGCCGGAAGCGCGGTGTCTGTGCTTCGGCAGGTAAGAAACGAGGTGACGTTTGAGAGCCGCATCGATAATTCCGTACATAAGGTTTTCCAGGTAGCCGGAGAAGATCCGCGTCTCAAAACCAGGCTTGACCTTGCGTTTAGCCGCTTTATCACGCAGGAAGACCAGCTGATTCCTTCCGTCATTTCTATGCTTCTTACAGGAAGAAGTAACGCGAAACTGGAGGTGGTCCATTCGCGGATAGAGTTGACCGATCAGGGACTGAGTTTTTCCTTTGGTATACCCGAAAGCTATAAAATACTGCCGATCCCGGGAATTTAGAAATGATGAGATTAACATTTATACTACTTTTGCTTGCCGCTTCCTCTGTCTTTGGCCAGACGCAGAAAAGTCGTGCCGCTTTGGAGGCGGAGAAGAAAGAAAACCTGCAAAGAATTGAGGAGGTAAAGAAAATTCTGGGCCAGACCCAGAAGGAAAGACGTACCTCGCTCAGCCAGGCCCAGACCCTTCAGCGCCAGATTGAGAACCAGGAGAAGAAAATTTCCCTGGCGCAACAAGACCTTGACCTTATCCAGAAGGAAATGGCGGAAAACCTGGCGGCCCAGGATACGTTGCGAAACGAATTGGGTACCTTGCAGAAGGAGTATGCGGAAACCATTGTGCGGGAAGCTAAAAACAGCAATAAGCTGACCCGTTTGGGCTTCCTTTTTTCTTCTACTTCGGTTACGGAACTGTTTATGCGGTACAAATACCTGAAGCAGTACGCGGAGAACCGGAAAGGGAAATTCGAGAAGATAAAGGAGCTGACAGAGGCGTTGAAAAAGCGCCAAACCGAGTTGGCGGCAAGTAAAACCAGGCAAACCAACGTTGTTGAGCAGGTGTCTGAAGATAAAAAGGGTCTGGACGATCTGAAAACGAAACAAGACGCAATTGTCAAGGAGCTGACTTCCAAAGAGGGACAGTTGAAAACAGAGCTCAAGAAACAGCAGGACGCCCTGAGAAGGTTGAACTCTGTGATCTCGGTGGCCATTGCCAAGGAGCGTGCGGCGCGGAAGGCGGAAGAAGAGGCGCGTGCAAGGGAGGAGGCGCGCAGGAAGGCGGCCGAAGCGGCCCGCCTGGAGGAAGAACGAAAAGAGGCTGACCGGCGGAAGGCGGAAGCGGCTGGAAAACCGGTGGAAGAGGCACCCGCACCCAAGCCGGAGCCTAAGAAAGAAGAGACGCCAGCCCGCACACCGCCCGCGCCCACCCGTACCGAAGTGGCCACGGTGGCCACGGGGAAATTCAGCGCAGCTAAAAGTCGGCTTTCGTGGCCGGCCAACGGGTTCATTGCCGGTAAATTCGGGGTGCGCGACCATGCCGTGCTTAAAGGCATCAAGGTAGATAACCACGGGGTAGACATCCGCACGGCTCCGGGAGCAGAAGTGCGGGCTGTGTTTGAAGGCGTGGTACTCGACATCTCCGAAATTCCCGGATTAAACTATGTGGTGGCCGTGCAGCACGGAGACTACTATACCATATACGCCAACCTGGCCAGTGTGGCGGTACGGGTAAATCAGAAAGTAACAGGAAGGGAGATTGTGGGTACCGTAGCGGAAAAAGACGGAGTGCCTGAAATTAACTTCCAGGTCTGGCACAATTATACCAAACTCAATCCCGAGCTTTGGCTGGGGCCTAAATAACATTTTTATGTCATCGGAAATCAAAAGAATTACCACCCACACCCTCCGCGAGTTTAAACAAAAAGGAGAAAAAATAGCCTGTCTTACGGCCTATGACTTTTCTATGGCAAAGCTGGTAGACGCCGCCGGAGTAGAGGTGATCCTCGTGGGCGACTCGGCCTCTAACGTGATGGCAGGCCATGAAACCACCCTGCCCATCACCGTAGACCAGATGATTTACCATGCCCAGAGCGTGGTGCGGGGAGTCAACCGGGCTTTGGTAGTGGTTGACCTGCCTTTCGGCAGTTATCAGGGGAATTCGTCGGAAGCCCTCCGTACCGCCGTGCGTATCATGAAGGAGTCGGCCGCGCACGCGGTTAAAATGGAGGGGGGGGTAGAGATAGAAGACTGCATCAGGCGGGTGCTTAGCGCCGGAATCCCGGTGATGGGCCACCTCGGCCTTACGCCTCAGTCGATCTACAAATTTGGAACCTACACCGTGCGGGCCAGGGAAGAGGAAGAAGCCGCCTTGTTGAAATCCAATGCGAAACTGCTGGAAGACCTGGGTTGTTTCGGGGTAGTGCTGGAAAAGATTCCCGCCCGCCTGGCAGCGGAAGTGAGCGCGTCTCTCGAAATTCCGACCATAGGTATAGGAGCAGGGAATGGGTGCGACGGACAAATTCTGGTGATCCACGATATGCTGGGAATCAACAAGGATTTTTCTCCCCGTTTCCTGAGAAGATATGCCGATCTCGCAGCAGTCATGAATACGGCTTTTACCGATTATATCCGGGATGTGAAGGCCGGTGATTTTCCCAACACTAAAGAATCGTACTAGATGATATTCAGAACTTATCCGGCTTTACGGTACCTCCTCTTCCTGGTGGCTGGTATTTTATCCTCGGATAAGCTGAGCATTATTTTGTCTCTGGCGGGGGGGGGAGTCTTCCTGATGTGCGGTATGCTTTCCCTGAAAATAAAGGGATTGAGGCATGGGATACCCCTTGCCTTTTTCTTTTTAGGGAGCCTGCTTCCTAAGTTATACCAGGAAACGCTTCTTCCTATTGATCGGGACGAAGGCGTGATGGTAGAGATCGCGTCTTATACCGAAACCCGCCCGGCCTCGTATAAAACCACGGTCAGGGTTTTGGGCGGATACCGGGAGGGCAGGTGGGCACCCTCAGGAGGTAAGGCGTTGGTGTATTTCGATAAAAAGGCCGGCACGGTACCTGAATTCGGAGAAATTTACGTACTCAACGGCCCCCTGCGGGAAATAGAAGGCCCGAAAAGTCCATTTGAATTCGACTACCGGAAATACCTTTCCACCCAGCAGATTTTCCACCAGCGGTTTGTCAGGGAAGGCGATTTCCGGAAGGTAGGAGAAACGCAAAACCGGTCGCTGCTCGGGTTCGCCATCCGGGCCAATGTGTACACCCATGAGGTATTCAGTAAGGTATTGACCGGTCCGGGCGAACTGGGGGTGGCAGAGGCCATGATTGGCGGAATGCGGTCTGAACTGGATGCCGAAACCCTGCAATGGTACACGGATACCGGCACGGTACATGCCCTGGCCGTATCGGGAATGCACATCGCCATCCTGTTCTGGGTATTGAATGCAGTTTTCGGTCTTTTTCTGAACCGGCAAAAGTGGCCTTTCATCGCCTGTGTGCTGTTCTTCCTGTGGTCGTACGCCATTTTTACCGGACTGAGTCCGAGTGTTTGTCGTTCCACACTCATGTTTACCATTTTCCAGGTAGGTATTTTCCTGAGAAGGTCGGGTAATCCGGTCAATACCCTGTTCTTTTCCGCCCTGATCCTGCTGATGATCGTGCCGGGCTGGATTCATGACGTGGGTTTTCAGCTTTCTTACCTGGCGGTTTTGGGTATCCTGGTGTTTTATCCCTGGCTTAGCCGAAAACTCCAATTCCGGCAAAAAGCCCTGCAATGGTTATGGGAAGCCACGGCTGTGTCTGTGGCGGCTCAGGTGTATACCCTGCCGCTGACCCTCTATTATTTTCACCAGTTTCCCAATTATATGCTCCTGGCAAACCCTGTGGTGGGGCTGATTTCCATGCCCTTGCTGCCGATAGGTCTGCTGTTACTTTTCCTGTTCAAAGTACCGGTGCTTGGTGTTCTCCTGGGTTACCTGTTCAAAGGGTTGATTGTGGTAATGAATGCCTGTGTCTATTATGTGCATACCTTGCCGGCGGCGGTGACTTACGGCCTGGCCTTGTCGGTCACGGGGGCGGTACTTATGTATGGGGTTATCCTTGCTTTTCAGGGGTATATCCGCTTTGGGCGTGTGGTGTGGCTGAAGCGGGCTGCCGTACTTTTTGTCATCCTGATGCTGTGGGGAGCGGGCAAAAGAATAGGGCAGTACCGCCAGTCGGAAATCACGTTTCATGCTATTCCCAAAGGTTTCGGTCTGAGTCTTGTGGAGGGGCGATCGGCCGTGTTTTTGTCCTCGGATTCCCTGATAAGCGATCCCCTCACAGAAAAGTATCACCTGCGGAATTATTACGACGCGCGAGGCATTTCCGACCGGGTCATGAAAGCGACGGCAGATGAGGAAAATGAGCTTATTCATACGGGGGCGGGGGATATTTTCTGGGCCAAGGCGGGCGAGGTTCGCGAACTTCCGGTGGCTGCCTATACGGTGGTTTCGAATAACGCCCTGCATCCTGACGCGGTACTGGGAGATACACGTCTGATCCTGGATGCCACCAACCGCAAAAGTTATATGGAGAGGATAAGGAAAGTGCATCCCGGGGTCATCGTTTTAAATGAAACCGGATCGCAAACCTACCGAACGCTGACCGAGAAAAATGATATGAAATAGCCATGAGCATTCAGCTATCAGCCGGGTGGCGTACCACTATCAGAAAACCGGCACACCAGCGAAGCGTCGCCCGACCGGCGGCTAGGCGCCCCCCAATGAATAAGCGAAGCGTCGCGGGGCGGCCTTCCGCCCGGCTGACTGCTGATAGCTGACTGCTGATAGCTGAAGGCTGAAAGCTGATAGCTCATGGCTGAAAGCTCTTTTTATAGATATGAATAAACTGCTGAACACTTTTTTTTGGGTTCTGATTTTGCTGGCGGTTATGGCCGTTTTGCTCCGTATAGTGCTAGACGGCCTGTATACCGGGGAGGAGTCTGGGTATACCCGGGGTTCGCAGACGGTTACGGTACGCTACCACAAGGCCGAAGCGGGTAACGACAAGATTTTCGGTTACCGGGTGCCTTACGGTATTGTGTGGCGTACGGGTTCGGGCGACGCCACGGAGATTCATTTTTCTGAAGACGGTTTTTTAGAAGGGAAGAAAGTAAAAGCCGGAACCTACAGCCTGTGGTCTGTGCCGGGAGAGAAGGAGTGGGTCCTGATTCTGAATACCGAAACCGGACAATACGGGACACTTTACAATCCTGCTAGCGATTATCTGCGGGTAAAGATCGTTCCTGAAACGGTTACAGAGCGCAGGGAAAGCCTCAGCATAGAGTTGAGCGAGGGAGAAGCAGGGGCGGGGATTTTGCGGATAGCGTGGGAGAATACCATGGTGGAAGCCCGGATCAAATGAAATCTCCGTGGTCTTTCAGAAGTCGGGACTTTTCTCTACTTTTGATAAAAAAACTATTCCTGACCTTATGAAAAAAACAAGCAATTCGAGAAGAGACTTTTTACGTAACGGGACTCTGGCCGCCGCGGGCTTTTATATTGTGCCGCGGAATGTGCTGGGCGGACCCGGTTTTACGGCTCCCAGTGATCAGTTGGTGCTGGCGGCCATCGGCGCGGGCGGTAAGGGCCGTAGCGATATCAAGAACGCTTCTGTGAACGGAAGAGAAAGGGTAGCCGCCCTTTGTGACGTACATTTTTCCGGAAGCGCATCTGCCAGTGTCAAGGAGTTTCCTAAGGCGAAACTGTATGCCGATTACCGCGTTATGCTGGAGGAAATGAAGGAAATAGATGCCGTGACCATTTCCACCCCTGACCATGTACACGGTCCGGCCGCTTCTTTTGCTATGCAGCGGGGCAAGCATGTGTATGTGCAGAAGCCTATGACTCATAACATCAGCGAAGCCCGTATGCTGACGAAAATGGCCAGGCAATATAAGGTGGTGACCCAAATGGGAAACCAGGGAGCATCTAACCCTCTGCTGAAAAATGTGCAGGCCTGGGTAGATTCCGGCAAGATCGGTAAGGTGTCTAAGGTTCAGATCTGGACCAACCGCCCCGTCTGGCCCCAGGGGAACCCTATGCCCCTGCCTGATGCCGCCCAGAAGCCGGACGACCTGCATTGGGATTTGTGGTTAGGACCCGCAGAAGAAAAGCCTTATATCCCCAATATACACCCGTTCAACTGGCGGGGTTGGTGGGATTACGGTACCGGCGCCCTCGGCGATGTCGGCTGTCACCTGATTGATATTCCTTTCCGTACCCTGGGGCTGATGTATCCCACGGACGCGGAATGCAGCGTAGGGTCGGTATATTCCAAGATGTGGAACGCGGATTATAACCCGGAAGGAGCACCTCCTTCCTCCATCATTACCCTGCATTTTAATGCTACGAAGAAAAACGATTCAAAAATAGAGATGACCTGGATGGACGGAGGACTGCGTCCGCCGCATCCGGAGATTATTCCGGCCGATCACGATATTGGTGGCCCGGGCAGCAATAACGGGGTATTGATGATTGGAGAAAAAGGAATCATTTCAACCAATATCAACGATAGCTCTCCCCTTACACCCAAGTTGTATCTGAACGACGGCACCGTGGAGGCCCCGGCAGAACCCGGTGGAGAGAGGGAGCCGGAGTACGGCCACCAGCGCCTGTGGGTGGATGCCTGCAAGGCCGGCTTTAACAGCAAGGAACACAAAGGGCTAACCTCTTCTTTTGATTATGCAGGTCCGATGACCGAAACCGTGCTGATGGGTAACCTCGCCATCCGCAGTTATATGCTGCGCAAGCAGAATGATAAGGGCGCCTGGGAATTCTTCGCCCGGAGAAAACTCCTGTGGGACGGTGAGAATACACGCATTACCAACATGGAAGAGGCCAACCAGTTTGTCACCCGCAAGTACCGGAAAGGCTGGGGAATGTAAAAACAGAGGGATGTAATTTTGAAGCTACGAGGTTCTCGACCGCAAGCGCAGTCGAGAACCGCAAGCGAAGCTGAACCGGCTTAACCTAGTGACGGGCATTACACACTAAAATCCCTGAGTTGTAATTCCTCCCCGTCAAAAACCGCGTAAGAGTAGAACCGTATCCAGTCGCCGAGGTTAATATAGCGGCTATGCTGGTTGATTGCGATATCCAGTTTCTGGTGGCGGTGTCCGAAGATATAATAGTCGCGATGTTCTCTCTTCTCTTCTTCCAGGCAGTAGAGATAGAGAAGTTCTTTTTCTTTAGTGATGAAGCGTTCGTAATCCTCCTCTTTGTCGTGGTTTTTCCATGAACTGGCGGCCCAGGTATATCCCAGCCAAAGGCTGAAATCGGGGTGAAGCAATTTTCGGAAAAGCCAGCGGCAGAGCCTGTTTTCAAAAATCGCTTTCATGAATTTATAGGTGCGGTCGCCCGGGCCCAGGCCGTCTCCATGCCCTACCATCATCCGCTTATTTCCCACCCGGTATTCCCGGGGTTCGCGGTACACCTCCGCTTCGAACTCCCGGGTGAAATAATCGCGCATCCACATGTCGTGGTTGCCCTGGAAAATAATCAGGCGTATGCCGGAATCGGCCAGTTCGGCCAGTTTGCCCAAGAGGCGTACGTATCCCTTGGGAGCTACCCGTTTGTGCTCAAACCAGAAATCAAAGAGGTCGCCGGCCAGGAAAATTACCTGGGCGTCTGCTTTGATCTCCTCCAGCCACTGGCAGATCATTTTTTCCCTTTGCCTGCTCTTTTCCGCACTCGGGGCGCCCAAATGAAAATCGGAGGCAAAATAAATTTTTTTGTCCGGTTGGAGATGGATTGGTTCCAAATGGTATTTTTTGCCCAAAAATAATTATAATCCTGGTGGAAATGTAAAAAATAATGGAAATCACGCTTTCCGTATTTTTGTAAAATCTATATTTGGCCTATATTTGAGAAAAATAAACTTTGAAGATATGCCTACTCCAAACAGGGTTCTTATAGCCGAAGACAGTTCCGTGATCCAAAACCTGGTAAAGAAGATTCTGGAGTTTCAGAATTTTGAAATAACGGCGGTAAAAAATGGGGAACAGGTGTTGCAGATGCTACAGAAAGACCACTTTGATATTATTCTGTTGGATATAAACATGCCGGTAATGGACGGTATGGAAAGTGTGAAAGCTATCCGGGCCCTTGCTGATAAAGAGAAGGCGGCCGTACCCGTGGTAGCCATTACAGGAAATGCGAGGAACTATTCCGAAGAAGAATTTAAAGAGGCCGGCTTTAATGAAGTGCTGATGAAGCCCCTCAATTTTGATAAGCTGGTGATGGTCGTAAAAGAACTCACCGATAAGTAAAAAGCTGTGATCAGTATTACTTTTTTAGGAACAGGCACTTCTTCAGGGGTGCCTGTTCTTACTTGTACATGCGAAGTGTGCAGGTCGGCAGACCACCGCGACAAGCGCCTGCGGTCGTCTGTGCTTATCCGGTCGGCCCACACTACGGTGGTGGTCGATACAGGACCCGACTTCCGGCAGCAGATGCTCAGAATCGGCGCCGACCGCCTGGACGCGGTTTTCTACACCCATGAACACAAAGATCATATTGCCGGTTTAGATGATATACGCCCTTATAACTACCTGGGAGGGGTGAAAAGACATGTGCCCCTCTACGCCCGTGCGCATGTACTGGATCAGATCAGGAAGGAGTTTGGGTATGTTTTTCAGGAGAACGCCTATCCGGGTATTCCGTTAGTTAGTACCCATGTGATCGGTGAAGGTCCAGTCCGGGTAGGCGATATAGACGTTCAACCTATAGAGGTGATGCATCATCAGCTGCCTGTACTCGGCTTCCGGGTAGCAGATTTTACCTATATCACCGATGCCAACTTTATTTCAGAGCCGGAAAAAGAAAAAATAAAAGGGTCAAAAGTGCTTGTGCTTAACGCGCTTCAGCGCACCCCCCACATTTCCCACTTTACGCTGGAAGAAGCGGTTTCCCTGGCTCAGGAATTGGGGGCGGAAACCACGTATTTTACGCATATCAGCCATAAACTGGGCCTCCACCACGAAGTAGAAAAGGAACTTCCCGAAGGTATAAAGCTGGCGTACGACGGTTTGATGTTGCAGGTGTGTCCCATCTGAGTCTCTTTGGAAAAGGACTCTGATGGCCAAACGGAGTGAATAAATTCAAGTTTTTTCTGTAATTACAGAAAAGCAAACTTGCACGTTTTTCAGATTCTCCTTATCTTAGCAGGTGCTAACACACACTTGCTATGCCCATTACCAATGTCCACGACAAATTCATCCGTCAAATCCTGTCCAACAAAGAACTGGCTATCGATT
>CAYRGN010000016.1:0-69404 GCA_964423865.1 uncultured Lacihabitans sp.
GTAATTCGTAATTCGTAATTCGTAATTCGTAATTCGTAATTCGTAATTCGTAATTTTTAATTCCCACTTAATCCATCGCCATAAAAATACCATTGCCCACTATAGCCCTCGCCCGGCCTTTCAGCTTCCTCCCCAGAAAAGGCGAGTTTTTCCCTTTGGAACGAATCATTTCTTCGGAAAAAACATATTCCTCGTCTACAGAGAAAACGGTAAGGTCGGCCACGGCGCCTACCTCCACGGTATTGTTTTCCAGGCGAAAGATTCTCCTCGGGTTATACACCAGCTTTTCCAGCATTCCCTCTATTCCTCCGTGCTCAAGCACTACAGGAAATACGGTTTGCAGTCCGACGGCTCCAAATTCCGCGGCGTCAAACTCCAGGTTCTTGTGTTCTTCGTCCCAGGAATTATGATCGGAAACAATCATGTCAATGGTCCCGTCTTGTAATCCTTCTTTCAG
This sequence comes from uncultured Lacihabitans sp., assembly GCA_964423865.1. Taxonomy (GTDB): domain Bacteria; phylum Bacteroidota; class Bacteroidia; order Cytophagales; family Spirosomataceae; genus Leadbetterella. Next base: position 458 of record CAYRGN010000016.1, read on the forward strand.
GGCCGCAATATCTTCTTCGGCGCGGAAAGGCGGATACACTTTCAGGTTGGTATCAAATTGCAACAGGTCTTGCTCAGTAAACACCAGATGATGCGCTGCGATGTCACAGGAAACGGGCAGCCCTTTCTTTTTTGCATCACGGATCAGCGCTACAGAACCCTGGGTAGAAATGGTGGAGAAATGCAGGATAGGTCTTTCCGACTTCACTCCGCTGTATTCCAGCAGTTTGAGATTTCGCATAATCATGAGTTCTTCCCCAGCCGAGGGGATTCCTTTCATACCCAGGAGGGTGCTGGTTATTCCCTCGTGCATTTGTCCGTACATGCTCAGGTAGCGGTCTTCCGATTTCACTACCAGCACAGTATCCAGCGGCTCCAGATACTGAAGAGTTTTAAGGAAAATATCGGAGTTCTGAATGGCCTCCTTCCCGTCGGAGAAGCCTGTGGCTCCACCTTCCTTCAGGTCAATCATGTCGGTGAAATCTTCCCCTTTGCAGTTGCGGGTTACGGCGGCCAGGTTAAGCAACTGTACCGCGTTTCCTCCGTTAAAACGGGTGAAATAACTAATGGCCTCCTTGGTTTGTACCACAGGTTGGGTATTCGGAAAACCCAGTACGCGGGTAAATCCTCCAAAAGCGGCGGCCTCGCTCAGGGAAGTCAGGTCGTCGAGCCATTCGTAACCGGGATCTTTGAAATGAATCCCGCCGTCAGTCCAACCCGGCGAAACCTTCAGCCCGCGGGCTTCAAACACCTCCGCGTCTTCTCCGCTGAGGGGGGTATCCGCTATTTTCGTAATTCTACCCTTTTCTATTTCCAGACTTACCGTCTTCCCGTGAAAGAAAGAGGCTTTGTCGGCCACTTCAACGTTTTGTATTACCCGTTTCATATAAAAAAATAGCCCAATGATGGGCTACCTGAATTTTTCTTCTTATCCAATCAATGCCCTACGGAATCTTTGTACGCGTCTGCGTCCATGAGGTCTTCCAAATCGGCTACATTATCTACTTTGAGGCGGATGATCCAACCCTCACCGAAGGGGTCGTTATTGATCAGTTCCGGTTCGTCAGCCAGCCTTTCATTGACTTCAAGTACTTCCCCGCTCACCGGCAGATAAAGGTCTGACACCGTTTTTACGGCTTCTACCGTACCGAACACCTCGTTTTTACCGAGTGATTCACCCACGGTCTCCACTTCTACAAAAACGATATCCCCCAATTCACTTTGCGCGAAATCTGTAATACCTATTGTGGCCACATCACCGTCAAGGCTCACCCATTCGTGTTCTTCGGTGTATTTAATTCCTTCAGGAAAATTCATAATTGTTTGATGTATTTTGACTGCAATTTAATTCTTTTTTTTCATTTCTTCCAATAAGGAAGGACAGATAGTTTTGCGTCTTCAGGAATGACGGAGAACTCTGGTATGATGTCACACGTATTTAGCCCTCGCTTACACGGTATTTTCTTCTGAGCGGATTGATTTTATACTTTTTCCTTACCGTAAAACTCTCCGGATGCATGTAAACGAATTCTTCCTCCCATTCACGATAGAGTACGGGTTCGGCCTCTTTCAGGCGTTCGGCATCAATTTTTTTGGCTACCAGGTATTCACTAAAGGTCATTCTACGAAATCAATAAATTTTTTATAGCCTAAATAGGGAATGAAACTGGTATACCTTCGGGAACTCAGTACCATAAACAGGATAAAAAGGGCGATAAAAAAGCCTTGTATAAAGACTATAAACAGGCCGGAAATAACGCTGGTAGCCCAACCCGGCGTGGCCTGGTGCAACACAAATTTAAAGTAGAGCGCCACCAGTACACCCACCACCGAAGACACGATCATGATGCCGGCAAACATGACGATCCGGACCGCGGTGACATCTAAAAATACGGAAACGGCGCTCATACCGTGCAGCACGAGTGAACTGAAGTTCATCTTCGATTTGCCGGCCAGGCGGGTACCGCGATCCAGCGGTACGGAATCAAAAGGAAGTCTGGAGCGGATAATGGCTCCGGGATAGTTGTTCCAGAGTTCGGACACATTGGCGAGCTTCTTGACCAGCTGAACCGGTATGAGACTGTAATTTCCGAAAGTAATGACATTTCCTGTCAATAACTTAAACACCAGTTTGTAAATCCGGTAGAAGAAACGGAAAATGGGCGATTCCGTCCGTTTTTTTCTTTGCGCGAAGATAATCTTATCCGGAACTTCCTCCGCACGGGCAAGCAGGTTTTCTATATGTTCAGGGCGATCTTCGCCGTCAGAATCCATCACAATCACGATGTCGGCGTCGCGGTTATCCGCGAAGTAGGAAAGCCCGATGGCGATGGCCCGCTGATGCCCCTGGTTACTGATGAGATGCACTACCTGCAGGTCTACGTGCTGAAAGTCAGACGCGGGAAAAGGGATATTGGAACAATCGTCTACCGCCAGGTAAGAAATCCGGTACGCTTTGTTCCTGTACAATTCATCGGTCCGGGCAATGAGCAGCCTGAGCGCTTCCCAATCGTTAAAAACCGGTAGAATAATTTTTATCTTCATTTGTTAAAATTTAGCTGTGAGCTTTGAGCCTTGAGCTGTGAGCTGTGAGCTTTGAGCCAGACCGCTTATTGTATGAGCGGGTCGGTGCAGCGATTTCTCCAAGCGCTTCGCCGTCACCAACGCCCTAATATCGGTACTCTTCCCCTTTAAAATCAAAAATAAGTACTTTTTCCCCATCCTTTTTCTTGAGGTAAAGTTTTTCGCGCTCTTCCCGGTCTACAAATTGCGTTACGGCAAAATCTTTAGGCAAATAGAGGTTAAGAAACTGTGCGTCTTTGAACGATATTTCCAGATCGGGATGGAAGCGTTCCTCGTATTTGTTTTTGTAGGCGCCCGGTATCATAAGGGTATCTCCCGGCACCGCCATACTTTCCAGCGTTTTCGCCACTTCCCTGTAGGGGTTTGGCACCCTTTCCGGCACAAAATAGGCGTTGTAGATGGAGCGGTCGGCAAAATAGTCTTTCAAAGCCTGACGGATACTCCCGGTTTGCAGGACGCCCGCGAGCACCAGCCACACCAGGAAACCGAAACGAAAATCGGCCGCCCTCACCATACCTGCCGCCATAATGATGGCCACAAAGGGCGAGGCATTCCCGATATAACGGTGGGTAAGGCTGGTGGTGTGTCCGTTCGTAAACGCGTCATTGACCACAAAGAGAAGGGGGAGAGTCAACAAGACAAAACCGGTTAGCAGAAGTACAAAAGCCCCTTTCTCCGCTTCATAGGCATAGGCCTCCCTCAGAGTTTTCCAGGAAAAGTACAAGGCCAGAAAAATAGCGGCCGACACCAAAATGGCCGGAATATAGGCAGCCTGAAAGGCCAGAATGGCCAGGGCCAACGCCACGGAACCGTACCGGAACAGCGGGCGCTCCCTGTACCGTACCGCCAATAGCACGGCCACGAAAAACAGAAAAGTACTCAGGAAGACCTTTACGCCTTTAACGCGTTCGAAAAGCCCGTGGCCCAACACGCCTATATCGTAAAATAGGCCTATGGCCTTTTTGGCGATCAGATCAGGTGTTGCCCGCTGTATGGTGTTGCTCAGCTCGTCTGTGGGGTCTTCTGCGATCTGGAGGTGCTGTTCGTTTTTCCCCTTTAAAAAATCCAGGGCCGTGTAACCCCCGCCCCAGTTGAACCAATACAGTAGCAGCCCTCCGTTAAAAATAGCCGCTAAAATAAAGCCCCTCCAGAGGTGGGTCTTGTTTCTCAGGACCAGGAAGACTGCAATATGAGCCAGAGGTACAAAAAAATTGATATAATGGTTCAGCAGAGCTAAACCGGTCAGTAAAGTATAAATAATGAAGTTTTTACGCGAGGCAGCCCCCTGCACAATCCGTATAAAATATTCGGTACTGAGCAGAATAAGAAAAAAGGAAAGCGGGTAGCTGCGGGCAATATGACTCTGGGCCACATTGAGGGGGTCAATGGCCAGCAGCAAACCGGCCAGGAAGGCCACACGGTAACTCCCGAAATACTTCAGCACCATCAGGAACACCAGAAGCACGGTCAAAACATTAAAAATTACGCTGGGCAAGCGCACGGAAAAATCGGAATTGCCGAAGAGCTTCATCCAGTAATGAATGACCGTGTTATGCACAATATGGGTACCGAAATCGGCATGGGCCGTAGCGTTAAAATAATCCCGGATTCCTTTCTCTTCCCAGAAATCAGCCGCAGTAAAGTAGTCTTTTTGGAAAGCCGACTGGTTCGCTCCGCCTACCCAAAAGCCGTTGGCATTGAGCAGCGTAAATTTTTCATCGATGAACAGTCCGCGGGTGTCAAGCCGGTAAAGCCGAAGTCCGAGAGCAATGGAGGTCAGCAGAAACAACAGTATATATTTTTTCATGCGCAAGACGTTTTAAAAGTGGAGGGTGAACTGCTTGCCGGCTAACAAGTGCCAGGGTGTGGTAGGGCAAGGTATTCTCATGCGGAGGTAGATTTTGTAAGTGGGAAACTCTTTTCCACAATATAGCGCGGCCGGGCTTTTACCTCTTCATAGATTTTTCCTATATATTCGCCTATCAGGCCTATGGCGAGCATGTTACTGCCATTGAAAAAAGCCATGATTAACAAGGTGGAGGTCCAGCCGGCGGTAGTGACCCCTGCAAATTTGGTATAAAGCACGTAAACGCCCAAGCAGCCCGACAATATAAAGCTCATGGCTCCAAACCAAAGCAAAAAACGCATGGGCGTCACCGAAAACGAGGTAATCCCGTTCCAGGCAAAAGTCAGCATCTTTTTAAGGGGGTACTTGGTTTCCCCCGCCTCTCTTTCCAGGCGTTTATAATATACTTTGTCGTTTCTCAGCCCGATAGTCGGGATAATGCCCCGCATAAACATGTTCACCTCCCGGTAGTTTTCCAGTTCGGTCAGCACCCGGTTATCCAACAGGCGGAAGTCGGCATGGTTAAAAATTACCGGTACTTTCAGCCATTGCATGATTTTATAGAATGTTTCGGCTGTAAATTTTTTAAAAAATGTATCGCTGCTGCGGTCGTCTCTTACGCCATACACCACAGCGGCCCCGTCCCTGAATTTTTCCAGCATGAGTACAATCGCCTGGATGTCGTCCTGGAGGTCGGCATCAATGGAGATATAGCAGTCAAACTCCCCCCTGTATTCAAAAAGGCCGGCAAGAAGCGCGTTTTGATGTCCAAAATTTCTTGAGAGTTTTACGCCTAGTACCCGCGAATTTAGCGTAGCCAGTCCTTCAATGATCTCCCACGTGGCGTCGCGGCTCCCGTCATTCACATAACAAATCCTACTTTCACTGCTGATAATGTTGTCGCTGATCAGGGTATCATAGAAAGCATTGAGCTTGTTATCTGTGAGGTGGAGAACAGCTTCTTCATTGTAACATGGCAGAACCAAAAGCAGTTTAGGTGTCATAGATACGTCTTAAAATTTTGGTAAAAATATCACATTTTGGTGATAGTAAATTCAACCCGCCGGTTTTTCTTTCGGGCCTCTTCCGTAGAATTCCGCTGCAAGGGGCGGTATTGTCCCCACGACTTCACCGCTATTCGGTCGGCCGAGATACGGCCGTCGGCCGTCAGGTAATTTTTCACGTTGGTAATTCTTTCTTCGGCCAGGCGGAAATTAAGGTTGACGTCACCCTGGTTATCCGTATGCCCTTCCAAGAGGATTTCCATTCCCGGATTTTCCTCCATGATTTTCCGGATGCGGTTGAGTTCCACGTACGATTCATCCCGGAGATCGGCTTTGCTCTGGTCGAAATACACTTCTTTCAGCATCAGCTTTCGCCCCGCTTTGAGTACCAGGTCGGCGACACTTTCCGGCTCTTTTTCCGCATTTTCTTTGCGGGCAGGCGATGCTGCCACCACGGTCTGTGGCGGCGCGGGCGGTGGCACTTCCTCCTCTTTGGCTAAGGGTGCCAGCTCGTACACCTCCGCGAGTTCGGTGTACGCTTTCGTATCCCTCAGGTCTATGGTTTTCCGGAAGAAACTATACCCTGGCAGTTCGGCCCGTATCTCATAGATAAACCCCGGCTGTAGCACAGTTCTGAAGAACCCGGATTCCTCATCCGAAATAAAATCTACCGGTTTCCCTGATCGTATAAGGGCGGTCTCCGGCCGGACTTCTCTCCCCGAACCCTTCTCTACAAACTTAAAGTCCAGCATCATTACCGCCTCTGGTTTTATACCCGGAAACAGCTTTACTTTAAAGAGGTCGTCCAGGCCCAGGGAGTTCTTAGCGGAGCTGAAATACGCGTATTCCCCGGATGCCGGAATGGAAATGTAGCCGTCAAAACGCGGGCTGTTGATATCCGGTCCCAGGTTCACCGGTTCACTCCAGCGCGTCCAGGTATCGTCAAGCCGGGTGGTCATAAAAAGGTCCATATCGCCGTATCCCGGGTGTCCGTTCGAATTAAAATAGAGGGTCTTATGGTCGGCCGCGAGAAAGGGAGACCCTTCATTGCCCGCGGTGTTGATCACCGGGCCGAGATTGACGGGTTTGGAATAGCGGTTTTCCCCCGTACGAAAAGAAACGTAAAGGTCCTTGTCGCCGTAGGTCTCTTTTCTGACCAGGCCCATGACCAAAAACTGTTCATCGGAACTCATGGAAAATTCCGTTTCCTTTTTGGTTCTCCGGTCTTGCTGGTTGTAGTAGTTAAGCGCTTCAAAATCTTCAATTTTCAAGGGACGTTTATTGACCCATTGATCGTTTTTCAGGCTGACTTTGGTCAGTCCCGCGTCGAACTTTCCCTTGGAAACCTCTACGTTCAGGGCGAAAATGCTTTTACCGTCCATGGCGATGGTAGCTGCCGCGTTTTTGGAGCTCTGGTGAATGGAAGTACCCATGTTCCGGGCAGGTTCCCATTCCCCCGATTTTGAAAGGGAAGACACCCACACGTCGAGACTGGGCGAGCCGTCCGCGTTCCTGGCGCCGTTGGTGAAGTTTTTGGGATGATCGAGGCGGGTAAAATACAGGTGCCGTCCGTCAGGTGAAACCAGGGGAGCTACTTCACTGTACCTGGAGTTAACTGCCGCGCCCAGATTGATTTTTTCCAGGTCAGAGGGAAGCCCCTCCGCTACGTTTACCCGGGCCACGAAGGGTTCGCTGCTCCCCGATATCCCGATACAATCGTATTCTTTGGAGCCTTTGTTCAGAGAGTGTACAATCAGGAGTTTAACGGCTACAATTTCTTCTTCCGTTTCCGGGATAATCTCGTTCCAGATGCCGGGTTTCCGGCGGGTATTGTTGCCGTTGTTCTCAAACAAGAGAATCTCCTTATTGTTTCGGGTGTAACCGAAAATGCGGCCCACCGCCCCCGGGCCCACCGTTTCCCCTACAATAATCTGTTTTACCCGGATGCCCTTTTCAAAACCCACTTTAATGTAATCTTCTCCGAAAGAGGTACCCGTGGGTCTCCAACTGCAAGCGGAACTGACCGCGAGGGGCAATACGCTGGGAGAACCCAGTATTTGCACGGCCCTGTACTTCGGCGAAGATTTCTCATCTACGGTTTCCGAAGATTTTTCCAGTACCTGACTGGCCCAAAGTACTTCCTGGGCGGAAAGCCTGACCGTAACGGCAAAGAAAAAGATCAATAGTGTAAACGACTTTATCAAAACGAAAGACTTTGATATCCGGAAATTTCAGATACTCTTTTATATCTTTTAAAAGAGTCTCCTGTAAACTTCCTAACGGTAAAAAGAGGCGAAAGTTACTAATTTTATCCCTTAAATGAAACGAAAATGCGACCGGACAACGTATATCCGGTCGCATTGGTTTATTTATTTTCGCCCCGGACTGCGTCCAGGGCTATTCGTGTTATGTCCCTACGGGACAGTTAGGAGGAACTCCGAACCCGGAATGATCATAACGCCTTCACCGCCGCAGTCAGTTTCGGCAACACCTCGAACACATCTCCCACGATACCGTAATCGGCCGCTTTGAAGAAGGGCGCTTCCGGGTCTTTGTTGATCACCACAATTACTTTGGAAGAGTTCACGCCGGCCAGGTGCTGTATGGCTCCTGAAATGCCGCAGGCGATATAGAGATTAGGCGCTACTTTTACGCCGGTTTGTCCTACGTGTTCGTGGTGCGGGCGCCAGTCGAGGTCAGACACCGGTTTGGAGCAGGCGGTAGCTGCGCCCAGGGCTTCTGCCAGGTCAAGCAGGGGTTGCCAATGTTCCGCGCCCTTCATGCCTCTTCCGCCGGAAACCACAATGTCGGCTTCGGGGAGAGAGACGGCGCCGGACGCCTTTTCTACGGATACCACGCGGGCGGTACCGTCTTCCCCGGAGGTATCCACACTGAGGGTTTCTACGGGTGCGGTTTCCTGGGTAGGCACCACTTCTATGACATTCTTTTTAATGGCTAAGAGGCGAACGGGGGTGGTGATACCGGTTTGCGCAAAGGCTTTCCCGGAAAAAATGCTGCGGGTTACGGTAAACCCGGAAGACGTATCGGGAAGAGCGGTTACGTTCCCTGCAAAACCGGCTTTTAAGGCGGCAGCGGCACGGGCCAGCACGGCATCGGCCAGGGCCGATTTGGCGGCAACCACCACAGTTGCCCCGGTACTTTTCACCACTTCGGTGACAATTCGGGCGTACGCCATACTGTTTTCCTCTTTTTTCACATACAGTACTTTAGCCGCGCCAAAGTTCCCGGCACGGGCCAGTTCTCCTTCCGGGGCCTCGCCTATGGCCAGAACGGTAGCGCTTCCGCCACTCTGGGCCGCAACCTGCGCACCGTAGAAGATAGCTTCCTGTGTATTTTTTTTGATACTGCCGTCTGCAAGTTCGGCCAATATTAATACATTCATGATCTTTAGATTTAATGGATTTTACAACACTTTGGCTTCGGTTTGCAGCAAACGGATCAGGCTGCCGGCCTCCTCTGCCGGGATCATTTTCACAGTTCCCTTGGCCGGTGGCAACGTATACAAGCTAATGTCGGTCAGCGGTTCCGAAGAAGGGGCCACCACCGCCAGGGGCTTGGTTCTAGCGCCCATGATTCCTCTCATGCTCGGAATTTTCCATTCCGCGATAGGCTCCTGGCAACCCAAGACCACCGGAAGTGAGGTCTCCAGCTTTTCCTTTCCTCCCTCAATTTCTTTTGAAATCAATACTTTATTCCCCTCCAGGTTCAGTTCCATCACCGGGGAGAAAGAGGGAATGCCCAACATTTCACCTACCATGCCGTGTACTACCCCCGAGTTATAGTCGGTGGTTTCCCGACCCATCAGGATAAGATCAAACCCCTTATCGCGGGCATAAGCCGCGATTTCAGAGGCTACAAAATAAGAATCGGAGGGTTCGGCGTCGATCCGAACCGCGTCATCGGCCCCTATGGCCAGCGCCTTGCGGATCTGGGGTTCGGCATCGACCTGGCCTACGTTCAGCACGGTTACGGTACCGCCGAGGGCTTCCTTCAGTTCTACGGCACGGGCCAGGGCGTAATCGTCGTACGGACCAATGATATATTGAATTCCTGCTTTAGCTAACCGGGTATTCCCCTCCTCGAAAGCGATTCGGGCAGTGGTATCCGGCACACTCGATATACAAACCAAAATTTTCATAACTTTTGCGTAATTGTTGTACTTTTGAATCGGATATTTAAAAAATGTTATGCATGCATAACATTTACAAAACTACAGGTCATCTTCAAACAATGCAAGCACAAAGAATAAAATATTTACAAGAAGAAATTGAAAATTTCCCGGACGATCCTTTTAACTATTACGCGTTGGCGCTGGAGTATGCCGGCGGGGAAAAAGCCGGGGTTCTCTTTGAAAAGTTATTACACGATTTCCCTTCTTACCTGCCGGTGTATTACCAGGCCGCCAATTACTTCTTTGAGCAGGGAGATTATCCCCGGGCGGAATCCCTGTTCCTGTCCGGTATTTCCCTGGCGGAAAAGCAGGGAAACGCAAAAACCCTGAGGGAGTTGAAATCCAGTTATTCCATTTTTAAAGCGGAGACCGATGACGAATTCTGACCCCATTACCATCAAGACGGGTGCAGACAGCCGTATCCTTATCATCTACACGGGCGGCACCCTGGGCATGGTCTTTGACGAACAGAAAAGGACGCTCGTTCCTTTCCGCTTCCACGATACCCTCCAAAAACTACCCGAGCTGAGCCATCTCGTGCCTGCCATTCACCTGGTTTCCTTTGAGAAACCGATAGACTCTTCTGACGTCACGGCCGACATTTACCTGCTCCTGGCGGGCATTATAGAGAAGCATTATGGTGCATACGACGGATTTGTGATCATTCACGGTACGGATACCATGGCTTTTACCGCCTCGGCCCTGAGCTTCCTGATTCATAACCCTCAGAAGCCCATTGTATTCACCGGCGCCCAGCTCCCCATCGGTATCCCCCGCACAGACGCCCGCGAGAACCTCATCACCAGCATTGAGATTGCCGCCGCGCGCCTGCACGACAAGGCGGTGGTGCCGGAGGTTTGTATCTATTTTAACGGGCGATTACTGCGGGGTAACAGGGCTCGCAAGCGGGAAAGCAGCCAGTTTGACGCGTTTGATTCCGAGAACTATCCTTACCTGGCGGAAATCGGGGTACACATCGAATACAATTTCCGGCATATCCGTTACAATGAGGGACAGACCCGGTTTTACAATTCCTTGTCTGACCAGGTGAGCATGCTGACCCTTTTCCCCGGTATCAGCCGGGAAATCCTGAGAAAACACCTTTTGCACGAATCTACCCGTGGAATAATTCTACTCACGTACGGTTCCGGCAACGCCCCTTCCGCCGACTGGTTCATTGAGACCCTGAAAGAGGGCATTGATTCCGGCAAAGCGGTACTCAACATCACCCAATGTACGGGGGGAAAAGTCATCATGGGCAAATATGCCTCCAGCCGTCGCCTCCTTGACATCGGTGTGATCTCGGGTTCCGACATGACCCCGGAGGCAGCCGTAGGCAAAATGATGTGGGGGCTGGCCCTGCCCGGCGCGCCCCTTAAAGAAATTTTTAACCAAAACCTGGCAGGAGAGATTTCTTTACCTTAATTTTGCACTCCGATACACAGAGAGGTGTCCGAGTGGTTGAAGGAGCTACCCTGGAAAGGTAGTATACGGGTAACTGTATCGAGGGTTCGAATCCCTTCCTCTCTGCAAATGGCTGTAAATTTTATAATCTACGGCCTTTTTTATTTGTAAATCACTGTATATCATTAGGTTAACTTTTTTAAACAAAGTGTTCGGCACTCTATTTTTATAGCATCCAGTGCAAAATCTATTCTTACGAATAAATATACCAATCTTCTTATTATAAGTAATTTATAAATAAAAAGAGATTGGTTACAAGAAATCAACTATTGGAATAATTATGTACAAAACAGGTGATAGTTGAGGGGATTCGAACACCATATAAGCACGCTACTGGTTTTAATACAAAAATCCGAAAATCCAGAGAGGAAGCTGTGACACAGGATATTCCGTATCATCGGCTACGACATAACCATTGGGAATATGCTGCAGTTGTTTATTGCCTTTACTTTTGCCACCCACTTCAAAAACATAATTTTCGTCAACCATGAAATCGCCGTGTGACGGATAGCTCAGTTGATGGCCTACCCGAAGCTGGGAGGCGAAGAAAGTTTCGCGTAGGTTACCTTTGTCAGGCTCGCCGGGATAAAGTGCATAGGCTAGGTTTGTGTTGTCAAGGTAAATTTTCTCCGGCTTTTGCAGAATAGCAACGCTGATCCCGGCAGGGTAAAGCTGACGAATAAGCCTTGCCTGTTCCAGAAAATGAAGGTAAGAGTTCACGGTGTTCCGATGTATATCGCTTTTTTCAGCCAGCATTTTTAAGTTGGGCTTAAAAGGTACATTGGCTGATAGGACATATAGTAACTGAAGCATTTTTTTTGCATTGCGGATATCGAAGTCGTGAAGCTCGGCCATGTCATATTCCACAATGGTACGGATAAGCTGGTTGAGCCGGCTGTTATAGCCTTCTTTATCCTCCAGTGAAAAGGGATAATAGCCAAACTGCAGGTAATCACGGAAATGCTGTAATGGTCTGAAGTCAGTGGGAAAGTTACGGCGCCATTCCCGGGCACGAGATATCAGCGTATCCAAAGAAATGGGATGAAAGGCCCCTATCTCTGAAAATTCAAGGAATTCCCGGTAGGAAAGGCCGAACAGTTCGTACACAAGGGCACGACGACTCAGATCAGCTTCTTGTCGGACAATGTCGATAATCGATGAACCGGTGAAGACAATACTCAAATCGGGATAAAAATCATACAGATTTTTGATGTGGGCACTCCATGCCGGGTACTTATGCACTTCATCGAGAAACAAATATTTTCCGCCCTGCCGGTAGAATTTCTCCACTACTTGAGAAAGCAGATGCACGGTAAAATAAAGATCATCCAGTGAAAAATAAGCTGCCACTGTCGGCGGTAGATCAAGGGACTTCAGCCGCTGAAGCAACATAGTGGTCTTTCCGGTGCCGCGAGCTCCTTTAATTCCTATTAAACGGTTTTTCCAGTTTACCTGATCGAAAAGGTATCGGCGTTTCAGGGAAAGAGTACGCGTAACCAAACCTTCTGATTGCTGAAGTAGTTTTTCCATCTTGCACTTTTTAATATGCAAATATACTCAAAAAGTGCATATCAAAAAGTGCATTAGTCATATTTCTCAAGAGCCTGAATTGAAGCCATATCAAGTTCTGGAACATCTGGGGAAGAGGTAGTTTACAAATATTGCGAGACTATCTCCGTCCTCTTTTGAACGACAGGATAGTATATAAATGATCTACAGCGAAATGTTAAACAAATAAAGGAGTTAACACATTTGGTACACCTTTCTGATCTTTTTCGATTAGTATAATCAATTGGTTATTAATCATTCAAAAAAACAGCCAGAAACATCAAAAACGAAATCAGGTGTTCGACTGGAACCCCCTGTAGCCTGCAAAAAGCCCGCTTCTTATAAAAGCGAGCTTTTTTATTTAGACTATTTAATAGAAGTAACTAAGGTAACCTTACTTGCCCTGTGTACTTATGATGCTCATGAGCTGCTTTACTGTATTCGCTCATCTTCGGATACCTCCTATTCTGATTGGACAGGGTGATTAACACCCCTATCCTATTTCATTGTCATTCCCACAATAAAGTATATCCAAATAAGTCTTCCAACCTATTTCTCCGCTTCGCACTTATTATCCCTTTTTCATTCTACAACGGTATAGTGTTACTCCCGCAACGAAAGGGTTGACAGAGGATATCCTTGAGACTGATAAATATATCCGTGCCTTGTATAAATCCTTTCTACCACTTTTAATTAACTTTGTATTCAGCGTGTCGCAATTCAGGGCCTCGTGCTGTATGCTGTACAGTACCCTTTACGGCGTCAGCCAGATGATCATCATTTTTTTAAAGTTAACAATACTTCGTCTAATTGTTGCAATCCTGTAGTAAAGCCTTGTTTGAAACCCATTTCAATCATCTTCTCCATCCTCTCCCTTGATTCATTGTAAATGGAGATATGAACGGTTGTAATTCCGTTTACCTCACTGAAATCCAAATTCCAATCTGAACCGGGCAATTGCCGGTTTTCATCTTGGTCTGCAAAAACGCTTAAAAATTTAAAGTTGGTTTTCGGGTTGATGGAAGTATACTCTTGTATTTGCCAAGCGGCCTCTACGCCATCGGCACTTGCCATCGCGTAAAATCTGCACCCTCCCACTTTGAAATCCATATATTTGGTTTTGGATTGAAACGGCTTCGGCGCCCACCACTGATCCAGAATTTCAGGATTGGTCCACGCTTCCCAAACTAAGTCACGGTCTGCATTAAATTCTCGTTGGATGTTTACCGTATTGTTTTCTTTGTCGACTGTAAAGTCAAATACTAAATTACTCATTTTTTTTGTTCTTTAAGGTGAATAATACTTCGTCAAGCTGATTAAAGCGGTCTTCCCAAATTTGCCGGAAAAAATTCAGCCACTTGTCAAATTCTTTCATTTTGTGTATTTCAAGTTGGTAGAAAATTTCTCTGCCTTGCTGTTTTTGTGAGATCAATTCGCACTCAGCTAAAATTTGCAAGTGTTTGGAAACGGCTTGCCGGCTGGTGTCAAAATGTTCGGCAATGGCGTTGGGCGTCATGGCCTGCAACGCGATAAGGGCAATAATGGCACGTCGTGTCGGATCAGCTACTGCCTGAAAAATGTCTCGTCTGATTTTCATATTGCAAATATATGGTTGCAAATATAATCGCAACTACTTGTTTGCGCAAGACTTTTTTAAAAATTTTACCTGCCGGACACAAAATTTCATGGATAGTACATCACCATAAAAGGAAAATGAGAATGAAATCGCTTCGCCAATTTTATTGAACTTGTCGGCGGATATTTTTATTTAAGGGGTTTTTAACTACTTTTGCGCATTGTTTAGAATTAATTTAAATAAAATTAACTAATCGCTTTACTTTATGCGTCACGTATTCCTCACCTTATTCTTATTTTCAGCCCTTTACAGTACAGGGCAAGAGGGTAATCCCCTGATGAATGCCGCTTTCTGGAAAAACAACCCCGATCTGGCGACGGTAAAAGCCGAAATTGCCAAAGGCAATAGTCCTTCACAGCAAAACGCCGGCTCCTGGGACCCCGTTACGACGGCCATGTTCGCCAATGCACCTCTTGATATCCTCCAGTTCATGATTGAGCAGGAAGGAAACGGGGTTACCAAGAAAACTCACCACAGTCGTTCCTATCTCCATTGGGCGGCCTCCTCAGGTAAACTGGACCTGGTGAATTACCTTATAGCCCAAGGAGCAGATGTGCATTATCCGGACAGCTACGGAACACCTATCGCCGCGTATGCCGCTGCGGGTGGAAACAAAAATACGGAGGTATACGATGCCCTCTTCAAAGCGGGAGTTGACCCTCAACAACGGTATGAAAACGGAGGTACCCTGCTGATGCTGGGCGTGGCTTCTGACCCCGAGTTGACGCTAACCGAATATTTCCTTTCCAAAGGCCTTTCATTAAACGATAAAGACGATAACGGGGCTACGGTAACCGATTACGCGGCCCGTTCCGGAAACCGGGAGCTGGTGGAAAAACTGATCCAAAAAGGTATAGCTCCTACCGGAAATGCTTTGTTTTTTGCGGCTATGGGTTCAAGGGCCGCCGCCCCGGGTGTAGAAACCTATAAATATTGGGTGGAGACCCAAAAACTGGATCCTAAAATCACGCATAAAGACGGGGGAAATATCCTGCATCAGATTGTTCGCCGTCCGGATACGGAAGTGCTTCACTATTTCCTGGCCAAGGGGGTAAATCCTAACCAAGCGGACAACGATGGCAATACGCCCCTCATACTGGCGGCCTCTGGTCGTGACGCCAAATATATAGGTGACTTATTGGCCAAAGTAAAGAATATTAATGCCTTGAATGACAAGGGTCAATCGGCACTGACGCGGGCGGTGGCGGCGAGTTCGGCGGAGGTAGTGGCTCTCCTTCTCCAGAGCGGAGCCGACAGCAAAGTAACAGACACCGACGGCCACAACCTGGCGTATTACTGGTTCGAATCTTTCCGTGACCGCCCGCAAGGACCTCCTCAGGGTGGTCCTCAGGGACAAAGACCGCAGGGTCCCGGCGCTCCACAAACTGCGCCTGTAGATGACTTCCATCAAAAACTGGAAATCCTGAAAAGCAACGGAGTGAACGTTTCTGCGCCACAGAAAGACGGAAGTACGCTGTTTCACCAGGCGGTAGCCCGGGAGAACCTGAACCTGATCCGTAAAGCGGCCGAACTGGGCGCGGATATCAATGCCCAGGACAAAGACGGAGTTACGGCCTTACACAAAGCGGCCCTAATTGCCAAAGACGACCGCATCCTGAAAACCCTGATTTCTTTGGGCGCCCAAAAAGGATTGAAAACCGAGTTTGAGGAAACCGCCTATGATCTCGCATCGGAAAATGATTTCCTGAAAACCAACAAAGTAGCTATCGATTTTCTGAAGTAGATGTTAGATATTAGATGTTAGATGCGGTTGTTGTTGTGGTTAGCGTCTGATTTCCAACCGCTGAATTTTATACCCAATGAAAAGAAAAATATTCCTCGTTATTACTTGTTTGATAGTCTTGTTTTCTCTGCCTGCGGCCGCTCAAAACTCAAAATACAAATGCATGGTGCAAATGGTGAGTTACAAAGGAGAAGCCGCATACGTGGTGATTTCCCTGATCAACCCGCAAGGAGGGTACGAAAAGACCCTCTCGGTGTTGGGTCCTGACAAGAAGTGGTACAACACCCTGAAAGAGTGGGATAAGTTTGAAACCAAAGCCAAAAGCAAACTGAGCGCCATCACCGGAGCGTCTGTGAACGGCGGAGATCGGGCGATGCGGACCATCGAAATTGATGACTCCAAATTAAACAAAGGATATAAATTACGGTTTGAGTCGGCGGTAGAAGAGCAGAAATATCATGTAAAGGATGTGGAAATAGCCGTTACCCCCGAGGCGCTCGCGGAGCGGGTAGAAGGTAGCGGGTATATCCGTTTTGTGAAGTTAAGTAAAGTTCAATGACCGTATCGCTCTGGAGGTGGGCGCACCTGGCGCTCGCCCTGGTATCTTCCGTATTCTTACTGATACTTTCGGTTACAGGGGTGATCCTCGCCGTAGGGGCTGTCAGCGAAAAAACCCAAAGTTATAAGGTCGATAATTTCGATACACTGCACCTCTCTCAGACACTCCCGGTGCTGGGAGAGGTGTATCCTGAAATAAGTACACTTACGGTAGACCATAACGGGTTTGTATCTATTGAAGCAACCGATTCGGAGGGAAACCCCTTACATGTGTATATTGATCCGAATACGGGGGATATCCTGGGGAAAGTAAAGCCTCAAAGTGATTTCATCCAATGGAATATTGCCCTCCACCGGTCGCTTTTCCTGAAAGAAACCGGCCGGATCATCGTGGGTTTGGTTTCTTTTCTTCTCCTGCTCATCACCCTAACGGGCATCCTGTTAATTATAAAACGTCAGCAGGGTCTTCGTCATTTCTTTTCCCGCATAAACAAAGACTTCTTTTCCGTATATTTTCACGTAGTAAGTGGCCGGATTTTCCTGATACCCGTACTTTTAATCGCACTCACCGGCACCTACCTTTTTATGGTAAGGCTGGGCCTGACCAAAGGAAACGAAGAAAATATCCTGCATGAAATGGCGGAAGACGCCCGTCCGAAAGCCCTGGCAGATTTCCCTGTTTTCCAGGAAACCCTTCTCCACAAGATAGAAAAAATTGAATTTCCTTTTATTCCCGATGATCCGGACGAATATTTTATCCTCAAATTGAGAGATCGGGAAATCATGATTAACCAGGTAAACGGTGCGGTAATAGAAGAAACCCTCTACCCTTACAGTCTGGTTTGGGAAAAACTCAGTCTTGATCTCCATACGGGTCGTACAAGTGGTGTTTTGGCCATTGTACTGGGTTTTGCTTCCCTCAATATCCTGTTCTTTATGTATACGGGCTTTGCTATTTCGCTCCGGAGAAAGCCGTCCCGAATTCGGAATCCTTATACCGCTTCCACCGCAGAATATATTCTACTGGCAGGCTCCGAAAACGGCAGTACCCTGGGTTTTGCGCAAAAAATTCATGAACAACTGCTTGCTCTGGGTTATACATCCTTTTTCGCGGAAATGAACCGCTTTACCCATTATCCCGAAGCCAGGCACCTGATCATATTCACCTCTACGTATGGATTGGGTACCGCCCCGGCCAACGCAAGCGCTTTTGAACGGCTGATAACAGACTACTCTCCCGTAAAACCCCTTCACTACTCGGTGGTGGGATTTGGCTCCCGGGCCTATCCTGATTTTTGTGCCTACGCCCGTTTAATTGACCAAAAACTTAGCCAGATGGCTCATCGCTACGTGGATCTGCATACGGTAAACGACCGCTCAACGGAGGAGTTTACAGAATGGGTACGTGCATGGAGTGAGAAGTCTGGATGCGATCTGGGCACTACACCGGCCTTGTACGCCACCAAAATTATGGGGTTAAAGAAGTTCAAAGTGGTGGAAAAAACGCAGGTCACGGAAGACAATGCCACATTCAGGGTTACATTGAAACCTCTCACCGGACAAACCTTCCGTTCGGGGGATCTGCTGGCGGTATACCCGGCCAACGACGGTCGCGAACGCCTGTATTCCATTGGAAAAACCCAAGGAAATATCCAATTGATGGTGAAGCTACATTGCGGAGGGCTGGGTTCTGAGTTTCTCTATCGCCTGGAAGAGGGAAGCCGAATTTCCGCCCGTCTGGTGACGAACAAAAACTTTCATTTCCCGGCTAAAGCAGCCGCTGTGGTGATGATTGCCAACGGCACGGGTATCGCCCCTTTCCTGGGAATGATTACGGAAAATAAGAAAAAGCGCCCGCTTTACCTTTACGCCGGTTTCCGGCATCAGAATGTTCTTTCTACACAATACAGGGATTTTGCAGAAGCGCAGATTACAAGCGGATATTTACGGGATGCTCATTTCGCTTTTTCACGCGAGGAAAATCCACAATACGTGATGGATCTGATCCGGAGAGATACGAATTTCTTTTCGGAACATCTGAGCCGCGGCGGGGTGATCATGATTTGCGGATCACTGGCTATGCAACAGGATGTGGAAGAGGTACTCCGGAATATCGGCACAAAACAAGGTATAAATTATGTAAAAGAACAGATTTTAACGGATTGTTACTGACCTTTGTATCCGGAAACAAAATGTGGCTTTGGAGTTTAACAGATTCCGGCTTATCCAACTCATCACCTTATGCGGATTTTTATATCTATACTTTTTCTTCTCCTACCGGGCGGAACGATTCTGGGCCAAACAATTTTTAAGAAACAAACCGTTCTTATGGGTTCTGTCTTTGAATTTACCCTGGTAGAAAAAGATTCGGCTACTGCACACCTGCATTTTCAGGAGGTGATTCGGGAAATGGACCGTATTGAAAACCTGATTTCAGAGTGGCGCCCGCATACCCAGATCTCTGAGGTGAACCGTAACGCGGGCATTCGCCCGGTGAAAGTAGACCGGGAAGTGTGGGAACTGACCCGTCGCGCCCTTGCATACTCCGAACAATCGGGAGGCGCCTTTGATATCAGCATTGCCGCTCTTGATAAAGTCTGGCGCTTTGACGGCAGCATGACCGGGATGCCCTCACAGGAAGCCATCCGGAAGTCGGTAGAAAGGGTCGGTTACCGCCATATCGTCCTTGACAGTGCTTCCTCCACCATTTTTCTCAAAAAAAAGGGCATGAAGATCGGATTCGGCTCTATCGGAAAAGGTTATGCCGCCGACAGAGGTCGCGCCTTAATGCAGACCCTTGGCGTTACAGGAGGAATCATTAACGCCTCCGGCGACTTGTCGGCCTGGGGAGAACCGCGTAAGGGGAAATCCTGGAAAATTGGCATTTCTCATCCTTTTAAGTCGTCTAAGATTCTGAAAGTGCTCCAAATTAAGGAAGGCTCGGTAGCCACATCCGGAACCTATGAAAAATATGCTGAAATCGACGGAAAACGCTATTCCCATATTATCAACCCTACCACCGGTTACCCTTCCACAGGCCTCACCAGTGTAACCGTTATGGGTCCTACTGCTGAATTTGCCAACGCCCTCAGTACCTCTGTAATGGTCATGGGGGTTAAAGAGGGAAAAAAATTGCTAAAACGCTTTCCTGAATACCGATATATCCTGGTTAAAGACACCGGAAAGGTCATCAAATAGTAAAGTATTCCTACCCCCGCACCCGATACTGCCCCGGCGTAACCCCGTAAAACTTCTTAAACTGCTTGATAAAGTAAGAAGGGTCATTAAACCCTACAGAAAACGCGATATTACTGACCGCCTCATCCTTATTCTCCTTTAAAAAGACCAGGCTTCGCCGCAGCCGGATCTCCGTAACAAAATCATTGGGCGTTTGCCCCGTGATTTCCTTTATCTTGGTAAAAAGCGAGCTCCGGCTGATGTTCAGCTCGCTGGCAAACTGATCAATGCTGAATTCGGGGTTGTCGAGGTGCTTTAAAACCACCCGGGTAGCATCGTGTATGATCTGCTGGTGCTGCTTATTGCTGGAATATACCTTGTCAGACACCGGCGCCAGCACATCCTTAAGCAGGATCCGGTTGTTGATCAGGCTGTTGCACCGGATGATCAGCTCCCGCGACTCAAAGGGTTTTGTGATATAATCATCGGCGCCGATCTGCAAGCCCTCCAGCTTCTTTTCAGGCGCCACCGCGGCCGTCAGCAGCACCACCGGGATGTTTCGCGTAGCCAGATCAGACTTGATCTTCTTGCAGATCTCCATTCCTGAAATATTGGGAAGCATAATATCGAGCAGCACGAGGTCAGGCATCACCTCCTTCACCTTCTTCATCACCTCATTGCCATCTGAAGCCGTAACCACATTATACATCGGCAGAAAGAGCTCCACCAGAATATTCTTCAGCTCGGTATTATCTTCTACGATCATTATCGTGTTCTTTTTCTCCTGCCCGGCCGGCACACTGACCTCCCCTTCGGGCCGGATATCCTGCACGGTATTTTCAGGAAAATCCTCTGCGCTAAAATGATCTTCTCCTAATGGCAGAGTGATCTTAAAGGCCGTCCCTTTCCCGAAGTTGCTCAGCACACTGATGGTGCCGTGGTGCTGCTCCACAATGTCTTTCACCAGGGCCAGCCCGATCCCCGTTCCGGGGTCCAGCGGCTGAATGGAAGTGTCTGTATCCTGGGCCTGGTAAAACCGGTTAAAGATTTGGGTGATACTTTCTTCCCTGATTCCCACGCCCGTGTCTTCCACTGTTATTTCCACCGAATCGGCATTCTTTTTAATGAGCATCGAAATGGAACCCGACGGCGGCGTAAACTTAAAAGCATTGGACAGCAGGTTGTAAAAGACCTTATCCATCTGGGCCACATCAAAAAAGGCCTCTATTTTTTCTTCCGTACTCAGAAAAGACGTATTAATATTCAGCGAGTTACCGTAATCCTGAAACGATACAAAGATATGATGCAGGTACCTGACGATATCCTGCCGGGCCACCTTCAACCGCACCAGGCCCTGTTCCTGCTTCTTGAAGTCGAGGAGCTCATTGATAAGCTTCTTGAGGTTTGCGGCATTTCTCCGGATGTTCTGCAGTTTGCCCTGAACCGTCGGCGGAATACTGCCTGACGCATTCAGCAGCATATCCAACTGGGCCATGATCAGGGTGACGGGGGTCCTGATTTCATGCGAAACGTTCATAAAGAATCGCAGCTTCGACTGGTTGACCTCTTCCGCATGCTGCGACTGGATATCGGCATTCCGGAGCGAGTCTTTCAGCCTTACCTGGGAATAAAACAGGTAAAGTATCCCCCATAAGACCAGCGCATAGAAAACCCACGCATACCAGGCCTTGTAAAACCGCGGCTTGATGATCAGGGTAAGACCGGCAGCCGCCATTTCAGCCCCCGTGGCCGAATAGATGCTCCGTATTTTCAGGTGGTAAGTGCCCGGGCCAAGGTTAGTATAGGTGATGTTATTGAAAGACTGGGCTTCGATCCATTTATCATCAAAACCCTCCAGCTTATACTGGATCTCCGATTTTAAGGCCCTGATATAATTGGTAATGGCAAAATCAATAGAAACCACGGAGTGGCCTTCACTCAGAACCAGGGTATCTGTGGTGGTGATGGAACTTTTCAGGATGCCGTCTTTGTCGCCCGGCTTAACGGGTTTGTTGTTTACGTTAAGCGAGGTCAAAAGGATCTGGTAGGGCTTAGGGTGGTATAGAAGATCTTTTTCGGAAATGATCATCATGCCGGAAAGGCTGCTCAGGATGATCTCCCCCTTTTTACTTACATACAGGCTCTTTTCATTTAAGGCTTCGAAAGGAAAAAACTGGTGGTTCCGGTAATTGTAAAAGGCTCCCTTGGAGGATTCGAACCGGGAGAGGCCGCTGTTTGTACTGATCAGGATATACCCGGTGGCAGACTCCTCGATGTCGAGGATATAATTATCGGCCAGCTCGGAGTTACCCGTATGAAAATTAGCCAGCACCCCGCTTTTCCTGTCCCACCGGAACAGCCCCTTACCGGCACTTCCGATCCAGACATTCCCTTCGCTGTCTTCAAAAAAAACAGCCGAACTGACACCCCGGTCGCCCGGCATCGGCAGCAGCTTCTTATTCTTCAGGTCATACCTGCCGGCAACACTCCTTACAGAAAACCAGAGAATGCCCTCCCGGTCGATCATCATGTCCCATACCTGGCCCCGCCCCAGCTCATTACCCGGCTCCAGTAAGGGCCTGAGCTCTCCTGATTTCGGATTATAGAGCTGTATACCGTCGTGTGTGCCCAGGAGCAGCACATCGCCATACTTCTTTATCAGTCGTACATACTTATCGATATTCCGGTTTCCGGAGTTCAGCGGCACCCTTTCGATCCGGTTGGTTTGCAGGTCGAGCCGGTCTAATCCTCCCAGGTGCGACCCTATCCATAGCGTATGGTTCTCCTCATCCAGCAAAAGGTCTTTCAGGGTATTGGAGGAGAGTGTATTCGGGTTCCGGGGTTCGCTCCTGAAATACCGGAAGGTATTCCTGGAAACATCATAATAATTAAGCCCGCCATAATCCGAGCAAATCCAGAGGTTGCCCCGGCTGTCTTCCGCCACTTTGCCAATGATGGGGCTGTTTGGCCCGGCATCGGTGCCTGTAGGCCGGTAAAAACGGTTAAACGAAAACTCCGGATTAAAAATATTGACCCCGCCAAAGAAAGTTCCGATCCAGAGCGAGCCCTGGCTGTCTTTCCGGATGCACCACACCGAAAGGTCACTTAAAGAGTTACTTTCTACTACGGAGTGCCGGAAATTCCTGAATTCTTTGGTCTCGGGGTTGAAGTAATCGAGCCCTTTAAAGGTACCGATCCAATATCCGCCCAGGTCATCCTGGCACACTGCCCTTATGAAATTATCGGAAACCGATGCCGGATCAAGCGGATCGTGCTTATGACTAACGATCTCGTTCCGGGAGTTGATCCTGAAAAGCCCGTCTTCCAATGTACCTGCCCACACGCTTTTATTCCTGTCTTCATACAGGCAAACCACAAATACGTCATCGATCAGCCGGAACTCCCGCCCGTTTCTGTCTACCGCCAGCAAGCCGGAGTTGGTGCCGAGATAAAGCGTGCCGTCTGTGGTTTCGAGGATGGTTCTGATCTGAACAGAGGCCGGGAGGCTCTTGTAGTCTTTTATTACACCGGCTTGTTCATCAAAATATTTTAGCCGGCTACCGCTTGCTATCCACACTTTCCCGCTCGCATAAGCAATATTGTTCACCCCCTGCCTGGTAAGGGTCCTGAACTTCTGGGTGTAAAGATCGTATTCCAGGAGACCCGACAGACACTGGATGTACAGTTTCCCCTTGCCGTTTCCTATCACCCTTTGAACATTATTCCCGAAAAGGCCGGTCGTATCGCCCACCACCGGCTTGAAGGCCTCCGTTTTACTGCCGTCGTAGCGGTTCAGGCCATCGCTTGTGGCGATCCACATCTGCCCGAACTCATCCTGGTAGAAATCATGAATGGTAAACTGTGAAAGTCCGTCTTTTACACCGAGATGTTCAAAAAAAAGACTCTGCCCCGCTCCTCTGGTAAAAAGAAAGAAGGCAAATAGAAAAATAGTGATACGACCTTTCATACTATGACGACAATAGCAAAATAATACCGGCAATTACCTAAATAATTCAAAATTAATAAAATAAGGGGCTAAACATGGGAATATAATCCAAATCTATCCTATTATTATCCAATCAATAAATTTATTTATTCAAAGACTATTCTTTTGTAAATATGGTTTATTGGCCTATCTTTTACTTTTTCCATTATCCAATTTTGCAGAGATCAACCTTAATCTTTCAATATTCTAAACATGAACAAACAATGAACCTTAAAAAACATACGTACATATTATATGTACTGCTAATGGTCTCCACCTATACTCTTTTCGCGCAGAATTCTACGGTTTCAGGAACCGTTCAGGCTGCCGGCGGTGAGCCTCTTATAGGTGTTTCGGTGACCGAGGTAGCTACCGGAAAAGGCACATTGACCGATGTAAACGGTAGCTTTACCCTGCAGGTTTCTTCTGCCTCTGCCTCCCTCAGGTTTACTTATGTAGGCTATGTATCTGTAACGGAAGCGCTCAACGGCAGAACGGCTCTTACGATCACCATGGATGAAAACACGGAAGTGCTGGAAGAAGTGGTGGTGATCGGCTATGGGGTGACCCGGAAAAGTGATCTTACCGGTTCTGTGGCGTCTATTAAATCGGAAAGCCTGGAGAAGTTTCCTACCGCCAATGTTACGGAGATGCTCCGGGGGCAGGCGGCCGGTTTGAACGTTACCCTGGATAACTCAGCCCCGGGGGGGGCGTCGCGCATTCTGGTCAGGGGCGTACGATCGCTCAGCGGGGGGCAATCTCCTCTTTTCATCGTTGACGGTATGATCGTACCGCATATCAATGACCTGAACCCGAACGATGTGGCTTCTATCGAAGTTCTGAAAGATGCTTCCTCCCAGGCTATTTACGGTTCGCGGGCTTCTAACGGTGTTATATTGGTAACTACCAAGAGAGGTAAAGAAGGAAAGACCTCCGTGGATGTTTCGGCTTATACCGGCTTCCAGGATTACAAAAGAAATTTCGACCTGTATTCTCCGGACGAGTTTGCACTGCTCCGGTTCTGGGCTAAGTATACCGAAGGCACGAGCGGAGTAGGTACACCGGAGAACATCAATTACCAGACGGTGATCGATGACGCCGTGATGTACGATGCCTGGCAGAATGGAAAGTATGTCAACTGGGAAGACCTGATGCTGACTAACGCCCCCCAGCAAAAATATGATGTGAGCTTACGAGGCGGGGCCAGAAACGTAAAATATGCCGTTGCTGCCGGCTATTTTGACCAGAACGGTATCGTTCAGGGCTCAGGGTATCACCGGGGGAACTTCCGGTCGAACGTAGATTATGCGGCGGCCAAATGGGTAGACCTCGGCATAAATATGTCGTTCAGCAGGGCCGAGACCAACAGTGTGGATGCCAATTTTAACGGTATCCTGACCATGCCTCAGCTGGCCCAGGCCTACGATGCCGAAGGAAACCTCCTGCGGGAGTCTAACACCAGCGGCGACATCAACCCTTTATGGCGGGTGCGGGAATACAAGAGCGGGCAGCTGGATGACTTCCTTACCCTGGCTTCCAATATCACGTTCAAACCCATCCGGAATTTCTCATACCGGATCAACGCCAACCTGAGAACCAACAGCCGGGAAAGCGGCAACTACCGGACCAAGCTTTATCCTTCGTCTACCGGTGCCGGGCAGATAACCGCATTCAACCGTTCCTCCTTCCTCATTGAGAATGTGATGAACTATACGGTTCCCTTTGCCAATAAGGATCACCGGCTGCAGGCCACCCTCATCCATGCCTTCGAGCAAGACCTGCAGAAAACTACCGGAATGAACTTTATTAACTCCACCACCGACATTTTCGACTGGGATGTGGTAGGTGATTCGGAGATTTCGGGCGCCATCCGTTCGATCAACAGAACGCGGTCAATGTCGTGGGCCGGGCGTATCCAGTACGGCCTGCTTGATCGGTACCTGCTGACCGCTTCGGTTCGTCGTGACGGCGCTTCCGTGTTCGGCAGTGATAACAAGTGGGCTAATTTCCCGTCTATGGCTGTAGCCTGGCGGATCAACGAAGAAAGCTTCCTGAAAGAAGTCAGGTGGGTGAATGAGCTAAAGGCGCGTGTGAGCTACGGTGTGGTAGGAAACTGGGCCATCCCGGCCTACAGAACACTGGGTCTGTCTTCTTCTTACGAATACCTGTTCGGAGACCAACTGAGCATCGGCTACCTGCCTTCCAGTCAGCTGATCAATAAAGACCTGAAGTGGGAAACCACAGGCTCACTTAACTACGGTCTGGATTTTGCCGTACTCCGAAGCCGGATACGCGGTACAGTGGAATATTACAATACCCGTACAAAAGACCTCCTGATCCAACGGACCGTTCCTTCCATTACCGGCTACAATACCATGTGGGATAACCTGGGAGAAACCAAAAGCTCCGGTTTTGAGCTTACCCTGAACGGCGATGTGGTCAGGAACAAAGACGTAGACTGGACCCTGGGCGCCACCTTCTCTACCCAGAGAAGCGAGATCGTACGAATTGACGGCCGGACCGATGAAGCCGGAAACCCTATAAACGACCTTTCGAACAACTGGTTTATCGGTCAGCCGATCAATGTTACCTACAATTATGTATTTGCCGGTATCTGGCAGCAGGGCGAAACCGCAGAACCGCACCAGTACTTACCGGGCGATGCCCAACCCAAGCCGGGCGACATCAAGATCCTGGATTACAACGGCGACGGTCAGATCACGGTAGACGACAGAAAAGTGTTTAATCTTATGCCCGACTGGTATGCCACCTTCAATACCAATATCCGTTATAAAAACTTTGATGCCCAGGCCGAGTTCTATACTGTGCAAGGGGTAAGCAAAAGTAACCCATACCTCTATGGTTTCAACGAAGGCGGTAGCCTGAACGGCAAGAAAAATGGCATAAAAGTGGATTACTGGACAGAGCAAAACCCGTCAAATACTGCTCCACGGCCCCAGTTCACCGCCTCCGTACCTTATATGGGAATATTAGCCTTACAGGATGCCTCGTATTTCCGTTTGCGTACCGCCACCCTGGGCTATTCCTTCTCCAACAAGGTGCTCTCCGGGATAAAGGCCTCAAGGGCCAGGATCTATGCTACGGCTACGAACATTTTCACCATCACGGACTATAAATCGTACAGTCCTGAAAAAGAACCGGGTGGCTATCCGGAGCCCCGTACCGTTATCCTTGGTTTAAATGTGAGCTTTTAAAACAACCCAAACAGTAGAACAATGAAAAAATATCTTATATATCTCCTGGGTCTTGCACTGATCACCTCGTCGTGCAAAGACTACCTGACCGAAGTCTCTGAAACGACCTTCACCACTTCCACCCTTTTTGAAACCCCGGAAGGGATAGACAAAATGGCGGAATCGCTCTACTCTTACGAAAGGGAATTAAGCAGGCGGGGCAATGCCAACGGCTTCCTGGGCACACATATCTGGGGCGAAAGAAACACCGATCTCAGCGTATTCACTACCGGTGATGACGCCAACCTATGCCGGTTCACTTCACCCGGCCCCACTTCGAACATCCGTGCCCTTATCTACAGCCCTTTCTGGACCCATCGGTACTACGTCATTGGCCGGGCCAACGAGATCATTCACTACGGCAGCCAGTTCAATGAGCAAACCGCGCGGTCAGTAGCCGAGGCCTATTTCTGGAGAGCCTACAGCTATTACAGCCTGTGGTCGCGGTTTTCCAGGCTATACCTGAGCACAGAGCCTGTTACCAAAGAAAATATGAATGACATTCGTTATGTACCGGCCGACAGCGCCGCTGTCTTCCAGCTGATGCTCTCGGATATCGATAAGGCCATAGAGGGCCTGCCGGTAGCCGACAGACAAGACGGAAGGGTCACACAGGATGCCGCAAGACACATGAAAGCATTAGTAGCCGCCTGGAGCCAAAACTGGGAAGAGGTGATCCGGCAGGTAGAAGCCATTGAAGCTAACGGAGTGCATACGCTGGTCGCCGATCCTAAAAATATATTTGACCGGAAAGATTTTTATAATCTCAGCGAAACCCTGTTCTCCCTCAACTTCTCCCTCGAACGGGGCGGCGGGCAGGGGCACCGCCTGGGCTCACAATACATCAATATCATAGCGGAAACCGACTATACCCATCAAATGGTCAACGGCGTGCTGGTCAGATACAATGAAGAAAACCTGGGAAGACAATGGGGCCTGGCTTACCCCAACAGCTACCTGATGTCGCTGTACCCCAAAACAGACAGGCGCCTGACTGCCTATTACAAGGCAGACTATACGTACCAGAACCCGAGCCGGCTGATCACGATACCGGTATCCCAAACACAGGTAGATGCCCAGACAGGCCGTGAATATCACACTACCTCCAATACCACCAATGCGCCGGTCACCGCCACCATTGGTTCTGTGATCTACGGCCGCGACATCTTTGCTGCCACCAATACCAAGATAGACCGGCGGAACCTGCTGCCTTCGTCTATAAAAATGCACGATAAATGGGATAAGCTTATCGATGCCGACGGCCCTGTGAGCTACAAAGACGTGATGATATTCCGCCTGGCCGAATCCTACCTGCTGGCTGCTGAGGCCGCCGTAAAAACAGGAAACCAGTCGAAAGCGCAATATTTCTATAACAAAACCTGGCAAAGGGCCGGAAACCCTGCCGTGGCCACACCGGTTACCTTTGATATGGTGCGGGATGAACATGCCCGGGAGCTGGCATTTGAAGGAAGACGCTGGGATTTCTTAAAAAGAAACGGGATATGGTACACCCAGATGCTCCGCTACGCCGGCGATTTCACCAAATATCCGGCAGCCTCGGTTCCTTACAATGCCGGAACCTACGGAGTAACCGACGGTCGGGATAAGGCGTTCGGCCCCAATCCGGATTACTACATCGACTTTAACGGTTCAGATAACGACATCCTGGTGCGGTTCAATGTAAGACCCTTTCATGTGAACTGGCCTATCCCGCAGGACCAGATCGATGCGATGGGGCCGGAGAACTTCCCGCAGACTACGGGTTATTAATTTGGGGGATATCGGATGTGCCCTTCGACAAGCTCAGGGTGACATGGCCAATGTCTTTGCAGATACGACCCTGTCAGACTGAGCCTGTCGAAGTCCGGGCATCATTTTCAAACTTCCCTATCATTCTCAACTTATGTACATGAAAACCTCTTTACGCGTAAAATACATCCTCCTATTCCTCCTGCTTTGTGGCAGGGTGTATAGCCAGAAATTCACTATCAACGAAACGTGGCTTTTCCAACAGGCCAACACTTCTGCCACCCAAACGGTATCCTTTCCGCATACATGGAATGACCGGGATGTATTAGACGACCAGCCCGGGTTTTTCCGCGGTACCGGCCGGTATACCAAAAACACCTACATTCCGGCGGATTATAAGGACAAGTCGGTATACATTTACTTTGAAGGGGCCAACCAGGTAACCGATGTCTACATCAACGGCCGGCATGCCGGGCAGCACAAAGGAGGCTACACCCGGTTTAATTTCGATATCACGCCCTTCCTGAAATTTGGGGAAACGAATGAGATAATTCTCAAAGTAAACAATGCGCATGACCCGGCTATTCCGCCTTTGAGCGCCGATTTCACGTTTTTCGGCGGGGTTTACCGCGATGTGTACCTCGACGTTAAAGAAAGGGTGCATATTTCACCTGCAGACCTGGCCTCTTCCGGTATTTACATCCGCACGCCGGAAGTAAACCACCGCAGCGCCCGGGCCGAGATCAGTACATTGCTGAACAACAAGACCTCCGCGCCGCAGGAAGTGATCATAGAGCACCGTATTCAAAACCCTGCCGGAAAAGAAGTAGACAGGAAGGAGATAACGGTACAGCTTACGCCGGATCACGGCGGCAAAGCCGTGACCTCCACTCACACCTTGCCCGATCCGCAGCTGTGGTCTACGGAAAATCCTGACCTGTACCGGGTAAAAACTACGGTAAAAGATAAAAAAACAGGCCGGATATGGGATGAAGCCACGCATACCTTCGGGTTAAGATGGTTCCGTTTCGATCCCGACAAAGGCTTTTATCTCAACGACAGACCCCTTAAGCTGATCGGCACTAACCGGCACCAGGATTTCAAAGAAAAAGGCAACGCCCTCGAAGACGCCTTCCATATCCGCGACATCCGTCTTTTAAAATCGATGGGTGGGAATTTCCTGAGAATCTCCCACTACCCACAGGATCCCCTGATCCTGGAAATGTGTGACAGGATGGGCATCCTGGCCTCGGTGGAGATCCCGATAGTGAATGCCGTAACGGAGACACAGGATTTCCTGGATAATTCTGTATTTATGGCCGAAGAAATGGTGAAACAGAACTTCAATCATCCTTCCCTGATCATGTGGTCGTATATGAACGAGGTCATGCTGCGCCCGCCTTACAAAGCCACGGATCAGGCCTACGCTCCCTATTGCCGGGAGGTAAACCGGCAGGCCCGCGCTATTGAAAATAAGATCCGCGAGCTGGATCCTTCACGGTATACGATGGTGGCTTTTCACGGTTCCGTGAAAGCCTATGAAGATGCAGGCCTCTTTGACGTTCCCATGATCATCGGCTGGAACTTATACCAGGGCTGGTACAGTGATAAGTTAGAAGATTTTGATCGTTTTTTACTGAATTACAAACAAAAATATCCTGAGAAACCCGTAATCCTCTCCGAATACGGGGCCGACGTAGACTCCAGGATCCATAGCTTTCGACCTGAACGGTTTGATTTCAGCGTGGAATATGGCGACCTATACCACGAACATTACCTGAAATCTATCCTGAAATTTGATTTTATCGCTGCAGCTGCGTTGTGGAATCTCAACGACTTCCATTCCGAGGTACGAAAAAATGCAGTGCCGCATATCAACAGCAAGGGAATTACGGAAACAGACCGTACCCCCAAAAACACCTATTATTTGTACCAGGCGCACCTGCTGAAGGAGCCTTTTGTTAAAATAGCTTCAGGCGACTGGCAGAACCGTGCAGGAACGGCGTCTTCGTCCGGTGTATGCCTTCAGCCGGTAAAAATATACGCTAACCGCAGTCCGGTGGCCGTGTTTCTCAATGGAAAAAAACTATCCGATGTAGAGATCATTGACGGCACGGGAACCCTCGAAATCCCTTTTACCAACAGCTCTAATCGTATCGAAGCCCGGCTCGAAAAGGATAATCTAACCGATGTTTGTCGTGTTAACTTTAACCTTTATCCTAAAGTTTTATCTCCCGATTTCCAGGAAATAAATGTAATTTTAGGCACTTACCGGTATTTTGAAGAAAAAGAGACCGGTACCATCTGGATGCCGGAAAAACCTTACGAACCGGGAGGCTGGGGATTTACGGGCGGGGAAGCATTACGCCCCAAAACCCGGTTTGGAGAGCTCCCGGCGGCGGAGATCAATATCCTGGGCACCTCGCTTGACCCCCTTTTCCAGACCCAGAGAGTGGGGCTCGAAGCCTTCAAAGCGGATGTTCCGCCCGGAAAATACGCCGTTTACCTTTACTGGGCTGATCTTTCCGGCCCGGAAAACGACGAGGTCATTCCCTATAACCTGGGCAATGACAGCATCCGGGAGAAAACGGAAGAACGCGTGATGGATGTTTTCATCAACGGGGTGAAAGTTCTGGACGCTTACAACCTGGCGGAAGAAGCCGGCTTGCATCGTGCCGTAATTAAAAAATTTGATATCGACGTTTCCGGGAAAGGGCTTAGCATCGATTTTAAAAGCCGGAAAGGAAGCACCATCTTAAACGCCGTAAAGATCTTAAAGATTAACTAAGAACAGAATATGAAAGCTACAGGTTTAATTTTATTATTGGGATTGAGCTGGATAAGCAGTTCGGCCCAGGAAAACCGGAATTTTGTTCCTATACAGGTGGAAGCCAAACCCTGGGTTTCCGGTAATCCGAACACCGAATGGCGGATGTATGAAACCCGGATTGTGAAGAACCTGACCGGCTTTACTCCCGGTGCCACCCCTCCGCTGAACCGGTACGGAAGCATAACAGAGGCTCCTGAAAAGGCCACAGGTTATTTTCGCACCGCCTATATCAATGGCCGCTGGTGGGTTATTGACCCGGAAGGAAACCGGAATATCCAGGTGACCATCAACTCCCTGAGGCCGGGCGGCTCCGAACGAAATGCCGCTCAGCTGAAAGCAAAATACAAAACAAAGGAAAGCTGGTTGAAAGCCACTGTAGATTCGCTGCAAAAATTCGGCTTTACGGGAGCGGGCTCATGGAGTGAAAATGAGCTGATCATTAAAAACAATGAAACCGGCGGCTACGACTTTTCCTACACCCCCAACCTGAACTTTATGAGCAGCTACGGCCGGAAGAGAGGGGGTACTTACCAGCTTCCCGGCAATATCGGCTACCCGAACCAGACGATCTTTGCGTTTGACCCTGAATTTGAAAAATTCTGCAACGAGCACGCCAAACAGCTGATCCCTCACCGGAACGACCCCAACCTGTTCGGTGTATTTTCAGATAACGAGCTGCCCATCGGGCTGAGGAATCTTGAAGGCTACCTGAGCCTGGAAAACCGCCAGGATCCCGGATACCTCGCTGCCTCCGAATGGCTGAAGGCCCGGCGAAAGGCCGAAAGCGAGATCACGGATGCCGACAGGGCCGACTTTGCGGGGTATGTCACCGAAACTTACTACCGGATAGTTTCGTCGGCCATCAAAAAATACCTGCCCGATCACATGTTTCTCGGCAGCAGGCTGCACGGTGGCGCCAAAAACATCATACCCGTCATCAAAGCGGCAGGGAAGTATTGCGATATCGTATCGCTCAATTATTACGGTGTGTGGACTCCTGAAAAAAACAGGATGCAACAGTGGGCCATGTATGCCAGCAAGCCTTTTATGATCACGGAATTTTATACCAAAGCCATGGACGCCGGCCTGGCCAATACCACCGGGGCGGGCTTTACGGTAAGAACCCAGGCCGACAAAGCCGCCGCTTACCAGCACTTTTGCCTCGAGCTGCTGGAGTCAGGATCCTGTGTGGGCTGGCATTTTTTTAAATACCAGGACAACGACCCTACCGCCAAAGGAGTGGATCCGTCCAATATCGACTCCAACAAAGGCATCGTCAACAATGATTATGACTACTATCCGGCCCTTATGAAAGGGATGAAAGAACTGCATGATAACCGGTACCGGCTTATCGAGCATTTTGATAAGCCCGGGTCAGGAAACGAGTGGAAGCTGGTGTGGAGCGATGAGTTTGATTATACCGGCTTACCCAACAGCTCCAAATGGACATACGATACCCGCGGAAACAGCTACGGCTGGGGAAATAACGAACTCCAGTGGTATACCATAGCCAATGAAAAAAACACGTATGTAAGTGACGGCACATTGAAAATTATAGCACGGAAGGAACCCACGTCGGGCAAAAATTACTCCTCAGGAAGGTTAATGACAAAGTACAAAGGCGACTGGCTTTATGGCAGGATAGAAGTACGGGCCAAGGTACCCGCCGGCAACGGAACCTGGCCGGCGATATGGATGCTTTCTACCGAGAACGAATACGGAACCTGGCCCAAAAGCGGCGAAATAGATATCATGGAGCATACGGGGTCTCATCCGGACACCGTATTCAGCACCACCCATACCTCCTGGTACAACCATATCAGAAAAACGCAGAAAAAAGGCATTATAAAAGACCCTACCCTTACCACGGCCTTTCATACCTACACCCTGGAATGGGACAAGGATCAATACACGGTGTATTATGATGACCAGCTGATGTTTACCTACAAAAATGACGGGGAAGGCTGGGAGTCGTGGCCCTACAACCGCCCTTTTCACCTCATTCTGAACCTGGCGATCGGCGGCAACCTGGGCGGCCGGAGAGGGGTAGACGATTCCCTTTTCCCCCATACGTTTGAAGTCGATTACGTGCGGGTGTATCAGCGCAAGAGCGATCTGGTAAAAAACAGGATAGACTAGCTGCAAATTTAGCCACGGATGCACAAATACAGATTCGTGCATTCGTGGCCAATACACTATTTAATAAGCCGCTCAAATCTGACCAAGCACCTTCTCAAAAGCTTTCCGGGCGCTGCCTCTGAAATATACCTCTCCGCAGTAGGTATAACCCAGCTTATCCAGGATATACAGCATGGGGGCGTTATCAAAGTTGGTATCCACTTTGACGCTGTAAACTTCATTTGCTTTCGCTATTTCTTCCAGCTCCGTGAAGAAAAACGTAGCCACGCCTTTTCCTTTTGCCAGGGGGGAAGCTGCCACCCGGTGAACGCCCACATAGTCGCCGTTGGTCAGCCATTGGCCTTCTATCTCATTATAGGCCGGTTCAACATCAAAAATAACGGCTCCGTAAGCCAGCAGAACGCCGTCGTCATCCACCACATAGGAATAACCGTTTTCGAAATCGGATCGGATAGAATTCTCGTTGGGGTAACCGTCCTGCCACTGCTGGCTGCCGTCCTGCCGGCGACGCTCTATAGCATATTGAACGATTTCCCACACGGCGGGCAGCTCACTTTCAAGGGCCTTTCGTAATACCATTTTTTGTAGGGTTTTAAAGTGGCCCAAAATTATGTAATTTTCTTTATCTACGGAATGATTTCCCGGGTTACGAATATGTTAATTATACGGATCTGAGTAGTATTTAATCTGTTGCCGGAACCGGTACAGACACAAAATTTCACATCTGTGCCCCCAACTATCTGCTAAACACCTGAAATTATCTTATCCGGCGTTACGGGCAGGTCACGGAGGCGTTTTCCGGTAGCATTATAAATGGCATTGGTGATGGCCGCCGCCGCACCGATGATCCCCACTTCTCCCAGGCCTTTGGCCCCGGAAGGGTTAATGTTCACATCCGGCTTGTCGATAAACGCCACCTCGATAACCGGAGCATCGGCATTCACGGCAAAATGATAGCCGGCCAGGTCATCGGCGATGAGTCCGCCCTGGCGGGCATCTACCTGCACCTCTTCCATCAGAGTCATGCCTATTCCGCCCACCACAGCTCCCGACATCTGGTTAGCGGCTGCCTGCGGGTTAACGATCTTCCCGCCATCGGCCACACAAACATATTTTTCGATCTTCACCCGGCCCGTTCTGCGGTGAACACGGAGCTTAACAAAATGGGCGGCTGCCGAGCAGAAAGCAAATTTCTGCCGCTCCTCCCCCGGCCCTGAGCTGGCTTCCAGCTCCAGTGTGGTCAGGCCGTTCTTTTCCCATATCTGCTCGTAGGTAACTACGGTGCTGCTATCGTCTTTCAGAGCGATACCTTTGTCGATCAACTGAACTTCAGCGGCTTTAAGGCCCTGAAATGCGGGGTTGATCCCGCCGGCATATTCTGCAAGCCGGGTTTTCAGGTCGTTGCTGACCGCCACCACGGCTCCGCTCAGTGAAGAAAGGCCGGTGCTGCCGCCCTGGCTGGGTGCTGCCGGCAGGCTGGAGTGCCCCAGCTCTACCGCAATTTTCTTCTTTGGGATACCCGTTACTTCATGCGCTATGTTCTGCATGCCGGTTCCTGTTCCGGTACCGATGTCGGTCATAGCCGTACGAACGGCTATCCTGCCGTCTTTTTGCATTACGATGCCCGCACTGGCATTACCTCTGCCTGCATTCCATGCCCCCACTCCCATGCCGTAACCTGTGCTCCAGTCGCCGTCGATAAGCTGTAAGGGCTTAGTTGGGCGCTTATCCCAGCCAATCATTCGTGCCCCCGTTTCTATACACTCATTCATGTAGTTGGTAGACCAGGGCAGGCCATTATCGGGGTGCTTATCGCGGGCGGTATTCTTCAATCGCAAGGCCACCGGATCCATATTCAGCGCATAGCTGAGCTCATCGATGGCGCTTTCTATGGCAAAGTCACCGGTACAGTCGCCCGGCCCCCGCATCCAGGTAGGGGTGCTAAGATTCAGCGGCACTATGGCCCCTTCGGTTTTCAGATTGGGAATATGATAGATCAGGCGTGTTACCCGGGTGATCCCTTCATTAAAATTCTCATAGGTAGATGTTCCGTTCATGGCCTGGTGCCACGCCCCCAGGAAGCGGCCCTCTTTATCGGCCCCCAGCTTCACCTTTTGCCATGAAGCCGGCCGGTACCCCGTCAGCACAAACATCTGTGGCCGTGTAAGCATCACTTTCACCGGGCGGTTCACCATTTTGGCGGCCATAGCCGCTGCCAGCGTATTGGCCCATACCCGCAGGCCTGAGCCGAAGCCTCCGCCTACAAACTCGCTGAACACTTCAATATTTTCGGCCGGGAGGTCAAATACCCGCCCGATGGTCCGCTGCACATTATTCACCCCCTGGTTCTTATCGTACAGCCTTAGCCGGTCGCCGGCCACCCAATGGGCAATGGTAGCGTGCATCTCCATCGGATTATGCAGCTCGGCCGTTATGTTATACTCGGCTTCCACGGTAGCGGCAGCGTTGTTCCATGCCTCCATGCTTCCCCTTTCCCGACCGGCCGCAGTTAAAGCCGTTTTTCTTCTCACCTGATCAAAGTCCACTTCGAAGGGCTCAGCTTCATACTCCCCTTTCACAAGAGATGCCGCATAGGTGGCTTCTTCCAGTGTACGGGCCACCACAAGGGCTATCGGCTGACCTTTAAAAAAGATCCTGTCGGTATGAAAGACGGCCAGTCCCAGCCGCGATTCCCTTATTTTCGTCTCATCGGAAAGACCGGGAACCACCGGTTTGTTTAAATGGGTGAGAATTTCCATTACTCCTTCCACCTGCTTTGCTCTCTCCACCTGAACCGACTTCAGTTTTCCGCAGGCCACCGTGCTTCCCACAAATACGCCATAGCACACTTCCTGTACCGGATATTCGGCAGCGTATTTGCCTTTACCGGTTACTTTCTCTTTCGCTTCCACCCGCCCTTCCGCGGGCTCCGTTGCTATATAATTATCCATTATTTCCGAAGTTTAAAGAGTAGCCATACAGTTTTGTAACGCCGTTTCTATTGCGCCTTTGAGCATCGGCACCTTGAATACATTTCCTGCCAGGGGCTGTACCCCTTTCAGTACCCACTCTGCCGCTTCAGCGAAGATCTCCGCAGAGGGAGTCTTTCCTTTCAGAAACTCCTCCGCCTCATACCAGCGCCACGGCTTATGCGCCACTCCACCTGAGGCGAGGCGTGCCGCCCTGATTTTACCGTTCTCCAGGTGCAATGCCGCCGCTACCGAAACCAACGCAAACGCATAGGAGGTGCGGTCTCTCAGCTTCAGGTATGCAAAATGCTTATTAAAAGAATTTTCGGGTATATACACATGGGTGATCAACGCATTTTCGGGGAGGGTGTTATCTTTCCAGGGCGTAGCTTCCGGCAGCTTATGAAACTGGCTGAAAGGAATGGATCTCTCCTTTTTATCGGGCGTCAGCACCCTTACCTCGGCGTCAAGGGCTGTCAGCGCCACACACAGGTCAGACGGATGTACGGCCACACACTGCTCGTTATAGCCTACAATAGCGCTCATCCGCTCTGCGCCGTTCAGGGCACCGCACCCGCTGCCCGGCTTACGCTTATTGCAGGGTGTGCTCACATCGTAAAAGTACGGACAGCGCGTCCGCTGCAATAAATTTCCACCCACACTGGCCATATTTCTGATCTGAGGCGAAGCGCCGGCCAATACGGCCCGGGCTACCAGGGGGTATCGTGATAAAATGTCTTTATGCAGGGTCAGGTCGGTATTCCGGGCCATGGCCCCTATCAAAAGGCCTTTGCGGACTATGGCGATGTCTTTGGATAAAGCGGCAGACACATCCAGCAACGCCTCCGGTTCAGCAACGTGCTTCTTCATCAGATCGACGAGGTTGGTGCCGCCGGCAATAAACTGCCCCTCCGTTTTCTTCTCTTTCAAGGCTTCCGCCGTGTTATTTACTTTATGAAATGCAAAAGGTCTCATCGGGCAGCAACTTTTTGGATGGACTGAACTATACCGTTATACGCACCACAGCGGCAAAGGTTACCGCTCATAAACTCTTTGATCTCTTCCACAGAGCCGGTCCGGCCCTCCTTTACGCAGGCCACCGCCGACATGATCTGTCCCGGTGTACAATACCCGCACTGAAATCCGTCACATTCAATGAAGGCCTGCTGCATGGGGTGAAGCTTTTCGCCGTCGGCCAGCCCTTCGATGGTGGTTACTTCCTGCCCGGGCACCATGACGGCAAGGGTAAGGCAGGAGAGTACGCGCTCACCGTTAACATGAACTGTACATGCGCCGCACTGCCCGTGGTCACACCCCTTCTTTGACCCGGTAAGGCCGATGTTTTCCCGCAGCAGGTCGAGTAGGGTGGTACGGCTATCGGCCAGCACTTCATAATCTTTCTTATTTATCCTTACTTTCAACGGGAGCATCTGCCGGGGAGGCAGAACCACGTTCTCCACGTCTACATAAAAGGCCTTTACTCCCGCGGGTAATGCCGCCAAGGCTGTAAAAGCAGCCGACGATTTCAGGAAAAAACGCCGGCTATACTGATGATTTTTCATGCCCAGGAAAATTAAAATCGACTCAATTTAAGAAAAAGTCGGAAAGACGCTATCATCCAATACCTTATTCAAAATCAATCTGAATAAGCCCCGCGTGGTCGGAAAGATCTTTGATAAACCGGAACAGGTTAACACAGGGGGCCGTACAAGAGTACTCCTGCTTCGTTTCACAATAGTCCACTAATCTCATTATAGTAGCCAGCTCATCTCACAAAAATATTGAATAGGCTATTGTCCCGTTTAAATGATTTTTCTACCTTTGCATCACTTTTTGAAAAGAGCAGCATCTGCTGATTTCAACAGGTCCTATAGCTCAGTTGGTTAGAGCACCTGACTCATAATCAGGTGGTCCCTGGTTCGAGCCCAGGTGGGACCACACTAAGGATAAAGGAGTTAGACGAAAGTCTGGCTCCTTTTGTTTTTTAGTTGCACAACATTTTGCACAACATTTCGGGGATCAAGTCAATTGCCATACACTACTTTGCAAATGAAAAATTTACAAAATATTCTTAATGGTTTTTTTGTTGGATTTACGTTGGTATTATTTTTTTCTAATTACAAAGTCAAAAATTGTACCGATTGCCACACCAAATGCAAGCCCTAAAGCAATGCTTTTAGACATATCGCCTGATTTAGAGCCGTAAATTGCTCCAAATAAAACTCCAAGAGCTGCTCCAAAGCCAATACCGATTCCGGCATTTCTTTTTTTATTTTCTGTCATAATTGAAATTTATTTTGTGTCGTCTATTTGTTCTTTGTTGGGTGTCGGTTTACAATGACTGCTAACTCTCAAATATACGAACCTTTTAAAGACATAACTCAAAAATCTAATCTGACAGATAAGCAATATAGAACCAATTAGTTAATATAAAAATACCATTGTATCATTGCAATATTCATGCGAAAATTTAGTGTCGGGTCAATATAATCATCCGAAAAGTCACCTATCCCTTAACTAATCATTCACTTTCAATGCTTTACCGCCTCAGTCTCCACCCTCCTTCATGAAGGATAAGCTGATCTCTCTAAACCCTCTTTAATCCCCGCATAGGGGCTAAAAAATACGATTTCAAAATATTTTAAATCACCATTTGAAGCGAAAACTTAACCAGGGATAATTTCGTGTGTATTTCACACCAAAACATTAGCCATTCTCCCGTTTTTTACCTAACTTTATACCTGTTCTTTTACACAAAGAAACACTACTTTTGTTCCCATGCAATTCTTTCGATATATCCAACCCAATTATCGGAAGTACATATCGGAAAGACCTTATCTAATTGACAACCAAAAACTACTTTTGAACTATGACACAAGCCGCTAAGAAGATCCATGAGCTGAAGTGTCAGTAAAGTGAAGCTTATCGTAATCCAAACCGAATCCACCTATACAGGTTTCTATGGCCTGATCTATAATAACACTAATTATTTCCATATTCTCAAAAAATTTACATCATGAGCAACATCAAACTTTTTGAAAGCAAGCAAATCCGTTCTGTTTGGGACGAAGCGGAACAGAAATGGTATTTTTCTGTTCAGGACGTTATTGAGGTATTGACAGAAACTGTTGATGCAAAGGACTATATCAAGAAAATGAAAAGACGGGATCCTGAGTTAAACTCCAACTGGGGGACAATTTGTCCCCTGGTTGAAATGCAAGCAGCGGATGGCAAAAAACGAAAAATACAGGCTTCTGACACCAAAGGCCTTCTGCGGATCATCCAATCTATCCCTTCACCCAAAGCCGAGCCCTTTAAACTCTGGCTGGCGCAGGTGGGCGCCGACCGCCTGGAAGAAATTGAAAACCCGGAACTGGCCGCACAACGCACCCGCGAACTCTATAAGCTAAAGGGGTACCCTGAAGACTGGATCGAAAAACGGATGCGGAGCATCGCCATTCGCGAAGAGCTGACCGAAGAATGGAAAAACCACGGCGTAAAAGAACACGTAGAATATGCCATCCTGACTTCGGAAATTTCTAAAGCCACTTTTGGGCTCACTCCGGCAGAATACAAAAATGTCAAGGGACTGAAAAGCCAAAACCTGCGTGATCATATGACCGACTTAGAGCTTATTTTCTCTATGCTGGGCGAAGCATCTACCACGGCCATAGTGAAGGCACAAAACCCCGAAGGGTTTCACGAGAACAAAAAAGCTGCTTGGCAAGGGGGCGCCGTGGCAGGAAATGCAAGAAAAGAATTGGAAGGTAAAACCGGGCAAAAAGTAGTTTCCGCTCAAAATTACTTGCCAGAAACCCATAAGCAAAAGCAACTGGAGAAGGAAACGAAAGCTACCACAAAAGAGTAAAGTTTTAACTTTTACAAGCGTATTCTGAAATTTTATTGACAGGCAGCTTACCGCCTGCGGCTTTTACTTTGGCAATAAACGCATCGCACGCTGACTCGCTCCGCATCAATGAGTATAATCTTATCCCCCATTTTCCAGCTTTTGTAACTCATCACCATTCATTCCTAAATCAAGCAGCAACGAATAGTAGTGGCTTTCAGAAATGATTTCTCTGTCAAACAAATCCCTGGCTAATGCACCATAGTCACCTATTACTTCATGATGATTGCCATTTTCATATAGCCCCGTAGAATAACCTAATTCCACAGCCCCCCTTTTAACATGAAAGTTTAGCTCCTCCCAGCGGTTACCAGAAATAATATTCAATTTCTTTAGCTTGTAGAGCAAGGCTGTTCTGGAGCAAGAAAAATACTGCTCAATTTTTAGTATCGTACTTAATTTTATTTTGTCCCTGCCCAGTTCCTCATCCGGAATCAATGATTTTATTCCACTCTCAGGGAGTAATAAATGTGCAGCAAATACATCGGCGTGGTATTCTTCTTTGTCCTCTTTTCGAAACTCGCCCGCCGTACAAACCATTGACTGAAAGTTTTCCTGGATAAACAAATGGTACAATTCATGACAAATAGTGAAATGCTGATGGCCTATGGTTTTGTTACTATTGATCAGAACAAACCGCTTTACCTCCCCCTCGTTATCAATTTTCAAAGCCATTCCGGAAAAACCGTCACTTAGGGGTTTGAAAACCGTCAGCACGTCTAACTTGGATAATAAGCTCTTCAGCCTGATGCTGTCATTACTGCCTAAACCGTTCCGGTTTCTGAAGTCGTGGGCTTTCTTTTCAAGAATTAAGTCATTCATTAGCAGCGGCTTTTTTCATTCCCAGATAATTAAGCACTATTTTTCTGAAATCAGCTATATGATGTAAATCTTCCGCAGTTAAGGCCTCAGCCCGGAAAGCCAATGCCACCTTTGCCTCACTGTAAGACTCATCTGACTCGTAAAGATCATATTCATCTATTCCGAAGAGCTTTGCCGCTCTACTTAAAAGAGGTGTGGGGAGCGTTCTTTTCCCATTCTCGTAATAACTGACCTCCTCCCTGCTAATGCCTAAATAATTAGCCAACAAGTCTTGAGTAAGGCCTAAATTCTCCCTATATCTTCTCAGGTTAAGTCCTGGTATTTGATTCTGATCCATACGATTGGGTTTGCCGGACAGTCTTGATATTTTATGTTACAAAATAATAAATCTATTTCTATATATTCAATAATGTAACATACACTTTTCGTCCAAAGTTCATATTTCCTTATCTACTTTTACCTAAGCAAAAGCACATTAGCACATAAAAGAACGGTTCATATCTATTCTCCCTTTCTAAACACTATCCTGAAATCTCCCTGCACCAGCGTTACCTCTCCCCTGTCAGGATCAAAATGAAGAAGGATATCTTCATACTCAAAGGTATTACCGGCTTTGCGGGTGAAGGGCACATACATCTGCCCGGCGCGGGAGTCCTGGAAAATCATAGATGTACCGTCAGAAGAAATAGTAACAGACCTTGTCTTCCCGCTATCGAAGTAGGTACCCTTCAATTTGCCAAACTCCTCCTTACTCAAACCCTCCACCTGATCAAAGTCCGGCAACTCGGGCTGATTGCGGTAGGCTGACTGCAAAAGTACCATCTGGATATCATCTGTATTGATATTCGTGGCATTAGAAAGGGTTACGAGCCCCAGTTGCTCATCAGGGAAATACCAGTAATCGGCAA
This sequence comes from uncultured Lacihabitans sp., assembly GCA_964423865.1. Classification (GTDB taxonomy): domain Bacteria; phylum Bacteroidota; class Bacteroidia; order Cytophagales; family Spirosomataceae; genus Leadbetterella. Next base: position 42,772 of record CAYRGN010000016.1, read on the forward strand.
TAAAGTTCTCTATCCTCCCGCTGTGGAAGTAGCCTTTCGGGTTATTGAAGGGCAATTTTTCAATGCCCATGCCGTACTCGCCCGGAGTTTCGGGCAGCATCTGAACCAGGCTTTCCCGGCTGATGATCCTTCCTGAAAATAAAGCTGATAAAAACCGGTTCACCTCCACAACCGTAGAAAGCATGCCGCCACTGGCCGGGTGGTTAGAGAAGTGAATCGTGGCGTTATGCAGGTACCAGTCCTGGATGTTATAGGAAAGGGCTTCCCTGCCGGAGGTGTCTTTTCCCACCGTGTAGCAGGTGTTTTTCAAACCCTGCGGTCCGGCTATTTTCTCCTGTAGCAGGGCATTGAAATCTTTTCCGTACACCTTCTCCAGGATAAAACCGAGCAAAGCGTAATTGGTATTGCTGTATTCGTAATCCGTTCCGGGCTCAAAATTGACTCCGGGTGCCGAGGCATAGGCGATAAACTCTTCCTGCGTATGCGGCTGTTCTTCCCAGGCTATTCCGCCGGGAATTTCCGTAAAGTTAAAAATACCGCTCCGGTGCTTCAGCAGCATTTCAATAGTGATCTGGCCCGCATGGGGCCAATGCGGGTACCAGGCAGATAAAGAATCACTTAATTTCAGTCTTCCTTCCTCCACCGCTTTAAGCACCAGCACTGCCGTATACGTTTTGGTAATGGAACCAATCCGCATCCGGGTGCCGGAATCCAGCGGCGTGCCTTGGTCTGCATCGGCATAACCCACGGAACGGGCATAGATGATGGAATCGCGAAAAGAAACGGCCACCGAACCCATAAATTTCCTGTTCCTGAACAGGTGATCCATATAGGCATTGAGCCGCGACTGCGCCATTGCCTCCTTTTGCGCCAGCAGGCACACGAAAATGATGAAGATATTTTTCAAAAACAGTTTTATTTGGCGCAAAATTAAAGAAACACATCTAATTTCGTATCTCAGCATTTGATCTTATCTTCAAGGCATAAACCTATTCGCCCCCCTTATGATGATAAACACAGAACGTCTTTCCATCAGGCAGCTATCAGAAACAGACGCCGCCTTTATTTTTGAATTACTCAATACCGGCAACTGTATCCGGTATATCGGCGACCGGAATATTCATTCGGAAGCCGATGCCTTAGCATATATCCAAAAAATAAACGGGAACCCTGACACGGATTATCAGACAGTAACGCTCAAAGAAACCAATGTCGCTATCGGGCTGATCACCCTCATCCGGCGGGATTACCTTGATTTCCGCGATATAGGTTTTGCATTTCTGCCCGTCTACTCCGGCAGAGGCTATGCGTATGAAGCGGCAAAGGCGGTTTTGGATAATCAGGCAGAGAACCGTTATCCAGAAACCCTGCTGGCGATAACCCTGTCCGACAATACCGCGTCTATCCGGCTGATCGAGAAACTCGGCTTAGCGTTTGAAAGAGTGATTGAGCGCGACAAAGAAAGCCTGTACCTCTACAGCAGGACTCTCCTTAAGCCCTGACCCGGTTGCATATTTTGGCCTTAAAAGTTTGAATAGATTGATCTCGAAACGGTAGAACGCAAGAGTCTGATGAAAGAATACTATGAATAATCCCGGCCGGAAAACGTTAGCATGTACCAAAAACGCAAAATGAAATCCAAAAAAAGTCTTAGAACCCTTATTCTTGTCTTTATCTGTTTTGCGGCTTATCATTTCCTTTTCCTGAACTTTACACCCATAAAGTACGGGCTTGACAAGATTACACACCAGGGCCTGGTGAGCTATATTCTCACCTACCTGATCATTGGGATACCCATTTTTGCGGGTACATGGTTGATCAACCGTTCGGATATCCTGAAAAGCCTGGGGCTTTCGTCCGGTATTTTAACCGCCGCTGCAACAAGCCTGCTATTTACCCTGCCCATGTTTATCGGAGGTTTACTTTTTTTTCGGTTTGACCGGCAGATAGACGTGGAAAACTTAATAGCCGGCACCCTGGTGGCAGGTTTTATGGAAGAACTGTATTTCAGAAGTTTTCTTTTTGGTCAGTTATTCCGGAAAACCCGCCTGGGCTTTATCACTTCTATTGCGCTGGGAGCCGCCATTTTCGCATCCGGGCATTTATACCAAAGCCAGGACACCCGTACACTTATCGGGATTTTTACCATCACCTTTTCAGGAGCTGTATTTTTTGCCTGGCTATACGTGGAATGGAACTATAACCTGTGGGTTCCCATACTCACCCATACCTTCATGAATCTTTCCTGGAGCCTGTTTAAGATAGACGATACCGCCCTGGGAGGTACGAAAGCCAATATTTTCAGAGGATTGACGATCTTGACGGCCATCGTATTTACCATTTTATACAAAAGGAGAAGAAACCAAAAACTGACCGTTAACCGCCGAACATTATGGCTAAAAGAGGATGAAACAAATTGAATTTGCTCATAGGGCCAAAAGAATTTTAGAGCAAGACGAAAACGTGATCGGCCTGGCCGTAGGCGGCTCCTGGCTCACCGGGCAGCTGGACGAGTATTCCGACCTTGATCTCATACTGGTCACCAAAGAAAAAATATCCGGTAATAAAAGCAAAATGCTGACCTACGCCGAACGCCTGGGGAACTTTCTCTCCGGTTTTACAGGCGAACACGTGGGCGAACCGCGGGTACTGATCTGCCTTTATGACGCCCCCCTTCTGCACGTCGACATCAAATTTCTCACACCGGAAGAACTGGAACAACGCGTGGAAGACCCCGTCATCCTGCTCGACAAAGAACGGCAGTTTCAATCGGTGTTAGACAAGACCAAGGCCGTCTTCCCTTATCCCGACTACCAGTGGATCGAAGATCGTTTCTGGACCTGGATACATTACGCCTTGCTGAAAATCAGGCGGGGCGAATACCTCGAAGCCTATGACTTTTCAGGATTCTTACGAATGGTGGTATTCGGCCCACTCCTGCACATCAAAAACGGCAACCTGCCGAGAGGGGTTCGGAAAGTGGAAGCCGAGTTACCCTTAGAAGACTTCCAGGCCTTACAATCTACTATTCCCACATACGATAAAGCATCGCTGCTCGCCGGCTTAAGAAATGCCGTAGAACTCTACCGCCACTTAAGAACCTCCCTCTTTGATGCTACGGTAGAGTTAAAAACTGAAACCGAAAAGCGGGTGATGCAGTATTTTGAAGATATTGATAAGAAAAATAACGCTAAACCCCTTCCTTGACCCTCAGAAACAGAGATTCTGTCACCACTTACCCTATTACAAGATACATTTCACAGGCGAATATTTCCGAACTTTTTGATGCTAAATAATCAAAGTATGGATCTCACTAAAATCCTGATCATTGTCACCAATATACAGCAGAAACCGGGTAGTAACCACCTGTCACGGTATAGGCTGCTTACTGGATGGAAGCTGTCGCATTTATCTATTCACCCCTGAAATACCACTTATTTTCCAGCCTTTAATCTTTCATAAAGATAAAAAAACATTCGGGGTACCATAATACCAATCAGCGCACCTACCACCACATCTCCGGGCTGATGTACGCCCACATAAATGCGGGAGTAGCTCATGAGTACTGCCCAGAACAACAACAACCAGAATACGTATCGGTTTCCTTTAAAAGCAAGAGAAAAGCCGCTGAAAAGTCCGAAACTGTTGGCCGCATGGGAAGACGCGAAACCGTACATTCCGCCGCAGTTGCCCAGCAATGTCATTTCTTCCAGGAAGTCGTGACAAGGCCTGAGACGCTCAAAATTAGGCTTCAGGATACCCGAGGCAATAAAATCACACAGTCCTACCGCCGCTGCTATAAGCACAAAATAGGTTAACGACTGGCGCAAGGCGAAATTCCGAAAAAGGATAATCACCATCACGAGAATGACGGGAAACCAGGACCGGGAATTGGTATACACCATGAAAAACTTATCCCAAAAAGGGCTATGGAAGCTATTCAGCCATAAAAACAACTGTTTGTCCAGCTCCAGTACTGTTTCCATCAGGCAAACCGCATAAGTTTACGCACCTCTTCCATGGTTTTACGGGCCACGGCCTCCGCTTTTTCTTCGCCTATCTTCAACTGCTTCTCCAGGGCTTCGGTGTTTTCAAAATAGTAATTGTAAATCTCCCGGTGTCTGGCAAAACGAGTGAGTATAGCTTCATACAGTTCCTTTTTGGCGTGGCCGTAACCATAGCCGCCGGCCAGGTAGTTTTTCCGCATCTCCGCTACCTGCTCGGGTGTACCCACCAGACTAAAGATTCGGAATGTATTGTCTGCATCCGGGTTCTTGGGCTCTTCAAGAGGTGTGGCATCCGATACAATCTTCTTAATCACCTTGTTCAGCTCATTTTCAGGAAGGAAAACATCGATGTAGTTATTATACGATTTACTCATTTTCTGCCCGTCTATACCGGGAATGGTCATGACCTCCTCACTGATCACCGCCTCGGGAATCTTAAACACTTCTCCATACACCCGGTTAAATACATCGGCCATGTCGCGGGCCATTTCGAGGTGTTGTTTCTGGTCTTTCCCCACCGGCACATAGTCGGCCTGGTACAGGATAATATCGGCGGTCATGAGTACGGGATACGTAAACAGACCGGCATTCACGTCAGACAGCTTCTCCGACTTGTCTTTAAACGAATGCGCATTGGCCAGCATGGGGTAAGGCGTAAGGCAATTGAGGTACCAGGTAAGTTCAGTATGGTAAGGCGCCAGGCGCGACTGCCGGTAAAAAACGCTCTTCTCCGTATCCAGTCCGCTGGCCAGCCACGCCGAAGCCACCGCCCGCGTATTTTGTTCCAGCACTTCCGGATCTTTGATGGTGGTAAGGGAGTGGAGGTCGGCTATGAATAAGAAAGATTCGTTCCCCGGCTTAGCGGAAAGTTGTACAGCAGGTTCAATGGCGCCCAGTAAATTGCCCAAATGCGGCCGTCCGGTTGCCTGTATCCCTGTTAAAATTCTTGCCATATTTTTTTATCGCTTGTTTAAACTTTGGTACCTTTCACAAAAATAGGAAAAACAGATGATAGCCGAATCAACTTTCGCTTTTTTAAGGAATCTGGCCGCAAACAACAACCGCGAATGGTTCACCGAAAACCGGGCCTTATACGATGTCGCAAAGGAAAATTTTGTAAAATTCTGCGAGGAGGTCCTGGAAGAAATGAAGGCCTTTGAACCCACCTTTTACGACACCCGCATCAAAGACTGCATTTTCCGGATCAACCGCGACATCCGGTTTTCGAAAGATAAGCGCCCCTACAAAAACTATCTGGCGGCGGCTTTCGGAGAGGGCGGACGCAACTCGGGAAAAATCGATTACTATTTTCAAATACAGAACGATGAAACGTTTATCGGCGGTGGACTCTGGCAACCTACCACCGCACAACTCGCCCAATTTCGCCAGGAAATTGATTATTCTCCCGATGCCCTGAAAGAAATTATTGAAGCGGAAGATTTCCGGAAGCATTTTCCCCTGATCTACGGTGAAAAGCTGAAAAGAGCCCCCAAAGGCTATACCGAAGATCATCCCGATATTGAACTGCTTCGGTACAAGGAAATGTTCTTCTGGAAAAAATTCAGTAACGAAGAAGTAAAATCACCCGGTTTCAAAGCCGATCTTCTCCACCACATGCAGGTATTGAAACCCTATTTGGATTATTTGAATGAGTTGTTTTACGGGAAATAAAAGAACAGATTTCATCTTTGTGTTCTTAGTGCCTTTAACGTTGTGAACCTTTGTGAAAATTTAAAATTGATTATTTCACAAAGAACATAACGTTAGTTTTCACCAAATTCACAAAGAATAGCTTTGTGAAAACATGTGAATAAATTGCTTACCTCTTGCAAACAATTTATTCACTTCGGTTTCTATCTTACTTCGACCCCAAAATAGCCTGGGTAAAATCTTCGATCAGATCGTCTACATCTTCTAACCCTACCGATACCCGCATGCTGCCTTCGTAAATACCCAGCGCATATTTGTCTTCTGCCGGCACTTTGGAGTGTGTTGTGGTAAACGGATTGGTAATGGTGGTGTGGCTGTCGCCCAGGTTGGAGGTCAGGGAAGGCACCTTTAACAGTTTGCTAAACCGAACTACCCGCTCAAAACCGCCCTCCAGTTCAAAGGTGATCAATGCCCCACCCGAACTCATCTGCCTTTGGGCCAGTTCTTTCTGGGCAAAAGACTCCAGGAAAGGATAATTCACCTGCTTAACACCCTCCGTTTTTTCCAGGGCCGTTGCCAGCGTCAGCGCATTACTGCAATGCCTTTCCATGCGCAGGCTAAGGGTCTCTAGGCTTCGTGAAAGCACCCAGGCATTAAAAGGCGAAAGCGCCGGTCCCGTCTGGCGGGTAAAGAACCTCACCTTCTCCATCAGGGCTTTCGTACCCACAATCACCCCACCGAGTACGCGGCCCTGTCCGTCCATAAATTTGGTGGCCGAATGAAGCACCAGGTTGGCACCGAACCGACTGGGCACCTGCAATACCGGAGTGGCAAAGCAGTTATCAATACAATAGATCAGGTCATATTTTTGGGTCAACTCCCCTATCATTTGCAGGTCTACAATCTCCAGACCTGGGTTAGAGGGGGTCTCCAGGTAAATCATTTTGGTGTTCGGACGAATAGCCGCCTCCCAGGTTTCTTTCGGAGCCGAAGCGTCTACGTACGTATATTCAATCCCCCATTTAACCAGAATTTGGGTGATCACCTGGTGGGAAGAGCCAAAAAGGGCCTTCGAGGAAAGCAAGTGATCTCCGGCCGATAAATGCGCGCCGAAGCAGGCAAAAACCGCGGCCATACCGGTAGCGGTGGCCACGCCGTCTTCCAATTCTTCCAATACACATACCTTATCGACAAACTCCTGTACGGTAGGATTGGAAAAACGCGAATAAATATTTCCTTCAATGGCGCCGGAGAAAAGGTCTTTCCCCTGGGCGGCATCTTCGTAACAAAAACTACTGGTGAGGTATAGAGGACTGGAGTTTTCCCGGTTCTGGGATTTCTCTGCTTGAATTTTGATAACCTGTGTCTGTTTTTTCATCGGTTTAAATTTTAAGTATATTGTCAATGATTAAATATTTCGTTTTTATAGTTCGCTATCCAGTCTTTCTGCCGCCCCCCCAGCTGTTCAAAAAAAGGCACAAAACGAGACTGGATATCGGCCTGAAAATCACCGCTGGGATAAAACGGCTCGGCCACCTTCACTTCTTTCCGTTCCTTGTCAAAACCCACCATAATCACGGGTATACCGGCCCCGAGGGCAATATAATAAAAGCCGGATTTCAGTCGGGGAACATTCTTCCGCGTCCCCTCCGGCGCCAGGGCAATCAGCGCCTCTTCTTCCCTCCCCACCGCCTCCACGCTGCTTTCCACCAGGTTGTTCTTTTCCGACCGGTACACCGGAATGCCGCCCAGGGCCCGAAAAATAAAACCGAAAGGGGGCCGGAACAACTCCGCTTTCCCCAGGTAAGCGATCTTGCGGTCCAGCACCGCTCGCGCGCCCAAACCCACGAAAAAATCGGTATTATCCCAATGAGGGGCCACCGCGAAAATGGCCTTACGAACGCCCGGATCTACTCCGCCGGATAACTTCCAGCCAGAGACGCGAAACAAAAACCTGAGAATGAACTTCATTTACGAAATGGGGTAGGGCATAAAGCAAAGTACAAAAATCAGCATAGCCAGCCACCCCAGCAGCCTACGCCCGATTCCCAGGGGTTCCGAATCCGGAGTAGGTGGATGATACACGCCCAACACCCTGCCCAACAAGAAACCAAACGCCAGAAAACCCGGATAACCCGCCACACCGGGGCAAAACCGGGTCAGGAGCAATTGCCCGAAAATTACACTAAGCGCCAGCACCCAATTCCGGGTACGGTCAGTAAATATCTTTGAAAAACACAAATAAACAAAATAAACATAGAATAAAAATTGCAGGAGCAGCCTCCACTGCCCGTCGGCCTGCACCGTCTGGAACTCAGAAGGCGTAAATATTCCCAGGCCGGAATACGCCACCAGGAGTACCAGCGCCATTGGTGACACCACATCAAAAGCCTTTCTCCCGATCAGCGCGTAAAGAATATGCCCCCCATCAAGTTGACCGATAGGCAGCAAATTAATGGCGGTGAAAAGCAACCCGAGGAACCCGGCCAGAATCAAGGGATAGTGGGAAAGCTCGTATGCATGCGGCAACAAGGCGGGGTCGCCGAAAGTGCTTTCCAGGAAACGATAGAGCAGGCTCTTCCCCAACACAATGGCTTCCATATCGTACACCGGACTGTCCAGCAGCTCCCGGTAATTTCCCTGGTATTCCCGGTATTCGGGATGGATATGGTACACAAAGGAATCGTCAGGCATGTACATAAAACCGAGGACGAGCGTCACTACCGACACCACAAAACCGGCCAGCGGACCGGCAATTCCGATATCAAAATAATCCTTTTTTGACCGGATATAGTCTTTGATCCGGATAAAAGCGCCAAAAGTACCAATGGAAAGGAATATCCCCAACCAACCGGGAATATAGTAAGGAAGCGTCACTTTCACTTTCCGGATCCGGGCCATAAAATAATGCCCGAACTCGTGGGTGGTCAGGAAAGCCAGAAACGGCACAGAAAACCAGAACCCCTGCTTAAAGTGTTCCATGCCCATCTGTCCGCTTAAAAAAGAATTCCCGTAGATCCACTCCGCCCCCGCCAGCGTGGTGGTGACCACAGTAGCCAGGAAGAGGAGGATGTGCGTACGGTATTTTTTCATGTGTATAAATTTTAGCTTTCAGCCTTCAGCTATTAGCTTTATTCATCGGCCGGTTGGTGTATCTTACCTCTGATAGCTGATTGCTGAAAGCTCATGGCTATTTCATATCTATAAAATTTTAGCTTTCAGCCGGGCGGCGAACCGCTATTAGCAGTCAGCCATCAGATTAAGGCATACAAAGCGAAATTTCGCCCGGAGATACGTCTCCCGCCGCCAATGAATAAGCGCCGCGGCTGATAGCTGACTGCTGATAGCTGAAAGCTCATAGCTGAAAGCTCATAGCTATTTCAAAGTATTTTCTCCAGAATATCCACAAATGACTCCGGCGGGTTGATCTTTATAGTTTGTATCCCCATGTCTTTCGCGGCTTCGATATTGTCCGCGTTATCGTCCAGAAACAACACCTCCGAAGGTGGATAGCCGGTTGCGTCCAGCACTTTCCGGTAGATGGCATAATCGGGTTTCCATAAACCCATTTCATACGACAAAAAAACCTCATTGAAGAACTTACGGAAATCTGCAATATTGTACCGGTTTCTGAAATACTGCTGGCACTTTTCGATATGAATGGCATTGGTATTGCTCAGCAGGTAAACGGGGTAACGAAACCTCAGAGTCTCCAGATACGCCAATCGCTCGGGCGGCACATCCAGGAGCAGGGCATTCCAGGCCTCATCAATTTCCTGGTCGTTCAGAGGGTAACTGAGGGTTTGCCTCACCACATCCCGGAACTCGTCATCGGAATAAAAACCGGTTTCGTACTTCCGGAAAATATCGGATTCGGCAAAAAGACTCCTGATTCGCTCCGGCGACTTGAACGTAAGGTCGGAAAACGCCTGGAAAGTCTTTTCGAGGTCAATATTGATGATCACATTGCCGAAGTCAAAGACTACAGCCTTGATATCTGTTGCCATACTACTCGATCACTACGCCCATAGCGCAAAATTTATCAATACGCTTGGATACCCGCTTGGCCGGTGAAACCTTCTCCAGGGCTTTGATCTCTTTCAAAATCGAATTTTTAAGTGTCGCGGATATTTCCTCCCACTTCAGATGCGCTCCGCCCAAAGGCTCCGGAATGATGTCGTCTACCAGTCCGTTCGCTTTCATGTCCGTAGCCGTGAGCTTCAGAGCTTCAGCGGCCTGTTCTTTAAACTCCCAGGTTCTCCAGAGAATGGTAGAGCAGTTTTCGGGGGAAATCACCGAATACCACGAGTTTTCCAGCATCAGCACGCGGTCGCCTATCCCGATGCCCAGCGCTCCGCCCGAAGCCCCTTCCCCGATCACAATACAGATCACCGGAATTTTCAGGGTCATCATCTCCTTCAGGTTGCGGGCAATGGCCTCGCCCTGTCCTCTTTCTTCCGCTTCCAGACCGGGGAAAGCCCCCGGGGTATCGATCAGTGTCACCACGGGCATATTGAATTTCTCCGCCATTTTCATCAGGCGCAGCGCCTTCCGGTACCCTTCCGGGTTGGGCATACCGAAGTTTCGGTGCTGCCGCTCTTTGGTTTTTCTCCCTTTCTGCTGCCCGATGAGCATCACACTCTTCTCCCCTATCTTCGCGATACCGCCCACAATAGCCGGATCGTCACGTACCGTGCGGTCGCCGTGCAACTCGTGGAACTCATCGCAGATACGTTCAATGTAATCGAGGGTATACGGACGGTCAGGATGGCGCGAAAGCTGCACCCTTTGCCAACGGGTTAAATTCTGAAAAGTCTCGGTTCGTAAAGTTTCAATGGCCGTGTCAAGATTACGCACGGCATCACTCACATCCACGTTATTTTCATCCGCCAGTTTTTTCATATCTTCCAGTTTGGCTTCTAATTCAGCAATGGGTTTTTCGAACTCCAATAATGTTCTCATGCAAATCTTTTTACAGTTCAAAGGTCTGATTTCGAGCAGGTAACTCCACATCAGAGTACCCTCTTTCATTCAAATTTTGCTTAAAATTAAGCATAGCATTCAAATCTCCATGAACTAAAAAGAGTTTTTTTAAACGTTCAGGGTTTTGATTCTGTGCAAAATGCAGGAGATCATCCAGATCTCCGTGCCCGCTAAAAATGTCGGTTTTCCGTATTTTGGCATTCACCGCCAGCTTCTTATTCCTCAGGTGCAGCTCTTTCTGGTCGCCCGACAGCAACTTCCCGCCCACCGAGTCTTCGTTGGCATAGCCGATCATCAGGATGGTGGCATACGGGTTTTCTATATTTTTTTCAATGTGATACTCCACCCTACCCCCTTTGATCATGCCCGATGAGCTGATGATGATACAGGGTTCGGCATGGGTAGAAACCAGCTGGCTTTCCCGGTTCGATTCCAGGTAATAGAGGTTTTCAAAATCAAAGAGCGAGTCTGATTCCTCGTAAAAATCACGCGTAGCCTGGTTCATTCGGTTCCGGTATTTCTCATATACCTTGGTGCTGGCCCGCGCCAAAGGACTGTCTGTAAATACCTTAATGGGTGCAATATCCCTTTCGTAATACAGGCGGTTCAGGGTAAACAGCATGCACTGGGTACGCCCCACGCTGAAAGCCGGAATAATCAGCCTGCCCTTCACGTCAATACAGGCTTCCCGGATGATCTTCTCCATGATCTCCACCGGATCTCCCTCATCTTCATGATTGCGGAGACCGTAGGTAGATTCCATCACCATATAATCTACCTGAGGCAGCGGAACGGGATCAGGCAACAACGTAAAATTGTGACGGCCTATGTCGCCCGAAAACCCTATCTTCTTCCATTCTTCCCCCTCTTTCACTTCCACCACCACATGGGCAGCACCCAGGAGATGCCCGGCAGGATAAAACGTCACAAAACCGTCATCCTTGAATTTAAACCGGTGCTCAAACGCAATAGGCACGAAATTCTCCATGGCCGTTTCTACCTGCCTGCTCAGATACAGACCCCGCGTTTCTATATTTTTGGATTTCTTTGACTTCTTCCTGCTTTTTTCCACGCCCTTCACCGCCCGGACATTCAGAGAGGCCGCGTCATAGAGCAGCAGTTCGGTCAGGTCAAGGGTAGGACTGGTGCAAAGAATCTGCCCTTCAAAACCGTCTTCATACAAATTAGGAATCTGTCCGGAATGGTCAATGTGCGCGTGGGTCAATATCACCACATTCACCCGGGAGGCATCAAACGGAAAATTGCCGTAACGGTATTCTTCCCGGGCGGCCGCGCCTCCTTCCACCTCTGAACCGCAGTCTATTAAAGCCTGATAACCATCTTCAAACTCCAGAAGAAACATACTTCCCGGTACTTTTTGGGCGGCCCCGTAAAATGTAAGCTTCATAAGTTTAAAGAGTGCTTTTATTCCAATTAAAGCGCAAAGATACTATATTGGCGGACATTTTATTCTTTAAACAAACGAAATAGCCCGAACTACAATTGTCAATTATCAATTGTCAATTGTCAATGAATGGTTTACCAATATTCTGCCTATGTATCTCCTCGGCCTCATTCTCCTCCAGCTGAACCTCTTTTCCACGGGGGTGAATACATTCATTAAAGACTTTAAGGCAGCACACCCCGCCCTGAATGTCTCGGTCAGTATCCGTTCGCTCAGCAGCGGACAGCAGGTATACGCGCATTTCGCGGAGATGAACCTCCCCCCGGCTTCCACCCTGAAGCTGGTGACTACCGCTACCGCTTTTGAATACCTGAGTGCGGGCTACCGTTTCGAAACCATGATTTACTCCAACGGGCGTGTGGTCAACGGCAAGGTGGCCGGCGACATCCTCCTGGAAGGCATTGGCGACCCCACTTTCGGGTCTTCCCGCTTCCGCGACAACCCTTTCGCGCAAATCCTCCAAACCCTGAAAGAAAACGAAATCCACACCATTGAAGGCAGCCTCCGCGTGCTGAACAATGACGACACCTCTTTTCCGCTGGGATGGCTGGCAGGCGACATCGGCAATTACTACGGTGCCTTCTCCGCCCCTTTTAATTTTAACGAAAACCAATATACTGTATATTTTAACGGGGGAAACAAAGAGGGCGACCCCGCCGGCATTGCTTCCATCCAGCCCTTTGATGAAACCTGGAAGATCCGTAACGAGGTCAAAACGGGCCCGGCAGGCAGCGGCGACCAGGTGAATATCCTGAACCTGCCGTTTTCGCAGGATATCCGCCTGGCGGGTACGGTCCCCCTTCATGCACGGAATTTCCCCGTCAGAGGCGCCACACCCAATGTCAATAAAATCTTTACCGACAGCCTTTATACCTACCTCACCGAAAACGGCATCATCATCGGCAAAAAGCTCTTCCCCGAAAATCTTCAGAACGAAGAACTCGGCAGCGTGATCTCCCCTGACATCAGCACGATAGCCCGGGAGACCAATTTTAAAAGCGTGAATATTTTCGCCGACGGACTGGCCAATTTCATGTGGGAACCGAACAGCAAGAGTTTCGATGAATTTCTCAAAAATTTCTGGGCGGAAAAAGGGCTAAACCTCCGTCACCACCGTTTCCTGGACGGCAGCGGGCTTTCTCCTCTCAATACGCTTTCCTGCGCGTCGCTTACCGCCCTCCTGCACGCCATGAAGAACAAACGGGAATTCCAGGAAAGCATTCCTACCGTGGGGCGAGACGGCACCGTGGCCTCTCTAGGCAAGAGCACGGGAGGACGCATCTCCGCCAAAAGCGGAAGCATTACCGGCACCCGCAATTACGCCGGTTACTTTACTTCCCTATCCGGCAAAAAATACGCGTTTTCCATTTATGTGAACGGCTTCAACCAAGACCAAAGCCAGGCCGTAATAACGTTTTTGGATGAATTTTTCACGAAAATGGTGGCATTGAAGGAGTAATTACGGAATCAATTACGAATTAAAAATTACGAATTACGGACCCTTCGACAAGCTCAGGGTGACAGAAGCACCCAGTACGTAACCATTGTCACCTAGTCCATTTGATGGGTTAGAGGCTGGCTAGGTGACAGAAGCACCCAGTACGTAACCATTGTCACCCTGAGCTTGTCGAAGGGCACTACTCAGAACTCAGAACTAAGCACTCGGAACTACTATGAAACTACTCCGTACCCTCTACCTCAGCAGCCTGCACGTAGCCCTGGCCACCGGGGTTTGCGCTGCCGCTTTTTTTGAACTTACCGGGAATTCGCCTCAAACCCAGTGGATTTCCCTGGCCCAGATTGTGCTGGTTTGCTGGATGATCTATATCCTGGACCGTTTGCTGGACGTGATCCGGGGAAACACAGCTACGGAAAGGCACCGCTTTCACCTGGAACACCAGTATAACCTCCAGGTTCTTGCCATTGCCCTGGGGGCGGTCAATATATTCCTGTTGTTCTTTCAGTCCCGGAACATTATCGTGTACGGCGCCCTCACGGGAGCGTCCGTTCTGCTGTACCTGGCCTGGATTGTGCCGCGTTACCCCCGGGCCAAAGATTACACCATGCCCCTGATTTACCTGGCCGCCGTAGTGGGCGTACCCTTTGTTACCGCCACCTCCATTAACCTTAGCGCCTGGCTTATCGCGTTTCTGTTTACCCTGGTGGTCTTCCAGAACCTCACTTCCTTCGCATATTTTGAGCAGGGAAAAGCCAGTAAAAGAAAGACCGTCACCTACCTGGGCGCGCTGAATCTCTTCCTTTTTATCCTGTTTTTTTCCGGAAGCCGGGAGTTTTCCAGCAGACTTGCCCTGATCTTTACCCTGATATCGGTTTTCTATTCCTTCATTATCAACAACGAGAAACGGTTTTCCGCCCGCTACCGCTGGATCATGGACACCCTCTTATTTCTTCCTCTCCTTATCCTTTAAAATCCGGTTTCCCCGGCGGTAGAGATACACCAGGAAACCCGCAATACCGAACATCAGGAAAAAATAGCTGTCTGCAAAAGTATTTCCCTTGTAAATGAACTGGTCTACAAACATGGCCAGCAGGCCAAAGCTCACAAACAGCAGAACAGAATCTACCAATTTAATCTTCTTCATAAATACCCACCATTTCAAATTTTTCAAATACCCCTTCCGTATGCGGCGCGTCGGCCAGTTCACGGGTCAGGTCTTGCCCGGCCCAATGCTCATAGTGCTTTCCACCCCTCCAGAGACGTGACGCGCTCACGTCATACACCCGCCCGCGGTAGGCCACCCAAATCTCCGGCTTATCCGACCCGTTCCTCAGGCTCAGCTGCTTCCTGGTAATAATTTTATATTCCGCCATCAAAGTTTTATAACATAAAAGCGACTTTTTGCGTATATGGAGTTATATTCGCAAAAATAATCCGGGTCTGAATGAATATGAGTACAAAAGTATTACAATTTTGCCTTATACTGGTTTTCCTCCTTACAGGATGTGAAGAAAAGGTCCCGTCGGTAGCCGAAAGAATACAAAAACTGTACACGATAAAAACCGTGACCCACGACGGAATCACGGTGTACACTTCCGGAGCCGCCGGAAATATATTCCCCGAGTACAGTTCCTACCGCCTTGATCTGAGTACAGCCGAACAAGCCTCTCTCCACGATATCACAGGAGAAACTTTTGCAGGTACGTACACGGCTACAGACAATACCCTGACCCTGACAGGCCTCACCCCTCAGCCTACGGGTTCAGGCGGAACGCTCACTTTTCAGATTACTTCTATCTCTGACGACGGCAAAAACCTGGTACTGACCGCCACCAAAGTGAGTCCCAAAACCGGAAATACGATTAATGTATATACGCTGATTTCGAATTAAAAACATTCCGTAAGGTAGAAAATCGTTATGAAAACACTTCCACCCGAACGTGTCACCGAACTCCTGCGGATTTTACGCACCCGCTTTGCCCAACACCCGGCAAGGCACCCGGGCATAGACTGGCCTGAAATAGAAGACCGCCTGCTGAGATATCCTGAAAAAATGTGGTCGCTGAACGAAATGGAAGAAACCGGCGGAGAGCCCGATGTGACAGGTACAGAAGACGGTGGCTACATTTTTTGCGATTGTTCCGCGGAAACACCTAAAGGCCGACGAAGCCTCTGCTATGACCCCGAAGCCCTCGAATCAAGAAAAGAACACAAACCCAAAGGCAGCGCCCTGGCTATGGCGGCCGACATGGGGGTGGAACTCCTCACCGAAGAGCAATATTTTCGACTACAGTCCCTCGGCAATTTTGACACCAAAACCTCCTCTTGGATACAGACGCCTGACGAAGTGCGGAAACTGGGCGGAGCCATCTTCGGCGACCGGCGCTTCGGACGGGTATTTGTCTACCATAACGGCGCGGAATCCTATTACGGCGTGAGAGGTTTCCGCACCCGCCTGACCGTCTGATCCACGCATTCTGCTTTTTTATCGCTTTATTGGATAAGATATGCCGGATATTGAATACATTTACCTAATAAAAATGTATTCAACTCTATGCGTAAACTATTTACTGTCACCTTACTGATTTTCTTTGCAGCAGCGGCTTCCGCCCAGCTCACTGTAGAAAAGATAATGGCCGATCCCGCCCGGTGGATCGGCACTTCCCCTTCCGGCATTACCTGGTCGGAAGATTCCAAAACCATTTATTTCAACTGGAACCCGGAGCAAAACCGGGCCGATTCCCTCTACAAAGTCACGCTTACCGACCGCACGCCGCAAAAAGTGAGTCTCGCGGAAAAAGAGGCCCTGGCTTTGGGTGGTTTCGGCGGATTTCGGGGCTTCTCCGGCCCTACCTACTCAAGAGATTTCAGCCAGAAGCTCTACCTGAAGAACGGCAACATCTTCCTCTTGAACACACGTACGGGCAATGAAAGGCAGCTGACCAGCAC
This sequence comes from uncultured Lacihabitans sp., assembly GCA_964423865.1. Lineage (GTDB taxonomy): Bacteria > Bacteroidota > Bacteroidia > Cytophagales > Spirosomataceae > Leadbetterella. The sequence goes on from CAYRGN010000016.1 coordinate 59,285, forward strand.
CCTGGACCGGAAAGGAAGCCCTACCTTCAGCCAGGACGAAACCCGGGTGATCTACTCGTCCGGAAACGACATTTTCACCCTTGACCTTTCCAACGGAAAAATCACCCAGCTCACCGACTTTTCCAACGCAAGAGCCATGGGTCCCCAGGGCGGACCTGCATCCCGCCAGTCGGAAGCTGACAAAGCCCTGGAAAAAGATCAGCTCGACCTTTTTGAAGTGCTTCGTGAAGCGAAAGCGGAGAAGGAAGCCCGAGAAAAATACAATAAACTGACGGAAGTGAAAGGTCCGAAAAAAATCAGCCTGGGCGGAAAAATGCTACAGGGCGCCGTGGCCAGTCCCGACCTGAGCTATGTTTTTTACCGCCTGTCTGAACCTGCACGTGACGCCAAAAGAACCATTGTACCCAACTATGTAACCGCTTCCGGTTATACCGAAGACATTCCGGCACGTACCAAAGTGGGTCAGCCCGCCGGCAGTACCGAAGCCTTTGTCTACCATATTGCCAAAGATACCGTACTCAAAATTGACCTGGCGGATGTTCCCGGTATCCATGACCAGCCCGAATACCTGAAAGAGTATCCTCAGAAAGAAGAAAAGGCCCGTGAAAGGCCTGCACGGACTGAAACAAAACCGCTTCGGGACGTATCTATCCAAAATCCGGTATGGTCGCCTAACGGCACGTGGGCCGTAGTCAACCTCCGTGCCAGCGACAACAAAGACCGGTGGATCATGAAACTGGACGGAGAAACCGGAAAACTCAGCCTCATTGACCGCCAGCACGACGACGCCTGGATCGCCGGTCCGGGCGTGGGGGGCTATGGCGGCGGCACCCTGGATTTCATCGATGAAAACACCCTGTACTACCAGTCCGAAGCCACGGGTTACTCCCACCTCTACACCGCCAACCTGGCTACAGGCGAGAAAAAGCAACTCACATCCGGCGATTTCGAAGTGCAGAGCGTGGAACTTTCGAAAGACAAAAAATGGTTTTACCTAACCACCAATGAGGTGCATCCCGGCGAAAAGCACTTCTACAAAATGGCGGTCACCGGGGGCAAAAGAATCCGGATTACGCAAATGACCGGTGCCCACGAGGTCACCCTTTCTCCCGACGAGAAAACCCTGGCCATCCGCTATTCCAATACCAACACCCCCTGGGAACTGTACCTCCAGCCGAACGAACCTGGCGCCACACCGGAAAAAGTCACGGCTTCGCTCACCCCCGAATTCCAGGCCTATAACTGGAAAATACCGGAAGTAATATCCTTCAAGGCCCGAGACGGCAAAGAAATCTATGCGCGCGTTTACCAGCCCGCAAAAAGAAAAAAGAACGGCAAAGCGGTAGTCTTTGTACACGGCGCGGGCTACCTTCAGAACGCCCACAAATGGTGGAGCCAGTACTTCCGCGAATACATGTTCCATAACCTGCTGGTAGACAAAGGCTACACCGTGCTTGACATCGACTACCGCGCCAGCTCGGGTTACGGCCGCGACGTAAGAACGGGCATCTACCGCCACATGGGGGGCAAAGACCTCACCGATAACGTAGACGGCGCCAGACTGCTGGTAGACAAATATGGGATCAATCCTAAGAAAATCGGTATCTACGGCGGCTCTTACGGGGGCTTCATCACCCTCATGGCCATGTTTACCACGCCCGATGTTTTCGCCGCCGGGGCGGCGCTTCGCCCGGTAACCGACTGGGCCGCCTATAACCACGGCTATACGGCTAACATCCTCAATGAGCCCCACACCGACCCCATTGCCTACCGCAGAAGCTCGCCTATCTTCTTTGCTGAGGGGTTGAAAGGCAAACTGCTGATCTGCCACGGACAGGTAGACGTGAACGTTCATATCCAGGACACCTACCGCCTGGCCCAGCGCCTCATTGAACTCCGAAAAGAGAACTGGGAGGTGGCCTCCTACCCCGTGGAAGACCACGGTTTTGTGGAACCGACTTCCTGGATGGATGAATACAAGCGTATTCTGAAGCTCTTCGAAGAAATGTAGAACTACATCTCGACTTCGCTCGATGTGACAATTCGAAGAAATGTAGAACGATACATCTCGACTTCGCTCGATGTGACAATTCGAAGAAATGTAGAACTACATCTCGACTTCGCTCGATGTGACATCCTCCCCCCTGTCAGTGCGAGTATAAAAACCCTCCCCCTGTCAGTTCGAGCGAAGTCGAGAACCAAATCTGATTGAAATGAACTCCTTCTCTACCACGCTCATCCTGCACATGGAGCAAAAACTCGGCCTGCTCTTTGAAGAAGCGCCCACCCCGGGCAATCTTTGTTTCGCCAATGAAAATGCCGGATTGCGAAACGAGTTTAAGCGGATTTTCACCCCCCTGGATCTCCATTATTATACCCTGGCCAATCCCACCGGATCACTCCCGGAAACCACCGATAAATTCTGGGAGGCAGTAGACAGAGGCAAGCAATTGGCCGCAGACGAAAACCCATAAATGAAACCCTTTGTTCAATTCCGGATTCCCGGCGGCCGGGTCACGGATATCTTTGAGAATCCGTGGGATGCCCGCATAGTTCTCCAAAACCGACCCTTCCTGGATGCCTTAAAGGAGGCGTCGCCTCATTTCTTTGAAACCATACAAACTACGCCACTCACCGAAGACCATCAGAAAAGCCTGTACAAATACTACTCCCGCTGGTGTACACGTTGCACCCCTTTCGGTCGCTTTTCCGGTGTTCTTACTGCCGATTTGTCCGATAAAACTTCCTTTAACGACTTCAAACCCCGGTTTTATTCGGAACCGGACATCCGGGAGAAGAAAAAAATTACTGCTTTCCTGAACGAGACCGCACTTTCCCAAACCGTATTCTTTGCAAACAACTCTCTTTATGCACGAGCCGGAAAATATTATCTCCTGCAATACATTGATGAAAAATACCGAGAGATCAGCCTGGAGCGCTTCGAAGCCCTGGATGCTATCATAGAAGCCGCCGGATCCGGCATTTCCTATTCTAAGTTAGTAACTACTCTGGAAGGATATGGCTTTACGAAAGACGAATGCGCCGCCGTGATCCGGGAGCTGTTGGAAGAACAGGTAATCTACAGCGACTACGAGTTCAGGCAGTCGGAAACCTTAGAAGATTACCTGCACCGGTTACCTGAAGCTATTCTTCTCGAATCAAAGATCAATACGCCTTACACCTTTACCGTTTACCCGAACGCTGAAATAGACCGTGTGCTGATCGAAAAGATATCAGCAGACCTGAGAAAAGTTAGCGGTCTTTTCAAAACAGTGCCAAATACCCGACTAGCGTCTTTTAGAAGTGAGTTTTTACGCCGCTTTGAAAATCGGGAAATCCCCCTCCTGGAAATACTGGACCCCGAATCCGGAATTCCGTATGGAAATTATAACCTTAGCCACACCGGATCTATCCTGAATGAGCTGGAAACGCCGGCTGTCGGGATAAAAAAGGACAGCACAGGCTTTCAAAGTGTTTTACTGGACAAATACATACAGTGTCTTTCCACAGGGGCCGCTGAAATAACATTTACCACAGCCGATCTGAATGACCTCCCCCCAACCGAAAACACCAGCTATTACCTGTTCGGAAGTCTGCTTAAAAACGGAACTGATTTTCGTTTTTTGTTAAAGCAGGCCGGAGGGAGTTCAGCCGTCAATTTGATGTCGCGCTTCTCACTGGGAAACCCTGCCCTCGCCAATAAACTTCGTGAGATCACAGCTTGGGAGCAATCCATTTCCGATGCCCTCCTGGCCGAAGTCATTCACTTACCTGAGGGCAAAATAGGGAATGTGGTACTCCATGCCCCTTTGAGAGACTACCAGATCTGTTACCTCGGCCATGATTCAGGCAACTCCCTCCCCCTGTCTGACCTGCTGGTTTCGGTTTTGGGAGACCAGGTAATACTTCGCTCTCAGAAACTCAATAAACGGGTCATTCCCTTTCTGTCTCACGCACATAATTACGGCACGGGACTGCCCGTCTACAGTTTCCTGGGCGATTTGCAGCCCGCAGGCGCTCAGTTCGTCTTTGATTGGGGCGCACTCCAAGACCGGGAATTCCTCCCCCGTGTGGTTTTCGGCCAACTCATCCTGTCGCGGGCTACCTGGAATCTTACGGAGAAAAACCTGGAGCGAATCAAGCCGAGCCTTCCCCGGCATATTGCACTTATTGAATCAGATAACGAATTATACCTGGATCTGGAACAACCCCTGTGCCAAAAAATACTCCGGGATTATCTTCGAAAAAACGATACCGTGAGAGTAACGGAATTTCTATATACCCCGGAGTCTTGCTTTATAGAGGGGAAGGCCTCGGAGATCGTCATTCCTGTGGCCGGCACAAAACCGAATAAGTACCTCACCCCTTCCCCAATGGTTTCCGGCAAATCTTACCCGCCCGGTAGCGAATGGCTCTATCTTAAACTTTACATGAGTCCAAAGGCAGCAGATGCTCTGCTTAGTGAAAAGGTTAGGCCTTTTGTACAGCTTCTCAAAGAAAAAGGACTGATTCAGAAGTGGTTCTTTATCCGGTACCTCGACCCCGACTTTCATCTCCGTTTGCGGTTTTATCACGGCTCCGATCCTGATTTTTACAAAACTGTAATAGCACTTTTTCATACTCATTTCCTAGAAGAGCTAAGCACCGATGATATCCACGAATTACAAATAGCACACTACCGACCCGAATACAGCCGTTACCCCAATATGCAAGAGGCAGAGGCCTTGTTTATGCAAGACAGTGAACGGGTCTTAGAGAGGCTGGCATCAGACTCGGAGCTATACCGGCTTGAAACTTCATTGAACCGTGCCCATGACTACCTTTCCGGCCTTACCCTTCCTGAAAAAGTCACCTTTTGCCAAACGCACCGCGATGCTTTCTTGCAGGAATTTGGCACAGACCTGAAACCCAGGCTAAATGCCTTATACCGTCAGCACGGTGCCTGGGCAAAGAACATTCTTGATACGGCGACCAGGGACAGCTTCCCCCCGCTGAATCCCGACGTTCTCCCTTCCTATATCCACATGCATGTCAACCGTAATTTTATTTCCGAGGCCCGCCGTTATGAAATGCTGATTTATCATTTTCTGTATAGACATTACAAATCTGCTCAGGCAAAGAAAATTCATTTGGAGTTTTGAAGTATAACATGTAGTTTAACAGTATAAACTATAATTCTATGGAAGCCCCCCTTGATTGCATTATTATCGAAGATGAACCAGGCCCCCGGAAATTACTTAAGGAACACCTTACTAAGATACCCCAGGTAAGGGTACAAAAAAGTTTCAGTAATGCCATTGAAGCTCTTGATTATTTAAAGAAAAAGACACCTCATATCATCCTTCTGGATATTCATCTCCCAGGAATATCTGGCATCGATTTTTTGCAAAATGTCGTCACAGAAAATATTGATATTATCATCACTACTGCGCATTCTCAGTATGCTTTAGAATCATATAATTTTGACGTTGTTCATTATCTTACCAAACCTGTAAAATATTCTGAGTTAGTACAGGCAATCGGACGCGTGCTGAAAAAAACAAAAGGTGCAGACAAAAATATTATCACCCTAAAAGAAGGGAAAAAGAAATACCAAGTTGAATTAGATCATATTGACTGGATAAAATCTGACGGGTGCTACCTGACAATCTGGAGCCGTAGAGTAGAGAAAGGTAACATTCTGGTCAGAATGACTCAGAAGGAACTTTTAAAGCTCTTACCTTCGGAAAAATTCTCCAAGATAAATAAATCAGTCATTACTGCTTATAGCTTTGTAGAACATTCTCAAACAGATAGAATAATACTAAAAAACGGCGAGAACTTTTCTTTAGCAAGAAAGTACAGATCAAACTTCTCGTAATCTGGAAATACCTAAAAAGTAATTTCGTTTCAAAAAACTGATAGTTCATATCATTTTTTTTATAAATTTAGAGCGAATATGCAGTTTTGTCATATAAAAATCTAAAACTATGACAAAACAAAAAAACAAGAGATTTCTTAACAAGGATGCAATAGGTGAGTTGAGACCCCTCACCAAAGTAAGTGGAAAAACTACTACTTTACCGCCAACAACAGGTATATCAGGTCTGATATAGAAAATGATTTGTTAGAAACTATTATCAAATATATCGAAGATCCGAATAAAAAGGGTATGCGATGGAGCATTCACATGTTCTTTTGGATCTGCATATTCCTTTTTATTTATTTTGTTTTTTCTGTAAACTTCCTGATGACCACTCCCAGCTATATCTATATGGCAGGAGTCTTTACGCTTGTCTTAGTAAGCTACTACGTCATCATCTATGCTTTCCAATCTCGGTATAAGTATTTAGGGGCATTTAGTATTTTTTTCATCGTCCTGCTTTTTCAATATTATACGTACTATGCCTTTACCTATTTAAATTTATTAGAATCTTCTACCTCCTATATACCATCCATAAAAAAAGCGCTAGGTAATCTCAAGTTTTGGCAGGTATTCTATGATCGCAACGTCTTTTATTATTCTTATACGCTGAGCTTGTTTCACCTGGCTCCGCCTTTGGTAATAAAGGGAGGATACGAGCTTCTCAGAAATTTTTATGCAACGCAGAAAATCAAGGAAGAAAAGTTGCAATTGGAGTTAAACTATCTTCGCGCCCAAATAAACCCACACTTTTTGCTTAATATACTTTCCGCCCTATATATACGAGTGATGGAAGACAAAAAAACGGCAGAGAGCATAGAAAAATTATCAGATTTACTAAGGTACACTCTTTATGATGCCGAGCATGACAAGGTAGCTCTGACAAAAGAAATACAATTTTTAAAAAACTACATTAGTTTGGCTAAACTGAGATTAGACAGGCACAAAAAACTTAAAATAAAAATAGAGGGGAAACCCGATGGCCTGACGATAGTCCCCTTAATACTAATCAATATTGTAGAAAATGCCGTCAAGCACGGCCTGTATAATAGTCCGGGAGCTTCATGGGCTGAAGTGAATATAAACATAAACGGCAATATACTATCTCTAAATTGCCGTAATCATGTACCCGATATCACCCTGCCTTCAAAAGCCGGTATCGGCCTGGCCAATACCCGGATGAGGCTAAACCATTATTATCCGGAGCGTCACACCCTAAATATTTCAAATGACCTGAGTACCTTTGATGCTCAGATCATTATATATCTTTAAAAACTCTTCGAAACCTACACTTAGTTTCAAAAATCACACAGTTTATATCATTTTTTTGCCCCTTTTATAATTTATGGTTTGCTTTGATTCAAAGTCTTAATTGTCAGTAGCCAAGCTATGACTTGAATATGAAAACCAATTTCGAACATACCTTCAACCATTTTATAAAAGCACTTAAAGTACCCGTTACCCAAACCAGTGCTTTAGCATATTTAAACAGCCATCCCCATGAAGGTTCTCTTCTGGCGTATGCCGAAACCTTAGATCGGTTTAAAATAGAAAACGTGGGGGTAAAAATAGAAAAAGAACGTTTTGAAGAGCTTCCGATACCCTTTATTGCCTACTTGCACCAACACGGCGGCACTTTTGCCTTAGTCAAAGAAATTACACACAATACCGTCAAATGGCTCCACACGCAAAAGGGTTGGACAATAACTCCAAAAGAAGATTTTCTTAAAACCTGGCAGGGAATTGCCTTGCTGGCGGAGCCTTCCTCAGAATCAGGGGAGAAAGGATATCAGCAAAAAAGGAAAAAGGAAATACTTGCAAGTTTCAGGGTACCGATAGCGCTGATTCTACTTTTGCTGGTACTGATTACTTTTAGTGGTCCCGCTTTCACAACATCTTCCATTTTTATTTCATTATTCTTTTTAAAACTTGTTGGTATGTTCGCTGGCGCACTACTACTGGCAAAAAGTATAGATACTAAAAATGAAATTGCCGAAAAATTGTGTTCTAACGGCTCAAAAGTAAACTGCCAAAGTATCCTCGATAGTCCAACCGCAAAAATTACTTCATGGTTAACCTGGGCTGACTTAGGGTTAATTTACTTCTACGGATCATTTATTTCGCTCATAGCCTGCTCTGCTACTGATAATCTGAACACCTTTCTTACTCTCCAATGGCTCTTTAGCCTGGGGAGTATTTTCTTTATTGCGTACTCCTTATGGCATCAGGGTATAAAAACAAAAATTTGGTGTACGCTTTGCCTGGCTGTCGTCTCTATCTTCTTTTCAGAGGTTTTAGCATTAACCCTTTTAACCCCTTTTGTGTTCTCGGCAGAATTAGGAGCATTAGGGTATATAGGTGGCGGCTTGGCTGTACCGGTTATTTTCCTGCTTCTGATCAAAGAACCATATCGAAAAGCCGTCGAGAGAGGTCACTTAATAAAGAAGTTGAATAAAATATATGCCAATCCCGCTTACTACAGGGCCATAATGCAGGAGCAACCGGTCATACCTCCTCTACCGGAAAATATGCCTGCCATATTTTTTGGAAACCCGGACGCGAAAAATGTAATCACTATAGTGAGTAACCCACTTTGCAGCCCCTGCGCGGCCATGCACTTACAACTGGAAGAGCTTATCGAAGAAAACCCTAATGTACAAGGGCAGGTAATCTTTCTTTCCGCGGAAGATCATGCCGGAGGCCGGTTTGTAAGAAAATTATTTAGCCTGCCACGCGGCCTACAGGCGGAAGCGATGAGTGCATGGTATAAACGGAACGACAAGAATTTTGACAAATGGAATGAACCTTATAAGAACTATCCTGAAACAAAGGAAAGCTCGGAAATTCAGAAATGGCATAATCGCTGGGTTAATTATGCGGAAATAAAAGGGACTCCCACTCTTTTTATCAATGGAAAAAGGAAAGCGGAGGGGGTAAATGTGGATGAAATAGGTTTAATGCTCACCATGCAAAAAGCGGAACTATTGGAGTAAGGATTTCGAAATCAGTAATATTTGTTTAACGTAAACCCAAAAAATTCTATGAAAAATTTACAAATGTTTGACGCTTTTAAAATTGGAAATGAACAAATGAAGCGTATTAAGGGAGGAGATATTTCCGTTACATGCGATTGTGGTAATGACGATTTTAAATATAAGATTACCGCAACCTGTGGGGCGGATACGTATGAAGAGTGTAACGGGCGTTCCTGTGGCATAGGCTTTACGCTGAGTAATTGTGGGGCTCCCCCCGTATCAGAAGCTTAATCAATAAGGGGGAGTCTCCCCCTTATTATCTTTGTCATCCAATTATCGACAATTACAGCTATTTCTAACAGATTCAATATGAAATCACTTTTTTTCTTTCTACTCCTTTCAGGCTTTCACCCCCTCTTCTCCCAGGGCATTAAAATATCCTTTGTGAACAAAGACAGTACCATCGCAAATGAACTAGGCTTTCAAGTATATGAACATTTGGGGATCGGAGCCTTTAAGGTGATTGTTGATGATGGCCATATCGAATCAGCCAACGACTCCCTGGTATGCTTTTATATTTCTACTGACGCGGCATCGGGCGGTGTTTTATATCTTCAAAATGGAGACTCCGTAGGAGTGGTAAAAGTGAGGGATGGATTTTTCCAATACAGCGGAAGCAAGGAGGTGGAACATAATTTAGTATCCATTCTATATGTCAACGACATCAAGGGGTACGGCCCTGTAAAGATGGAAATTGAAGCCCAGTCCATGAATCGTTTCATCCCGTATATAGAAAACAAATTCTCCAAATTAAACGAGATTGTAGAGAGCTACGTCAGGGAAAATCCGACGATTAACCCGGAGATCCTGGAGATCATTAAAAACGAATCAAAACACAGTTATCTCAAAGAAGCTGTTCGCAAAGTGACACACAGCGATTACAACCCCGAAAATTTAGATAAATTAAGCCCCTTATTGGAAGGGAATAACCTGGAAGAGCTTCAAAAAATAAAATTCAGAAATAGTCTTATTACCAATCGATATCAACAACATTACCTGGATCTACTGTATTACAACTTTTACAAAGAAAAAATACTCACCCCGGAAGAAAACGGGTATCTTGAACAGGTACTAAAACGCCTCCGGTTTTATGCAGGGTTTGAGAATCCGGTAAGAGACGAAGTCCGGTTCAATGTTCTACGGGACTTCTTTAATTTCAAAACCTGGACCAACGTCCCTATCC
>CAYRGN010000017.1:0-37450 GCA_964423865.1 uncultured Lacihabitans sp.
ACGGGTTGTTAAGCAGCGCGGTGATGCTACAGAAGTACAGTTTTGATCCGGCAGGATTAGCTACGCACATTCACTCCATTCTTGAAAACCTGGGTCCGTATTTGGAATCGAACGCTACGGATGCTATTTTTGTTTATATGGTTGAGGGTGTACGCTTTCAAAAGAAAGAGTTAGCCGATGCCGTAAAGATATTACCAGATACAATGAGTAATAAAGTGATGACCATATACGATCAACTTATCCTGGAAGGAAGACAACTGGGGAAGAAAGAAGGGATTGAGCAAGGTATTGCCCAATCCCTACACAGCACAATTCTAAATGCATTCGATAAAGGATTTGATATCGCCACAATTCATATCTTTACCGGAGAGACGGAGGAGAAAATCTATTCTATCCTTAGGCAAAATAAACGCATTTGTTAATTCTGCCTAAGGTCCGGACGGAGTCTTGTCAGGTCGAAGCGGAGTCTCCACTTGTGGGACTTGCTTACCACAACTTTCCGTTTACCTCACATCTTCTCCGGCACCTCTATGCCCAGTAGCCCCATACCATTTCGGATGGTATCCGCTACTTGCTCAATCAGGGCAAGCCGGAATAATCTTGCCGCTTCAGACGCCTCATTCAACACCGAATGCTGGGTGTAAAAAACGTTGAAAGTTTTGGCCAGATCAAACACATAATTCGCAATCAGCGCGGGCGAGTATTCCGCCGCCGCGGCCTCTACCACCTTTCCATAATCTTTCAGCAGGAAAACCAGGTCAACCTCTTCCGTTTGGAGCTCCTCCAACCCTTCCGGAACCGGGAAACCCTCTAACCCCGATTTCCTCAGGATAGACCGGATACGCGCATGGGTATATTGAATAAACGGACCGGTGTTCCCCTGGAAGTCAATAGACTCGGCCGGGTTAAAAAGCATACGCTTTTTGGGTTCCACTTTCAAAAGATAATATTTCAAAGCGCCCAGCGCCACCATACGGTAAAGCGCTTCCAGCTGCTCCTCCGAAAACCCTTCCGTCTTTCCTTTTTCTTCCGTAATGGCTTTTGAGGTAGCAATCATCTCTTCCACCAGTTCATCGGCATCTACTACCGTTCCTTCCCTCGACTTCATCTTGCCGGAAGGCAAATCCACCATGCCGTAGGAAAGATGGTAACACCCTTCCGCATAGCTCCGCCCCAGCTTCTCCAGGATAGCAAACAACACCTTAAAATGGTAATCCTGCTCGTTACCCACCACCCAAATCGACTTATCGCACCCGAAATCTTCAAATTTAAGATCGGTAGTGCCCAGGTCCTGGGTAATGTACACCGAAGTGCCGTCGCCACGTAGCACCAGCTTGTGATCCAAACCCTGATCCGTCAGATCTATCCATACACTCTGGTCTTCCTTTTTATAAAATACGCCCTTCTGAAGGCCTTCTTCCACGATATCCTTACCCAGCAGATAGGTATCCGATTCGTAGTAAGTTTTATCAAAATCTACCCCAATTTTCTTATACGTAGCGTTAAACCCTTCGTACACCCATCCGTTCAGCTTCTTCCACAAAGCCATGATTTCAGGTTCATTCTGCTCCCATTGTACCAGCATTTCCTGGGCCTCCACCATAAACGGAGCCGCTTTCTTCGCTTCTTCTTCGGGCATCCCTCCCCCCATCAGCTCATTGACCTGCGCTTTATACGCCTTATCAAATTCCACGTAGTATTTGCCCACCAGGTGATCACCTTTGAGGCCGGCCGACTCCGGCGTTTCCCCGTTTCCGAAATGCCGGTAGGCCACCATAGACTTACAAATATGAATACCCCGGTCATTCACCAGGCATACCCGCGAGACCTCGTACCCCGCCACCTTCAGGATCTCCGATACGGAATAGCCGAGAAAGTTATTTCGGAGGTGCCCCAGGTGCAGAGGCTTATTGGTATTCGGAGACGAATATTCCACCAGTACTTTCCGGTTCCTGGGCGCCCGCTGCTCACCGCTTTTCAACTTCCGGAATACATCGATCCAGACACTGTCTGACAGCTTCAGGTTCAGAAATCCCTGCACCACGTTATACCGGCTCACTATAGCGGAGTGGCTGAGCAGGTACTCCCCCAGGGCCGTTCCTATCTCGGCAGGCGCCTTCTTCAAACTCTTCACCAGTCCGAAAAATACGTATGTATAATTCCCTTCAAACTCCCGGCGGGTAGGAAGAAGCGTCGCCCTTTCTTCCACGCCAAAAACGTTCTTCACCGCCTTGGCCACTTCTTCCGCCAGTATATTTTCGATATTCATATTAAATTCTGTTAGGCTGCAAAATTACACATTTTTGCCTTGTCTGGCGGCAGCAAATGTTTTTATCCTTAGATTTACGGAAAACAATATCGACTTTTTTATGTTGCAATCAATGACCGGCTTTGGGTCTGTTCAGAAAGAGACCCCCAAACACACCCTGTCTGTAGAGATAAAAACCCTGAATTCGAAATTCACGGACATTTACTGCCGCCTTCCTAAAAGTCTTTCTTCGCGGGAGATCGATATCCGGAATCTACTCCAAAAAGAACTGGAAAGAGGCAAAATCGACATTACCCTCACCCTGATCCCGCGCGAAGACGCCATTGTTTCCACGCTGGTTAACCGCCCCCTGGTCAAAGCCTACTACCGCGACCTCATGCAAACCGCGGCCGAACTTGAATTTGAAGCGAACTCTACCGATGTGCTGCGCATGGCCACCATGATGCCCAATGCCTTTAATAACGGTATCCAAGACCCGGAAGAAGCGGAAGCCGCCTGGAATGAGGTGTTGGAAGTCATCAAAGAAGGAATTGCCAAATGCCGGGAGTTCCGGATCCGGGAAGGCCAGGGTACCAAAATTAAATTTGCCGAATATATTGAAACCATCGGCGCGTTACTGGAGGAGGTCAGCGCCCAGGATAACCGGAGGATTCTTAATATCCGGGAAAAAATTTCCAAGGCGATCGGTGATTATGTCAACTCGGAGAATTTCGACAAAAACCGCTTTGAACAGGAACTCATCTACTACATCGAAAAATTTGATATCTCCGAAGAGAAGGTCCGCCTGAAGGCCCATTTGGACTACTTCATCAAAGAGCTGGACGGAAATTCCAACGGCAAAAAACTGAACTTTATCGCCCAGGAAATAGGCCGGGAAATCAACACCATCGGTTCTAAAGCCAACGACGCGGAAATCCAGCGCCAGGTAGTGCAAATGAAAGATGAGCTGGAGAAGATCAAAGAACAAACCTCCAATATTTTATAACCTTGGAAAACTGAGCTGGCCAAGCCATTTATTTCCCATTTTGCAACCACCGTGAAAACACCCTCCCCCTTCCGGGTGTTTTCACGCGACTTACACCGTGAAAACACCCTATTTTTACTATACAATAACTGATTATAAGTTAGTTACATAAACAACTATTCTACAGGCTGAAATTCGGCGCGGATATAGTTAAAAAAACTGCGTAATTTGCATTTTAAAATTTCTCCTATTTACTAATTCATTGATTACCATGAAGAAACTACTTATTTTTTCCAATCTGGTTACGATAAGCATCCTCGCTATGCTAGTGATGAAAGGTTGTTCTCAGGCAGACGCTCCAGACGAAGCCCCAGGTACTACCTCTAACCTGAAAGGAAGCCAGCTCGTACTTGATTACGCCAACACCAAAGGGTTCAAGTCCATGTCTATCGCCCAGGCCATGATCCTGAAACGGAATTATATGGCCAATCACCTACCGGCCATTCGCAAAAGCCTGAATATTGAAGACACCGAATCTCTTTATTATACCCTGGAAGAATTGAAAAACCTGATCTGGTACATTGAGTACTACGCCAAAGCCTCCGGTATGAATGTTAAATCGGAAGACCTCGGGGTGAACGTGCATTTTGGTCAGTATCCTACTACCGACCTGCTGAAGCAGTTCCCTCAGCTGGAGTTACTGGGAGGAGAGGCGAACAAAGCCGGGAAACAAACCATTTTCTTCGTACCTACTATTATACAGGACGGTAAGAGGTTTGAGTTTAATCCTAAGAAAAACTACCTGGAGATTGCCAATGGCCGGTCTAAAAAGATTAAGTCGCTTTCCGACCATTACAGGAACGATCTCTCTACCTTCAAGACCATTGACTTTGACGAAGATTCCCCGATAGCGGACTTCGCCAATATTCAACCACCTTATTTAGAACAATAATAGTTTACAGTGGCCATTCTTAAAAACTATCTTTTTATTTATATTATATTTATTGGAGTTTTTGGGTTGCTTTATACCAAAAAGCAACCCAAAACTTATTGGACTTCTTTTCCATGGTTCCTAATTTTGGTAGGAATTATGGACGGTGTAGGCCTACTAATAAATTATACACTTATTAAGAGTTACCCCAAATTAAATCTTTTCTATTACCAACTTTTTGTAATTCCCTTTCAGGTCATTTATTATTTCTGGATTATTAACCAAAATATCTTGACGAATAAAAGACTTTATTATATTGGTATTATTATATTTCTAATTTCAATTATTCTAGAATGCTTTACATTAGTAAACCTGGAAGGCTATTGGTTCAATAGCTCCTCCTATATGGTGGCCAACTTACTACTTTTGGCTCACATCCTTCGCTATTTCCACCAATTGAGTAAAAATGACCGAATTCTATTTTTTTATAAAGAAAGAATGTTTTGGGTTTCATTAGGTTTATTAATTTTCTGGCTAGCTGCTTTACCTTTCTTCGGAATATTCAATTACTTACTATTAAATTACCCATCTGTACACCTTTTCTATTTTAAGGTTGTACTTATTCTTAACTATATCATGTACACCTGTTTTCTGATCAGTTTTATATGGGCGGCGAAAGAGAAATAATTACCTTTATTGTCCTGGTCAACCTGATCCTCATCGTATTCATTATCGGGTTAGTTTACTTCATCTCCCAGTTCAGAAAACGCAAAATCATTTACGAAAAGGAATTAGCCCATATCAAAATGGAATACGAAAAAGCAAAACTTCAGATCGAGGTGGATGCTCAGAAAGAAACCATGAAACAGATCGGCAAGGAAATCCACGACAGTGTGGGCCAGAAGCTCACTCTTGCCTCTATCTATCTGAAAAAGAACGGCATTTCAAATCATGCGCATAACCACCTGGGTGAGATCAGCGAACTGATCGATGAATCATTAACCGAACTTCGCCAGCTTTCACGTACACTGGTAAACACGGAAAGGTACCAAACCCGACTTCAAGACCTGATTCTACTGGAGACCAAACGCATACAGAGTATGAACGACATTGATGTGGTAGTAGAACAAACCGGGGAATTCGACCTTAGGGAGGAAGCCAAACACAATATCCACCGCATCATCCAGGAGTTTCTGCAAAACAGCGTAAAATACGCCCAATGCTCGCAAATCAGGATTAACCTTAATTTTGCCGGGGAGGAACTCTACGTAAAATGTTCAGACGACGGCGTGGGTTTTGACATGCAAAAAAGCAACGGACCGGGTGTCGGAATCTCCAATATGAAAAAACGCGTGTACGAAATGAGAGGTCGTGCCGAGCTTTATTCCCGGAAAGGAGAAGGCACTCAACTGACTTTTTTTGTGCCTTATTGACACATTTACTAAATTAATTGTAAGTTCGCACCGAAAACGAATGAATAGCATTTAATTTAGCCGAATGAAAACTAAAGTTGCCATTGTGGATGATCACAAACTGATCGCCAAAGCCATTGGTTCCATTGTAAATGATTTTACTGAATTCCAGGTACTCTATGACGTGGAAAATGGCGCCGAACTTATCGAAAAATTCAAATCACGTGGGAATATCCCGTCTATCGTGCTACTGGATATCTCCATGCCGGTAATGGACGGCTTCGAGACCGCCCGCTGGCTAAAAGACCACCACCCCAATGTGCTGGTCATGGCCCTTTCTATGCAGGATGATGAACAATCGCTCTTCCGTATGATCAATAACGGTGCGAAGGGATTCATGCACAAGAATATCCATCCCCGCGACCTTGAAATCGCCCTCCAAACTCTTCTCAGCGAAGGTATCTATTTCCCCGGCTGGGCCACGGAAAAACTTTACTCCAACCTGAGCAATCCGAACCCCGCAAACCCCGCAAACCCCACAAACGTGGTTAACCCGTTTAATTTCACCCTACGGGAAGAAGAATTCCTGAAATATGTCTGTATGGACCTCACCTATAAGGAAATCAGTGAACGAATGAGTTGCAGCCACCGTACGGTAGACGGATACCGCGACTCCCTTTTTACTAAACTGGGAACCAGCTCAAGGGTAGGATTGGTTTTGTTCGCCGTAAAACATAAATACTTTGACCCGAACAGTTTTAACGTCTGAGTAGTAGATTACTCGCCCAGAACAGAGGACATCTTGGCTTCGGTAATGACAAAATTCGACTGGGCTTCACCGATATTCGGAAGAGCCGCCAGTTTATTGAGAATAAAATGCTTGTATTCTTCCATGTCACTCACAATTACCTTTAAAAGGAAGTCTGATTCACCGGAAATACAAAAGCATTCCACAATTTCCGGGATTCCCTGAACGTCTTCTTCAAAACGCTTCAGGTATTCCTGGCTATGCTCTTTGAGCGATACTTTGACGAATACAATGAGGTTTTTGTTCAGCTTTTTAAGGTCAAGCTCAATGGTGTAATTCCGGATCAGGCCGTCACGACGCAGGCGTTTGATCCTTTCATGAACGGGGGTAGTGGTAAGATTTAGTTCATAGGCAATCTGACGGTTGGTCATCATGCCGTCTTTCTTCAATATTTTAAGTATTTTGAGATCTACCGGATCTATGTCTGTCATTGCCATCTTGGAAAAGCCAAAGTTACCCACGCCAGCGTAAAAAACCAGTATTTTCCAGAACTATTTTCTACAAAAACACTATTTTTCAGCAAAAAGCAGAATTTTAATCCAAAACACCAGGAGTGAACGCTAGCGCCCTGCGCGATCTCCCGTTTCCTCAGGCTTCTCTATACTTACACCTACTTTGACAATTCCTTTGCCCGCTCTTCCGCCTTCAGAATCCCCTCTACCAGAGACGGACCCAGCGCTCTTTCTCCGAAGACCTTCAGCGCCGCTTCCGTGGTTCCTCCTTTAGAAGCGACCGCGGCAATCAGCTCATCCAGGCTTTGTTCTGCGTTATTGATCAGATGGTACGCTCCCAGCAGGGTCTGCTTAACCAACAAACGGGAAAGCCCTTCATCAAAGCCCATTTTCACCCCGGCTTCCACCATGTGTTTCACCAGGTAATAAAAATACGCCGGGCCGCTCCCGCTCAAAGCGGTCACTGCATCCATAAGCGCTTCGTTTTCGAGATACACCGACCTTCCCGTGGCATTAATAAGGTTATCTATCCGCTGCAATTTCTGAAAACTCACCCCTTCCGCAGCACAATACCCTGTTATCCCTTGCCCCAGCATGGCCGGGGTATTGGGCATGGCCCTAACCACCTGCAGGTGCTTCAGTTCCTCCTGTATTCTCCCGATCGGAATACCGGCCATGATAGACAGCACTACCTGCTCCGGACGGAGAAACGGATGCAACTCCGCGGCAACCGCGGTAAAATCCTGGGGTTTCACCGATAGGATCACCAGGTCATATTCCCCCACCGATTCATGAATCGTATCTACCACCACGCCCTCTTTCTGAGAACGCAACACGGCAGAACGCTCCGCACTCTTTTCAATCAGGAGCAGGTTTTCCTTTTTAACCAGGTCATACTGCACAAAGGAACGGGCAAAGGCCATTCCCATATTTCCGCAACCTACAATGGCGATTTTCATATCTGTTTTTGTTCTGGTTTTGAGCTGTGAGCTGTGAGCTATGAGCTATGAGCTATGAGCTATGAGAAGTTAGAAATTAGATGTTAGAAGTAGCAATTTCCGAATGGTTTTTCACTTCTCTAACCACTCGCTGATCTCTTCCACCACGGCGTCATCCGAACCGGCAAACCCCCGGCTCATGTGCAGGAATTTCCCTTCCTTATCAATAAAAAACTTGGTAGGAATAGACTCCACCCCGTAGAGGAAGGCCGTCTGGTTTCCCTCATCCAGTACCGTATTCAGGAAATCCAGTCCGCGGCGGTTTACAAAGCTCTCCACATGGCTACGGGTGGTTTCCGCAGGTACCCGTTCAAAAGTATTGACATAAACAAAAGCCACATCGTCTCTGCCGGCATATTTTTCCATGGCTTTTTTCATGCCGGGAAATGACATGAGGCACGGTCCACACCAGGTAGCCCAGAAATCAAGAATCACCAGTTTCCCTCTCAGGTCGGAAAGTTTCACCGTCTCTCCCTTGAGGTTTTTTAAAGTGAAATCCGGAGCTGCTATACCGGGTTGTCCCATCTTTTCCTTATTGACCCTTTGCACAAACATCATGGCCAGACGGAAAGTTTTCTCTTCCTGTTGCAGTTGCTGAGCCAGGGCGTCAAAATACTCCGGTGAGGCCTCGCTGTTCAGGAAATTATTGGTGGCCAATATACCGGCGGCCGAAGTACCCAGGGCCTTCACTTTATCCAGGATGCCCACATTATGTTCTTTCAGCAGATTAAGGTATTGATCCCGGAGTTCGGATCTCCGGGTTTCATTGGTGGTAGCCTTGAATTTGGTATCAATATCTCTCACTTTATTCATGAAAGCGAAGTGTTCCTCCTGTAGTTTGCTATAGGCCGTCATGGGGGCTGAACCCTCTACAGAGGCCTCCGGAGCCTTGTCTTCCGGAGTAATGCCCTCCGCCCTTACCACCAGCTTTTCACCTCCGTCAAGAAGCAGGCCGATCTGCTGGTCGTTGGCAATATTCAACTGGTAAATGCCCGGTTCCGGAATAGTGGCCTGAAAAACGAGGGAAGTCCCTTCTATTTTGACACTGTCTACCTTCTCACCGAAGCCCCGGTCGTTGATCTGTTCGAGGTACACTTTTCCTTTTATCCCGGCGTTCTGCAAGGTCATCTGAATCTCTACCGGAAGCCCTTGCGCCAGGCTGTTCACGGAAACCAATAAAGCGGCAACAAATAATCTCATACGTATAATTTTTAGCTATCGGCTCCTCTATTCGGAAGAGCACTACTCAGGCCAGTTTTTCCAGTAAAATCTTATTCACCTCCCGCGGATCGGCCGAACCGCCCGAAAGTTTCATCACTTCTCCTACAAACATACCCAACAGGCCCTTCTTTCCTTTCTTAAACTCCTCCACCTTCGTTTTATTGCGCTCCAGCACTTCTTCCACCCAGGCAGAAATGCTGGAGGTATCGCGGGTCAGGAGCCATCCCTTAGACTCCGCCAACTCCATGAAGTTGCTTCCGGGTGAAGCGATTAACAGCCCCATTAACTTTTGCCCGGCTGTATTGCTTATTATCCCTTCTTCTATAGCGTTTACCAGCTCTGCCAGCACCGCGGGCCGCACCGGGTAATCCTCAATGCCGACACCCCGCTCATTCATATCTCCCCGCATATAGGAGAGCATCCAGTTGGAAACCGCCTTGTAGTGGGCAGTATGCGCCGCCGCTTCTATGAAATAGGCGCTCAGTTCCTTCTCTTCAGACAGTACGTAGGCGTTGTCTTCCGGCAAACCGTAAGAAGAAACAAAGGAATAAAAAAGGCTATAAGGAAGCTCAGGAAGCTCTACAGCGCCCAGTTCCTCTTCTGAAATCAGGATGGGGGCCAGATCCGGTTCGGGAAAATACCGGTAATCATTGGCGGTTTCTTTCTCCCGCATGCCTTCGGTTTCCCCTGTTTCGGGAATAAACGTACGGGTCTCCTGCATCACCTTGCCTCCTGCCCGAAGCAGGGCAGCCTGCCGTTCTATTTCGTACTCCGCCGCCCTTTGCAGAAAACGGATAGAGTTCATGTTCTTTATCTCCACTTTGGTGCCCAGCACATCACTCCCTGCGGGCTTCAGAGACACGTTCAGGTCGGCCCGGAGAGAGCCTTCCTCCATATTGCCGTCGCTGATTCTCAGGAAGCGTACAATCCGCCGGATTTCAGCGAGGTAACCTGCGGCCTCCTCGGGAGAGGTAATGGAGGGATAGGACACGATTTCCAGGAGGGGCGAACCCGCCCGGTTATAGTCCAGCCACGTACCGTCTTCCGCATGTATAGATTTCCCGGCGTCTTCCTCCATGTGGATATGGTGTATTTTCACTTCGTGATCCACATAGTCCCGGCCTTCCTTCAATACAAACCGTACGCTGCCTCCGGTGCATACGGGCCGGCCGTCTTGCGTCACCTGGTACCCTTTGGGCAGGTCAGGATAGAAATAGTTTTTCCTGTCGAAATAATTCAAACGGTTAATCTCACATCCCAAGGCAAGGCCCAGCTTCACCGCACCGCTGACCACTGCCCGGTTGGTTCTGGGCAGTACACCGGGCAGCGCCAGGGTTAAAGCCCCGATGTGGGTATTGGCTTCCGCCCCAAAACGGTTATGGTCAGAGGCAAATATTTTACTCTCCGTATTCAACTGGCAATGCACTTCCAGCCCGATCACCACATCAAACTCCATTCCCTCTCATTTTTTTTACAAAAATACGGTCTTTCAACGCTATTAAAAACAAAAAAGCCGACCAATTCAGCCAGCTCTAGTGTAAAAAGCTGTCAGCTATCAGAAATCAGCTATCGGTTTAAATTTCTAAAACTGAAGGCTGTAGGCTAATAGCTGAAAGCTTATTAATTAATACTCCCACAAATTACTTTCCTCTTCCATGATCCTGTATTCCCACTCTTGCGATTTCAGCAGGGCTTCGCGGGGATTCTTGTAAATCTGGTCCAGGTAGCGGTTACGCGGATCTGAGGTCCGCACGATGCGCCCGCTGAAGAACCGCTGCTCAATGGCATCGGCGTAGTTCATGTGCTTGGCCGTATTCTCCTCATTAAACCAAAGGCAATTCGGGTTCAGACGGAAATACGACTCGAGTTCCTTGTATTTAAAAGATGCCAGGTCTTTTTCTATTCCTTCCGGAGAGAGTTCCGCCGGGATTTTGATGGTGATCACCAACACGTCATAGTAAGCACGTGAACGCTGGGAATCAAATATCCAATCTTCTTTAAGTTCCAGGATATAGAGTTCATTGGGAAGCAATTCGTAGCCGGAAGACAGAGCGGTTATTTGGGTATCGCCCCATCCGTCCTGCGAACTGGAAGTGTTTTTTGCACCAGCATCCCCCGATGCCTCACCCCAGCCGTCGTCTTCTGCAACGGTCCCAAAACCCGCGTCAACTTCCTCCTGTGAGAGTCCACCGCCTTCAAAATCCCGATGCATCCGCCTGGTAAATTCTTCCAAGGTAATTTTGTGGATTAGTGAATCGTTGCTGAAAGGCTCCAGCACACCGGCACGCACACCGTCAATAATATGTTTGGTAATCTCACTTCCCTTCGAGAAAAAGGGCATATTTGCCTTTTCTTTCAGGTCAATCCTTCTCCACAGCGTATATTTTTTAGCCTGATTGGATGAACTGATCGGCCGCAGTGAAAGAGGGTTTACCCCGTTGTCAGAGCGTTCCTGTGCCGAAAGGTCTACCTGTAAACCCGAGAAAGCACACACCAGATAAATCGCTATTCTTTTCATTTGTATAAAATTTAGCTTTCAGCATTCAGCTATCAGCCGGGCGACGCTTCGCTTATTCATTGGGGGGCGCCTAGCCGGCGGTCGGGCGACGCTTCGCTGGTGTGCCGGTTTTCTGATAGCTGAATGCTCATGACTATTTCCTTTGTTTAATATTTAGCTGTCGGCTTTCGCCACCAGTTCCCATTCCCTGGTAAAGTGTATCCTCTTAATTCAGTGCGATAGTTTGCACTCCGCTATCGCCCACATTGATGGTTTCCACATTTCCCTGGAAGTTCATTCTTTGCACTTCCTTAATGGTGATCACGTAGCGGTCTCCCGGTTCTGCTTCAGAAGCCGTACTCCCCAGGTTAACACTATTGCCGTTACTCTCGATATTCTTTTTTGACCTCGAACCGGCTGCCAGAACCACCGAGAAACCGTTCACGCGGTAACGCGCGTCTTCCGGGTTAGTTTCTTTGAAACTGGGATCCGCTTCGGCCACCACGGTCAGTGTTCTCACCTGCGCCGCGGAAAACCCTCTTCTGAGGTTTTCAATAGTAGCCGCCGCGCCGTTCACCAACACCTTGATGGTGGGTTTAGGTACTAAACGAACATCAAAAGGGAATTCTTGTAAAACAATACCGTCATTTTTCACTTCCAGGCTTACCTTACTGGCATTGGGTACTACGGTTACTTTACCGCCGCCGCCGGATATAAATTCCGCCCCCCTTCCCGAGAAAGTCGGGTTATACTGGGCGCCCAATCCCGGGCTGCTGGTTTCCAGTCGGTTGGCACACTTAAAGTACAATGCCGGCATGGAAGAACTGGCAATCTGCACGGAGGGCTTCAATACGGTATATTCTTCGTCTTTGGTAACCACCTCACGGGTGCCGTCGGGCTTGGGATAAGAAATGGTAGCGGTATACGCACGCTTCAACTGCCCGTTACTATCAAAAGCACCGCCTCCGGCTCTCAACTCGTACACCCCTTTGCCTTCCGTTACCGGTAAAGCCTCACCGTTGATACTGATGCTGGGTGAAATAGAGGTGGAGTAGGCGCCGATCGCGATCTCCGCCCGGTAGGTCTGTCCGGCCACCACCGTTCTGGAATCCGGGATCACTACCGCAAAGAGTTTATCGAATTTAATTTCTTTGGCGCCCACCTGCTGGGCCAGGTAATCCAGTACTTCGGCTTCGTATCTCCTGATCACCGACTCTTTCTGGCTCAGGCCGGCCAGGGCCGCCGGAACCGGAGTCTGCGCGAAAAGCAGTTCCGCGAAATCCTTTCTTTTGGTCATGGGGTCGGCGTTGGCCATGGCCGGATCATCTTTTGCGTCCAGCGCAAGCGGCTGGAATTTGATGTTGGGCGCGTGCTTCTCAAGATACGCCACGTATTCATCCAGCTTTTCCTTCAGCTCGTACCCTTTTTTATTTTTGACAAAAATATTGGCTACCTTTTCTTCCTCGGCCAGATTCTTGATCTGGTTCGTTTCCGGATCAATTCCTCCTCCGGCCTCGTTCCGGATAATATCTTTCAGGCTTCCTAAATAAGAAACCATCTCTGCCGTTTTTTCCCTTACCTCTACAGCATTGTTGTACAAAGCCCTGTATTCCGCCTTATTCCCGGATTTATCCACGGCTTCATTCATTGCATCCAGCGTTCTTTTATTACTTGAATCAGCCACTTTATTCGCCTGATCTAAGGAGTTATCCAATAGTAAAAACTTCTCCAGAATAGCATTACTGATCTGTAAGGCAAGCATAGCCGTCAACACAAGATACATCATGTTGATCATCTTCTGCCGTGGACTTTCCTTAACTCCTGCCATAGTATACGTTCTTTATGGGTTTATTAAATGTTAGTACCTCCTTTCATTGCAGACAGCATGCTGCCGTACACATTGTTCAGGGAAGCCAGGTTGGTGGTCAGCTTGTTCAGCTCCGCCTTGAACTGCTGGCTGTCTCTGGAAACGTCTGCCATGTCGCTCAGTACGTTAGAGAAATTACCGTAGAAAGAGTTCATGGCTTTCAGGTGGCGGTTGGTATCCTGGATTTCAATCTCATACACAGCATTCAGGGCGCTCATGTTCTGGGAAATCTTATGGAATTGTACCCGGTATTCCTGGGAATCGCGGGTGGCATCGCTGAGACTGGCCATGGAAGTCACCACGCTGCCCAGAGAGTCATTCATTTCACCGATTTTGGAAGAGGCTTCTTTTACCTTGCTGTTGAATTCGCTGGTGGCCAGTCCTGAATTGGAGATTTCTCCCAGGTTAGATACCGATTGGCTCAGATTGGTGAAGCTGGCCTTCAGATTATCAAAGATATCAGGAGTAATGTTGGCGTTGGCCAGCATGTCATCCATTTTGGCAGTCAGACCCAGGCCAGACGACTGGGGAGTACGCACCCTTGCGTCACCCCGAAAATCTTCCGCCAGTTCGGGATACACTTTCTCCCACTGGTATTCGGTAACGGGCCGAAGTAAAGATTGCGCGGCATAGATCAGAAAGATCACCGCTTCTACACCCAGACCTACGGGTAACATCCAGGAGGCCCAGTCGTAGTGATTAATCTTTCCCATAGCTCCTACAATTACAACCGCCGCACCGGCACTATAAACAAAAGGAATGAATCTATCCCAAAAAACACTGGGACCATTATTAGCTGCCATATTTTATAATGATTTTTTAATAAACGTTTTGTACTTATTCTCTACTGGGTACGGCACCCATTCTGTCCATCACACAACGGAATCCGATATACGATTTGGTGGCGGTCTGGTATTCGTATGTAGTGGTACCTGACTCCAGGTAATACGCTACATCTTTCCATGATCCGCCTTTGATGACCTTCCTGGGTTCATCCGGATTGTCGTAGTTGGGATTTAAGTCCCAGGTTACGGGCATATACGACTCGGAATAGGCATCCTGAGTCCATTCTGACACGTTACCTGCCATATTGTATAAACCGAAAGCATTTTTTTGATACATATTGACCGGCGCCGTATACTGGAAGCCGTCTTTCTGGTAATTTCCGCGGTTGGGTTTAAAGTTCGCCATATAACATCCCTTGGCGTTGGCTACGTAGGGGTTTCCCCAGGGATACTTGGCGCCTTCGCTTCCGCCTCTGGCAGCCCATTCCCACTCGGCCTCAGAAGGCAAACGGAAACGGGGGGAACGAAACTCGTTATTCTCCGCGCGGTAAGCGTTGTACAGGTCCGATCTCCACTGGCAGAAAAACTGGGCGGCATCCCAACTTACCCCTACCACAGGGTAGTTATCAAAAGCCGGGTTTCCGTAATAGTTTTCGGTCAGCTGATCTCCGTTATGGTAGGTGAAATCCTTTTTCCATACGGTGGTATCCGGGTAAAGTTTGGTCATGATAAATTCTTCTCCCAACACATCCAGGGAATCTGCCAGGATAGAATTGACAAACATCCGGTATTCATTATTGGAAATTTCAGTATCGTCCATATAAAATGCGGGAATAGAGACCCGCTTATTGAGGGTGATACGGGTAGACATCACGTCTTCGTCGGCCTGCCCCATCAGGTACGATCCGGATGGAATGAGCACCATACCATCGGGGGCTACCTGCTTGTAGCCTTTCCGGCTTTTGGCTACCAACTGACCGTCTTTGATCCCCCCGAGAGGATCTTCCACACTTCCGCCTCCCCTGTTTCCTCCCCGGCCGAAAATCTTATTCACGGTATCGCAACTTTGAAATAAGAAGGCAGAGGATAAAATAACTGTAACCGTTAAGATCTTTTTTGAAATGTGCTTATTCATCTTTTTGAAAGCAAGAATTTTAATCTTCTGTTTTTTACTTTGTCAGAACGTTAATTCCTAATAATATATTGTTAGTCGTAATAATAAAAACGGACGGTCTTCGCCCTATAAATCACAAACCATGCCAATTCCACTTTTTATAGCTTCGCAAAAATCATAAAAACTATTGGAGTTTCATAAGATTAAGGCCGATCTTTTTGTTATAAACTATAACGCGGTGTTTTAATTACCGATTTTTTCCCCCGTTTTACCGGACTGAGTACATAGCGTAAAAAAAGTTCGTGGCTGGTAGCCGACTTGGCGTTTACGCCGGTGGTCACTATATCCAGGGCATACCCCAGGCGAAGGGCGTTGTCCAACAGGTTAGTGCCGAGCAGCAGCGATCCCGCATCCTGGTTCCGGTAATTCCCTCCTATCCAGAGCCGCTGGTTATAGGTGAGCATCAGCCCGGCTTCTACCGAAGCGCTGACCAGGTCAGACCGCACCATAAACATAGGGCTGATATCCAGGGTATAGGAAACCGGGAAATCATATTTTCCGGTCAGGTAATACTGTCTGTTTTCTTTAAAACCTTCGTACCCGGTTCCGATGGCGTATTCCGGTTCCAGTATGTTTTTCACGGAAAGGCCGATCTGGTAGCTGGGGTTCACGAGGTAAACTCCGGCATTCAGTTGGGGAGTCATCGCGCTGGTGCGGGCCGAAGGAATGTAGGGGTCGTCCGGGTCTCTGGGAATATAGTCTTCCCCGTGAAGCGTAAGGTTATTAAACCCCGCCCCGACTCCGAACCCCACCATCTGGTTCCCGATCTGTTTATGAAAGGAGTAGCTCAGTACCATCTCGCTCATGCTTTGGGCCTTGCTGATATTCTGGTTCGCGAAATGAACTCCTACCCCGCCTTTCAGGGCCGCTACCGGCATATCCAGCGCAAAAGCGGTAGATAAATTCCCGCCACCCGCATACTCTCCCGCGGTATACCCCAGGTACTGAGACCGTACGGTAGACTGGATCTGAACACGGTTAAACTGCCCTGCGGCCCCCGGATTCAGATAAAACTGATTAAAAATGTAATGCGTGAACTGCGGTAAGTTCTGGCCAAAACTCACTAGCCCTGCAAAGGAAAAAAGTAAAGCAAGTAAACACTTTCGGGCCATACAGTTGGGGTACGAATGGTAAAGCTATATACAAATAAACAAAATAAGACCCATAATATTATGAGTCTCATTGAAAATTTACGCTATGTCATTCGCTTTTTTAATATAAAGCTCCAGCGCCCCCACCATTGACGGCGCGTTGGGCAGGGGTGCTTCGATATCAAGGGTAAGCCCGAGGTCGCGTATGGCTTTCGCGGTGGTCGGACCGAACGCGGCCAGGCGGGTATTGTTTTGCTGCCAGTGCGGGAAGTTGTGCATCAGGGAATGCACGCCCGAAGGACTGAAAAAGCAGATGATATCGTAAAATACTTCCGTCAGGTCAGAAAGGTCGGCCGGAACAGTCTCATAGGTAATGGCCTCGGTGAGCGAAATACCGTGCTTCCGCATCAGGTCCGGTATGGCATTGTTCCGAATGTCGGAGCAGGGAAAAAGAAACTTCTCGTTTTTGTTTTTAAGAATGAAAGGCTCCAGGTCAGCAGCAGTCTTATTGCCCGAAAAAATCTTCCTTTTCCGGATAGTGATATACTTCTGGAGGTAATTAGCCGTTTGTTCCGTGATACACAAATACTTCATATCTATCGGAATTTCCACCCGTAACTCCTCGCACATTTTGAAGAAGTGATCTATCGCATGCCTGCTGGTAAATATAATAGCGGTATGGGCTAAAATATCGATTTTCTGCTTTCTGAACTCCCTGTGATCTACTTTACGGACATCAATAAAGTTTCTGAAATCCACCTTGATCTTATAGCGGTCGGTCAGATCAGAATAAGTAAGTGATTTTTCGCCTGGATTGTCTAATGTGATTAAGATACTCTCTACCTTCCTCAAACGTTCGTCATTTTCTGTCATCTTGCTTCAAACAAATACCTGAAATTGCTTTCAAATCAGCACTTATAAGAAGAGAAATCTCATTCCTAATATAATGGGAAGTGCTTCTGCGATGCAAAGATACGAAAACAAGTACAAAAACTTCACATTACTCTCCCGGTTTATCGTAAAATATATCAGTATACCTCTTCCGGAATAAAACGTGCAAAAAATCACAAACAGGTAATTTTCAACGTTTTCCGGAAAGGGAATAAAGGCATTATACATGAACAGAACGGTGAGCAGAAGCAGGGAATAAAAGAAAAGACTGCACTGGATAACCTTGAAATAATGCAGGTCGGTCACCTTTCCCAAATTAAATAATTTCCCTATAATGCTAAGGAAAAAAAATCTCAGGAGAAAGACAATCAGCACCAGGGGACACAGTTTCAAAAAATTAATCACATGCACGCTTACCGAATTTCCCGACTGGAAAATATACCCCTCTTCCATTATAGAAATTCCGCCGAACTGCAGCATTAAAATGAAAAAGCCCACCACCACGCTCAGCAGAATCACAAAAAAAACACTGGGCCTGTCAAGGGGCTTACCAATCACAAAAAGATCATCTTTGGCCCGGGTAGAGAATACACCACGGAGGGAATAGTATTTCCCATACACCCGGAAGTAATTGTTCGAGACAAAGCTCATGACAATGAGGCTCAGCACAAAAGCCACCGCTACACCGCTGTTAAAATGGGAAACCGAACGTGGAGTAAACCTGACCACCTCACGTACAGACGTTTTCTCTTCTACGGATACCCCGGCCGAACTGCCCGAAGGAAACCCGATATACGCGGTAACGGAAGCGGGAGAAGAAGCCGTAAAAAGCGTCAACCGCAGGCTGTCTGTCCGGTATACTTTTCTCAGGCTGTCCAGGTCATACACCACCCATTCCGGCTTTTTTGAAACACGATCCAGGGCGTTATTCATAAAGATATTGGCGGCCTTAGGCGGCGTCTTAAGGAGCAGAAACGCGTGAGGAAAACGGGAGAGATCGAGGGGCAGCGTAAATGCCTGAAACTCCTTTTCCGGATTCAACCGGAACGGCACATACACTTCTTCTTCCTGGTCATACATCAGCCATTCGTGCGTAAGGTAATGCACCGGGCGGTAATTTCCGTGCCGGTCAGCCGCCTTCGCCCCGGTAAGGATCACACTAAAGAAAAGAAAAGAAAGAAGGTGCTTCACCCAGAGTACATTTTTTGCAAAATTAATGAAAAAGTTAATACATCATAATAGTAGGCCGAAGTCTGGAAAGGCTCTTCCGAAAAGTAGCTTTTTCAAAAAAAAGGTGTAACTTCGTGAATCAAAAAAGATTCACACATGAAATTACACCTTTTCCTTCTCTTTTTTATGGCCTGTGGCACCCTTAATGCGCAAGCCGTGATCATCACCGAAATTTTTGCCGACCCCACCCCCTCCCGGGGCCTTCCCGAAAGAGAATACCTGGAGATACTAAACCGCTCTTCCGAACGCATTACCCTGAGCGGTTATACCCTGACTTACGGTACTGTGCGGACCGTTTTCCCGGCTTCTTTCATTGACCCGGGCGAATACGTGACGGTGTGCCGAAATCCCTATGTGGCGGAGTTTTCCCCCTATGGAAAAGTCATCGGCCTGTCCTCCTTTTCCCTCCTGAATAACGGGAATACCCTGGTGCTTTCCGATCCGGCTGGCAGAGAAATACACCGGGTGAGCTACTCCTCTTCCTGGTACGTCCCGGGCCGCTCCGAAGGCTATAGCCTTGAAATGATAGATCCCGGATACCCCTGCCGGGGAAAGGACAACTGGACTTCCACCCTTCATGCCTCGGGAGGCACCCCGGGGCAACCCAATTCGGTGGCCGGCCACCTCCCCGACACTTCCCCTCCTGCACTTCTCCGCTACGACCTCCGGGAAAACCAAATAGTGCTTGCATTTGACGAAGTGCTTGCCGAAAGTTTTGCGGAAAACATGCACCACTACGAAGTGATTCAACCCGGAATAAAGGTGAAAAGCACCGCGTTCGCCGATGAAACCCGGGAGGCGGTGACACTTACGCTGGAGGGTTCAGTACCCGCCTACCTGGAACTGCGCGTGTACGCTCCGACCGACTGCTCGGGAAATGCGGGCGACGACATCACCCTGGTTTTTGAAGACCTTCTTGAGCCCCTTCCCGGTGAGATTGCCCTGTCGGAAATCCTCTTTAACCCTCCACCGGGAGGAGATGATTTTGTAGAAATCCACAACACCACCGGCCAACGTTTCAACCTGAAAAACTGGCAGCTGGCCCGCCTGAATGCCGCCGGGGAAGTGAGCGGACATGTGCCACTCACCACCACCTATACCCTACTGCCCCCGAACGGATGGCTGGCTTTCACCCGCAACCGCGCTTTCCTGAAACAGCATTATCCGGTCGCCGGCGATATCCTTGAAATTCCCGCTCTCCCCGCTTACGCCAATGACGGCGGCACCGTATTGCTTCTGAAACCCGACAGCACCGTGTTTGACCGCTTCACCTATTCCGAGAAAATGCACGCTTCCCTCATCCATCAGCCCAAAGGAGTTTCCCTGGAAAACGTATTTTCAGAAACGCAGGAATGGACTTCCGCCTCTTCCGACGCGGGGTACGCTACCCCTGGCGCACCAAACTCCCAGGCCCATCACGAAAATGGCCGCAACCGGTTCGAAGCGGAACCACGGGTCTTCCACCCCGATTCAGACACGCCCCTCACCTGGCTGACCTACCGGCATCCCGGCGGGGAAGCCTATGCGGCCATCACCATACTGGACCGCCACGGACGCCGCGTACGTGTTCTCGCCCGCAATCACCTGCTGGGAACTACCGGGAAAATAGCCTGGGACGGTACGGACGAGAAAGGGCTGGTGCTGGCACCGGGGTATTATGCCTTCGTCATACAGGTCGCCTCCGGGGGGCGAGAAAAGACCTATTACGCAAAAGCCGTAATTGGACAGAGATAAATTAAACCCTCCTGGTAAGCCTTTTGATCCTCTTCCTAAGAAAAATATGGCCTGTACCGAAGTATTTTCAGGAATTACCTCCTATTTTTAAAACTCAAAAAAAGAAACGCGAATGTCACCTTTTGTTTTACTGCTGGACTGGGACGGGTTTGAAAAAGATAAATACGTTCACACCATACTTGAGGACAATCTCCTTCCCAATTACCTAGAAAAATGCAGCTGGTTTGCCGGGAGGAACCGGCAGAACCGGAGAATTAAAATTACCGGCGCCATACGGATGAAGCACGAAGACACGGAGTTTTTCTTCACCTACCTGCAGGTGCGGTATTCCAACAACGAAACGGAATCCTACCTTTTCCCCGTTTCATTTGTAGAAGACCAGATGGAGAATATACCGGAAGACGCCTGTATTTCCCGCGCTACCCTCGATGAGAAGGAAGGGTACCTGGTAGATGCCGTATTTGACCCCGCGTTTCGCCTGGCCGTCTTTAAGAGCCTCCTGGGGTCAGCCACTACGGTACAGAAAAATGAACAGGTGCTGGAGTTTGAGCGGGGAAGCGGGCTACAGGAAGAAAGCGACCTGGAAAGCTCTTTTATAGAGATCGACGGCAACAATACCGCTTTCGTTTTTAATAATAAGTATTTCTTTAAACTCTACCGTACGCTTCACAAGGGCATCAACCCTGAAATCGAGTCGCTCCGGTTTTTCTCCAGGAACGAAAAATTCAGCAGTTACCCGAACTACTGCGGCAGTATCAACCTTACCGAAGACCAGATTCCCCTCTACACTTTCGGGGTGATGACGGAATACATCGCGGAATCGAAAGACAACTGGTCATTAACGGGCGATTACCTCAACGACTTCATTGACGGACTTACCGACGGCAACTTCCAGGTGAGGGAACAGGTTTTTGTGAAAGTAGCCCAGCTGGGGTCAAAGACCGCGGTCATGCATGACGCCCTTTTTGACCCCAGCACGGAAGAGGCCTTCCGCCCTGAACAGATCAACCGGTCTTACCGTACCGAAGTGCACCGAAAGTTAGAGGAAGACCTCGACAGGCAATACGATACCCTGATCGAAAAATACATGGATCTCGATGAGCAGACCCAAACCCTGGCCTGGCAGTTTATGGAAGCCAAAGACAAGATCCTGAACTTTATTGACCAGATTCTCACCCGGGTATTCAATTCTCTGAGAATACGGATACACGGCGACTTTCACCTGAGGCAAATCCTGGTCAACGGCAAGGGCATACATGTGATAGATTTTGAAGGAGAACCCAACACTCCTATCAGCAACCGGATCACGAAACACAGTCCGCTAAAAGACGTGGCCTCCATGATCCGATCTTATCACTATGCCGTTTCCGCCAAACTGTATAACAGTGAGCAAACCCAGATGATCCCGGAAAAAGACCTGCTGCGGGCTTCCGACCGGTGGTACAAACTCATGCGCGATACCTTCCTGGAAGAGTACCTGACGTATTTCGGGCCGCACCATACCCTGTTGAAAAACAACAACGAAGTGAACTACCTGTTGCAGTTTCATTTGCTGGAAAAAGCCATACAAGAACTGGGTTTCGAAATCCGGAACCGACCCACCTGGATCAAGATCCCGCTCAAGGGTATCCTGGATGTGGTGCGGGAGATTGAAAAACTGCGAACGGTCTGAGACTGAAATTTAATACTCGCTTAACATGAAAACGGACCGCGTCATATAATTTTGCAGTTGAAAACGTCCAATAGCGTATGAACGGTAAAATCCTGGTCATTGATGATGACGAAGATATCCTGGAGCTGCTCACCTACAATCTGGAAAAGGAAAATTACGAGGTGCGGTCGGCCAATAACGGCCTGAAAGGCGTGGAAGTGGCCCGCCAGTTCCAACCCGACATTATCCTGATCGATATTATGATGCCGGTGATGGATGGTATACAAGCCGGCAAAGCCATCAAAAATGAGCTGAAAAACACCCATCTGATCTACCTGACCGCCCGCGCAGAAGAATACTCCGAAGTGGCGGCCTTCGAAGCCGGGGCCGATGATTACATCACCAAGCCCATTAAACCCCGGGCCCTGCTCAGCCGTATCCAGGCCTGGTTCAGGAAGGAAACCGAAAAAAATACCGACAGCCAGATCCTGGAAATTGCAGGCCTGACCATCAACAAGGAAAATTATTCGGTAACCCGGGAAGACGGCAGCGTAAAGATTCTGCCTAAAAAGGAATTTGAAATCCTATACCACCTCGCCTCCCACCCCAACAAGGTACAAAGCCGGGAATCCCTGCTCCAGAAGATATGGGGAGCAGATATTTTCGTGGTTGAACGCACCATTGACGTACACATCCGTAAAGTCAGGGAGAAGATCGGGGAAAAATATATCGGCACTTTAAAAGGCGTGGGATATATGTTTACTACCGAATAATGCAGATCTTTGGCGAGTAAAAGGTAAAATATATGTTGCTGTCTCCCCGCTGGGTCTCCTTCCTGATCGCGGTGCTGATTACCGCCATTACCCTGACCTTCCTCAGTTTTGTGCCGGGAGTAAAGGGACCCATGTACTTTGTAACAGGAGCCAGCACCTTTCTTTCCTCCTTTATATTGATTTTCTATGTGATTGACCTCCTTGTTTTCCAGGAAATCAATCAGATCTATAAATCACTGCGAAGTCTGAAAATCAACGATTTTAATATCCCCAGAAAATCCCTTATCCGAAGTGTCAACCCCCTCAAAAAACTAAACCGGGAAATTTCCATCTACGCCACCAGGAAAGAGGAGGAAATCGACGCCCTCCGGAAAATGGAAGCCTTTCGCCGGGAGTTTATCGCAGACGTTTCCCATGACCTGAAAACCCCCATCTTTGCCGCTCAGGGCTTTATTCATACGCTTTTAGACGGAGCGGTGGAAGACCCGGAAGTATCCCGGAAATTTCTCCGTAAAGCGGCGAAATCGCTCGACGGACTGGAAATACTTGTTCAGGATATCCTGGTACTTACCCAGGTGGAATCCGGTGAAATAAAAATGCAGTTTGAGCGGGTGAACATCGTAGAGGTGATTGAAGAGATTTTTGACCAGTTGGAGAAGAAAGCGGCGCAACGGAATATCCGGCTTTTCATTAAACCCAAAGGACTGAAAGCCGCCAAGGTACTGGCCGACCGACTAAGAATCAGCCAGGTACTGAGTAATCTTATCACCAACGCCATCAAATACGGCCATGACGGCGGAAAAGTAACCGTGGAAATCAGCCAGGAAAATAAAAAAGTGAAGATACAGGTGGCCGACGACGGCATCGGCATTCCCGCCGAACATCTGCCCCGGA
Organism: uncultured Lacihabitans sp.; assembly: GCA_964423865.1. Classification (GTDB taxonomy): domain Bacteria; phylum Bacteroidota; class Bacteroidia; order Cytophagales; family Spirosomataceae; genus Leadbetterella. The sequence continues at coordinate 23,643 of CAYRGN010000017.1, forward strand.
TCTTTGAACGCTTTTACCGGGTAGACAAAAGCCGGTCGCGGGCGGTAAGCGGTACCGGACTGGGACTGGCCATTGTAAAGCACATTTTAAATGCCCATAACACCACCATAGAAGTGACATCGAAAGTAAACCAAGGCACCGTCTTTTCTTTTATCCTGGCTCAGCCACCTGAAGATTTATTGCCCGAAACTCTCCACTGGCGGTAAAAAAACAGGAGCCGGGTTTCTTTCCGGGTCTTGATTTCAGGCATCTAACCCGTATCTTTGTACCAAAAAACGATTTGGATCTAAGCCGATTTAAAAAAGCGCCCCGGAATATTGATTTCCAGGACCTCATCATTTTTGAAAACGAAAATTATGTGGTCATCAATAAACCGCCCTTTGTACCTTCCCTGGATGAGCGTACCGCCGACCGCCACCTGAGTATCCTGAGGCTGGCACGGGAGCATTACGACGATATCCAACTGTGTCACCGACTGGACAAGGAAACTTCCGGCGCCCTGGTACTGGCCAAAAATCCGGAGGCCTACCGCCACCTTTCCATGCAGTTTGAACACCGGGAAGTACAGAAAGAATACCACGCGGTGGTTAACGGTGTGCATGATTTCGACAGCGTATCGGTGTTCCTTCCCATCGCCATCATGAAAGACGGCACAGCAGTACGGATCGACCGCCAGCGTGGAAAGCTGGCCGAAACGGTATTCTTTACCCTCCGGAAATTCACCCGCCACACCCTGGTTCGCTGTGTGCCCATCACCGGCCGCATGCACCAGATCAGGGTACATCTCCAGTGCCTGAACGCACCCATTGTGTGTGACCCCACCTACAACGGCGACTATATCTTCCTTTCCCAGATCAAAAGAAAATTTAACCTGAAAAGTGAAACGGAAGAACTGCCCCTCATTAAACGTGTAGCTCTTCATGCCCACTCCATCCATTTCCGTGACCTGGACGAAAGCGTGCTAAGTATCACCGCACCTTACCCGAATGATTTTGACGTACTGGTGAACCAGCTGGTCAGATTTTCTTCCTGACGTTATCGTAAAAACCCCGGAAGCGGAAGTTCTTTTTGACGTGCCTCACATCTTCGTTTTCGGCATCGCCCAACAGGAAGCCCCAGGCGGCCATACGCGGACTGGCGTCAAAGATCACTTTCAGAATGGCCGTAACCGGAAGGGCGAGGATCATTCCCCCTATACCCCATAGTTTCCCGAAAAGCAGTAAGGCCGTAATGGCTACCAATGCGTTAATGCTTACCTGGTTGCCCACCACATAGGGCGTAATGAAGTTCCCTTCCAAAAACTGCACCACCGCGAAAGACGCGGCGACGGCCAGGGCGGCCAGGTAAGAATCTTTGGTAATGAGGGCCACCAGAATGGGCAATGCAGACCCTATGGCTACGCCAATGTAAGGCAGTATGGCCAGAAAAGCGGCAAAGAAGCCGAAAAACAAAGCGTGTTCAATCCCAATCACATACAAAGCGGTGGAATTGAGTGTTCCGATAATCAGAATCACCAGCATCAACCCCATAATATATCCCCTCACCACGCTTTTCACCTTATTGATGGTAGCCACGATCTTATGCTTACTGGTATCTTTTAACCATTTAAAAACAAAGGTCTTCAGGAAATCACGATACATCAGCATCAGGAAGATGTACAGCGGAAGAAGCGCCATACTCATCAGGAAATTGGAGGTGCCTCCAATGGTTGCACCCAGGAATTTCGACCCGCTTTTTACCGCATCGGAAATATGTTTCTGTCCTTCCGAGATCAGCTGTTCCTTGTTAATACCGAAATCACCAAGGAAACCGGCCAGATCTCCTACCCACTGGTTAAACCGGCTCTCTACCTGGGGAAAAAGGTCGTCTAGCCCTATCACCTGGGTATAGGCTGCGTAGATCAGACCCGCCGTAACCGCCATCATCAGCACAATACCGACCAGCACGGAAAGAATACGAGGTACTCCCTTAATTTCAAGGTAATTACACACCGGATACAGCAGAAAAGAAAAGAGGGCTGCCACCACAAACGGAACAATCACATCCTGCAGGATATACGCGATATAGACAATAATGACGAGAGAAACGAGGGTTCCCGCCAGGCTCTTCGGAGAAGCTAATTTCTTAAATGTGTTCATCTTCAAGCTGTTTGAGGTTGGTCTTATGTATCCTATTGGACACCAAGATACTCACTTCAAACAGAAAATAAAGCGGAATAGCCACTAAAATTTGACTAATCATATCCGGGGAGGGCGTAATCACAGCCGCTACAATGAGGATGACCACAAAAGCGTGGCGACGGTACTCTTTCAGAAAATCGGGGGTTACTATGCCTATTTTGGTCAGCACCATGATTACCACCGGCAGCTGGAACATCAGTCCGCACGCCAAAGTAAGAGTGGTCAAAATAGAAAGATAATTCTTGATATCGTAAATGTTCTCTATACTTTCCGCTACTTTAAAATCCACTAAAAAATGGACGGCAAAGGGCGTAACCACGTAATAACCAAACAAGACTCCGGAGAAGAAAAGCAGGGATATAATAAATACTGCCCCTCTGGCCGCCCTCTTTTCCGCCGTACGTAAGCCCGGTTTAATAAATCTCCATATTTCCCAGATCACATAAGGAAACGCAATCAGCAACCCAATGATGGCAGAAGACATGATAGCCAGCATAAACTGACCGGAAATCTCCCTGTTCTGAAGCGCGAATTTCAATTTCCAGTCACAAAGACTATCGATATGAAAAATGCGCCCTATCTCACACATTTTGCGGTAAGTCCAGAAATCTTCCTTAGAAGGGCCCAATATAATATTTTCATAGACCCAACCTTGTAAAAACCAGGCCACTATCATAAAAACAAGTATAGCCACTATTGAGCGGATCAGGTGCCACCGGAGTTCTTCCAGGTGCTCCAGAAAAGTCATTTCCTTTTCTCCTTCTAATTCTTCTTCCACGTGGGCTTGGTCTAAAGGCATAAATTTCTATCGGAAAGGGGCCATGCGGCCCATTATTTAAACAACGGGAACCACTTCATCCATTCGTTGACTTCGGCTTTGGTGGTATTCAGCACTTTTTCATTGTCGTGATTCATCAGCACCCGGTCAATCAGCTCTACTACCCGCACGAAGTCTTTTTCCTCCAGTCCGCGGGTGGTCATGGCCGCTGCGCCTACCCGGATTCCCGAGGTGGTCATGGCCGGCGCATCATCAAACGGCACCATATTTTTGTTTACCGTGATATCGGCTTTGATCAGGGCGTTCTCTGCCAGTTTACCGTTCAGGCCTTTCGGGCGCAGGTCAATCAGCGCCAGGTGGTTATCTGTACCTCCACTGATCACTTTATATCCTTTTTCCACGAAAGTATCCGCCATCACTTTGGCATTCTTCTGCACCTGTTTCACGTAGGCGCCGTAGCTGTCGGTCAGGGCCTCTCCGAAGGCCACCGCTTTGGCCGCGATAATATGCTCCAGCGGACCGCCCTGAATACCCGGGAATACCGCGGAATCCAGCAGAGACGACACGGTTCTCACCCTGCCCTTGGCCGTGGTGATACCAAACGGGTTTTCTAAATCATTCCGCATCATAATTACCCCGCCCCGGGTACCCCTCAGGGTCTTGTGGGTAGTGGTGGTCACAATGTGGCAATGATCAAACGGGTCGGCCAGAAGCCCTTTGGCGATCAGACCCGCCGGGTGACTGATATCGGCCAGAAGAATAGCGCCTACCTTGTCGGCAATATTCCGCAGGCGGGGATAATCCCAGTCGCGCGAGTACGCCGATGCCCCACAGATAATCAGCTTAGGTTTCTCCGCCAGTGCGGTTTCTTCTACCTTATCCCAGTTGATAAGGCCAGTGGCTTCTTCTACCCCATAAAAACAGGGCTGAAAATATTTACCTGAAATATTCACCGGTGAACCGTGGGTCAGGTGTCCGCCGTGGGAAAGGTCAAAACCCAGGATCTTATCGCCCGGTTTCAGGCAAGCCAGGAATACAGCCGTATTGGCCTGGGCACCCGAATGGGGCTGTACATTGGCCCAGGTAAGGTTAAACAACTCCTTCAACCGGTCAATAGCCAGCTGCTCTATTTCATCCACCACTTCGCACCCGCCGTAATACCGCTTTCCGGGAAGCCCTTCTGCGTATTTATTGGTCAAAACACTGCCGGCGGCGGCCATCACCTGCTCGGAAACAAAGTTCTCGGAGGCAATCAGTTCAATACCGTGAAGCTGTCTTTCATGCTCTTTCTGAATAAGATCAAAAATGCGGCTGTCTGCGTAATTGTTCATAAAACTCAAGGAGGTTTGTTTAAATCCGCGACAAATTTAAGGGTTCTTTTGGTAGAATCAGAAAAATTGAGAATTAAAGTCTTTTTTGATACCGTTTTTAAGGAAGATAGGAAAAGTACTTTCTTGTTTACAGGCCCCTGTCTACTTGTATCCCGTATTTGTCCAAAAGGCCGGCCAGGCCAGACTGTGCGAATTTCGCTTTCTTTACCCTATTTCGTTCCGGATCAATGGAAAAACCGGTGGCTGTACGCAGATCAGCTTTTTCGAGGATGGTGTTGTCAAAAATAGCATTAGGGAGCTGGCAGCGGTCAAAGTGGGCTTCGGTCAAATCGCATTCCCCGAAATCTGTTCCTTCCATCTGGCACTGCATAAACCGGATTTTCTTTAACCTCAGACGGAAGAAAGAAGCGTGATTCAGCTGGCAGGAGGAAAATGAGACGGAAAACCCAAAAGCATTGGCCGTATCAAAACGCAAACCCAGCAGCTTACACTCAGAAAAAACCACGTCCTGAAAGGCAGACCGGTCTACCCTGGCCATACTCAGGTTGCACCCGGAAAAGGTACAATCTATAAATTTAAAATCAGAGAGATTGGCTTCAGAGAAGTCACAGTTTTTAAAAGTACAGTTTTCGTACTCTCCTTTTGTAAGGGTTTGAACATGATCAAAGGTCTCCGAATCGATATACATAGCACTTGCAAAGGTAGCGAAATCCTGCACTTTTTTCTTACCTTTGCCCTATCAAAAAGCTAGTTCGATGAAAATACAATTTCGGTTCTCCGCTTACAGAGACAGGGCTTAACTACCCCTCGCCTTTCACCGATTTTGTGAAATTTTTCTTCACCTTTACCGTCGCGGAATAAAACATACTTTCATGAAAAACTGGAAACGTGTCTTTGCCATACTGTGGACAGGACAATTCATCTCCATCATTACCACCAGCCTGGTAAACTTCGCCGTCATGCTCTGGTTGAGTATTGAGTACGATTCGGCCGTAGTGCTGGCTAACTCGGCCATTGCCGGCTTTTTGCCCCAGGCTATCCTCGGCCTCTTTTCAGGAGTATTCGTTGACCGCTGGAACCGTAAGCTGACCATGATTCTGGCCGACGGATTCATTGCCCTCTGTACCCTGGGCATTTCCATGCTTTTTTACTTTGGAGAACCCCATGTAATCCTGATCTATGCATTGCTGGCATTCCGGTCAGCCGGATCAGCCTTTCACATGCCCGCCATGCAGGCCTCCATTCCTTTGCTGGCCCCTGAAGATCAACTGCTCCGGATTTCCGGCATCAACCAGACCATCCAGTCTATATCCATGATCGGAGGTCCGGCCCTGGGCGCGCTGGCCATTACCTACCTGAATATCGAACATGTACTTTTATTTGATGTTTTCGGGGCAGTAGTAGCCATCACATCGCTTTTGTTTATCCATATTCCGGATCCTGAAAACTCGGATACCGCCGCAGAAAGCGTACTTCTCCAGATCAGGGTGGGGATAAAGGCCGTGGTTTCCAAATCGGGCATGGGGCTGCTCTTCCTGTTTTCCATCCTGGTGACATTTTTTATCATGCCTATCGCCATCCTGTTTCCCCTGATGACACTTCGGCACTTTGAAGGCGGAAAGTTTGAGGTAAGTGTAATCGAGGTAATCTGGGGAGTGGGCATGCTGGTCGGCGGGAGTATCCTGGGCATATCCAATACGAAGATAAACAAGGTAATTCTGGTCAACTGCACCTACATGGCTTTAGGGCTTGCCCTGGCGGTTTCGGGCCTGTTGCCCTCCTCCCAGTTCATTCTCTTTGTAGTTTTAACCGGGATCGGCGGCATGGCGTCTTCCATTTACTATGCCAGCTTCAATACGGTCATCCAGGAAAAGATAGAGCCGGAAGTACTGGGTAGGGTCTTTGCCATGTTCGGTAGCATTTCCCTGTTTCCCTCCCTATTGGGCCTTCTGGGGATCGGAATTTTTGCCGACTACCTGGGCATCAACCTGACGTTTGTGCTGCTGGGAAGCGCAATAGCGCTTCTGGGTATCATTTCCTTTTTTATTCCGAAGATGATGGCAATTGACCGCGAATAATTTTCACAACGTGTGTAAAATTATGCCCATAATAATGCCTTCAATCATGGCACCACTTCGTGGTTAGGGCTAAAAATCCATGTCGGCCCGTACGCGGATGCCCACACCCGTTATCCCCGGATGATCGAGGTAAGTGAAGCGCTTTACGACGTCTACCCGAAACAATTTAAGTATATTTCCTATCCCTAGGCTACCCTCCATATAGGGCTTTCCTGAAAACGTAAACATGGAAGGCTCCCCGTCACGACCGGTAGGAAATTCGAACACCTCCCGGCCGGGGCGGTTTTCTTTCCGGAGACCTCCGTACAGGATTTTGAAAGTTGCGTATTCCCGGAGTTTCAGCCTCGACAACACGGGTACCTTGTTCAAGATCGTGCCGTTAAAGTTATGTTCCAGGCGCGCCGCCACGAAGCGGTCAGCCACAAACTCCATAAAATTCATCATATTGTAGGAGGTTTGCTGGAAAGTATAGGTCTGATTACCCCGCATGATGTCGAGCAAGGGGAAGGGGAGATTTTCCCCAAAAGTACCCCCAACCTCCCACGTACTTTCCAGGTAGCCTAAAGGAGAAAGCAAGAAGCGCTTATCGATATTCAGGCTCAGTTTCCGGTAAGAGTACGTACTGCCATAGAAGCCCGGAATGCTCCAGGTACCCCGTACCGTAAATACCGGGTACTGGGTGGTGAGGGAAGAACGCAGGGTCTTGCCCTGGTAAAACCGTTCGTGAGGCGCATAACGAAACTCTCCCTTGATTTCGGAGGTGGTGAAATCGCGTATTTCCATACCCTCTTTCCTGTAAATCAAAGTGCCGGCCGGGTTTTGAACAGTATGTTCAAATCCGAGACGATACGACAAGCGGTTCTCAAATTCCTGAACATAGTGCAGGGTAAACCGTTTGTAATACACCCATTTGCCGATTTCTCCCCGCGGAATATTCAGGAGGAAGTTGTGATCGGCCGTATAACGAAGGTTATTCCCCGGAATCTCGATGTCGCTCCGGTAGGCGGCGGTAATGTTTTTCATTGGAAAGACATACTTGTTCTTCCCGCTAAATGACCAGGTCAGGGCCGCATTATATTTCCATCGGCCGTCTTCAAAACCATAGGCGCCAAACCCTTCCAGGAAAATACGGTTGCTAAAAACCGGCAGGGTTCTTCCACCCAGGCGAAGCCGCAACCCTTCCAGCTGGTTATGCCCCACAAAGGTACCGACCGGTCCTGCCTCTATATATTTTCCCGCATTAAAATACCCGTAGGCCGCCAATCCGATCAGGTTGGAAATCGTTCTGAAACGCCGGGTATCTTTGAGGCTGTCGAGCATAAAGTAGATTCTATCATCGTATACTGAATGCTGCTCCCCCATTGGGTTGGCAGTCTCTTTTTGTACAGCCGGGGTTCCGGTATCCGCAGGGGGTGTTTTCCTGTAATCGTAATACGTGACCAGCCTTTCCGTAAGCACCGACTCCCGGGCATTGGGCAGTACGGAGAATTCCATGGCCACATTACTAACGCCAAGGGTATATCGATTGTCACTGTTCCGTTTAAACCGCTGGGTAATTTCCAGGTTCCTGGCCCAGTTCAGGTTAATGCCCTTCCCGATCCGCAGGTTAATTTCGGTTACGGCATAGGTATCCAGATCTACTTTCATATCTCCCCAAAAGAGGAAATCCGTAGAGTTCCGGGGCGTAAACAACAGTTTCACCAGGCGGCTTCCGCTCACTTCCAGGGTATCCAGGATATCGTACATATAAAATGCCGGGGCCAGGTCAGCAATAGGACTCACAAACTGGTTCGTGATCAGCATCATGCTGTTCTCGTAGATGTCAAAGGGCTGATAGGCGTGTTCGATATACATTTTAATGCCTTCGTTATCGAACAGATTTTCATCCAGGGTAACCGTCTTTTCTTCGAGGCGTGTCCTGTGCATGGAGGCAGGTATGCCCGTAGCCGTATCCGGTATGCCCGAATATTCATTGACCAGTTCCTGGATATACAAAGGAAGGAAAACTTTCCCTTCTACCCTGGTGGAATCAAAGTTCTGCTCCAGTGCGGGAAACAGACGCACCACCGGGTTTCTCCGTAACCTTTCCCTTTGGTTCACCAGACCTATTCTTACCTTCTCGTGTTCTTTGTAATAGGCGTACCCGGGATTACGGTTGAGGACTTTATTCGCGATTACCTCCCGGATAAGTTCCACCGCCGGATTGCCCTTGTTCCTGTACTTTCGCTTGGTGATTTTTACTTCCTGCAAATGAGTGAAGGCCTCCTGCATACGCACTTCCAACCTCTCCCCCACTTCCTCCGTATTGAAAATCAAGGTACTGTAACCTACCATGGTAATTCTTAAGGTACTTGCCCCCGGACCAACGCGGGCCACAAAAACCCCATCCCTATCGGTTTGGCCCAAGGCGGCGCTGGTCCAGATCACTGCACCCGTAAGAGGCTGGCCCGTCGTAGAATCACGTACGGCAATCCTTATCGTTCGGTCCTGAGCCCCGGCGTTTTGGCAAAGCAGGAAACCCAGCAGGAAAATTATGTATCCATAGCTCCTCACACCTTTTGAATTATTTAAAACCTGCGGAGGTCAGCAATATATTTTTGTCCACCGAGGGCCTGCATATATTTCTGAATAACGGCGGTACGGCGGGTCACGTAAGGTCCTGGCCGGGCGGCTGACCATTTGTTCGGACTGGGCAAGACCGCGGCCAGGCGGGCAGCCTCCGCCCGGGCCAGTTTCGCGGCCGGTTTTTTAAAAATACGCTGGGAAGCGGCTTCCGCGCCAAAGGTATTTTTCCCCATCTCAGCCACATTAACATACACCTCCAGTATACGCTGTTTCCCCCAGATCAGCTCAATCAGCCCGGTAAAATAAAATTCAAGGGCCTTCCGGAAATAACTCCGTCCCTGCCACAAAAACACATTCTTGGCCACCTGTTGGCTGATGGTACTGGCGCCCCGCACTTTTTTCCCTTTCTGGTTATTGGTATAGGCCCTTTGAAGCGCTTTGAAATCGAAGCCCCAATGGTGGGGAAAATTCTGGTCTTCCGCCGCTACGGCCGCCAGGTGCATTTCCCGGGAAACCTTGTGGTAAGGACGCCACTGATAATGGATTTGGGCATCTTCTCCCTCTAAAAGTGACTTGACCTTCCGATCTATCATGGTCATGGTAAAAGGAACAGGGAGAAATTTAAGAAGAATTACTCCACCTATGGACAAGGCAAAGAAATAGAAAACGAATTTCAGGAATAATCGCTTTAACGAGCTCAGAAGCGATTTTTTCTTCTTGGCGGCCATATCTGTGTTTACTCTTTCTATAAAATAGCCCTGAACAATGAGTTTCAGCCCCGCATCTTACTGGCACACGCCCCCCGAAGGGAGCGCGCTCCTGATAAATACAGGCTCAAAACACATTGTTCAAGGCTCAAAGCTCGTTACTTCCCAAACAGGGAACGCCTTACCCTACCGATCCTTCCAGGGATACGGCCAGCAGTTTCTGGGCTTCTACCGCGAATTCCATAGGAAGCTGATTCAGTACCTCCTTGGCGTACCCGTTAATAATCAGGGCCACAGCGGTTTCTGTATCCATACCTCTCTGGTTGCAATAGAAAAGCTGATCTTCCCCGATTTTCGAGGTTGTGGCTTCATGCTCCACGTTTGCAGTGGGGTTATTGCATTCAATATACGGGAACGTATGCGCCCCGCAACGGTCACCCAGCAACATGGAGTCGCACTGGGAGAAGTTCCGGGCGTTATCGGCCCGCTTGGAAATTTCTACCAGTCCGCGGTAAGAATTCTGGCTTCTTCCCGCGGATATTCCTTTGGAAACAATACGGCTACGGGTATTTTTGCCGATATGGATCATCTTGGTGCCCGTGTCTGCCTGCTGGAAGTTATTGGTCACCGCCACGGAATAAAATTCACCGATGGAGTTGTCTCCTTTTAAGATCACCGAAGGATATTTCCAGGTAACCGCTGAACCTGTCTCTACCTGGGTCCAGGAGATTTTGGAATTATTTCCAAAACACAACCCTCTTTTGGTTACGAAGTTAAATACCCCTCCTTTCCCGTCTTTATCGCCCGGGTACCAGTTCTGTACCGTTGAATACTTCACTTCGGCGTTCTCGTGGGCGAATATTTCCACCACGGCTGCGTGAAGCTGGTTTTCATCCCGACTGGGGGCCGTACAACCTTCCAGGTAACTTACATAAGAACTTTCATCGGCAATGATGAGGGTACGTTCGAACTGCCCTGTACCCGCCGCATTGATCCGGAAGTAAGTAGAAAGCTCCATCGGGCATCTTACCCCTTTGGGAATGTAACAGAAAGATCCGTCAGAGAAAACGGCGGAGTTAAGCGCCGCGTAGAAATTATCTTTCACGGGTACCACAGACCCCAGGTACTTTTTCACCAGCTCGGGGTGTTCCTGGATGGCTTCTGAAATGGAGCAGAAAATAATTCCTTTTTCCATCAATTCTGCACGGAAAGTAGTGGCTACGGATACCGAATCAATGACGGCATCTACCGCCACGCCGGAAATACGTTTTTGCTCACTCAGGGAAATCCCCAGCTTTTCAAAGGTTTTCCTTAATTCAGGATCTACCTCGTCCAGGCTGTTCAGTTTTTTCTGCTGTTTGGGTGCGGAATAATACTTGATTCCCTGAAAATCCGGTTTTTCATACGTCACGTTCGGCCAGGCAGGTTCGGTCATTTTTAACCATTCCTGGTAGGCTTTCAGCCTCCATTCCAGCATCCACTCCGGCTCATTTTTTTTGGCCGAAATAAAACGGACGATGTCTTCACTCAGTCCCGGAGGCGCTTCATCGGCCTCGATATCGGTATAAAACCCGTACTTATATTCCGAGGAGGTAATTTCCTCCAGTATATCTGTATCTTTACTCATAAACACATTTCTTTACAATATTCTAACACACAAAGGTACGAATATGTTTCGGAGAATGGAAAAACTTACTCGGTTACTACCCCAAAACGTAATTCTACTTCATATACCCCGAGAGAACCGTAGGTTACATTGCGTGCCACTCCGGAGAAAGTCGAGTTTTTGACCTCCTTCAGCTCCATAGTCAGGTTTTCAAAGGCAATACCCGCCATACTGAAATTGGCCAGTTTGATCTCTCCCCCATTTTCCGATAGCACCCAGGTGGAAGATATATCTTCCTCATCCACACATTTGGTGCCGGTATCTTCCAGGGTATATCTTCCGTCTGCGTAGAGCGTCAGGGTATTATCCGCCCAGCAAGGGTATAGTCCCATAAGAGGGAGCGAGGCCCCCTCGGTGTCGCGGGCTTCCGCAAAGCTCAGCTTCCATTTTTTAGATTCCGTTCCCGCCAGCATTTCCATGGGCGTCCCTTCCGGCTCATCGTCTTTACCACAAGCCCAGGCCATCAGGCCCAATACGAATACGAATAGGATTTTTTTCATGTGTATAAAATTTTTACTTTCAGCAGTCAGCCGGGTGGCGCACCACTATCAGCAGTCAGCCGGGCGGAAGGCACCCCGCGGCGCATCGCTTTCAGCTTTCAGCTTATTCATTGGGAGGCGCCCAACCGCCGGTGATGTACCGGTTCCTGATCGCGCTCAGTCCGTTTTAAAATTCAAAATGGCGTCCGCAGCTGTTTCGGAGGCCTCCCGGTGACCCAGTATTTCTTTTACAGCGTCGTATTCCATTAACTGTTTTTCCCTTACTTTATTATCATGCATCAGCTTTTTTAACTCTTCCGCCACGTTTTCCACCGTACACTCGTCCTGTATAAGTTCTTTCACTACCTCCTTGCCCGCCACCAGGTTCACCAGGGAAACAAAACGCAACTTCACCAGCATCCGGGCTATAGCATAGGTAAGTCCGCTGGTTTTGTAGACCACCACCTGGGGTACGTTGAAGAGGGCTGCTTCCAGCGTGGCCGTACCTGACGTGACCACGGCGGCCCGGGCCACATGAAGTATATCATAGGTACGGTCAAAGGCCAGGTCAAACACGCCCCCTCTAAATTCATAAAAGTCACGATCAAAGGTAGAAACACCGGCCACTATCCAGTGATAATTCCGGGTGGTGTAGGTCAGCTTCGCCATGATATCCATCATCCTCCATATCTCCTGCCGCCTGCTGCCGGGCAAGAGTGCCACCACAGGGCGACCCCCGTTATAACGCGGAAAATAGAAATCGTGCCTGAATTTCCGGATCTCGTCAAAAAGCGGGTTTCCCACGTACTTCACCGGCACCCCGTACTGCTCAAAAAAGGGTACTTCAAACGGAAGTATCACCAGGGTGAGGTCTGTGTATTTTCTCAGCTGGTGCACTCTGCTCTTATTCCATGCCCACGCTTTGGGTGCGATATAGTAGAAAACCCGGAGGCCCCGCGCCTTCGCCCATTTGGCAATACGCAGGTTAAAGCCGGCGTAATCTACCAGGATCAGGGCATCGGGACGAACCTCTTCGATATGCTTACGCACCAAATGCATAAATTTACCAATCTTTCTCAGGTTGGTCAGCACTTCCCAAAAGCCCATAAAGGCCATGTCTTCGTAACGCTGGAGGATGTTCACCCCGGCCGACTCCATATTTTGCCCTCCCCAGCCGATCAGCTCCACGCCCGGGTCAAGCTCCCGCATGGACTCGGCCAGATTACCCGCATGTATGTCTCCGGACCTTTCTCCGGCTATCAGGAAATACTTCATTTATGCTTCGCGTTTTGGATGGGGGATAACACGACACTACCGACCGAAGTATTCCACAAAATGGTTCGCGGTCTCTGTCAGTTTTATCCGGTATAGTTTTACTCCGTATTTTTCTTTCAGTACGGGCTCCAGTATTTTCCATACGGCAATGGCGAAATTCTCCGTGGTAGGAAGTTTTCCTCTCAGGAATTCCACGTCTTCATTGAGGTAAGTATGATCCACTTTCGAAATCACCTCCTCTCGCATGGTACGGCTAAGCGCTTTAAGATCGATCACAAAACCCGTATCTTCGCTTACTTCTCCCTCTACCGTGACGAAGAGCTCCCAGTTATGCCCGTGTACGCGGGAACAGGGTCCGAAGACTTCAAAGTTCTGCACTTCCGTCCACCGGGGATTAAAGAGTCTGTGGGCCGCGTTAAACGTCTCTCTCCTTGTAATTTGAATCATCACTATAAAGTTCAGAAGGCAAAATTATTCTCAAAATCCGAGATTACACAATATCGGGCGGGAATAAATGTAACCCCTAGGGGATATGGGGGTCTACGCATTACCCCAATTACCGATATGTAACCCCTACGGGATATTTTGGACAAATCACATCCCATTTGCTACCGATATGTAATCCCTACGGGATATTTTGGACAAATCATATCCCATTTGCTTCCGATATGTAATCCCTACGGGATATTTTGGAAAATCACATCCCATTTGCTACCGATATGTAATCCCTACGGGATATTTTGGACAAA